>NZ_ANBB01000014.1 GCF_000341105.1 Nocardiopsis potens DSM 45234
GCCCGGATCGGCCCCCGGAAGCCCCGAATCGCCTTGATCGGGCCGGTGTTGGGGGGTTCGAGCCGCCCGGAAGGCCGGGAAGCAGGGGGCCGGAACCCGGGAAGAGCAGGAGTGCGGACTAGATGTCGCTTTTGCCCTGCTGGGAGGGCCTGCCTTGGCCACTCTGGGTGATCGGTGAGGGGGTGGTGGGGGCTTCGGGGCTTACTACTCGCTGGTAGATGTAATCGGGGTGCTGCCGGGGTGCGCAGGGCGCTCCCGCGCCCGCCCGATCTCCGCCGCGAACCGGGCATACAGGGATAAGGCCCCTGGCGGGCCCAGGCGGGCCGGGCCGGTGGACGCGGCGCCTGGCCCCCTCTCGCCTTCGCCGCCTGCTTGAACCCCTGCTTCGCGAGGTGCCGCGCCCGACCGGTCGGCCGGTGCCCTTCCCGCCTTCGCCGCCTGCTTGAACCCCGGCCCCGTGGGGCGCCGCGCTCGGGCGGCCGCCTCCGCTCCGCCCCTACCGCCGCCTTTGCCGCCTGTTTGGACCTTCGCTCCGTGGGGCGCCGCGCCCGGCTGGGGCGCCGCGCTCGGCTGGGGTGCCCGGTCCCGGCCCTTCCTTCGCCGTCGCTGCCGGTCTGAGCCCTTGCTCCGTGGGGTGCCGCGCCGGACCGACCGGCCGGTCCCTACCGCCGCCTTTGCCGCCTGTTTGAACCCTCGCCCCGTGGGGCGCCGCGCCGGACCGACCGGCCGGTCCCCACCGCTGCCTTCGCCGCCTGCTTGAACCCTCAGCCCGTGGGGCGCCGCGCCCGGCTGGGGCCGGGGCCGCGCCTGGGGGAGGGGGAGGGGAGGCGGCGCGGCCCCGGGGTGTGCGGGGTCAGGGCACGTCGGTGGGGGTGAGGACGACCATGTCGTCGCGGGTGGGGTCGGGGAGGGAGATGAGGCGGCCGGCCTGGCGGGTGATCATCTTCTCCAGGACCTGGCGGGCGTAGCGGGCGTTGCCGAAGGCCTCGGTGCGGGGGACCGCGTCGAAGTGGGCGAGGAGGGCCTCGGCGGTCTCGGCGGGGATGCGGTAGCCGCCGGCCTCGGCCATGCCCTCCACGATCGAGACCAGTTCGGCGCCGGAGTAGTCGGCGAACGGCACCCGGTGCGCGAACCGGGAGGCCAGGCCCGGGTTGGAGGCGAGGAACCGGTTCATCTCGGTGTCGTAGCCGGCGACGATCACCGCCACCTCGTCCCGGTGGTCCTCCATCAGCTTGACCAGGGTGTCCACCGCCTCCTGGCCGAAGTCGTTGCCGCCGCCCGCCGGGGTCAGCGTGTAGGCCTCGTCGATGAACAGCACCCCGCCCTTGGCCTTCTCGAAGACTTCGGTGGTGAGCTGGGCGGTGTGCCCGACGTACCGGCCCACCAGGTCGGCGCGGGCCGCCTCCACGGTCTGGCCGCCGGGCAGCACGCCCAGCGCGTTCAGCAGCCGCCCGTAGAGCCGGGCCACCGTGGTCTTACCGGTACCGGGCGGACCGGAGAACACCAGGTGGTGGCTGAGAGTGGGCACCGGCATCCCCAGCTCGCGCCGGCGGGCCGCCGCGACCAGCACGTTCACCAGGTCGTTGACGACCGTCTTCACCTCGGCGAGCCCGGTCAGCCCGTCCAGCTCGGCGCGGAGCGCCGCCACCTCGTCGGTGCCGGCGCCGGACTCCTCCGCCTCGGCCGCGTCGCCCAGGTCCTCCGGGACCAGCAGGGTCAGCTCGGTCGGGTCGGCGGGCGGGTTCTCGCCCAGCCGGTGCGCCTGCCGGTCCACCATCTCCTCGAACACCTTGCGCGCCTCGCGCCCGTTGCCGAACGCCGGGCCCTTCGGCATCCGGTCGAAGTAGCGGAGCAGCAGCGGCGGCAGCGCCTCGTCCAGGGTGTAGCTGTGCCGGGAGCCCAGGCTCCGCACGATCTCCACCAGGTCCTCGGGGCTGTAGTTGGGGAACTCCACGGTGCGGGCGAACCGCGACGCCAGGCCCGGGTTGGAGGCGAGGAACCCCTCCATCTCCGGGGCGTAGCCGGCGACGATCACCACCACGTCGTCCCGGTGGTCCTCCATCAGCTTGACCAGGGTGTCGATGGCCTCCTGGCCGAACCCGCCGCCGCCCTCCGCGGAGAGCGTGTAGGCCTCGTCCACGAAGAGCACGCCGCCGCGCGCCTTCTCGAACACCTCGGTGGTCTTGATCGCGGTGGCGCCGACGTACTGCCCCACCAGGTCGGCGCGGGCCGCCTCCACCACGTGGCCGTAGCGGAGCACGTCCAGGTCGGCCAGGAGCCGCCCGTAGAGCCGGGCCACCGTGGTCTTGCCGGTGCCGGGCGGGCCGGCGAACACCAGGTGCCGGGCGACCGGCGGCGACGGCAGCCCCATCTCGGCGCGGTGCCGGGCCATCCGGTTCCGGTTCACCAGCGTGGTGACCTCGCTCTTCACCGTCTCCAGGCCGATCAGGGCCTGCAGCTCGGCCAGCGGCCCCTCGTCCTCCTCCTCGGCGTCCTGCCCGGAGCCGCCGCCGGACGCCCCCGGAACCGGGGCGCCGGCCGGAACCGCGTCCGGGCCGTAGCTGTCCTCCGCCCGGTTGCCCTCGCTGACCAGCTCCTCGGCGCGCACGTGCGACCCGGCGACGGTCTGCCGCAGCCCGGCCCTGCCGTTGTCGCGCACCGTGCAGCCGTCCACCAGCACGTCCTCGCCGCTGCCGACGAGCACCCCGTCGGCCTCGTTGCCGAACAGGTCGCAGGAGCGCAGCACCGCCCGGCCGCCCGCGGCGACCAGCGCGCCGTTGCGGCCGTTGCCGTGCACCCGCACCCGCAGCGCGGTCACCTCGCCCTCGGCGTGCACCGCCAGCCCGTCCCCGCCGCACCCGGAGACCTCGCCGTCCCGCAGGTCCAGCACGGCCCCGCCGGAGGCGGTCACCCCGTTCTCCCGGGCCTCCACCACCCGCAGGCCGGTCACCGACGGGCGGGCCTCGCCCGAGGCGTGCACCCCGGCCCGGCGCGCCTGCGCCACCTCGACGTCCTCCAGCCGGCCCCCGCCGCCCTCGAACCGGACACCGTGCCCGCGCACCCCGCGCAGCCGGACCCGGCGCAGGAACGGGGCGGCGCCGGACAGCACCGACACCCCCGCCCCGGCCGCCCCGTCCACGGTCAGCTGGTCGAACTCGGCGGTGGAGTCCTCGGCGACGACCACCCCGCCGGCCTTGGCCGCGTGCACCTCCAGCCCGCTGAACGCGGTCGAGGAGCGCCCGGCGACGCGCACCCCGTCGCCCCCGGCCTCGCGCACCTCCACCCCGGTGAGCAGCCCGCGCGCCTTCTCCTCGGCGAGGACGCCCTCGCGGCCGCTGCGCACCACCGTCACCCGGTCGGCGCGCGGGTCGGTGCCGCCCTGCAGCACCAGGCCGCGGCCGGCCGCGTCGCGCACGTCCACCTCGGACAGCCGCACCGCCGAGCGGGACGACACCACCACCCCGTCGTCGGCGACGTCGTGCACCCGCAGCCGGACCAGTTCCGGCGCGGCGTGCTCGTCCACCGCCACGGCGGGCTTGGCGGTGCCGCTCACCTCGCACTCCTCCACCAGGCCCGCGCCGCCGCCGGCCGCGTAGATCCCGTTGCCGCCGGCGTCGCGGATGGTGCACCGGCGCACCTGGGGGGCGCCGCGCTCGTTGATCACCAGGCCGCTGGTGGCCACGTCCTCGATGACGCAGTCCTCGATCACACTGGGCTGGGCCGAGGTCACCACGATGCCCGCGCCCTCGGTGCAGGTCACCCGGCAGCCGCGGAGCGCCACCGCGCCCTCGTCGCGGGCCAGCACCGCCGCCCAGGCGGCGCCGTCCACCCGGCAGTCGGCCAGCTCCACCTGCCCGGCGGCGGCGTCCACCACCGGGGCCTCGGAGTCGCGGCCGCGCAGCACCAGCCCGGTCAGCTTGACCGCCTCGGCGATGGAGGTGATCACGCTCCCCTCCGAGCTGAGGAGCTCCACCGAACCGGGCTCCTCGGCGGCCATCAGGGTCACCACCCGGGTGAGGACCAGCTTCTCGTCGTAGCGCCCCGGCGCGAGGGAGAGCACCGCCCCGTCGCCGGCGGCGGCGACCGCCTCGCCGATCGTGCGGTAATCGGCGCCGCCCGACGGGTCGACGGTGCGCATGTGCGGGGTGTTCAACTCTTCGTCTCCATGATCGTTCAGGTGGACGCGGCCGAGCGGGCGCCGCGGAGGTGGAAGCGGCGGCCGGGCGGGCGGGGCGCCGGCGGCGGACCGGTGCCGGGCCCCGGCCCCAGAATGCCGCCTCCGGCCGACACCCCCGGAGGGCGGGCCCCGGAGCGCCGCACCGGCGCCGCGCCGCCCGGGGCGCGGGGGTGCGGCGCGCCCGGCGCCGCGCCGCACCCCGCACCGCTCCCTGCGGCGCTCCCAGCGGAGGTCATCGGACGGCCCGCCGCCGCCCCGGCGCCGCCCGTCCGGCGGCCGGCGCCCCGCTCACCGGTACCCCGCTCACCAGCACTCGGCCTCGACGACCGAGGCGGGGAGCTTCCCGGCGCTGCCGGTGTTGGTCAGCCGGAGGGTGAACGACCGGTTCACGTCGCCGAACTCGGTGACCGCCCAGTAGTTGCCGCCCTCGGGCTTGCCGATCTTGTACACGCCGCGGTTCTCGCCGCCGGCCCGCTCCCCGTTGAACAGCTCGAAGTGCGCGGGCTCGCCGCTCTCCCACAGCGGGTGGCCGCCGCTGACCACGAGGATGCGCAGCGCGCAGGTGGAGTCCGTGGTCCCCGGGGTGAAGGTCCAGGTCGCGGCGGTCTCGGCGTAGGAGTTGGGGTCGCCGCTGACCGGGAGGGCGTCGTAGGCGTCGTCGCAGCCCAGGTCGGTGTAGCCGGAGGAGCCGGTGCGCTCGATGCCGCCGCCGTGCAGGGCGTAGGAGGCGCCCCTGTCGTCGCAGCCGGGGCCGGCCACCGCGACGTAGTTCTTCTCGTCCTTGACGTCCCGGGCGCCGGGGGAGGAGTCCAGGTGGGTGGAGTACGGGCCGCCCTCCTCCGCGGCCGGCGGGTCCTGCTTCTCCGGGGCGCCGCCGCCGGAGCCGCCGTCGCCGCCCTCCTTCCCGGGGTCCTTCTGCTCGGAGCGCTCGGGGGCCTCGGCGCCGGCGCCCTTCTCCCCGTCCTCTCCGTCGCCGGGCTCTTCCCCGCCCTTCGGGGCGCCCTTCTCCGGGTCGGCCTCCGCGTCCTTCTCCCCGTCCCCGCCGGGGCCCTTCCCGCCGTCCTCTTCCCCGGCGCCGCGCTCACCGCGCTCGCCGTCTTCGGCGTCCTCGCCCTTCCCCTTCTCCTCGTCCTCCCCGTCCTCCTGCGGGGAGCCGTCGACCAGGGACTGCACCGGGGCCTCGCCGACCGGGCCGGAGCCGCCCTCGCCGCCCCCGCCGCCGGACTCCCCGCCGCCTCCGCCGTCGTCGTCGCGGTCCTCGCCGACCGCGCCGGGCGCCTGCGGCAGCACGTCCGGGACGAAGCCGCCCGGGTCCTGGCCGCCGCCCGCACCGCCGTCGCCGGGCACCACCGGGCCGCCGCCCGCCGCGGGCACCTGGGCCCCGGCGGGGGCGCCCGCGGCGTCGGCCGGGCCGCCCTCGGTCCCCGTGGCGCCCACGGCGCCGACCATCCGCATGCCCGCCTCGGAGAAGCCGAAGGGGGCGGCGACCAGCATCAGGCCGGCGATCGCCGCCAGCGCCATGGTGGGCTTGCCGGGCCGGTGCGCGGTGTCCGCGGCGCCCTTCCCCTCCACCGCCGACCGGGCGCCGAACCGGCCCAGCGCGGCGGTGAGGCCGGCCGCCGCGCCCGCGGCGGGGGGAGCCGTCCCGGCGGCCTTCGCGGCCGCGGCGGGGCCGGCGGGGGCCGGCGGCGGTGGCGCGGACGCCGGACCGGTCGGCGCCGCCGCCGACTCCGGTGCCGGGTCGGCCGAGCTCATCAGGGCTCCGGGCCGCTCGGCCTTCGCGGATTCTCCTGCCATGTCTCGGTTCCTCTCTGAGTGGGGGGCCGGTCGCGGGTGGGGCGCCGCGATCCGGTCAGGGGGCTGGGGGCGGTGAGGTCTGCGGGTTGAGGGCGGAGAAGAAGTCCGCGGCCAGCGACGGCGCACCCGCCGCCGGTACGGGCGCGGCGGGGCCGCTCCCGTGGGGTTCCCCGGCATTCTCCTCCACCGAGTCCTCCCCGGGGGCAGGCGGTCCGCCGCCGGAGCCGCTGGAGGTACCGGAACCGCCCTCGGGTGGTGCGGTGGTGGAGCCGGATCCGCCGGAGGTATCGGAGTCGGCCCCGGGCGGCCCGCCGGCGGCGCCGGAGCCGCCCTCGGACGGCGCGCCGGTGGAGCCGGAGCCGCCCCTGGGCGGTGCGGCGGCTCGCACCGGGGGGTCGTCCACGGGCGCCGGTCGGGGCATCCGGGACAGCGGGCCCTCCATCCCGGCCCGCCGGGCCAGGTCCAGGGCCCGGGTGAACCGGCCGTCGGCGGCCCACCGGTGGGCGGTCGCGTCCAGCCGGTCGCGCAGGCGCGGCGGCAGTCCGGCGCGGACCTCCTCGTCGGAGCGGCCGCGCACGTCGCGGTCGTAGAGCGCGCCGAACAGCTCGACGGCGTCGTCCCGGTCCCGCGCGGAGGAGGCACTCGGGTCCAGGACCCCGGCCAGCTCTTCGAGCACCGGGACGGGCAGGTCGGCCAGCCGGGCGGGCGCGTCGTAGCGGGACGCGGCGTCGGCCGTCGCCTCGATCTCCTCCAGGTAGCCGGCGAGGACCTTCGGCGGCGCGCCGTCCCCGCCGCCGTGCGGGGCGTCCATGTACCCGCCGGCCTCGCGCACCGCGGTGGAGCGCGGCGAGCGGCGGAGCGCGCCGGGGGGCCGCTCGTTCTCCGCGTCCTGCGGCGGGTCGGCGTACTCGTCGCGCAGGCCGAGCCCGTGCAGGGTCTCGTGCAGCCACACGTCCGGCCCGTCCCCCAGCCGCCAGGCGGCGGTGTCGCTGCGGCCGGGCAGATCGGGGTTGTCGTGCACCCAGGCGACCCGGGTGTGCGGAGCCTCCTCCGGGCCGACCGACTCCACCCGGACGTGCAGCTGGTCGCCGCTGCCCGGGAGCCGGTACCGGCGGTTGAGCACCTCCTCCAGCCGCGCCCGGTACTCCTGCTCGGCGTCGGCCGCCTGCTTCTCCGAGACGCCGGACCCGAGGCCGAAGTGCACCCGCACGGTCAGTTCCCGCACATGCGTCGGGCCGCCGGGCGCCGGGTCGGGCAGCGGGATCCGGCGGACGTCGAAACCGTGCTCGGCGACGGACACCGACGGGTTCCGCAGGCCGGCCTCCGGGTCGTCCAGCACCTCCGTCCACGCGGCCTCCACGCCGGAGGTGTCCCGGTTCCCGCCGACCCGGGCGACCGGGGCGCCTTCCCGGGCGTGCGCCCAGGACTCCGGGCCGGCCAGGCCCTCGTGCACCGGCGCCTCCCGGAACCGGTCCGGGTCCTGCCGCGGACCGGGTGCGCCGTCCTGTTCCGGGGCGTCCTGCTCTGCGCCGCCCTGCTTCGGGGAGCCGTCCTGTTCCGGGGCGGGCGCGGCGGGGGAGCCGTCCTGCTCCGGGGAGGAGCCGTCGTCCCGCCGGGCGGTGTCCCCGCCGCCGTGCGGCGCCGGATGCGGACCGTTCGCCGGGGCGGGGCCGGGCGGGCTCGCGGCGCCGACCCGGATCCCGGAGGAGGTCCCCTCCCCGTGCCCCGAGCCGCCGCCGGTCTGGGTCCCGCCTGTCCCCGTCCCGCCGGACCCGGTCCCGCCGGGGGAGCGGGCGCCGGCCAGTGCGGTGCCGAGCGCGTCCAACTCGCGGCGCTGGCGCTCCAGCGCCCGCTGCAGCCCGGAGCGGCGGTCGGACAGGTCGCGCAGCGCGGCGCGGACGCCGTCGTCGAAGACCGGGCGCCCGGCGGCGGCCTCGGCGTCGATCAGGTCGAGGGCGCGCTCGGCGGCGGCGCGGTCCCGCGCCTCCTGCTCCCCGGAGCGGTTCCAGCCGCCGCCGGCGGTGCCGGGGCCGGCGCCGAGGTGCCTGCGCAGGGCCGCCACCGCGTCCCGGACCTCCGGGGACCAGCCCGAGGGGTCCAGGTTCGGGGGGAGCTCCAGCAGGTCCATCGCGGTGCGGGCGCGCTCGGCGCCGGTCCGCCCCTGCTCGCCGCGGGGGTCGCGGTCCAGCCCGAGGTGCCGGTCCACCGCGTCGAACAGCGCCTTCTCCGCGTCGGCGGCCCGCTGCTTCGCGGCGGCGACCCCGCCCCACGCGGCTTCGGCGCCGCCGCCGAGCAGCCCGTGGGACTCCGCCTCCTCCCTGGTCAGCCAGACGTCGGCGTAGGTCTCGGTGGAGACGGCGCGGGCGTGGTGCCGGACCGGGCCGAACGGCCCGTACCGGTGCCCGGGGGAGTCCGCGACCACCAGCGCGTCCATCGGCATCCGGACCAGGTAGCGGCCCTTCTTCTCGGCCGGGCCGCGGTGGTCGGTGTCCACGGTCGTGGCGGCCTGCTTGCTGCCGCTCGCGCCGCCGCCCGGCGCGGCGCTCCCCGAGGCGGACTGCGACGCGAAGACCGCGCTCGGGGCGAACCCGTCCTGGGCCGGGTCGGTGCCGGTGCCGAACGCGGCCGTGCCGTCGAGGGAGACCGGCTGGGTCATGTCCCCCTCGTGCGACCCGGACTTCTCCTCGCGGTGCAGGGTCTGCACGGAGCGCTCGGTCGAGGCGTCCGGGTCCACGTCGATGATCCGCCCCTCGCCGGGCCGCAGCGAGGTGAACAGCCGGGCGTCCAGCCCCGGCACGGCGAACGGGCCGTCGCCCCCGCCGTTCAGCAGCGCCGCGCCGCCCTCGCTCTGGGAGGCGGAGAAGAGCGAGCGGAGCGCCTGCTCCCCGGCGGCCGCCGGGAGCATCCCGCCGCGCACACCCGCGCCGCGCCGCCCGTTCAGGAAGGCCTGCGCCGCCTCGGGGGAGGGGGTCCCCTCGCCGGGGTTCCACCCCTTCGCCAGCGCGGCGGCCACCGCCAGGGCGTCGCCGGCGCCGGGACCGATCGACTCCGGCATCGGGAGGTTCTCCGGCCCGGAGGAGGGGCGGCCCAGCACCAGTTTCCGCCACCAGGAACCGATGTCCTCCATGTCGTTCTGGAACTCGGCGTTCCGGTTGAGCGGGACGGCGGCGGGGCGCTCCTCGGGCCGCACCGGGCCCCGGCCGTCCGCGGCCGGCGGCCCCTGGGGGGCGGTCTCCATGGCGCTGACCGGGACGATCTCCTTCAGCGCCCCGACGTCGTCCACCGCGCCCTCGATGGGGGCCTTGGGGTTGTTCCAGCCGCCCTCGTGGGTGAGGGTGAACAGCAGCCGGGGCCGGGACTCGGTGTTCACGCCCGGTTCCTTCACCGTGCGGGTGCGGTTGTCGCTGGTGGAGTCGGCGGACGCGGTGGTGTGCTCGGTGCCCAGCTCCGGCGCGGGCAGCGGGCCCTTGAGGCCCAGCGTGTTCACCCGGTCCGACGGCAGCTGAGGGGAGCCGCCCTCGGTGGCCGGCGGCTCCGCGGCGAGCGGCCGCGCCCCGCCGTCGAGGCCGGTGGAGAGCGCGAACTTGTTCCCCTTCGCGGTGGAGGCGCCCCGCTCCTCGGAGTCGGTGTCGGTGCGCTCGGAGGTCATCTGGGACTCCACCGCGCCGGCGGCGGGCGCGCCCCGGTCCAGCCGCAGCCGCAGCCAGCCGCCGTCGCTGAACCGCTGGCCGCCGAGGGTCTTCTCGCGCAGCCGGACCCGCACCACCAGGCCCTCGCTGAGCAGCGGCCGGCGCATGCCCCGGGCGTCGTTGGGCGACAGCGCGATCCGGACGTCGTGCTCGCTCTGCCCGGTGAGCCGGTACCCGGCGGCCTCCACCTGCTCCTTGATCCCCCGGACGGCGGCGTCGACGTCCAGGCCGCCGAGGGAGAGCCCGCGGCCGGTGCCGGGCGCGGGGGCGGACAGGCCCTCCGGCGCGCCGCGGGCGGTGCGCAGCCGGGCGGCCAGCCCCTCGGTGCCGCGCAGCAGCCCCTTCATGGCGAGGTCGATGACGCGGTACCGGGTCTCCTCGCGGCCGGCGGCGCCGTCCGCGTCCGCGCCGTCCCCGTTCCCGTCCGCGCCGTCCGCGGGGGGCTGAGTCGCCGTCCGCTCGAACGGCAGGCCGACCAGCATGTTCCACCGCTCGCGGAGGTCGGCGGAGAACCGGAACCGCACGTCGCGGGAGACGCCGGCGGTGCTCCCGGCCAGGGTGAACTTGTCCTCTTCGGTGAACCCGGTGCTCTCCGCGGTGGCGGAGGACCGGCTCCAGGTCCAGGAGCCGCCCAGCGACCCGCGGATCAGGTTGTACACCGAGGAGCCGCGGTCCGGGGAGCCCTGGAACTTCAGGCCGGCGTCGGCCTTGTTGGAGAACGCCCGGCCGCTGCCGGTGGCGCGCTCGCTCTCGGTCTTCACCGTCAGGTCGATGCCGCCGTCGCGGAGCGCCTCGGAGACCGAGATTCCGCGGTCCTCGGCGGTGATCCTCCCGTCCACGTCGGAGCGCTTGGTGATGGCGTCCTCGTACTGCTGCCGGAACGGCAGCCCGCCGCGGCGCAGCGCATCGGACTCGGCGGCGAGCGAGCGGGGGGAGGTGAGCGTGCGCAGCTGGCCGCCGACCGCCTCGCCGGACCACAGCGCCCTGGCGTACCCCGTCGCCCGGCCGAGCGTCCGCTGCACCGTGTCCAGCAGGCCGTCGGCGTGCGCGGAGCGGTTGGCGTGCGGCAGGTCGAGGAGGACGCCGGCGTCCTCGCCGCCCTCCCGGATCCGCCGGTCCCGCTCGGCGCGGAACTCGGCGTCGCGCACCTCGGCGCGGGCCCGCGCGGTCCGCGAGCGGGCCTCCGCCTCGTCCGCCCCGTCGAACCCGGCCCGGCGGACCTCTTCGCGGGTGTTGCGCAGGGCCCTTCCGGCCCGGTCCGCCCGGTCCCGGGCCTCCCGGGCCCGCTGCTCGGCGCGCCCCGCCTCGTCCTCGGCGGCCTCGCGCCGCACCCGGGCGCCGTCCAGGTCCCCCTGGGCCTCGGCGAGGTCCTCCTCGGCCTGCCGGACCCGCTCGTTCCGGTCGCGGAGCTCCCTCTGGGCCTCCTGGAACAGCTCCCGGGCTTCGCGGAGTCCGTCCTGCGCCTCCCGGAGGCCGTCCTGCGCCCGCCGGATCCCGTCCCCGCTCTCCTGGGCCGCGCCGCCGTCCCGGCCGCCCGGGGCGCGCCGGTCCCCGGTGGGGCCGGCCGCCCCGCCCGGGGTGCGCCGCTCCGGCGCCGCCTCGGCCTTCCGCCGCTCCTGTGCGAGCCTGCCCTCGGCCTCGGTCACCCGGTCCTGCGCGGCGGCGATGCCCTCCCACGCCCGGGTGAGGCCGCGCTGCGCCTCCGCGCGGTCCCGCCGCTCCTCTCGGAGGCGCCCCTCGGCCCGGTCGGCGCGGTCCCGGGCCTCGCCCTGGAGCCGCGCGGCCCCGTCCGCCTCGTCGCGGAGCCCGCGGGCGGTCTCCGCGGCGGTCCGCGCGGCGCCGTCCGCCTCCGCGGCGGCGCTCTCCCTGGCCGGGAGGCGGATCAGGGCGGCCAGGCCGTTCCGCAGCCGGTTCGCCTCGGTGCGCAGCGCCCTCAGGGTGCGCGGCCGCCCGCCGCCGTCCACCGGCCGCTGCTCGCCGGGGACCTCCCGGGTCGCCGGGGTCTCCACGAGGAGCACCGGCGGGGGGTCGCCCTCGCGCGCCCCCCGGTAGAGGGGCCGGGACTCGCCCCCGGCCAGGGAGACGTTCAGGTTCGCGGTGTAGCTCCACCGGTCCACCGGGCCCGACGAGCCGGCGCCGGCCTCCACCCCGCCCTTGCCGCCGTCCTGCGCCGACCGGGTCCAGCCCCACTCGGCCCGGTCGGTCGCCCCGAACTCGGTGATGAACCAGGGCATGTCCGCGGGGGTCTGGCCGTGCCGGTACTGGGCCTTGAAGCCGCCCTCCACCGCGGCCTTGCGGCCGTGCTCGGTGGCGTCGCCGAGCGAGGCGCTCCCGGTCAGCGAGGAGGAGAGCTTCCCCGACTCCCGGGTGCCCCGGTGCACCCCGCCGGTGAAGTCCGCGCCGATCCGCACGCTGAAGTGGTTCGCGCCGTCCTGGGAGCTGCGGTCGGACATCATGCCCAGCCCGCTGAACACCTGCCGGGCCGGCCCCGGGCCGAGCCGGAACAGGTTGGTGAACCCGGACGGGCGCAGGTCGATGACGACGCCCTCGCCGGAGAGCGCGTCGGCCTCCACCGCGGCGCGCTCGATCCGCGAGTAGAGCCGCATCGTGTTCAGCAGCCGGGTGTCGCGCTTGCGCCACAGCCGGTTCCACCCGCCGGGCCGGTCATCGGTCCGCTCGCCCGGCGGCAGCACCAGGTCCGGCCGGGCCCGGTGGACCATCTCGTGCACGCGGCGGGCGATGTCCCGGGCCGGGGTGTCGCCGGGCTCCTGCCGGTCCTGCCCGCCGTTCCGGTCCCGTCCCTGGCCCTGCTCCTGGCCCTGCTCTCGGGCCGGGGGCTCCTTGCGCAGGTCGCCGTTGCCCCAGCGCAGGCCGACCGGGTGCGCCTCGCCGAAGTCGGTGATCCGGCGCCGGTCCAGCCCGAGCCCGCCGGGGGAGGGCCGCTCGGCGCCGGCCGGAGGGTCGGTCCAGGCCGGGCCGGTCAGCTCGGCGACGTCCTCGGCGGAGAGCAGGTCCAGGGTGGTCGTCTCCACCGTCCGGGACACGCCCTCGGTGGTGGTGATCCGGTACCGGCGGGTGACCTCGTACAGTGCGGAAGGGCCCTCGGCCGACGCGGCCCGGTTGCGCTCGGCGCCGTGGTCGGTGGAGCGGCCCTGCTTCACGGTGCGCTGGTGGCCGCCCTTCAGGGAGCCGCCGACCCGGGCGGTGGCGCCCGGGGTGGGGTCGACGGTGCCCATCACGCCGCCCTCGGCCTCGACCTCGAACTTCCCGGTCCGGTTGGCGGTGGTCGCCGCCGACGCCGAGGACTTGTCGCCGTCGCTGAACGAACTCCCCTCCAGGACCGGACCGACCCTCCGGTAGTGCACCGGGCCGCCGTGGATCTCGGCGCTGTTCAGCCACTCCTTGGACCCGGTGCGGCCGGACTCCCGCTGGGTGTAGGGGAGGGACAGCGTCTCGCCCCGGTCCAGCCGGGCCATCGCGTCCTTGACGCCGTTCGGGCCCAGCAGCCGCTCCAGCCGGTCCCGCTCGCCCGGGCCCAGGTCGTGCCGGGACCCGGCCGCGTCCGAGGTGGAGAGGCCGGTCGCGGTCCGGTCCCCGCCCGGGCCGAGCAGGGCCAGCGTCCGGGCGAACCGCGGGGCGCGGCGCAGCACAGGGCCGCCGGCGGCGCCGATCGCCTCCGGCAGGGCGGGAACGCCGTCCCCGGTCGCGAGGCGGCCCGGCAGGGTCACCCGCCGGACGTCGGACACGGTCGCCTCGGGGTCGCGGAGCGGGCCGCCTCCGCCCTGCCCGGGCGCGGTGCCGCCGCCTTCGCGGGCGGCTCCGCCGCCCGCCGGGTCCCCGTCCCGGAGGGTGAGCCGGATCCGGGTGTCCGCGGTGTACTCGGCCGCGTCGCCCGACGCGTCGACCGCGCGCTTGGTCCTGGTCTCGGCGGCCGTCTGGTACTGGGTGCCGCGCTGCCGCTGAGCCAGCAGCACCTTGAGCTTCACGTCGAGCAGGGCGACCTTGCCCATGATCTTGCCGACGACGGTGGCCGGGGCGGTGATGTTGACCTGCTTGCGGGACTGCTGGGAGGCGGTCCCGGTGTGCTTGGCGCGGTCCTCGTAGGTGGTGGTGGGCCGCCCGGTCGCGCCGTCCGCGGCCCGCCACACCCGGGAGAGCTCGACGTCGACGGTGCCCCGGCGCGACCTGTCCGCGGACTCCACCGGGACGGAGACGGTGAGCCGGCCGTCCCGGTCCGAGGAGCGCGGCCCCTGCTCGGCGGCGTCCTGCAGCAGCCGGAGCCCGTCGCGGGTGGGCCACCACCCGTTGCTCCGCATCCGCTCGCGGACGGTGTGGACGGTCTCCGCCGCCGCGCCCGAGCGCGGGGTGTGCACGCCGGAGAAGCCGCCCTGGTCGCGGGTGCCCGCGCGGGTCAGCGCGTCGAGCAGGCCGCGGGTGTCGCGGTCGACGGGCGGGGGCGGGGCCGTCTCGCTCCGCACGGAGGAGGCGTCGGAGTCCTCCGCCCCGTGATGGGCGGTCTCCGTCTCCTGGACGGTCTCGGTCTCCTGGACGGTCTCGGGGTTCTCCTCCGCTTCCGGGATCGGGTCCAGGTCGTGCCGCCGTCCTCGCAGGCCGCCCTGGTTCTGCTGTGCGGTGGAGGACTCTGCCCGGGAGGAGAAGTCGGTCATCTCGTAGGACTGGGTCCCGACCCGCTTCGGCGGGGCGGCGGCCGGGAACCGGCGCTGCTTCGAAGAACCGGCGTCCTCCTTCGCGCCGCTCTGCGGGTCTTCGCCGAGGGAGCGGCCGGTGTGCCGCGGGCGGTTCTGCAGGCCGCTCCGCCCGTTCCGCCCGCTCTCCTCGCTCTGCTCGCTCTGCTCGCTCTGCCCGTTCCGGTCGTTCTGCCCACCGCGTCCGTTCCGGGAGCCGCTCTGCTCGCCGCTCCGCCCGCTGCTCTGCCCGCCGTCCTGCGCATCGCCGTGCGCGCCGCGCGCCCGGGACAGCTTCTCCGCGTAGTCGTCGAGCGTGCGCCGCTGCTCGCCCAGGGCCTTCTGCAGCTCGGAGCGGCGCTCGACCAGGTCGTTCAGGGCCTTGCGGAGGCCGGGGTCGAGGCGGTCCCCGTCGGTGAGCGCGGCCAGCCGCCGCTCGGCGTCCTCGCGGTCCGCCTTCTCCCGCTCGGGCGTCCGGCCCCAGCCGCGATCGGCCGCGCCCTCGGTGAACCCGAGGTGCCGGCGGACCGCCGCGACGGCGTCCCGGGCGCTCCCGCTCCACTCGGCGGGGTCCAGGTCCGGCGGGAGCGCCAGCAGGTCGGCGGCCCGCCGGGCGTCCTGCTCCTCGGCGGAGCCGGCCTTGCGGTCCAGGCCGAGCTCCCGGTCGAGCGCGTCGCTCAGCGCCTTCTCCGCGTCGGCGGTCTTCTTCTGCGCCTCGGCGGTGTCCTTCCAGGCGTCCTTGGCGTCGGAGCCGAGCAGGCCCAGCTCGGTGGCCTGGCTCTCGGTGAGCCACACGTCGGCGTGGGTGCGCACGGTCTCGGTCCGGGACGGCCGCAGGGGGAGGCCGAACGGCCCCTCGGCGGCGGTGTCCTCCGCCCTGACCTCCGCGTTCAGCGGGATGCGCACCAGGTAGCCGGTGGCCTTCGGGCCGGCCTCGCCGTACTCGGTGCCCTGGGAGGTCGCGGTCTGCTTGCCGCCGGCGGAGGAGGCCGACAGGGCGCCCGAGGTCCCCGCGCCGCCGGTGATGAACAGGGAGCTCTCGTTGAAGCCGCTGCGCGGTTCGCCGCCGGTGCCGGTGGCACCGGTGATGTCCAGCGACATCGGCACCGTGGCCCCGTCCGACCGGGTGGCCGAGCTCTCCTCGCGGCGCGCGGTCTGGACGTAGCCGTCCGAGCCGGCCGAGGCGGAGACGTCGATGATCTTCGCGCCGTTCTTCAGCGCGGAGACGTTCAGCGACACGTCCAGGCCCGGCACGGCGAACGGGCCGCTGCCGTCGAGCAGCGGGGCGCCGGGGCCGCGCTGCGCGTCGGGGAAGCCCATCCGCAGCCGCTGCTCGCCGGCGGCGGCGGAGAGCACGTCGGCGCGCGCGGCGGCCCGCCCGTCGCGCAGGAAACCGGTCGCGGCCTCGACGGTGTCCTGTCCGGCCGCGGGCCTCCAGCCCAGCGCCCTGGCGCCGGCCCGGATCAGGGCGTCGGCGATCGGGCGGTGCGCGATCCCCTCCGGGACCGGCAGCTCGAACGGGACCTTCTCCGCGTCCCCCTGGCCGTCGCCCTGCTCGGGCGTGCTCCCGGCGGTCTCGCGGCCCTCTCCGCTCTCTCCGCCCGTGCCCTCGGCCGTGTTCCGGGTCCCGGTGCCCTGCCCGCCGGCCTCCTCGGTCCCGGTCCCGTCCTGCCTGGGGCCGGCCGGCTCCAGCGCGCCCACCGGGACGATCTCCTTGAGCGGCCCGACGCCGTCGACCCTCCCGCGGACGGTGCCCAGCGAGCGGTCGGTCATGCCCTCCAGGCCGAGGGAGAACTCCAACCGGACCGGGGTCTCCGCGTTCACGCCCGGGGCGTCCACGGTGCGCTCCCGGTTGTCCGCCGTCGACTCGGCGGAGGTCTTCGCGGTCTCGGTGCCGAACTCGGCCACCGGGATCGGACCCTGCACGTTCACCACGTGGATCCGGTTCTCCGGGAAGGTGGCGTTGCCGCTGGCGTCCGGAGCCCCGGCGCCGATCGGGTGGCCTCCCCCGTCCAGCCCGAACACCACCCCGGCCTTGTTCTGCTTCGACGCCGAGTCGCTCTGCTCGCCGGTGCCGGTCACCGTGCGGGTGGAGGACATGCCGGCCTCGACCGGGCCGAGAGCGGTCCCGCTCCCGCCGGGCTCCCGGACCAGCCTGATCCGCATCCAGCCGCCGTGGCTGGCGCCGCCGGAGCGCACCCCGCCCTTGGCCCGGACCTGGACCACGATCCCCTCGCCGAGCAGGTCGCGCATGGCGGGCCGGGAGTGGTTGCGGGAGAGCGCCACCCGGATGTCGTGCACGCTCTGCTCGGTGAGCTCGTAGCCCCCCGTGCGGACCTGGTCCTTGATGCCGTCCACGGCCCGCTGCACGTCCACGCCGTTGAGCGCGTGCCCCCGGGTCGACCCCTCGGGCAGGGCGCCCAGCCCGCGGTGGGCCTCCCGGGCCTCCCGAAGCCGGCGACCCAGCCCCTCGGTGCCGCGCAGCAGTTCGCGCATGGCCAGGTCCAGCACCCGGTGCCGGGACTCCGAGGCGTTCTCCGTGCGCCCCCGGGCGTCGACCTCCTCCTGCCGGTCCCTGCTGGTCTGCCAGGGCATCGGCAGCGCCAGCGTCCACCGGCGGCGCTCCGAGCCCCGCACCCGGAGCCGGTCGTCGCCGTCGACCCGGACCGTGCTGCCGGACAGCCCGATCTGCTCCTCCTCGGTGGAGGTGGCGCTCTCCGTGCGGGCGGTGCCGGACTTGCCGGTCCAGCGCAGCCCGAACATGCCCCGGAGCCGGTTGTGGTTGGCCGCGTCGGGGTCGGGCGCGCCCTGCCCCTTCAGGCCGAAGGAGAGCAGGTGCGAGTCGCTCGTGCCGGTGCCCTGGGACTTCTCGGTCTCCGCCTTGTAGGTGAGGTCGATGCCGCCGCCGAGCAGCGCGTGCGAGGCGCGCATGTTCAGCCGCTCCGCGGTGAGCAGCAGGTCCGCGTTGCCCCGGCGGGTCAGCGCGCTCTCGTACTGGGCCTGCACCGGCAGGCCGCCGTTGTGCAGGTCGTCGCCGTTGGCGGCGAGCGACTTGGCGGAGGTGAGCGTCCGCGGCTGGTCGAGCAGGGCAGGGCCGGAGCGGGCCGCCGCGTCGAAGCCGACGGCCTGGCCGAGCAGCCGCCGGACCGAGCCCCACAGGCCGTTGCCGTCGGCGTTCACCGGGGCGTGCGGCATGTCGTCCAGCAGGCGCGAGCCCTCGTCGCGGATCCGCCGGTCCCGCCGCTCGGCGAACCTCCGGTCGGCGTCGCGGCCCTGCGCCTCGGCGGCCTCCTCCCGGGCCCGGCGCGCCCGCTCCAGGGCCTGGTCCGACCGGGTGCGGGCCTCCCGGGCCTCCTCGTTCCGCCGGGTCGCGGCGGCCTCGGCCTGCTCGGCCCTCTCCGCGGTCTCCTCGGCCCGCGCCCTGGCCTTCTCGGCCTGCTCCTCCGCGTCCCCGGCCTTCTTCGCGGAGTCGGCGGCGTCCTGTTCGGCCCGGTCCGCGCGGCGCTCGGCGTCTTCGGCGCGACGCTCGGCCTCGGCGGCCCGCCGCTCGGCGTCCGCGGCTCCGCGCTCGGCTTCGGCGGCCCGGCGCTCGGCGTCGGCGATCCGGTCCTCGGCCCGCCGGTCGGCGCGCCGGGAGCGGTGCGATGCGGAGTCGGAGTCGGAGTCGGTCTTCCCGGTCCGCTCCGTGCGGTGCCCGGCGTCTTCGGCCTGCTGGCCGGTGTCCGTCTTCCCGGCCTGCTCCGCGCGGCGTTCGGCGTCCGGCCCCTGCTCTTCGCCGTCGGCTCTTCCGGCCTGCCGTTCGGCGCGCCCGAACCGGCGCTGCGCGGCGTCGGCCTCGCGCTTCGCCTCCTCGGCGCGGCGCTCGGCGGCGTGCAGCTCCTTGCCCAGGGCCTCCAACCGGTCGGTGAGCCGCTGCACCCGGGCCCGGTCGGCGGCCCGCTGCGGCCCGTCGCCCTCGCCGCGGGCGGCGGCCGCCTCGGCGGCGAACAGCTCCTCGCTCGCGGTGCGCCACCGCTGGGCGGCCTGCTCCTGCTCGGCGCGGGCCTCGTCGGCCTGCCGACGCAGCTCCTCGTAGCGCGCGCGCTCGCTGCGGAGCGCGCCGAGGTCCGCGGCCGCCTCCTTGCGCCGCTGCTCGGCCTCGGCGGCCTTCTCCCGCTCCGCCCCGGCGTTCCCGCGTTCGGCCCGGGCGTTCCGGCGTTCGGCGGCGGCCCGTTCGGCGTCCTTCCCGGCCTGCTCCCTCAGGGCCTCGCGCTCGGCCCGCCGCTCCGGGCCCTGCTGCTCTTCGTGCTCCTTGCGGGCCTCGCCGGCTTCGTCGCGGACCTTTCCGGCGGCCTTCTCCGCCTCCTCGGCCAGCCGCTCCCGCTCCTCGGCCTCGCGGAGGGCCTCCTCGGCCTCGCGGCGCCGGGTGCGGGCCTGCTCGGTGAGGGCCCCGGTGTCCTTCCCGTCCTGGCCGGGGGAGTGCTCGCCCGGGACCGGCCTGGTGCGGGGCGTCTCCACCAGCAGCCGCGGCTCGTCGGCGGGGGAGTCGAACAGCCGCGCGGGGTCCCCGTCGCCGATCCCGACTTCCAGGTTGAGGGTGAGGTTCCACGCGTCCGCCGTCCCGGAGGCGGAGGAGCCGCCGGTGACGCCGCCCTTGGCGGTGCCGGACAGCGGGGTCGTGTCCTCCCGGTCGAACCGGTAGGAGAGCCCGCCGTCCACGATGTGCTGCGGCAGCCCGGAGGGGGTGGTGCCGAACCGGCCCTGGACGCCCAGCGCGGCCTCCCCGTACCAGCCGGTGCCGCGCTGCCGGCCGAGGCCGATGCCGGTGGTCCCGCCCAGCGAGGAGGTGAGCTTCCCGCCGTCCCGGGCGCCCTGGTGCACGGGGTCGGTGGGGGAGGCGGTGAGCACCACCCGGACGAAGTTCGCCCCGTCCCGTACGTCGCCGCTGAACGTGTTCGTCCACTTCGACGTGGTGTTGATCAGGAAGTTCTTGAACCGGCCCGGGGCAGGCATCAGGAAGTTGCGCAGCCCGCCGGTGAGCAGCCGGACGGAGATCCCCTCCGCGATGAGCGCGTCCGGCTCGGCGGTGATCCGCGCGGCCAGGTCGTCGATGGCCCGGGTGTTGAACTCGCGCATGTCGGAGCCGAGCCACGGCACCTTCCACCGGCTCCGGGGCGGCGGGTTCTCGCCGGGCGGCAGCACCAGGTCGGGGAAGCGGGCGCGGACCATGTCGCGCAGCCGCTCGCGGACCCGCAGCACGTGCGGGTCGCCGTCGGCGCCGCGAACCGTCCCGTCGTCGCCCTGCAGCCGGACCGGGACGGCCTCGCCGAGGTGGCGCACCCGGCCGTCGTCCAGGTCCATGCCGCCGGGGCGCTCCGGCGGGGCGTCGGCCGGGGTGCCGGTCGGCGGGTCGGTCGGGGTGTCGGTCGAGGACCCGCCGTCCTCCCGAGGGGCCTGCCCGGTGGTGTCCCCGGTGCCCTCCGCGCCGGTGTCCTCCCCGGTCGCGGTCTCTTCCCCGGTCGTGTCCGCGGTGGTGTCCGCGGCCGTGTTCCCGGTGGTGTCCGCGGTGCGGGTGCCGCCCCCGGCGGGATCCTGGCCGGCGGGGTCCAGGCCGGGGCCGTCGGTCGCCTGCTTCAGCGCCTCGGCGTCGGAGACCGGGAGCAGGTCCCGGCTGACGACGGTGATCTCCTCGGTACCGCCGTCGGAGTGGACGACCCGGTAGCGCCGGGTGACCTCGTACAGCGCGGCCGGCCCCTCGGTCTTGGCGCCCCGGGCGCGCTCCGAGGAGTGCTCGGTGCCGCGGGTCTTCTTCACCGACCACTGGCCGCCGCCGGTGGCCTCGCCGCCCACCCGGACCTTGGTCGCGCTCTCCGGCGCGGAGACGGTGCCGGTCACGCCGAGCCCGGCGCTCAGCTCGTACTTGTTCGTCCTGGTCGCCGTGGTCGAGGAGGAGACCGACGACTTGTCGGTGTCGCTGAACGCGCTGCCGTCCAGCACCGCCGGGCCGATCCGCCGGTAGCCGACCGGGCCGCCGTGCACCTCGGCCCGGAGCACGCGCGCCTCGCTGCCGAACCGCTTGCGCCGCACCTCCGTGTGCTCCCGGACCAGGACCTCCCCCTGGTCCAGCAGGGGCGCCGCCTTCTTGAGGGACTCCGCGTCGATCAGCGACCGCCAGCGCTCCCCGCCGGTGCCGCCGCCGTCGCGGGACCGGCCGCCGCGCACGTCCTGCACCGCCAGGGTGCGGGTGAACCGCGGGGCGCGGGTGAGCACCGGGCCGTTCCCGTCCTCCGACCCGATCCGGTCCGGCGGGGCGGCGCCCTGGCCGCCGTCGGTGCGGGGGCGGCCGGGCAGCGCGACGCGGACCGCGTCCCGCACGGTGAAGCCGCCCCCGTCGCGGGGGCCGCCGACCTCCCGGACCCCGGTGTCGGCGGTGAACTCGGAGGCGCCGTCCCCGTCGGCGTCGATGCCGCGCTTGTGCTTGTGCTCGCCGGAGGACTGGAAGTCCATGCCGCGCTTGCGGACGCCGATGGACGTCTTCGCCTTCGGCGTGATCAGCCCGGTCTGGCCGCCGAACTCGCCCACCACGGTGATCGGCATGGCCGGGTTGAACGCCTTGGTGGACTGCTGGGTCCCGGTGGACACCGACTTGCCGCGGTTCTCGTGCACCACGTTGCCGCGCGGCGAGGAGTCCGGGGAGGTCCGCCAGCGGTGCTCGGTGCGGAACCGGGCGGTGCCGGCGCTCCCGTCGGCGCCGACCACCCGCACGTCGACGGTGCGGCCGCCGGCGAAGAACCCGCCGGGGTCGCGCCGGGCCTCGCCGGTGAGCCGGTCCCGTTCGCCGTCGGCGAGCCGCCGGCCGTCGGCCTCCAGGTGGGCGGCGAGCGCGTCCGCCCAGCGCCCGGCCGGGTCGTCCGAGCCGAGGCGCACCTTGTCGTAGCCGCCCTCGCCGGGGCGGCCGGCGGTGGCCAGCGCGTCCAGCAGCGGGACGGTCCCCTCGTCGGCGGCCGGGGTCTCCCGCGCGGCCTCCTCGCCGCCGGGGTCGTCCCCGGGCGGCTCCTCCGCGTCGGCGGAGTCCTCGGGCCGCTGCCGCTCGGGCCGGTCCTGGGGGTTCTGCGAGGACTCGCCCCGGGCCGGGGGACCGCCGCCGTCCTCGGCGCCGTCCCCGGTCCGGTCGGTGGAGAGCACGGTCATCTCGTGCGACTCCGCGGATTCGGGCGCGGTGGGGTCGGTGGTGGTCGGGTCGGTATCGGCGGGATCCTTCGCCGTGCCCGTGCCCGTGCCCGTGCCCGTGCTCTGGGTCGGGGTCCGCTGCGGCTTGGGCGGTGCGGCGGCCCGGAACCGGCGCGGGGCCGGTGCGGGGCCGCCGTCCCGGGCCTCCCCCTCGGTCCGGACCGGACGCGGGGGCTCCGGGCGCCGCTGCGTCCCGCCGCCGCCCTGTTCGGCGCGGTCGAGTGCGGCGGCCAGGCGGCCGTCGGCGGTCCACCGGCGGACGGCGTCGTCGAGCCGGTCGCGCAGCCGGGGCGGCAGGTCGGCGCGGACGTCCTGGTCGGACCGGCCGCGGACGTCGCGGTCGTAGACCGCGCTGAAGAGGGCGGCCGCGTCGTCGCGGTCCTGCGCGGAGCCGTCCGGCTCCAGGGTCTGCGCGATCTCGGTGCGCACCGGGGCGGGCAGGTCGGCCAGGGGGGACGGGCCGTCCTTCGGAGGCTGGGCGTTCGGGGACCGGGCGCCGGGCTCGTCCGTCCGGCTCTCGGTGCCGGTCCGCTCGGGGGCGGAGGGCGCATCGGTGCCCTGTTCGCCCTTCCCGGACCGGTCGGAGGTGCTCTCGGCGCCGTCGGAGCCGGCGGACCGGGACGGCTGGGCGCCGGCCGGGGAGCCCGCGCCGGGGTGCTGCTTGGCGGGGGAGGGGACGCCCTGGCCGGATCCCTGGTTGGAACCTTGGGCGGACCCCTGTCCCTGCGGGCCGGCCTGGGACGGGACCGCGGCGACGGGGGTACCGGGCCCGGTCGCCTGCGCCTGCTCCGCGCCGGTGGCCTGGTCCTCGGCGGTCTCGTCCTCGGCGGCCTCGTCTCCGACGGGCCTGTCGTCCTGGGCGGTCTCGTCTCCGGTGGAGCCGTCGTCCTGGGAGGCCTTGGCTCCGGCGGGGCCGTCGTTCTGCTCGGCCTCACCGTCCTGAGCGGGGCGCTCGGACGGAGCGGGGGTCTCGGAACCGTCGTCGGCGGCGCGGGTGGAGGGGGTGTCCTCCGAGGCGCCGGCCTGCTGCTCGGTGGACTGCTCCGAACGCCCGTCCGATCCGGCGGGGGCCGGTGCACCGTTGTGCACGTCGTCCTGCTCGGTGCTCCGGTCGGCGTCCGGGGCCGTGGCGGCCCCGTTTCCGTCCTGCTCGGCCTGCCGCGTGTTCTGAGACCCCGGGGATTCCTCTTGCGTCGGGGCGCTGCTCTGCTCCGGGGCGCCGTCCTCGTTCTTCCCCGGCGCGCTCCGGTCGCCGGCGGAGGAGCCGGAGCCCGCCTCGCCGTCCTGCCCGTCTCCCGTCGCCTTCTGGTCCGAGGAGGTCGGCACCTGCTGCGGGGGCGGGACGGTGGCGGTGTCGTCGGCGTCGTCGGTGGTGCCGTTCCGGCCGTCCTCCTGCGAATCGTTCCGGTCGCGGCCGTTCCGCTCCTCGTCGCCGACCGCGCCGCTCTCGCCCTCGTCCTTCCCGGAGGAGCCCTGCTCCTTCTCGTCGCCGGCGGAGTCGCCCACGGAGTCGCCCACCAGGGTGGCGGCGTCGTCGTCCCTGCCGTCCCCGCCGTCATTCCCGGAGGAGCCGGAGGGGTCCGGGGTCTTCTCCCCGCCGCCGGTCGGGTCGCCGGCCAGGGTGGACGAATCGTCCCCGATGCCCTTCGGGACGTCCGGCCCGTTCGCCCCCAGGGAGAGCGCATTGAGCTTGTCGACCAGGGCCATGCCGCCCTGGGTCAGCCCCTGCTGCACCGCCCCCGACACCGCGCCGGAGACCGCCGACAGCCAGGTGACGGAGAACGTCTTCTCATCGCTGAACAGCAGGTTGAAGAAGCCCTCGCTGAGGGTGCCCTGGGCGGCGTTGGCGATCGCCTGAGAGCTGTACTGGGAGAGCATGCTCTTCCAGGTGGAGCCGGTCGAGGCCAGGCCGTCCCGGACGCCGTCGGGCAGTCCGCGGGCGAGCGCGTCGCGCAGCCCCGGGCTCAGCCCGCCGGCCTTGCCCAGCACCTCGTCGAGCTTGCCGCCCAGCTCCTTGGAGCCCCAGTGCCGGGCGAACGCGTCGGCGTACTCCCGGCCGAGCCGGTCGGCCTCCTCGCGGCCGAGCCTGGACCCCAGCCGGTCGGCGAACGCGTCGCCCATCCGGTCCCGGAACCGCTGCGCGGCGATCGGCGTGGCCCAGCCGGCCCCGGCCTCCTTGGAGAAGGGGACGAGCAGCTGGTTCGCCTCGTCCCCCATGATCTTTCCGACGTCGTCGGCCAGGCCCTTGCCGGCCGGGCCGGTCCCGTCGAACGCCTCGTTCAGGTTCTTGGTGATGGCCGGCCCGGCGGAGTTCTTGAGCAGGTCGTCGAACTTCTTCGCCAGCGCGTTGCCGCCGAACGCGGCGGCGGTGCCGAACACCCCGTCGAGCACCGCGCCCTTGGCGGCGTCCTCGGTGAGGTCCTTGTCCCAGTGGTCCCGGTACCCCTTGTCGATCTGGATGCGCTGGATCAGCGCGTCCAGGGTCAGCGCGAACATCTGGCTGATGATCATCTGCTGGACCAGCTCGGAGATGAGCCGGAACAGGACCCGCTGGATCACCGTGCGGGTGATGGCCTTGAAGACGGGGATCTTGAGCAGCGACAGGCCGAAGGTCTTCGGCGCCATGGCGATGGCCCAGGCGATCTCGATGGTCAGCTGGATCAGCTGCCCGATGATCATCCACTTGGCGTACTGCACCTGGGTGGCCGCGTTGCTGACGTACTCCTGCAGGCCGCGCGTGGTCTCGGCGCCCTGCTGGAGGTAGCTGCGCTCACCCCCGGTGAACTGGTCCACCGAGTCGGAGAAGAAGTCCGCCGCGGTGGCGTCGAAGTTCTCCCGGACCTTGTTCTTCACGCGCAGCACGAGCTGCGGCAGCTCGTTCTCCAGCTGCTCCGCCGTCACGCCGTAGACGTCGGCCAGCGCCCACAGCCGGTCCTCGTCGGCGGTGGGCCACTCCGAGCCGGTGAGCACCATGAACAGGGTGCGCAGCTCGGAGGGAAGCTCCATCCCCATCCCGGCTCACCGTCTCCTGGAGGGGCCGTCCCCGCCCATGTTCCCGATCAGCTTGTCCGACAGCCCCTTCCCGTAGTCGTCGGCATCGGCGAACTGCTTGGCGGTCTCCACGGTGCCCTCGGCGGTGTCCTGGAAGGCGTCGGCCAGCGCGGTGAAGAACCTCTCCACCCCGTACTTGGCCGGCAGGTAGTTCTCCTTGAAGGAGTCGGCGATCTCGTCGCCCTCGCCCCACGGCCGCCCCAGCGCGTCGGCCGAGGAGGAGAAGCGGGACTTGATGTCGCGCACGTAGTCGGCGAGCTGGTACATCTCCGCGCCGTCCTTGGCGACGGCGTCGGTGTCGATGGAGATGTGGTCGGTCAACGGGTCTCCTCTCCGAGGGGCGGCGGTCCCGGCCCCGGCCGGACGGGGGCCGGGGCCGGGACCGCCCGGGGGCGGACGGGGGCGGACGGGGGCGGACGGGGGTCAGGGCCTGGGCGGGCCGGGGAAGTCGAGGCCCAGCTCGGCGAGGAACGCCGACGGGTCGCCGCCGCGGATCACCTCGGCGCGCGACTCGGGGGTCCCCGGGGCCACCGGGCCGAGGGCGTCGGCGACCCGCTGCTCCATCTCGGCGCGGGCCCGCCCGATCACGTCCAGCACCGCGGCGGACAGCTCGGCCGGGGCCATGGTCCGGTACTTGGAGGTGTGGAACCGCAGCTCATCGATCTCGCCTCTGGCGTTCACCTTCGCGCTGACCATCCGGTCCTTGGACACGGCCTCTGCGGTGGCCGACTCCAGGCTTGCGCTTGCCTCCGAGAGGCTGCGCTGCGTCTCCCGAAGCCGTTCGAGTTCCCGAGCCATCTGCTCCGGCAGGGACATGTCCAACGCCGCTCGCTCCCTTCCCGGGGCCGGCGCCCGGCCGGCCCAGCACCGCGGGGCCCCCGCTCGCGGAGGTGCCCCACACCTTCTCGTCCTCGGTCAGCCAGGTGCTGCGGTTCCGCTCCTGGTTCCCGGCGCCGGCCCCGGCGCCCGCGCCCATGCCGCCCATCGGGGGCATCATGGGCGGCATCATCGGCCCGCCCGGGCCCGCCTGGCCGTTCGGGCCCGCGGCGCCCTGGCCGCCGGGAGCCCCCTGGCCGCCGGAGCCCAGACCGGAGCCCAGGCCGGAGCCCTGCTCCGAGCCGAGGCCGGTCCCGGAGCCGGAGCCGGACAGGTCCGACATGTCGAACGAACCGCTGCCGCCGGAGGAGCGCCCGCCGCCCAGGTCCGAGGAGCCGAAGGAGCCGCCCGGACTCGGCGAGAAGCGGTCCTCGGTGGAGGAGCGGAAGTCGCCCAGGCCGTCCGGGCGGCCGAGGCCGGGCAGATCGAAGGAGCCGCCGCTCCGCTCGTCGCCCCCGGTCGAGGACCAGATGTCGTCCGACCCGCCGGTGCGGTCGGACCCGGGCAGGTCGAAGGAGCCGCCGGTGCGCTCGTCGCCGCCCGACGACACGAGCTCGTCCGGGCCGCCGAGCCGCTCCCGGTCGGGGAGGTCGGACATGTCGATCGACCCGCCGGTGGGGGACCGCTCCTCCAGCGACTCCTCCAGCGGCCCGCCGTCCGGACCGCTCTCCACGCCGGTGCGCTCCGGGGGCGCGGGCAGGTCCACCGAGCCGGAGGGAAGGTCCGTGCCGGTCCCGTCGGATGAGGAGGTCAGGTGGTCCCCCCGGCCCAGCACGTCATCGGGGCCGAGGCCGTCCTTCCCGCCGCCCCACGGGTCGTCCAGCGACCCGCCGGGCAGCGGGTTGCCGTTCTGGTCCCGGTTGCGGTTCCCGGGGCCGCTGCCGCCGCCGGTGAGCGGACCGCCGCCGACCGGGGGCGGGACGAAGGGGGCGCCGCCGCCCGGCCCGTCGCCGGGGCCGCCGCTCATGTCGAAGGAGCCGCCGCCCGGGACCTGGTCCCCGGACCCGCCGCCGGGCCCTCCGCTCAGGTGGACCTTGTCCCCGCTCACGCCCAGGTCCTGCCCGCCGCCGGGGCCGTCGCCCGTGCCGCTGCCGCCGCCTCCGTCGCCGGGGCCCATCTCGATGGTGCCCTTGTTGTCGGGGCCGCCGTCGCCGAAGAGCTCCTTGAGGATGTCGTCGGCGCTCTTGTCGCCGCCGTTCCCGCCTCCGCCGCCTCCGCCGTCGCCGCCGGTCCCGTCGCCGCCGGTCCCGTCGCCGTCCCCGTCGCCGAAGAGGTCCTTGAAGATGTCGTCGATGTCCTCGTCGCCGCCTCCGCCGCCCTTGTCGCCGTCGTCGTCCCCGCCGCCGAAGATCTCGTCGAGGATGTCGTCGATGTCGCCGCCGCCTCCGGGCCCGTCACCGGGGCCGTCGGGACCGGGCTTCTGGGTGTTGATCGGCGTGTAGGGGAGGATGTCCTTGGAGGCGTTGGAGTAGCTGGTGGAGAGCGGGACGATGTTCTCCAGGACGGCCTTGTGCAGCGGCTTCAGCTTGTCCCACCACAGGTCCTTCATCTCCTGCTCGATCTCGCGCCAGGCGTTCACGTCGTCGGTGGACCTGCCGCCGATCTTGATGACGCCGCCGGAGTCCTTGGTGACGCTCTCCCGGTTGTTCTCCCACCAGGTGCGCACGATCCGGCGCGGGCTGCGGTCGGGGTCGGCGGCCCACGCGTTGTAGGCCTTCACCACCGGGTCGGAGAAGGTCGGGTCGACCGCCTTGACCGCGGCGGCCACCGCCTTCTCCACCGGGTCGAGGTAGTCGGCGACGCTCTTCAGCTCCAGGGCCTTCATCTTGAGGTGCTCGGCCAGCGCCTCCGCGGTCGCGCCCTCGAACGAGTCGTTGCCCGGCTTGACCTTCTGGTACAGCTCCCAGAGCTCGTCGTACCTGCCGTCGAAGAACGTGTGGTAGTCCTTGAGCCGCGCGGAGAGCCGGCTGAGACTGGCGCCCTGGTAGGAGTCGCTGCCGAAGTTCGGGTCGCCGAGGCCCTTGGTGACCACGGTGGCCATCGAGGATTCGAACTTGCCCCACAGGGTGTCGGCGCCGTCCAGGATCTGCGGGTTCAGGAAGATCCCGGAGTAGTAGTCGCCGATCCCCTTGTGGTAGCTCCCCAGCCGGTCGCCGTAGGCGAAGCCGTACCACTCGTCGGCGTCGTAGGGGTTGCCCTCGTTCCAGAAGACCCGGTCGAACCAGCCGGTCTCGTAGATGGTCCGGGGGCTCGCCATCGGAGGGACCGCGCCGCCGCCCTTGGCGTCGGCGAAGACGTTGAGCAGGTGGTCCAGTTCGACGGAGCCGGGGACCCCCGAGCCCCCTGCCACCCCGTCGGTGGGCGCGGTGGTCCCCTGCCCCTCTGTGGGGTGGAGTTCCTTCTCGTTGTCCACGGTTCCTCCTCGGGTGCGGTCGGGTCGGGCCGGCGGCCGGGCCTACTTGTCGGTGGACGAGGTGACCTCGTTGCCGTCGCCGTCCGTGCCGCCCCCGCCTCCGCCGGTCACGGAGGAGGAGAAGATCCAGTTCAGCTGATCGGCGGTGAACTCGGCGCCCTCCTCCAGGTCGTCGAAGACCAGCTCGCTGTTGGCGATCCCCTTGGAGATGGCCAGCAGGTCCCCCTCGTACTTGACGAACATCTCGTCGACCTTGGTCAGCACCGCCTTGACCTCGTCCGAGAGCACCCCGGCCGACGGCAGCAGGGCGCGGTTGCCGAACTTCGGCTGCTTCGCCTCCTCGCCCGCGTAGTACTGGTCGAACTCGGCCTTCTCCGCGGAGAAGAGCTCCCGCATCGGGTCGATGTTCTTCTCGCGCAGGGTCCGCAGGTACTCCGGGGTGACCTTGAGCTGGTCCTCGGCCATCTCCGCTCCCGTCTCCGATTCCCGTCTTCGAACCGATCGGCCGCCGCGGAGGGGCCGGCGCCGGGCCGGCCCCTCCCCGGGGTCACTTCTTGCCGCTCCAGACGCTGGCCTCGCCGAGGTCGCCGCGCTTGTAGCGCTCGGTGATGTCGTCCAGCGAGACCTGGGCGCTGGCCAGCAGCACCCGCATGTCGTCGACGTTCTTGCGCCAGTTGGCGATGGCCACCTCGTACTGGTCGGCGGCGTCACCGACCCACTCGTTCTTGATCGACCTGACCTTGTCGTCCAGGTCCTCGATGGCCCGGGCGACGTCATTGGTCGCCTGGTTCAGGTCGAGCCCGGCGGTGTCCATGCCGCCGTACTTCGCGGAGAAAGCGCTCATGCTCGGGGGCTCCTCTCAGGGGAAAGGGAGTGGGAGGGTCAGCGGCCGGCGGCGACGTCGCGCTGGTTGGGGTTGAGCGCCGAGCTCCAGTCGGCGGTCACCATGTTCTCGTCCTCCATGGCGTTGAAGCTGCGCTCGGTGCCGCCGAGCATGCCGATCATGTTGTTCATGTCGTTGGTGATCAGCCGCAGCTCCTCCAGCCACTTGACCAGGGCGGTGTCGTAGCGCATCGCGGCGCCGCCCTGCCAGTTGCCGCCGAGCATGTCGCGGACGGTGTCCACCCGGGTGTAGATGCCGTTGCAGGTGGAGTGCGCGGTCTCCATGGCGTCCCTGCCCGTGCGCATCGCTTCGTCGCTGCTCTTGAAATCGCTCATCCGGGCCGCTCCTCTCTGGTCGATGGGATCCGTCTCCGGCGGGGGTCCGCCGGTCCTCACTCCGGGCAGTCGGGCCCGCCCGGCGGCGGTGGCGCGGCGGCCGGGGCGGCCGCCGCGGCGGTGCTCAGCTCGGGGCCGGTGGGCAGCATGTCCAGCAGTACGGCCGGCACGTCCCCGGCGGTGGACGGCGGGTGGCCGAGCTTCTCCGCCGACTCCTTGTCCGGCACCGGGTACTTCGCGCCGGTGTCGGTGACCAGGAAGTAGGAGCCGCGGGCGGCGTCGCCGCCGGCCCGGGCCGCGCGGACCAGGCCGCCCTCCCCGGAGCGCACGCCGATCAGGTCCGGCGCGGTGCACGAGGGGGTGCTGCCGGGCGGCGGCTCGGCGGCGCGCGCGGTGATCGACGCCGGGGCGCGCAGCGCCAGGCCGACCGCGTCCCCGCCGTCCTCCACCGCGCACAGCGCGGACCCGCCGGTCCCGGCGAGCTCCGGCGGCTCGGCGGGCAGCCCGCCGCTCTCCGGCTCCCGGTCGGACAGGTGCGGGCGGAGCTCGGCGACGGTCAGCGGCACCGCCTCCGCGGAGCCGCCGCCGTAGGCCTTCTCGGCGGTGCGCGGGTCGGCCAGCAGCAGCCGGGCCGGCACCTCGCCGACCGGCGCCAGGCCGTCCCGCTCCAGCACGTAGTACTGGCCGGCGCCCCCGCCCTCGCCCTCGCCGTCCACGGTGAACACCTGGCCGAGGCGGCGCGGCTCGCCGCCGATCTCCGGGCCCTCCCCGCCCAGGCCGTCCACCTCCGGCGCGGCCAGCTCCGGGCCCTCCGGGAGCGCGGCGAGGAGCTGGGCGGAGACCGGGTGCGCGGGCGAGGTGCCGTACCCCAGCGCCTCCGCGGCCCCGTTCTCCTCGTCCAGCCGCAGCCGCTCGCCGCCCCAGAGCAGGTGGCGGGAGCCGTCCGGGCCGGCCGCCAGCACCGCGCGGTCCTCCGCGACGTCCTCCCCCTCGGCCTTGCGGCCCACGGTGAGCGCGGTCAGCGCGCGCGGCGCGTCCTCGGCGCCGGTGGCCACCGGCACCGCGCACACCTGCCAGACCAGCGGCTTCTCCGCGCCGCCCGCGGGCACCGCGTCCGGCGCGCCGGGGATGCCGATCGGCGCGGCGACCGGGGTGCCCTCCAGCGACTCCGCCGCCACCCGGACCGGGTCGCCCGACCCCAGCAGCAGCGCCGACGCGTGGTTGGCCACCGGCCACAGCGCCGAGTCGGAGTAGACGTAGCGGCCGCCGCCGTCCTTGACCGCGATGACCGCGCCCTCGGTCCGCCAGGACGTCGCGCCGCCCGGGAAGATCAGCCCGAACACCAGGAACCCGGCGCCGATCAGCAGCGCCAGCACCAGCCCGATCGCGGTCCCGGCGCGGGTGCGCCGCATCGGCGCCTCGAGGGCGTCCGGGTCGGCCTCCAGCATCGCCGTGGACAGCCGGCCCACCATGAACCCGTGCGCCTGTACCTGGTCCCGCCGCGTCTTCACCGGCGCCGCCCCTCAGCCGCCACGCTCACCCGCCGATCCCGCGCAGCAGGGCGAACAGCCCCAGGTTGGCCGGGATGAGGCAGACCAGCACGATCGCGGCGAGGCTGTGCAGCAGCTCCCCGGCGCGGCCCCAGTGCGGCAGCACCCGGTTGCCGGGCAGCGCCCAGGCCGCGACGAGCAGCCCCAGCGCCGCCGAGAGCAGCACCCCGAACAGCACCAGCCGGGCGGTGTCCCCGCCGAGCACGACCCCGCCCAGGGCCAGCGCCAGCGCCCCGGCGCAGCCGGGGACCAGCAGGCAGAGGCGCTGGGCGGTGCCGCTCAGCCCGCGCGCCTGCAGCAGCAGCACCAGGCTCAGCGCCGCGCCCATCGACGCGGCCGCCCACCCCGGGTGCACCGCCAGCACCGCCAGCGCCGCCGCGCACACCGCCCCGGAGGCGGCCAGCAGCGCGGTCTGGAAGGCGTCCGCGCGGCGGGTGCGGTCCAGCACGTCCCGGGCGGGGTGCGGGTCGATGTGCTCCTGCAGCTCGTCGGCGCCGGCGGGCAGCGGCGGCAGCCGCAGCCCGGACAGCCGGAACGCCAGCGCCGGGGCGAACGTGCCCAGCAGCACCGCGACCCCGGCGAGCAGCCCGGCGACCCCGGGCAGCGGGACGCCGTCCCAGAACATCAGCAGCGCGCCGGCGGCCGCGCCGAACACGGTCAGCACCCCGACCCCGGTGAAGAACGGCAGGCAGCCGGCGGTCGCCGCGACGGCGAGCACCGCGGCTCCGGTGCCGGCCGCGCCGCCGGCGAGCAGCCTCGCCCCGGCCAGCGCGGCGCCCGGCTCGCCGTCCGGGGCGCACGCCCCGGCGAAGGCCATGAACAGCACCGCGGCCGCCCCGGTGGCGGCGGCGCCCTCGGGGGAGTCCAGCGCCCGGGAGGCCGCCGCGGCGGCGAGGAGCAGCAGCACCGCGGTCCCGCCGGCCAGCGCCGCGGAGAGCGCGGAGAAACCGAGGAAGAGCGGCGGGGCCAGGGCCGCGGCCAGCGCGGCGGCGCCCGCCCCGATCAGGAACCGGCGGGCCTGCGCGGCGCCCCACGGGTCCGGCCGCTCGGCCATCCCGGTGGCGACCCCGTCGACCAGGTCGTCGAAGTGGACCGGCGGCATCTGGTCGCGCCGTTCGCGCAGGTAGAGGGCGTCCCCGTCGCACAGGCCCAGCGACTCGGGCGTCTCGTCCTCGTCCAGCGGCGGCGACCCCAGCCGCTGGAGGACCCAGCCGGAGTGCTCCAGCCCGCTCTCGTCCAGGTCCTCGCCGTCGCTCTCGGCATAGAGCAGGAATGTCGGCAGGAGTTCCGCGAGCGGAACGTCGCAGGGCACCGCGATTTCAAAGGAGGACTCGGGCGCCCGAATGGTGAGACGGCACAATTCCGCCGCAGCGGTCTCCGTCATCATACCCCCGGTCTTCTCTCGCTTCGGCGCGGGAAGGCACTGTACCGCAAGGTCTCCTGGTCGCCCGTATGAGCGGGGTCACTGCCGACAGGGCGCTCGAATGAGCACATCGGACCGGACGGCGCCTTCGGTGCGGCCGGAAATGCTCGGCTACATTAGCACCGCTCCGATAATGGCGATCGTGACGTTTCGATCAACATTCGGTGACCGAGAAGGGCGGCCAGCATAGATGAATCCGCGCGCGCCAAGATTGGCCGTTCGGACATCTTTTCCGTCTTGATTTGTCCGATGGAACAGAAGCAGGGGTCCACGCAGCCGTGAGCACGATCATCGTCCGCAGGCCGGCCCGCCGGCCCGGCCCGGAGCTCCCCGGCGGGGAGCTGGCCCTCCAGGAACCGCCCGTCCTGCCCGAGACCAACAACGACGTCTCGGCGGTCTTCATGTACCTGCCGATGGCGCTCAGCTCGCTGGCCATGGTCATGATGTTCATGCGGCCCGGCGCCGGCGGCGGGGCGATGGGCACCGCCATGCCCTACGTCGCCGGCGGCATGATGCTGGTCGGCGCGGTCGCCATGATCGGCGGGCAGTACCTGCGCACCCGGCTGGAGCGCCGCCGCCAGCTGGCCGGCGAGCGCCGCGACTACCTGCGCTACCTCGGCCAGATGCGCGGCCGGGTGCGCGACCTGGTCTCCGCCCAGCGCGACGCCCGCGCCTGGAGCGGCCCCGACCCCGAGGCGCTGTGGTCCCTGGTCCGCACCACCCGGCTGTGGGAGCGCCGCGCCGCCCACGGCGACTTCGCCGAGGTGCGCTTCGCCGTCGGCCGGCAGCCGCTGAACACCGCCATCGCGCCGCTGTCCACCAAGCCGGTGGAGGACCTGGAACCGCTCTGCGCGCACGCGCTGCGCCGGTTCATCAACGCCTACGCCACCGTCGACGACCTGCCGGTCTCCATCCACCTGCGCGGTTACTCCCACATCGCGCTGCGCGGCGACGCCGAGGCCGGCCGGTCCATGGTCCGCGCCCTGCTCGGCCAGCTCGCCGTCTTCCACGCCCCCGACGAGCTGCGCATCGCCGCCTGCGTCGGCGACGACCGGCTGGCCCGCTGGGAGTGGCTCAAATGGCTGCCGCACTGCCTGCACCCCGCCGAGCGGGACGGCGCCGGCCCGGTCCGGCTGATCGCGCCGGACGCGGTCGAACTGGAGCGGCTGATCGGCCCCGACCTGGCCGACCGCCCCCGGTTCGACCCGCAGGCCGCCCCCGGCCGGGAGGAGCCGTTCACCGTCCTGCTGGTGGACGGCGGCCGGGTCCCGCAGGGCGCCCGGATGGCCGGCGGCGGGTACCGCAACGCCGTGGTCGTGGAGATCGGTGCCGACCGCCCCTGGGACGGCGCCCCGCACACCCTCTCGCTGCACGTCGAGGAGGACGGCATCGAGGTCGCCGACCTGGACCGCTCCGGCCGCGAGGTGTTCGCCCCGCTGGGCCGCCCGGACCGGCTCGGCGAACCGCGCGCCCGCGCCCTGGCCCGGCTGCTCGCCCCCTACCGGATGAGCGTCTCCACCGAGGTGGTGGAGCCGCTCACCACCGACTTCGACCTGACCACCCTGCTGGGCATCGCCAACCTGCACGCCTGGGACGCCCGGCGCAGCTGGGAGGCGGGCGACCGCCCGGAGTACCGGCTGCGGGTGCCGATCGGGATGACCGAGAGCGGCGGCCCGCTGGAGCTGGACCTCAAGGAGTCCGCGCTGGGCGGCATGGGCCCGCACGGCATGCTGATCGGCGCCACCGGCTCCGGCAAGAGCGAGCTGCTGCGCACCCTGGTGCTGGCCCTGGCGCTCACCCACTCCTCGGAGACGCTCAACTTCGTCCTGGTCGACTTCAAGGGCGGCGCCACCTTCATCGGCCTGGACGGGCTGACCCACACCTCCGCGCTGATCACCAACCTCGCCGACGAGACCGCCCTGGTCGAGCGGATGCAGGACGCGCTGCACGGCGAGCTGATCCGCCGCCAGGAGCAGCTCCGCGCCGCCGGGAACTTCAGCTCCATCCACGAGTACGAGAAGGCCCGCCGCTCCGACCCGTCCATGGAGCCGATGCCCACCCTGGTGGTCGTGGTGGACGAGTTCAGCGAACTGCTCGCCGCGCACCGCGACTTCATGGACCTGTTCGTGATGATCGGCCGGCTCGGCCGCAGCCTCGGCGTGCACCTGCTGCTCGCCTCCCAGCGGCTGGACGAGGGCCGGATGCACCAGCTGGAGAGCCACCTGTCCTACCGGATCGCGCTGCGCACCTTCTCCGCGATGGAGAGCCGCGGCGTGCTCGGCGTCCCCGACGCCCACCAGCTGCCGTCCGCCCCCGGCAACGGCTTCCTGAAGAGCGACACCGACGACCTGGCCCGGTTCAAGGCCGCCTACGTCTCCGGCCCCTACCGGGCCCGCCGCCGGCCGGTGCGCACCGCCGCGGCCACCGGCGAGGTCGCCCCGCTGCTCGCGACCTACGTGGCCAAGGCGGCGCCGGCCGCCGAACCGGAGCCGCAGAGCACCGAGGAGGAGCCCGCCGAGAGCCTGCTGGAGACCGCGCTGGAGGCGCTCGCCGACGCCGGGCCGCCCGCCCGCCGGGTCTGGCTGCCGCCGCTGGACGTCCCGCCGACCCTCGCCGAGCTGCTCGGAACCGACGGGCCGGCCTGGTCGGAGGAGCCGGTGCTGGAGGTGCCGCTGGGCCTGGTCGACCGCCCCTTCGAGCAGCTGCGCACCCCGCTCGGCGCCGACCTGCGCGGCGCCGGCGGGCACACCGCCGTCATCGGCGGCCCGCAGTCCGGCAAGAGCACCCTGCTGCTCACCCTGATCTCCGCGCTGGCGCTCACCAACACCCCCGCCCAGGTCCAGTTCTACGTGCTGGACTTCGGCGGCGGCACCCTGCGCGGCATCGCCGGCCTGCCGCACGTCGGCGGGGTGTGCGGCCGCCTCGACACCGAGCGGATCAACCGCACCGTGGCGGAGATGACCGGGCTGCTCGCCCGCCGGGAGCGGCTCTTCGCCGAGCACGGCATCGACTCGATGGCGGCCTACCGGCGGCGCCGCGCCGCCGGCGAGTTCCCGGACGAGCCGCACGGCGACGCGTTCCTGGTCATCGACGGCTGGGCCACCGTCCGCCAGGACATGATGGACCTGATGCCCGACATCGTGCAGATCGCGCAGCGCGGGCTGAGCTACGGCGTGCACCTGGTGGTGGCCTCGCCGCGCTGGGCCGACGTCCAGTCCAGCCTGCGCGACCTGCTGGGCACCCGGTTCGAGCTGCGGCTGGGCGACGCGGTGGACTCCGCGATCAACATGCGCAAGGCGGAGACGGTGCCGCGGATCCCCGGCCGGGGCCTCACCGAGGAGCTCAAGCACTTCCTCACCGGGGTGCCCCGGCTGGACGGCGAGACCGACGCCGCCTCCCTCGCCGCCGGCCTGGCCGACCTGGTCCGCAAGGTCGACGAGGCGTGGGACGGCCCGCCCGCGCCGCCGGTGCGCACCCTCCCGCTGCACCTGCCCGCCGCCGAGATGCCGCCGTCCGAAGCGGGCCCGCGCGTCCCGATCGGCCTGGAGGAGCGCCGGCTGGAGCCGCTCTGGCACGACTTCTCCACCTCCCCGCACCTGCTGGCGGTCGGCGACACCGAGAGCGGCAAGACCAACCTGCTGCGCCTGGTCACCCGGGCGATCCGGGAGCACTACACCGCGCAGGAGGCGCGGGTGGTGCTGGTCGACCCGCGGCGCGGCCTCTACGACGCCATCCCGGAGGAGCAGCGGCTCGGCTACGCGGTGACCGGCGCCTCGGCCCAGGAGATGATGAAGGCCGCCGCGCAGGCGCTGCAGCCCCGGCTGCCCGGCCCCGAGGTCACCCCGGAGCAGCTGCGCGCCCGCTCCTGGTGGACCGGGCCGGAGCTGTTCGTGGTGATCGACGACTACGACCTGCTCGGCACCGGCGGCGCCGGGCCGCTCACCCCGCTGCTGGACATGCTCCCGCTCGGCGCCGACATCGGCCTGCACCTGATCCTGGCCCGCGGCGCCGGCGGCTTCAGCCGCGCCATGGGCGAGCCGGCGCTGCGGATGCTGATCGACGCCAACACCCCCAGCATCGTGCTGTCCTGCCCACCCTCCGAGGGCGTCCTGTTCGGCTCGCTCCGCCCGCGCACCCTGCCCCCGGGCCGCGCACTGCGCCTGGACCGTCGCGACCCGGTCCAGATCCAGCTCGCCCTCGCCCCGGAGACCGAGGAGGCCGCCCGCCGCTGACCCGCCGGACGGGGAGCACCGGAACAAAGGAAGCAGAGAAGCAGGGGAATGCGGAGAGCAGGAGGCGGAATGGACGACGACCGGCGGCCCGCGCAAGGAGGCGGCGTCGACATGGCGATGCAGGTCCCCGAGGACGTCTACGACAGGACCGTGGCGTTCTACCGGGACACGCTCGGATACGACACGACCGAGGAGGAGACCGGGGACCCCGCGGCCCCGCGCGTCTTCACCGTGGACCTCGGCCCCGCCACCCTCCACCTGAAACTGGTACCGGGCGCCGCCCCCGCCGACTTCCACCTCGGCCGGCGCCCCGGCGGCATCCCGCCCTGTCCCTGACGGCGGCCCGGCCCTCCCTGACGCCGGCCCGGCCCGGCCTGACCTGTCCTTGACGCCGGCCCGGGCCGGGCCGGGCCCAGCGGAACGTCGCAGCGGGCCGGCGCCCTCCGGGGCCGGACGGACGACCAGGAGGCGGCATACCACCCGTCCTGCGACGAGGTGGAGCCCTTCACTGATCCGGACACCCGCGCACACCGGATCCGCAACCCGGCCTCCGCAACCCGGCCGGCGTCATCCACCTGCTCACCCAACACCGACCCGCCCCAGCAGCGTACGGTGGCACCCCTTCGCACACCGGTCGGTCGGCCGCGGCGCCCCACGGGGCGGGGGTTCAGACGGGCGGCGACGGAGGAGGAAGGGGCGGGGCGGAGGCGGTCCCCCGGGCGCGGCGCCTCGCGGGGCGGGGGCTCAAGCGGGCGGCGAGGGCAGCGGTGGGCACCGGCCGGTCGGTCTGGCGCGGCGCCCCGCAGAGCGAAGGTCAAGACGGGCGGCGACGGCGTAGGAAGGGGCGGGGTGCAGGCGTCGCCCGGGCGCGGCGCCCCGCGGGGCCAGGGTTCAGGCTGGCGGCGAGGGCGGGCAGGGGGACCGGCTGGTCGGTCGGGTGCGGCAGAGCAGGGAGGGGCGGGCCGGGGGCGGCGGGTTCGCCGTGCCCGTGCCGCCCGGGCGCCGGGGCCGGTCGCCACTGAAACCGCCCCCTCTCTGACCTGGGTGAATACCCACGGTGATGGCGGAGTGGGGCGCCCTGCGCACCGCGAGAGCACCCCGGTGATTCCCGGGCGCGCATCCCGGCCCGGATCGGGCCTCTGAGGGCTCGAATCGCCTTGATCGGGCCGGTGTTCGGGGGTTCGAGCCGCCCGGAAGGCCGCAAAGCAGGGGGCCGGAACCCGGGGAGGGCAGGGGCGGGGCGAGATGTCGCTTTTGCCCTGCCGGGAGGCCCCGCCTTGGCCACTCTGGGTAACCGGCGAGGAGGCGGTGGGGACCTGGGGGCTTACTACTCGCTGGTAGATGTAATCGGGGTGCTGTGGAGGTGCGCAGGGCGCCTCCACCTCGGGTCGATCCCCGCCACAAACCAGGCATATAGGGATAAGACCCCCAGGTGGGCCGGGGTAAGTGAGCCTGCCCCCTTCACCGGGGCGCCCCACCCCGCCGGAAGCGCGCGCCGGGCCCGGCCGGTGAACACGGCGTTCACCCCGCTCCCACCCTCGCCGCCAGCCTGAAGCCCGACCCCGTGGGGCCCGGTACCCGGGCGACCACCTTCGCCCTGCCCCTACCGCTGCCGTCGCCGCCGGTTTGTACCTTTGCTTCGTGGGGCGCCGCGCCCGGCTGGGACGCCTGGCCCCGCCCCTACCTCCGCCGTCGCTGCTCGTCTTGACCTTCGCTCCGCGGGGCGCCGCACCGGACCGACCGGCCGGTGCCCCTTCCCGCCCTCGCCGCCCGCTTGAACCCCGGCCCCGTGAGGCGCCGCGCCCGGGCGATGCCTGCACTTCGTGCCTGCCTCTGCCGTCGGCGCCTGCTCGAACCTGTACTCCGCGAGGCGCCGCGCCCGGCCGGAGCGCCCGCCCCCGCCCCTTTTCTCCGCCGTCGCCGTCGCCGTCGCCGCCGCCGTCGACCTCCACCCCGCCGGCCGTCACCGCGCGGAGTCGGCCGCACCGCACGGCGGCCTCTCAGTCCTGCCGGGCCCGGCGGTACCTCAGGGCCGCTCCGCCCAGGCCCAGGATCAGGATGAGCAGGGCCGATCCGCCCACCACGGCGAGGGTGCGGCCGACGGCCGGCCCGGACGGCGGGTCCGGGGAGAAGGCCGCGGCCTCCACCCCGCCTCCGCCGGACTCCGGGGACACCGGGGCGGGGGCGGCGGTCAGCGCGGCGACCGGGTCGAGGGTGCCGGCGCCGAGCAGCGCGCCCGCGCTCTCCCCGGGCGCCGGGTAGGCGGTCGCGACCAGCCGCTCGGCGGTCTCCCCGGCGGTCAGACCGGGTTCGCGGGAGCGCACCAGCGCGGCCGTGCCCGCGACGAAGGCCGCGGCCACCGGGTCCCCGCCGGCGACGAAGTGGCCGTCGCCGCCGGGGCCGACGCTCATCACCGCCTGCCCGGGGGCGGCCAGGTCCACCGGGGCGGGCCGCCCCTCGGCGTCCGCCGCCGGTTCCCGGGCGGCGGGCGCGCCGTCCGGCCCGGTCGCGGCGACCGCCAGCACACCGGAGCCGGACCCGGGAAGGGCGGGCGCCGCGTCCTTGCCCGTCCCTCCGTCCACCGGGGCGGACGCGGGCGCCACCACCAGCGCGTCGGCCTCCGCGGCCGCCCGCACCGCCGCGGCCACCGCGCCGTCCTCGCCGTCCGCCGGAACCGCCGCCCCGACCAGCACCACGCCGGCTCCGCCGTCCACCGCCCGCTCGATGCCCTCGGCGACGTCCTCGGCCTCGGCGGCCCCGTCGTCGCCGGCCACCGGTACGGCGAGGATCCGCGCCGCAGGGGCGACCCCGGTCATCCCGCTGCCGTCCTGTCCGCGCGCGGCGACCACCCCGGCCAGGAAGGTGCCGAACCCGGTGCAGTCCTCCCCGGCACCCTGCACCGCCCCGTCCAGCGCGGCCGCGGTGTCGTCCACCCCGCCGCCGACCACGGCGACGGTGACCCCGTCCCCGTCGGCGAACCCGCGCGCCTCGGGCAGGCCCAGCGCATCCTCGGTCCACACCCGCTGGTCGATCACGGTCTCCGAGGGCGGCAGGCAGCCGTCGCCGCTGCGCACCGCCGAGACCTCGGGCAGCGCGGGCGGGGAACCGGCCGCCCCCTCCGCGGTGTCCGCCCACCCGGTCCCGGCCCCGGACCCCGCGAACACCGCCGCCGTGAGCAGCACCGCCCCGCCGGCCCTGACGTTCCGCACCGACCCCACTCCGTCCTCCGGTCGCCCGCCCGGGCCGGTCCCGGCCCGATCCGGGGCAACCCTAGCGGCCGGGGCGGAACCGGGCGGGCCCGCGGCCCGGCCGTCGCACCGGTCTGCCACACTCCGTGCTGACCGGGAGCCCGTCGGGCGGTCACCGGGGCAGCGGATCGGATCGGCAGAGAGGCGGGGCCCATGCGAGATGCGCGGATCAGTGCACTGGCCGGCGGAGAGCGGATCGCCGTCGAGCGCCCGAAGTTCCGCAAGCGGCGCACGGCCGAGAGCATCGAGGTCCTGGACGAGTGGAGCCGGAACCGGCTGGACCGGTTCCCGGCCGAAGCCGAGAAGAACCTCTCCGGGAACCTGCACCTGTACTCCGACTCCGAGCTCGACCGGTTCCGCCGGAGGTCGGTCCACGACCCCGAAGGGCGCGACCCTCGCCAGGCCGAGGCGCTCGAACTCTCCTCCCAGTACTACTCCGCCGCCTTCGAGGTGGCGGTCTCGGCCGGCGGGACCGCCGAGTTCACCCTCGGCGGCAGAAGCGTGTCGCAGCCCTGCCCGGAGGACCCGGGCGAGATGTGGCTTTCGGGCCTGCGGCGGGCGGCCGAGCGGGCGATCGCCTCCGCCTCGCCGGAGCGGCTCGCGGCCCTGCTGGCCTACCCCCGGGGCCTGTTCCCGAAGGCGGCGGGGATCGCGTTGATCGACTCCTACGCCGAAGCCCTCCTCACCCACCTGCGCGGGGAGCCCGCCGGCCCCGCCCTGGACCGGGCCTTCGCCGACCTGGCCGACTTCGACGCCTGGGGCATGTGCCCGGCCCCCGTCGCCGCCCTGCACCGGCTCACCACCGGCGACCGCGAGGGGTTCGCCTGCGCCCTCTCCGACACCCTGGCCGAATTCCGCGACGTCTACCGGCAGCGGGGGCTGAAGAGCGCCTCCGACGGGTTGATCAACATCGAGGCCCTCGCCCTGGCCTGCCTGGCCCGCTCCCGCGGCTGGGACGTCCCCATCGACTCCCCCTACCTTCCGAAGGCCGTCCTCGACCGGGCGGCCGGAGTCTCCTTTTCCTGACCCGCCCGCACCCGAACCCCCCGTACGCACCGGAGAACCCATGCGATTCCACCGCCCCGGCCGCCCCGAGGACCTGCCCCACCCGGACGTGCTGTGGGTCCACGGCGGGTTGCTGGCCTGCGTCGAAGCGGCCTCCGGCGGGCACCGGCCGGACCGCTCGGTGCGGGGCGGTGTGCTGCGCTGCGGCCGGGGCGCCGGCTGGTGGCTGCTGGCGCGGGTCGAAGGCGGCCGCGCCGCGCTGCTCGGCGTCGACCACGACCTCAGCGCCGTCCAGGGCGACGGCCGCCCGGTCGACCTGCTCGCAGAGATGCCCGAGTGGCTGCCCTGGGACCGCCTGCCGGGAGAGTTCCGCGACCCGGCCGAACTCGGGTTCGCCTACTGGTGGGAGGAGGGCTCCTGGCACCGGCCCGCCTACCCCGACGACTGGGAGGACGACGGTGTCCGCGGCCCCCTGGCCGACTGCACCGAGGAGGCGGACTTCATCGGCCTCCTGGCCGGTGCGGTACGGCCCGTGCGGGGGCGCGAGGCCGACGCGGAGGCGGCGGCACGACAGGTGGTGCAGCGGGCCCGACGAGGAGAACTCGACCCGGAGGCGATCGGAGAGCTGTGCCGTACCGCCGGCATGGCGGCACCAGAGACCGGAGCCGCTGCCGAGACCGCGGGCCGGCTCGGCTTCCTCCCGGGCATCCCTGCCGAGGAGGCCCCGCTCGCCGCCGTCCGCCCGGAGCGTCCGCCCTTCCCCCTGATCAGCCAGGAAGAGCAGATGTTCCTGCTCAGACACGAGATGCGCACGGCCGCGGAGCTGGGGCCGGGCAACCCCGAGGCCCCGGCGGAGCTCGACCGGGTCGCGGCCTGGATGCGGGAGAACGTACTGCAGCCGGGCGGATCGGCCGTGCTGGTCACCGCGGCGACCCAGGCCGCCTGGATCACCGGCCCCGACCGGGAGGGGCCGGTGTTCTACAAGGAACTCGCCGGGCTGGTGCAGGAACTGCACCGGGCGGAGAGCGACCCGGAGCGCGGCGGCTGGCTCTACCTCCGGCTCGAGGTCACCGCCGACGAGGCGCGGGCCGAGCGCGCCTGGGACCGCTTTCCCGCCTGGGCGCACGGCCTCGGGAACGTCATCGCGCTGCACCGGGCCCGCACCGGTCGGTCGGTGCGGTGGACCCCGCACTGGGTCGGACTGGCCGACGGCGCGGTGCTGCACGCGCCGCCCGCCCCCACCCCGGTGCGCGAACGGGGAGAGCCCGCGCCCGCGCCGGGCGGCGAGCACCGCGTCCTGGAGGGGGCCGTCCGGGAGGCCCTGTGGGGGGACGCCTCTGATGACGTACAGGAGTTCCGCGTCTCCTGGCGGGCGCTGGTCGGCTACCGGGGCGGCGAGGTCCGTGCCGTCCGCACGGGTGAGGAGGAGTCCGGAAGGGCGGAGCCGGTGCCGGTTCCGGACGGGCTCCGGAAGGCGATGACCGCCCTCCGCGAGGCCTGCTACCGCCCCGGTCGCGGCACCTGGTTCTCCGCCGAGGTCCGGGTCCCCCGGGACGGCGCGTGCACCGCCTCCTACGACCACGACACCGAGCCGCCGTTCCACCGCGCCCCCGCGCCCTTCAGCTACGCCCTGGACGCCGCCTACTTCCCGCGCTCCGCGGAGCACACCCCCGGCTGGCTCGCCGCCCACCTCCACCGCGCCGGTTACGCGGCCGGATAGCGGCCCGCGCCCGGCGCCCCGCCCGCAGGGCGCCGTCCGACCGCCCGCCCGTCCGCCTGACCGCCCGCCCGTCCGCCGGGGAGAGCGGAGGGCGGCCGGGCCCGCCTCACCCCCGGCGGTGCCTGGCCGGGTCTGCTCACCCTCCGCCGGGGCCGGCCGGGGCCGGTCTGTGGGACGGGAAGCCGCGGGTTCGGGCGGCGAGGACGACCAGCAGCACCGGGGCCAGCAGCAGCGGCACGCTCCACGGGAAGGACAGCGCGCCGAACAGCCCGAGGAGGACCCCGCCGACCACCCCGCCGCCGGCCATCGCGGCGTTCCACAAGGTGACGACCAGGGCCTGGGCGGCGTCCGCGGCGTCGCCGGCGGCGTCGGCCGCCGCGGTCTGCAGCAGGGTGGGGGCGCCGCCCCAGCCCAGGCCCCACAGCACCGCCGCCGCGTACACCCCGGCCGGGCTTCCGACGGACAGCGCGAGGACCGCCGCGGCCGCCCCCACCAGCACCACCCCGGCGACGGTCAGCGCCCGCAGCCGGCGGTCGATGTGCGCGCCGGTGAACCAGAGCCCCGCCATCGAGGCGGCGCCGAAGGCCAGCAGCACCAGGTCGGTCGAGCCGCCCATGCCGGCCCGGCCGAGGAACGCGGCGATGTAGGTGTAGAGCACCGTGTGCGCCAGCACGAACAGCAGGGTGACGAGGAGGACCGGGACCACCCCGGGGACGGCCAGCACGCGCAGCGCCGCCGTCCGCCTCTCCGGCCGCCGCCCCGGCAGGTCCGGGACCAGCGCGGCGATCCACCCGATCAGGCCGAGGGTCAGCACCGTCATCGCGGCGAACGCCGTCCGCCAGCCGAGCGTCCCGCCGAGCAGGGTGCCCGCGGGCACGCCCAGCGACAGCGCGATCGGGATCCCGGCCATCGCGACCGCGATCGCCCTGCCCTGCAGGTGCGGCGGGACCAGGCCGCGGGCGTATCCGGCCAGCAGTGCCCACGCCGTGCCCGCGGCCATGCCGGCGGCGAACCGGGCGGCCATGGTCAGCAGGTAGTCGGGGGAGACCGCGGTGACCGTGTTGGCCACCGCGAACGCCGCCATCGCGGCCAGCAGCAGCCGCTTGCGCCGCCACGACGCGGTGGCCGCGGCCAGCGGGATCGCGGTCAGCGCGGTGCCGAGCGCGTAGACCGTCACGGCCTGGCCCGCGGCCGGTTCGCCGACGCCCAGGTCGGCGCTGATCGCGGGGAGGACGCCCGCGGGCAGCGTCTCGGTCAGGCTGGTGATGAAGGTGGCCGTGGCCAGCGCCAGCAGCGCTGCCAGCGGGAGGCGCCGCTCCCGCTCCGATGTGCCGGAGGCGGTGCTCTCGCCTTCCCGGGGGCCGGTGTCCGTCCCTTCCCGAGGATTGCCGCTTCCCCCTCCCCGCGCAGGGGCGCCGGGCACTGCTCCGCTCACTCGTGTTCGCTCGCTCATGGCGGCTATGCTCGAACCATCACATCGATGTGAAGGTCAAGGCGGGCTGCGGCGTGAGGTGGGGCACATGCGGATCGGTGAGCTGGCGGAGCGCTCCGGGACGCCGCGGCGGCTGCTCCGCTACTACGAGGAGCAGGGGCTGATCGCCCCGCGCCGGCTGCCCAACGGCTACCGGGACTACGACGAGCGGTTCGTCGACCGGATCATGCAGATCAGGGGCCTGCTCGACGCGGGCCTGCCGACCCGGATCATCAAGCAGATCCTGCCGTGCCTGGACAAGCCCAGGGTCATCCACTTCTCCGACGCGACCCCGGAGATGCTCGCCACCCTGGAGCGCGAACTCGACCGGATGTCCCGCCGGGTCGAGTGCCTGAGCCGCAACCGGGACGCCATCGCCGAGTACCTCGACGCGGTGCGCGCCACCGCCCCGCCGGAGCCCGCCCTGCCGGAGCCCGCCCCACCGGGTCCCGGCGCGCCGCCCCCGGCCGACCGCTGACCAACTCCCGGCCGACCTCAGCCCGACCGCTGACCGGCCCCCAGGTCAGCGCCTGGGCACGCGCCCCTGCCCGGCCGGGCGGCCGTCGCGCGGGAACGCGCGGCGGTATTCGCCGGGGGCGACGCCGACCCGCTTGGTGAAGTGGTGGCGCAGGTTGTTCGCGGTGCCCAGGCCGCTCAGCTCGCCGATCCGGTCCACCGGGAGGTCGGTGGCCTCCAGCAGCGACTGGGCCCGGGCCAGCCGCTGGTCCAGCAGCCACTGCAGCGGGGCGGCGCCGGTGGCCGCCTGCAGCCGCCGGTAGAAGGTGCGCGGGCTCATCGCCGCGCGGCGCGCCAGGTCGGCCACTGTCAGCGGCCGGTCCAGGTGCTCCCGCGCCCACTCCAGCACCGGCGCCAGCCCCTCGTCGTCGGAGGCCGGCACCGACAGGTCGACGAACTGCGCCTGCCCGCCGGGCCGGTGCGCGGGCACCACCATCCTGCGGGCCAGCTGGTCGGCGACGTGCGCGCCCAGGTCGCGGCGGACCAGGTGCAGGCAGAGGTCCAGGCCGGCGGTGAGCCCGGCGCTGGTCAGCACGTCGCCGTCGTCCACGTACAGCACGGAGCCGTCCACCCGCACCTCGGGGAAGCGCCGGGCCAGCAGGCCGGTGTGCATCCAGTGCGCGGTGGCCCGCCGGCCGTCCAGCAGGCCCGCGGCGGCCAGCGCGAACGCGCCGGTGCACAGCGACACCATCCGCGCCCCCGCCCGGTGCGCCCTGCGCACCGCCGCGACCAGGTCCGCGGGCACCGGGGCGTCCTCCTCCACGCAGGCGTCCGGGACCGACGCGACGACCACGGTGTCCGCGCCCTCCAGCCCGTCCAGCCCGTACGGGGTGCGCACGGACAGCCCGGGGCCGCCCCCGCCCGGCCCGGCACCGGCCCCGCACAGCCGCAGCTCGTACCAGGGGTCGGCCAGGTCCGGCTGGGGCTTGCCGAAGACGGTGCACGGGATGCTCAGCTCGTATCGGCCTGATGTGGTCCACCATGTCCGGCTGGCTGCACGGCGCCGCCCTGGCCGGCGCGGAGAAGCAGAGCGCGGAGGCGTTCACCGCGCTGGCGCTCCGCTGGCTGACCACGGTCGCCGGGGTCATCCGGACCCACGCGCCGCAGGTGGACGCGGGCCGCTACCCCGGCGACGACGCCACGATCGACGTCCAGATCGCCGCGATCGGCCACCTGCTGCACGCGGCTGAGGAGCGAGGTGTGGACACCGCCCTCCCCGCCCTGCTCAAGGAGCAGATGGAGCGGGCCGCGGCGCTCGGCCACGGCTCGGACGGCTACGCCGGCGTCATCGAGGCGCTGCGGAGGCCGGCCGTCTGACCGCCGGCGCCGCCGCGGACACCCGCCCGGCGGCGGCGCCGGACCGCGCCGGACCGGAGGCGGTGCGGGCCCTCACCCCTTCGGAACGAGGAACCCCGAGGTGTCCAGGTCGAACCCGAACGGCTCCGGCAGCGTGATCGGCCGTCCCCACGGTGCGGAGTGGACGTCCAGGTAGTCCCGGCCCTCGGGGCGGGAGAGCAGCGACACCCGGGGGCCGTTCGGGTCGTATCCGTCCACGAGCAGGTAGAGCGGGACGGCGGCGGAGGCGTAGTCGGCCCGCTTCGCCCGGCGGTCGTCACTGGCATTCCCCTTGGAGACGATCTCCACGACCAGTTCGACGTCGTCCGGGGCCACCGGCTCCCCGCGGCCTTCCGGGACGGCCGACTCGGGCAGCACCATCAGGTCGGGAGCCCTCAGCCGGAGCGCGGAAGGGATGACGACACCGGTGCCGTGGTGGATCTCCCAGCCCTCGGGGAGGCGGGGCAGGAGCTGCCTGACGATCTTGAACTCGTTGCTGTTGTGCCTCGGCGCGGGCGGCGGGAGCAAGACGATGCCTTCCTCGCGGATCTCTGCCCGCCAACCGTCGGGTACGTCCATTTCCTTCCAGGTGCGAAGGAGGAAGTCCCATTCGGCGCCGGTGCGCTCTGCGGCGGCCTGCTCCTCGATCACGGAGATCCCCATGCGACGTCACCTCCCGGTTCGGAGGCTACTCGGATCCGCCTGTCCCTGCGGTGTGTTCTCCACAGTACGCGGCAGGAGGCCGGCCGCCGGGTACCCCGCCCGCGCCCCGGTTCACCCCAGGCGCCTGCTCCAGGCGACCTCCTCGGCGAGCTGCCCGGTGCGGGCGAACAGGCGGACCTGGTGGGTGGAGGCCAGCACCCGGGCCATCTCCTCGCGGTCGGCGGGGGCGAAGCCGAGCTTCCGCCAGAACGGGCCGGAGCGGCGGCTGAACAGCCAGGCCCGCTCGGCGCCGCGCTCGGCGGCCCGCCGCACGGCGTACTCGGCGAGCCGGCCGCCCAGGCCGGAGCGGCGGGCGTCGGGGCGGACCGCCACGCTGCGCAGCAGCACGTCGCGGCCGTCCCCGCCGGCCTCGAAACCGGTACTGGCGTAGATCCGCCCGTCGGCGTCCCGGGCGATCCACAGCGCCACCTCCGGCGCGTCCAACCCGCTGAGCGTCAGGTCGGCCCCGGTCAGGAAGGCGGTGAGGTCGTCCAGGTCGGTTCCGGTCACTTCGCGAAGCTCGTCCACGGGTCGCGACCCTACCGGGCGGGCCGGGGCCGGCCCGCCCCCGGGCGGTCCCGTCAGCCCCCGATGGCCTTGCGCAGCACCCGGGCGAACTCCTCGGTGCGGTCGATGAACCCGGTGTGCCCGCCGGGGAACTCCACCGGCGGGACGCCGAGCAGCCCGGCCAGCGCGGTGGAGGTGCGGTGGGTGATCAGGCCGCCGGAGTCGGCGCCGATGCCGACCACCACCCGGACCGGGCCGGCCTTCAGCGCGGCGGTGTCCGGCCGGTAGCGGGTGGTGCCGCGCAGCTCGTGGGCGAAGAACCGGGCGGCGTCGGCCTCGTCCTGCTCGCTGCTCTCGCCCTCCGGCGGTCCGGCGGCCTCCTCGTCCGTCTCGCCCATGTCGAACCCGGCGTTGGCCATGAACTTCATCCAGGCCGCGCCGGCCCCGTCGCGGTGGAAGGTGTCGATGACGTCCTCGGTCGCGGCGCGCTGCTCGGCGGCCTCGGGGAGCAGTTCCAGCAGCGGCGGCTCGTGCGCGACGGCGGTGCGCACCCGGCCGGGGTGGCGCTCGGCCAGCGCGAGCACGGTGGCGGCGCCCCCGCTGCTGCCGAGCACGTCGGCCTTCTCGGCGCCGACGGCGTCCAGCAGGGCGGCCACGTCGTCCGCGCGCAGTTCGGGGGTGGTGTCCTGCTCCGGGTCGTCGACGGGGCTGTTCCGGACGCCGCGCGGGTCGTGCGTGACGACCGTGTACTCGCCGGCCAGGGCGTCGGCCGCCGCGGCGAAGTCCGCGGCCCCCATCGGCGAGCCCATCAGCAGCAGGAACGGCCCCTCACCGCGGACTTCGTAGTGCAGCCGCGCGCCGGGGACGTCGAGGGTACGGGTGGTCGCCATGGGAGCCGTCCTTTCGGGGTCGGGTGCACCGCCGGTGCGGTACAGAGAGGAGACTTCCGGACCGGCCGGAACTCATCGCCGTTCTTTCTGCGATGATTCATGCCGCCATGCCCCCTCCGGTGGGGGCGTCGACACCGGGCGGCCGCCCTCCGCGACCGGGGCCGGGCCGTCCGCCGAGCGGATCGGGGCGGACATGGGCGGACGGGTGGAGCGGCAGTTCGAGCGGATCCTCGCCATCGACTGGACCGGCTCCCGGGGCGGGAGCCGCTCCCGGGCGGCGCTGATGCGCGAGTACCTCAGGCGGGCCGCCTGGTGGGGGAGGACCCTGCAGCTGACGGGGTGGCCGTTCATCGACCCGGCGGACGCGCTCGCCCCCGACGTGCAGGCCCCCAAGGAGCTGGTGGACCGGCTCTACGAGGACGAGCGCTTCCTCAACCAGGACATGCGGGTGGTGAAGACCTGCGTGCGCTCCATCCGCCTCGCCGCGGTCCGCGACGCCGGCCGCCCGGTGCCGCCGTTTCCGGACATGTTCGAACCGCTCATCGCCATGTACGAGCGGGGCGGCGGGTTCTCACTGGACAAGACCGGGATGATCAGCGTCGGCGGCGCGGCGTTCCACCGCGGGATCCTCCCCGACCACCTGCACAAGAAGCCCGGGATCCCCCTGGACCGGGAGTCCCTGGACGCGATGGACGCCGCTGACGCCTGACGCCGGGTCAGCCCCGCCGCTCTCCCCGCGCGGGGAGGAAGCCCTTCCGGGACGGCAGCACGATCGCCAGGAGCACGAACAGGATCAGCAGCGGCCCCGCGATCGACTTGAACCCGATGGCCACGGTGACGGCCGCGCCGGCCAGGAAGAACACTCCGTACACGGCGAGGGCGGCCCAGAACACCCATGGCCGGCGGTGCTTGGCCTGCATTCCCAGAAGCACCAGCCCCGCTCCGATGACGAGAGCGCCCAGAGCGGCGGCGCCGAGCCGGGGGATCCGCTCCGGCCCGCTCAGTACGCCCGCCGCCATGAGCGCTGCGCCGACTCCGAAGAGCACTCCGAGCATCAGCACGAGCGCGCCGTTGAGGTAGAGCAGGCCGCGCAGGGCCCCCGCGGCCTTGGCCGCCTGCGCCGCCCCCGGGGCAGGCGCCCCGTGCGCGGGGCGGCCGGGATGGGGCTGCGGGTACGCCCCGGCCTGCTGCCCGTGCTGCCCGGGCCATGCCCCCGGCGGGGGAGGCGCCTGCGGCGGCCGCCCGGGATACGGCGGGTTCCCCCGGGGCGGAACGTGCGGTCCGGGGCCATGGCTCGGCGGGTGGGACACGGCTCCTCCTCGTTCTCGATCCGTTCGCGCGCCGCTTCTCCCCGCTCTCCGCCTCCAGAACGGGGAAGGGCACGGCACATGCCCGCGGAACGGTACCCGGAGGGCGGCCCGCTCCGCCCGTCCGGCATGGGCGGAGGCCGGAAGCGGCCGCCGCACGGGTCGTCCGTCCGATCCTTCCCGGGGCAACGGCGGGGGCGGCCCTTCAGGCGCCCGCCGGCCCGCGGTCCCCGAAGCCGTGGCAGAGGTCCGGGCGGGCCGCGAGCAGCGCGGCCCGGAGCTGCGCACCGGACAGCCGGGCCGGACCGGGCCCCTCGGACGGGAGGCCCGCCCACTCGCCGGCGGTCTGCAGCTCCGCGGCCGGGGAATGGGGCAGGCGCACCCGCACCGCGGGGAAGCCGGCCAGGGCGCGGGTGTGCGCGGAGTCCGGCTCCTCCAGCCGGGTGACCTCGACGGACAGCCCCACGCCGGGCCGCCGGAAGGCGGTGTCCCCGCTCAGGTAGAGGTCGGTGACCGGCTGCGCCCGGGGCCGCTGCAGCCCGTGCTCGTCGAGGGCCGCGGACTCTCGGGCGACGATCGCCCGGACGTCGCTCCACGGGATGCGGCCGCGCTCCAGGCGCCGGAGCGCCCACGGGCTCTTCCCGACCAGTTCGAGGCCGTCGGCGTCGATGCGGACCCCGGTGCGCGCCAGCATCCGGGGCAGCCCGAGGACGGTGAAGAGGGCGCCGAGCACTCCGATCAGGAACGGGACCGCGAGCACCAGGCCGGCCAGCCCGACCAGGATCCCGCCGTCCGTGCCCGCCAGCAGGTCGATGGGCACGTAGCAGGCCGCCGCCAGCAGCACGAGCGCCGTCAGGACGCCGAAGGCGCGCCGGGGCGGGTGCCGGAAGTCCAGCCAGAGCGCGGTGGGCAGGGCGTACCCGGACGCGGCAGGAGCGCCCGCCACCGGTTCATCCGCCACCGGTGTGCCCGCCGCCGGTGCGGCGCTCCGGGGCGGGGCGGCCTCCCCGACCGGCTGGGCGGCCGGCGCCGAAGGGGCGAACCACTGGTCGACCGCGGTCCCCCGGTAGAACAGGTCGGGCCGGGCCCCGTCCAGCGCCGCGGCGACCTCGCGGACGCTCGCGGCGAGCCTCTTCCCCGGGCCGCCGATGCGCACGCGGACGGCGGGGGCGCGCAGGCCTTCCAGCGGGGCGCCGTCGACCGCCTCGGAGCGGGCGAAGTCCGGCAGCCCCTCGACGCCGCGGAAGAGGTAGAGGTCCAGCACCTCCCGGGGGACGTGGCGCTGGGACGTGCCGCCGGTGCTCTCCGCGAAGACGACCCGCGGCGCGCTGATCACCTGCACGGCGTCCCAGGGCACCACGGCGCCGTCGCCGCGGTACCACCCCGTGGGGCGGGCGGTGAGCTCGATCCCCTCGGGGCCCGCCCGCACCTCGCGCGGCGCACGGCTGCGCGGGGTCCCGGCCACCAGCGCCGTGAGCGCGGCGGCCGCCAGAACGCCCAGCACGGCGGTCGCGACCGTCAGCGCGCGGTGGCTCTCGCTCCACAGCACCTCGCCGAGCGGCGGGGCGTCCGGCGACGTCGCCTCCCCGTAGACCATCGACACCAGGGCGGCCCCGAAGAAGACCAGCAGGAACACCAGCACCCAGGAGAGGCCCCGGACCACGCCCCGCCCCGGGGGCCGCGCCCCGGAGATCCGCACCGCCGTCGACATGCCCGCCCGCTCTCCATCCGACATTCCGGACAAGCTACACGGCCGTACCCGCAGAGGGCGCAGCGGGAAGAGGGGCCCGGACGCATCCGGGACGCTCAGCCCCGGCGGGCCCTCCGCTCCGAGTAGAAGTAGTCCTTGGAGGACAGGGTCAGCGACAGGACGACCACGGCGTAGACCATGGACCCCAGGGCGCCCGGGGCGATCAGCATCGCGGCCGCGTTGAACAGGACGGAAACGCCGTACACGACGGTGATCGTCCACATCACCCACGGCCGGGGGCGCCCGGCCTTCACCCCCAGCAGCACCAGCCCGGAACCGACGCCCAGGAAGCCCAGGGCGACGACGGCGTTCACCAGAGGACTCTCGACACTGTCCCACATGCCGATCGCGGCGAGCACCGCGCTGACCGCGAAGCCGACCCCGGCGAGCAGCGGGAGCACGCTGGAGAGGAAGACCATGACCCGCACGGCGGTCACCGCGCCGGGAACCGGCGGCCGCCCCTGAGCCGGGTACGGCGCCCCGTATCCGGCGGGCGCTCCGTACGGCGCCGGGTGCGGCACTCCGTGCGCCGGGTACGGCGCCCCGGGCGCGGGATGTCCCGGATACGGCTGCGGGTACGCCCCGGGCCGCTGCCCGTACTCGTGGTGTCCTTGTCCGGGCCACGCCCCCGGTGGGGGAGGCGGCTGCGGCGGCCGCCCAGGGTGCGGCGGGTGGGACATCGGTCGGCTCCTCGTCGGTGGTCCGCGGTTCGGTCCGGTGAGGGCCCGCATCCCCAGGGGCGGTCACTCCGCGCCGGAGGGGGGTTCACCGTCGGTGGTCGACTATAAGTGCGCCGTGTCCGGATCGGCACTCGGTGTGCCGGAGGGAGAAGAGACGAGTGTCTCGCCGACCGGCCGGAGCCCGCACCGGCGGAGCACCGCGGCCCCGGCCCCGCAAGGACCCTTCCCTCCCATCGGAACACCGCCCCTGACCTGCGCGGGCGGTATCCAGCCCCCGCCTTCGACCCCGGAGGTCCGGGCCCCGCCGCCCCGGCCGCCCGCGCTCCGCCCGGCTCGATGAGAGGCCCGCCCCGGTGGCCGGAAGCGGCCGCCGGGCGCCGGTCGCGGAGGGTGGCATGATCGGTCCCGTCCGTGCCGCCTCCCCTCCGACGATGCGCATGCGCCTGCTCCGCCCCCTCCTCGCCCTCCCGCTGCTGACCGCCGTGCTGAGCGCGGCCGGCGCGGCACCCGCCCACGCGGACGCCGGACCCGGCGAGCACTGGTGGCGGCCCTACGTCGACGAGGTCGCCGAAGGGCTCCGCACCTCCCCGCTCTACATCGGCGACGAGGGCTACCTTCCGCTGGACGAGGAGCGGGAGGCGGAGGTCGAGCGGACCCTGGAGGAGAGCGGGCTGCCGGTCTACCTCATCGTGATCTCCCCCGAACTGGACCACGGCGACTACACCGACCCGGAGACCGGCGAGCCCGTGCCCGGAGCGGACTTCACCGCGGAGGCCACCGCGTTCCTGGAGGCCGTGTGGGCCGAGATGCCCGACCCGGAGGGGCACTTCATCGTCCAGGCGAACACGGCGCGGGTCGGCATCGACCACGTCACCTCGGCCGAGGGCGGCGGCCTGAGCCGGGCCGCGCTCGCCGTGGGGACGCTGGAGAACGAGGCGCGCACCTGCGTCGACCAGGTGATGAGGCTGCGGGACGACGCGGTGGAGCGGATGGCCGAGGTCGCCGTCTCCGACGACCCGCTGGCCGAGTACGAGGCGTCGAAGGAGGAGCCGGCCGACCTCGGCGCGCTGTGCGCCGGGGAGGAGCCCGAGGACGGCGGGGGCGGCGGGTCGGACGCGCCTCCGCTGGCGCTCCTGCTGTCGGCCCCGGCCATGATCGCCCTGGTGCTGGCCGGCACCGGGGTGGAGAAGGCGCTCAAGCGCCGGGCGGCCAGGCGCCCCTCGCCGCGCGCGGTCGCCGCCAACGCGGGCAAGGCGCTCGTCCGGGAGCTGCGCCGCCGGGCGGCCAAGCGGCTCCCGGAGGTCGGCCACGCCCTGGCGGGGGCGCGCGCCGACCCGGAGGCGCCGGGGTCGGTCGAGGCGCTGCAGCGCGCCCTGGACGCGCACGCCGCGGCCCGCACGGTGCACGAGGACCCCGGCGACCGGGACACCGCCCCGGCGGACGCCGCGGGGGTCCTCGTCCTGCTCGACCTGGCCGAGCACGAGAAGGCGGTCGCAGAGGCCCTCGCCGCCGGCGAGGAGCCGCCGGCCCGCCCCCGGCACTGCTACGCCAACCCGGTGCACGGCACCCGGACCTCCCCGCACGACTGGCGCGAACCGGGGCCCTCCGGCTCCGCCCCGCCCCGCATCCGCGTCCCCCTCTGCGCGGAGTGCGCCGCCGACCTGGACGGGAACCGCCCCCCGGCGTCCCTCCTCATCCGCCGCCGCGGCTCGGCCCACCCCTACTACCACCTCCCCGCCGCCGAGAACCTCTGGTCCGCCACCGGCTACGGAGCCTTCGCCGACGACCTCGTCACCCGCATCCACCGGGGCGAGCACCGCACCGGCGGCTCCTGACCCCTGTCCGGCCAGGAGCAGCCGCGCAGCACAGAACGGAACGAAGAGATGGAACCAGAGATGGAACCGCCCCGGCAGAACGAGCTCCTGCGGAGCATCGGCACCCAGCTGCTGGATCACGTGCCGGAGGAATGGAGGGAGATCCGTCTGGCCTACCACGCGGTCAGGAAGCACAAGGCCGCAAGCGTGGAGGTCCGCAAGGCGGACGGCTCCGAGGAGGAAGTGGGGATCACCGCCGCGATCTACCTCGACCTGGAGAAACTGCGCGAAGGCATGTACCGGAAGGGCAAGGGCACCTGGTTCCTGCTGAAGTACACCATCGTGTCGCCCGGCCGCTTCTCGGTGGACTTCGACTACGAATCCGAACCCGACTTCTTCGGCGTCCCCTCGAACGGCGGGGATTTCCTGGACGACCTCCGGCACTTCCCGCGGGACGACGAGAACATCCCGGCCTGGCTGGCACAGAAGATCTCCGGAAACTGATCGCCCGCCCGGAGGCGGACAGGACAAGGGTCCTGCAAGAAAAGAGGAGCGCCCACCGCCGGGCCGGGCACTCCTCCTCTGTGCGGCCGCCGTCAGTCCTGTCGGCCTGCGCGCCCTGAGGCGTAGTACCCGCCGGGAGCGGCTGCTCGGCAGTAGGCAGGGGGCGAGAATGAGTATCGCCGCTCCCAGCGGATTTCTCACCTCGGGGCCTTCCGAGAAGAGAGTGGGCGGGATGATTGAACGAGGATCTCTAGATCCTGCAGGGCAGAGCGAATACGTCTATAAGGGAGTCATTGTGATAGCGCGCTCTCTGCCGGAAGATTGGGAGGAGTTCAAGTTTCGGTTCGATGCCCTTCATGGCTGTTCAACCGGAAGGGGAATCGTTGGGTACTCCGACGGTGCATGGGAAGAGATGAACGTCCCCCTGCAAGTTCTTTCCGTGTTAGATGACCTTCGGGTAGGAATGTATGTTGAAAATAAAGGCACTTGGTTTAGTATGTTGGTGCTCTGCAAAAAAAGTGAAGGATATGAAGTGAAGTATAATTATAAATCCAAACCTGCTTTCGATATTGAACCGGTCAGTGAAACATATGTGGAAGATCTGAAATATTTTCCGAGGGGTCTTGATTTCATCCCTGAATGGCTCCAGGGTAAAATTGATGAACTTCAAAGTGGAAGTTGATTGGAGTTGTTTTTCAAACCGCCCGGCCGCCCAGGGGTGGACAAGGCAGGGAAAAGAGGAGCGCCCACCGCCGGGCCGGGCGCCCCTCCTTCACAAGGCCGGTGTCAGCCCTGTCGAGCCGTCCGCCCCAGGGCGAAGTACCGCCGTGAGGTACTGGTCAGCATCAGGCAGGGGACGAGGATGAGCATCACCGCCCCCAGCGGATTGCTCGCCTCGGAGCCTTCCAGGATCAGACCGGCCAGGGCGGACAGGGCGAGCGGGCAGTAGATTCCGACGGTGGTCCACAGCACCCAGGGGCGGGGCTTCGCGGCCTTGATGCCGAGCAGCGTGGACATGACGCCGAAGATGAAGACGGCCAAGGCGATGGAGAGGTAGAACCATCCCTCCCGCGTCTCCATGGAGTCCTTCGCAGCGAAGGAGACGACCGTCCCGGCGATGGTCAGGAGCAACCCGACAAGCGTCCCCGATATCCCCATGAACAGCATGAGGACGCGCGCGACGGTCAGCGTGGTGGGGGACTTCGGTTTACCCGGGGCGGTCGGCGGCAGGCCGTACGGCGGGTACCCCGGAGGCGGGGGCGGCGGCGCATGAGCCCCGTACGGGTGCGCGGCCGGAGCGGGTGCTCCGGGCGGGACCTGGCCCGGGGGCGGCGCGAACTGCGGCCCGGCATAGGGCCCGGGCGGGGTGGGCCAGGCGTTCGGGGGCTGGTTCCGCTGCGCCGCCTGGGGTGCCCCGGGCGGCGCCAAGTGCGGAGGCGGACCTTGATGAGGAGGCTGCCAGGACGGCGGCTGCGGTGACGGGGGCTGGGTCAAGGGGGTCCTTTCCTTCGGTCGGCCGATGTGCGGTCCACATCGCTGGGAAAAGGGGAAAACCAGGCCGGCAGAGTAAAGCGCCGGCCGGTGATGCCCGCTCGGACGGGAGAAGACCGGTACAGAGAAAGAGGGGCGATGACGGCCCTCATCCGGATCCGGCGGCCGCTCCGCCGTTCGGTGTTCCGGATCTGCAGTATGTGAACAAGCCGAGGACCGGAACCGGTCACGGAGCGTCGGATCCGCGGCGACGGCGCACGTTTCGGGCCGTGCGTATCACCGTGCGCAAGAGGCGCGATTCCGGGAGCGGAGCGAGCTCGCGCAGCTCCGCCTCGTAGCCGCCGGGAAGCGCGGGCGCGGACGGAGCGGCCGGAGCCGGAGTGGACGAGGCCGGCTCGGCGGTGCGGGAGCGCTTCCGCTCCTTCCTCTCCTGCCGTTCCCTCCGTTCCTCCTTCTTCCGCTTGGCCTTCCGCTCGCTCTCGGTCGGCCGGGCCTCTTCCGGGGACGCCGGTGGTGCCTTCTCCACCGGGGCCGGTGCGGCGGCCTGCCTCCGCTGCTTCTCCTTCTCTTTCTCCTGCTTCCTGGCCCGCTTCTTCTCCCGGCGCTGCTCGTCGCGCCCAGGGCGGCTCTTCGCCGGCTTCGCCGGCGGGGCGGTGGTGCCCTCCATGAACGCGCGTGCCGCGTCCGACCCCGGGACGGCGGCGGTCCGGCGCGGTGCGGACGGAGGCGCGGCCGCGTTCGGGGACGGCACGGGGGAGGGCTGCGCCGGCCGGGACGCCTGCGGCGGCCGAGCCCCCGCCCCCGGCTGCGCTCCGATCGGGGGGACCCTGCGGGCGGCGGGAGGCGCAGGCGGCCCTCCGGCCCGCCCCGGCCGCAGGCCCTGCAGTCCCTGCGGACCGGTCGTCGGACCTTGCAGCCTCTGCGGGCCTTGCGGGCCGGTCGTCGGGCCGGGCGGGGCCGCGCGCCGCGGATCCTCCGGTCCCGGTCCCGGGCCTGGCCCCGGAGTCCCGGGCCGCTGCGGTCGGGGTGCGTTCATCCGGCCCTCCTCAGCGCGTGCAGGGCGACGCGGGTGGCCGCGGTGTGCGTGGCGCGCGCGATCCGGCGCGGCTCCAGCGCCTCCGCGCCGGCCAGGTGCCGGTCGTACCGGAGCGGCACCACCGCGGCGCCGCTGCGGCGCAGCACCGCGGCCGCGCCGTCCAGGTCGAACGCCGGGTCCTCGTCCGGCCCCTGCTCGACCAGGGCCACCACCGCCCGCTTCGGCGTCGCGGTGTCGCCCTGGGCGGCCATCCAGTCGAACCCGCGCGCGATGTCGGCGGCGCCGTCGGCGGTCGCGGGCGCCACCAGCACGTGCGCGTGCGCCCCGGCCTGGGCCGCGTGGTTGAAGCCGTCGTACACGTCGGCGCCGCGGTCGATCAGGGTGATCCCGAAGTACCGGGTGAGCGGCAGCAGCGTCTCCCGGAAGTCGCGCGCCTCCAGCGCCTCCTCGGCGCCGCCGTGCACGGCGGGCAGCATCCACAGCCGGTCGCGGACCCGGGCCAGGTGCTCCTCCAGGTCCTCGAAGGAGGACGCGGCGACCCGCCGCCGCGCCACCTCGCCCAGCGAGGAGGACGGCTCCACCCCCAGCCGCCGGGCCAGCGAGGTCGACCCGGGGGTGATGTCCAGAGTCAGCACCCGGTCCTGCCGGTAGTGCGCGAACACCGCGGCCAGCAGCGCGGTGACGGTCGCCTCCCCGGCGCCGGCCCGCGGCCGGGTCACCACGATCCGGCGCCCGGTGGTGATCGGCCGCTGCAGCTCCTCGCCCAGCTCCAGGGCGCGCCGCGCGCCGTCGGACGGCAGGAACGGCAGCGCCAGGCCCTGTCCGGCCCGGCGCAGCAGGGAGTCGCCGCGCCTGCCGGGGCGGGTGCGGGTGGGGGCGCCCATCGCGCTCCTCTCGTCAGGTCGCTCGGGTCGGGCCGCTCGGGCCGGGGTCAGAACGTGGCGAGCAGCCGCTCGTAGGTGCCCAGGGCGCCGACCGCCACCGGCACGCACACCACCACGGCGACCGCCTCGATCCGGGAGGCGGTCCGGCGCAGCATGGCGCGGGTGTGCTCGGCGGGGTCGGCGGCCAGCGCCACCACCGGCAGCGCCAGCACCGCCGCGAGCAGGCCGACCGACGGCAGCGGGGCGAACGGCACCGCGGCGTCCAGCGCCCAGGCCAGCGCCAACACCGCCGCCACCGCGGCGGCCAGCAGCGGCGCCTTCTCGGTGACCAGCGGGAACATCCGGGAGCGGCCGGCCAGGATGACCGCCAGCAGGCCGGTGAGGACCATCGTCCACGGGTCCGGGGCGCTGCTCAGCCCGTACGCGGCGGCCACCGCGCACGCCGCGACCGCCACCGCCGCCACCACCATGCCGCGGTGCGTGCCGGCCAGCGCCGAGCGGACGTCCTCCCGGGGCACTTCCTCGCCGGCGCCGCGCCGGTCGTCCAGCACGGTCAGTCCGGACAGCGCGAGCGCGGCGCGGAGCAGCACGCTCACCAGCACCGTGCAGGCCACCGCGGCGATCGCGGCGGTCTCGGCGAGACCCAGGCCGAACAGCGCGCACCCGGCCCACAGCGCGGCCAGCCCGGCCCCGGTGGCGCCGCCGACCACCCCGCCCCGGCCCAGCGGAGAGGTGAGGCCGAGCAGCGCGAGCAGCACCGATACGACCGCGGCGGTCCCGGCCCACGCGGCCCAGCCGGGCCAGTCGTGGTGCCCGGCGGCCGTCCACACCGCGAGCACCCCGGTGCAGCCGCCGGCGATGGTCAGCGCGGTGCCCAGCGGCTCCCGCCAGGCGGGGCCCAGCGCGGCGCCGCCGGCGGTGAGCAGCACGCCCATGCCGGCCAGGACGGCGACGGCGGTGCCGGGCGCCCCGCCCCGGACCAGGAACCCGATGCCCAGGACCAGGGCGACCAGCGTCGCGGTCCCGGTCCACCGGGCGGCGCCGGCCGACCAGTACGCCGGGTGCTCGCCGAGCGCGGTGCCCACCGCCTCCGGCACCTCGTGCACGATCGGCGCGGGCAGCGGGTCGTCCGCGCGGACCAGCCGCAGCACCGAGCCGTCGGCGACCTCCCGGTCGGCCAGGGTCGCGTCGGCGTCCAGCAGGTCGCCGCCGACGGTGCTCAGGTGCCGGGGCGTCGCCGGGCCGTCGGGGGCGTCGCCGAGCATGCGCAGCACGTCCGGCATGAGCGCGCCGATCGGCTCCTCGGCCGGCAGCACGGCGTCGACCCTGCGGCGCTCGCCGACCAGCGTCACCCGGCTCCAGGTGGTCATCGCTGTCCTTCTCCTCTGTCTCCGGCGGTCACGCGGGCACCTCGCCGGGCTCGATCCGCTCCAGGTAGCCGTTGCGCAGCAGCCAGCGGACGCTGGGCAGCTCGGGCGGCTCGGTGAACCCGCCGGGGTCGATGCCGAACCGGAGGCCGCCGCCGGGGTCGCCGCCGCTCTCCGGGGAGAGCGACGCCGAGACCTGGAACGGGTAGGTGACCCGGTAGCGGTGGTAGCCGGACGGGTCGGCCGCGGATTCGGGCAGCCCCCGCTCCTCGAACGGCAGCCCGTCGGGGAAGAGCAGTGAGCCGCTCTCCTGCCCGAACGCGTCGACCACCAGCCCCGGCTCCAGGGTGAGCTTGGCGGAGTCGCCGCCGCCGGAGACCCGCTCCTTCGCCTCCGCGTCGAGCCCGGCGCGGCGCTCCTTGGCCTGCGCCCGCTCCTCGGCGGTGAGCTCGCGGGGGCCGGGGTCCACGATCGCGAGCTCCCGGTAGAGCCAGCGCGCGGTCTCGTCCTCGGAGGCGAACTCCACCCCCGTGCGGCCCTGCTCGTACTCGACGATGCCGACGGTGAAGTAGTCGCCCTCCTTGCTGACCAGGTAGTAGCTCTCCACCTCGCCCGCCTCGGGGCGCGGCTCGCCGGGCAGCACGTACAGCTCCTCGTCCACGCCGGCCTGCCCCAGCTCCTCGCGGAGCATGTCCAGGCCGACGTCGGCGCCGACCCAGTCGGCGGGCACCGGCAGCGACCCGGGGGCGGGCGGCCCGGCCTCGGCCTGGGCCTTCTCCTCCTCCTGGGTCTTCAGCCGGCTCTGCAGGAAGGACCAGCCGACCGTCCCGGCGCAGCCGACCGCGGCGATGACCACGCCCGCGATGATCTTGGTGAGGTGCTCCTCCAGCCGGCGCCGGCTGCGCTGCGGGCCGAACACCGCGGCCTCGCGGAGCCGCTTGCGCCGTACGGCGACCGACTCCAGCAGCTGGCTGTCGTAGTCGCGCGGCACGGGGGTCCTTTCCGGGGGACAGGGGAGCGGCCTCCCGCACCGTAGCGGAAGGCCGCGACGAGGGGGCGGTCGCCCCGGGGCGGATCAGATGGACTGCACCGCGGCCCCGGCCCGCCCGAGCGCGGTCTGCGCGGTGCCGTCGTTGCTCTCCAGGGTGTTGCGCACCAGCCGGATGATCTCGCGGACCTCGTTGCCGGCGTTGTGCCACTTGAGCTCTTTGGCGCTGTACTCCTCGGAGACGCCGGTCGCCTCGAAGTCGGCCATGGCGTTGGAGACGTCGGTGTCGTGCTCGCCGATGATCGACTCCAGCCGGGCCATCACTCCGTGGATGTTGCTCTGGGCCTCCTGCGAGGCGCCGATGTCGTAGCTGTTGCGGCCGGTCATGCGATTCCTCCTCGGGGTGCGTCAGCCCCGGAACTTGGCGGCGTCGAAGTTGGCGGTGCCCATGTTCTGGTTGGCCTCGTCGGCCATGGTCTGGCTGCCCTCGGAGAAGGCCTGGTCCATGCCGCGCTGGCCCTCGTTGATGGAGCCCAGGCCGGCGTTGAGGTCGGCGGTGATCTGGTCGGCCCGCGACTTGAACGAGTCGAAGGCGGCCTTCCCTGAACCGTCGAACTTCCCGACCAGCGGCTCGGCCGCGTCGATGAGCTTGGTGATCAGGTCGCTCAGCTCGTCCCCGGACCCGGAGGTGTTCTGCGTCAGGGTGGTCAGGGTCTGCTCCCCGAAGTCCCAACGTGTCATCCGCCCGCTCCTCAGCCGCTCCGCGCCGCTCCACCGGTTTCGGGTCCGTGACCCTGCACAGGGGGAGCCCTCACCGTCAGTGGTCAAGGATAGGCATAATGCGCCCAAAGCGACACTCAAGGGGTCTGGTGCGAGAAGAGAGGCGTATGGGGGCGAACGGATGAAGTTCGAGCTGGTGGAAGCAGCGATCCAGGCCGAAGGGGCCGAGCGGGAGCAGGCCCCTGAACCGGGCTCCGAACCGTCGCCGATCCGGCCGATCCGGCTGCCTCCCGCCGATCTCATGAGGCAGCGGAACGAAGCCGTGAACACCCGGATCACCAGGGCGATCGCGTCCGTACGGCCCTCCCTGGACCGCCTGAGCGCGAACGTCGCCCGTGTCCGGGAGGAAGTGGCCGGAACCGGTCGTGTGACCCCGCTCCCTCCAGAGAGCTTCCGCCCCGACAGGTTCGCCCCCGAGGGGCTCCGCTCCGCGCAGCGGCCGGAGGAGGGGCGATGAGCAAATGGGACATCGACGCCCCCGGGGTCCAGGGGGTGCTGAACGCGGTCGTCGCGGTGCTCGGAGAGAGCGAAGGCGAAGGGCTCGGCGGAGCGCTGCAGAAGGCCGGCGACGGGCTCGTCGACTCGGCCGCCAACGCGGTCAGCTTCCCCATCGAGTCGGCGCTCTACAAGTACGTGGAGGAGTACGGCGGCCGCGCGGAGAAGATGGCCGGCCGCGCCGCCTCTGCACTCGGAGGATGCGCCGACGCGGTGAACGCCTATCTCACCGGCGACCTGGAGATGGCGGAAGAGGCCCAGTCCAACGCGGGAACGGTCGAGTCGGACCTGCCCACGACGTCCAAGGGCTCCGAGCAGTTGATGTGAACACCCCCGGTCACACGAGAGGAATGCCCGCGGGCACATGGAAACCTACGCACCCGACGTGACCCTGCAGACCGGTCTCGACGTCTCCCTTGCCACCATGGGCGACCTCATCAATCCCGAGGCCATCCCGATGCCGGGAACGGCGCTGGAAGCCCTCGCCGGCTCTGTCTCCGACATCCGCTCGGCGGCCGGCGACATCGCCGACGGCGGGGAGGACGTCAAGTCCTCATGGCAGGGGCTGCGCTCCGTTTACGAGGCGCCTGAGGACGAAGAGCTCTTCTCCGTCATGGACCCGGTAGCCGCACAGGGCAACGCGCTCCATGACGACCTGGTCGACATCGCCGACGCCCTCGACGAGTTCGGCGAGGAGGCGGCGGAAGCGAAGAACAAGCTGAAGAGCCTCAAGATCCTGGCCACCGACTTCGTCGAAAAGATGTCTGAGGACCCCCACGGGCTCGCCAATCCGTACAACGCGGCCATGAACTGGACGCTGAAGCGCATGGTGAACAACGCCTGGGAGAAGTTCCAGCAGGCTGAGCGCACCTGCGGCAACAAGATCTCCAAACTGTGCGACGGCCCCAAGTTCGTCCCGGCCAGCGACGGTGAGCCGGGCAAGGGTGAGATCGCCTACGGTGCGGCAGCTGGATACACCCCAGACGCCACATATGATTTCGGCGAGTTCTCCGAATGGATCCGGTTCGGTCGTGAATCCCTGGATCTTACCCAGGGATACGTCGAGGAAGTTGATAAACCCTGGCCTCTGGACTGGGCCGTGGACACTCATTCGGCCCTCTGGGACGGTTTCACCGGTGGTGCAACCTGGGGGTTCGGCGTCGCTGCGGTCTCCGCCGCCGGTATGTGGCGAGAGGGTAAGGGGTGGGCCCGCAGTCCCGGGGAGATGATCGATAACGCCCTCCAGTTCCAGAAGGAGAGGATCCAGGGAGCAGGGGCTCTGGTCGGCGTCTACGGCCAAGACGGCTGGATGACACCCTTCACCGACGAATGGTCCTGGGATAAGTTCGGCGACAACGCCGGCGCCGCGTGGGGAGCCACCGCTACCGAGTTCTTCGCCTTGGACGAGTGGGAGGACCGCCCCGCTTACACGGTGGTGACCAGTGTCGGGAACCTCGCCACTTTCTTCACCTCTTTCCCTGCCCGCGGTGGCACCGTCCTGACTCGGGCCCTCGAGATGAAGGGAGAGGGTAAGGGGGCAGGCGACTGGACCGTCAAGGAATTCTGGGGAAGAGGTGAGGCCGGGAAGAGTGGATTCAGTCTCCCGAAGTCGTTCCAGGAGTTCAAGGCGAAGTACGCTCAGATCAGTTCCGATATTCAAATCCGCCTGGACTCTGTGAAGGCGAATATTCTTTTCCGATTCGGAAGGCCAGCTGGCGCTGAGCATGGAATTGAAGCGTTCGGCTCGGTGGAGGAACGGAATTCTGAAACTCCTGATGATGACTTTTCTCGAGAGACCGAGTCCAATCTCGATTCGACTTTCGAAGGAGCAATTGACCCCACTGGCCAGAAGCAGAGAGGGGTGAATGAGAGTTGCGAGAACAATATTGATGCGCAGCGGGATGAGGTCTTCTCAGGCGAAGCTTCAGAGCGAAGGGTGTCGGAAGCTGCTAGAGCCGTTATCGAAGAGGCTGAGCGTATCCTTCGCGAACCTCAAAGGGTTCTAGTGGGCGCCAACGGGATGGAAATCCCTGATAGGAGAGGGGGTGGAGAAAATGATATCGACGAACTGCTAATTTCTTCATCCCATGGTGAACCTGGTGCTGTAGGGGATGGAAGGCAGAGTAACGCAGGTTCTCAATCGGTTCAGCAAGGGGGCCCTTCACCTCAGAATTCGGTAAGCGATCTTTCTGAAAACTCGCAGGTTGCCACGAGCCTTAGCCCCGACCTCACTGGTGGCGGCAGATTTGGGGCGCCTCCGGGAGGAGGCCGTCCTGGTACAGGGGATGGGGGAGCGGAAGGCGGGAGTGAGCCCGCTGGATCTCCTATCAAAATCGACGACAACCACCCGCTTTCTCCCGATAGGGAGGAACGGTTTGGTGATCGGGGTGGCCTCTCTCCGAATGCGATATATCAGGTTTCTTATAAAGATGGTGCGCATTGTGGGATTTTCAAGACTGACTCCCATGGTGAAATTGTAGAAATCGAAACTTGGTCAAAGTCTTCGCAAGGGGCCACGCAGGCTAATGTTGAACTTAACAACCCGCGACCGAATGCAAAATATGAGGTCGATGGGCTTGTTTTTGAAACCGACCATCTCGGGCGCACGGTTTCCGTGGAAGGTGAGATTTCGCTTAGGCCTGGAGTTCGGGATAGCGAAGCCGAAAGGTATGTAAAAAAGCAAGGAGAAGCAGATTTTATTGAAATCTATGAAAAAGAAAATCAGGAAATCTTGCGACTGGCTAAACAGCGTTCTGGGAGTAATGTTTCACTCGATGATGTGCCTCACTACATGGAGGTTGTCTGGAATCCGGGGCATCTGATCGCTCGCCAGTTCGCTGGGCCAGCGGAGAAGATTAATTTGGTCCCTATGGTAGAGTACCTGAATAGGGATATTCGGCGTGTTGATGGAAGTGAGGCGACTCTCCAGGACAGCTTCAGAGTCGCCGAAAGAACGTGGGTAAAAGCTCTAAGTAATATCCCTCCTGACAAGGTGAAGGTCCGCATTGAATTGTCGTATGAAGGAGATGTCTCAACGCCGGAGATAGTGGATGTGAGATACACTATCAATAGAACCCAAGAAGTCATTTCTTATAGCAATGTCCCCCCCATAGTGAAGGGCTAGTCATGAGAGGGAAACGATGGATTCAAGAAAAATAAAGAGCCTTATTTCTGAAATCGCAGAAAGTGTAGTTTCTGTTGCACCTGATGGGTGGGTTGAAGTAGGTTTGAATTCGGTCAATGTTGCGCTTTTTCAGAAAATTAGCGCACCGGTTCTCTTGGAGGGAGGGGAGATTTATGACAACGTTTCACGAATATCTTCTTCGACAATGAAGGCGGTACGCGCACTACGAGAAGAGATGTACGAATCAGGGAAAGGCACTTGGTACTCTATGGGGATAGTGGTAACAAAAGAAGGGAAGTATAGGGTTGAATATAATTACAATGAGCCTCTTTCTGTAGATCTTCCGATTCCCGATAACTATTATGCTCTAGATTTGAATTTTTTCCCTAGAGATGTAAATTACATTCCAGAATGGGTTGCAAAGAAAATAGAGAAAGTGAATAAAAAAATCGAGAGGGGTGGTGATATTTAAACAAAAGTTCCTGGTTTGCATTGGTCTGCAAACGTGAAAAGCGACGAAAGCGGCCATATTGAAAGCCGTTGTTTGTTTTCTGGTGACGTTGGAAATATTGCGAGATTGGAGGAATCATCCGACCTTGAGCTCTCCGTCCTCGAAGCGTTGGAGCGCTTCAAGGATTACTCAGAAGGCCCCATTGGGAGAAAGATTGAAGCTAGCAACGGTTCGAAGGTCGCAGAAAGTTTTGACCTCATCAAAGAGAAGATAAATCCAGAAGGTTAACCCATTCCCGGGGAATTCCTTGCTCTCGAAGAGCGGGATAATGTCTGGCAGTCGGGTCCATTCGAAAAGTGGTGGTGAGCTCAGCCCTCGCCGATCGGTAACGGGCCGGGAGAGATCAGGCTTCGGTGGGCCGAGGGCTCAGGTGCTGGAGTTGAGCCTTGATGCGCTCTGTTCTCGCCTGTGAGGAAAGAGGGGACTCGGAGATCGGGTACCAGACCGCTTGCTTCTCGCGGTCGCCCAGGGGGAGCCCTTTGAGTGGGCCGGAGAGTGCGTGCTCTGCTCCTGCTCTGTGCAGGGTGGCCGGGCCGACGGCCATGCCCAGAGGAACGGGTAGTCCGTGCCATCGGGGCTCGTAGGTGGTGTCACTCCGCCCACGCATGCGGCGGACGTGGAGCATCGTCAGCAGCTCTTCCTCTACAAGGGCTTCCACCAGGCTGGGCAACTGGGCCAGCGGAAGCTCCGCCTCCTCCTCGTAGCCGATCGCCATGGAGATGTGTTCGGCCCCCTTCTCTCCGTTCCAGGTGACGCGGAGGCTGCCGGAGAACGGGCGGCCGCCGTCCTGGGGGGCGGAGAAGTGCAGCACTGACGGCCGGAGAGCCCGGTGCCGGCACAGGCGGATCAGCCTCTCCCGGACCCAGGGAGCCAGGGCCGGCTCGTGCGGGCCCCAACCGGCGGGGTGGGAGTCGGCGAGGTGGTCCGTGATGATTTCGACCGCCCGACCCAGCGGGGGAGCGTACGGCTCGCCGTGCTGAATGGTGAGGTCGAGGATGAGCTGGGTGCCCAGAGGGGAGTCGTCGAGGAAACCGGGGGCCGGCTGCGGCCCGTCCTCGGAAGGTGTGGGGATGTAGCCCTCTTCGGGGTTCCAGTGAAGCGGCAGGCCGCTGATCCCGTCGAAGTGGGTGCCTTCCTCGGTCTGCACGACCCAGCGGGCCGCGGGGGTGGCCAGCAGGGTCCGCAGCGGATAGGTGATACGGGAGGCGGCCGGAGTCAGGACTTGCAGGGCCTTCCCTTCCGGGGCGTGCTTGGAGAGCGCGTCCGAGAGCCATGAGGAGAAGGGGACGACCTCACGGTCCTGGGCGACCACGAACGCCTTCTCGGCGATGCGCTCCACGGCGGGGTGATCGGTCTCCTCCCATGAGGAGAAGTCGGCCTTCCCGGAGGTCCAGACGGTCCCGCCCAGCCGCCAGGCGAGGCTATCGGCGAGGCGGTGCGCGATCTCCCGCCCCTCTTCGTCGGGTCTGGCGCGGACTTCGACCCACCAGCACTCCTCCGGCAGGCCGACTGCGGCCTCGGGGCCGAGCAGCCTGGCGATCTCGTCGGGGGATTCCACCAGCTGCGCAGGTTCGAGCGTCGCCAGTACATGGCGCTCATCGCTGCGGATCTGCAGGACGTTCCCGCCGCTGAGCGGACGGAGCCACGCTTCCGGGGCGGCGTCCTGGAGCGCATGGGCGATGGCGCGCATGTCGGGGTCTTTCGCCACCAGGGCGACCACGTCGTAGCTCAACGACTCTCCTTGCAAGGCGGGTGGATGTGAGGGGAGATGACCCCGAGTGGCCAAGCATAGGCAGTATGCGACGGGAGTGGGGGTTGGGAATCGGGCTCCGGCTTTTCTCCGGGATCTTCTCCAAGGCCCTCCGCGGATGGCCGCTTCCGGCCTCCGTGGTGCCGCCGGCTCAGGCCGGTTCGAGGAAGGTGAAGAGCCGTTCACCAGGAGCAGGCCCGGGCCGTTCCGTCGGGTGGCCGGTGAGGCGGTGCACCCCCACGCCGAATTCGCTCTCCGGGGCCGAGAGCCACTCGCGGGTGAGGCCGCGCTCCTCGAACCAGGTGCAGATCTGCGGGACCAGGTCCGGGGCGAAGCGGTGCCGGGTCCAGAGGACGGCGCCGCCGGGGGCGCAGGAGCGGGCGCAGAAGTCGACGGTGCGCTCCACGTCCTCGTCGGTGATGTTGCCGAACACGCCGCAGACCAGCACCAGGTCGGCCGGGAGCATGCCCTCGTAGGCGCCGGGCAGTCCCGCGTCGGCGGTCACCGCCTCGACGCGGTGCAGGCCGGCAGCGGTCGCGGCGGTGCGGGCCCGGCACCCACCTTGTTGAGCCCAGGGCTGTTGCTTTTTCCCGGCCCTGAACACGCGTCCCGCACGGGACCGCAAGGCGGTGGCCGGGCAAAAGCAACAGGCCGGGGCTCAACACCGTCGTACCACCGCGATGACGTCGAGCTCCGCGTCGTCGTCTTTGCCCGGCCCACCGGAGGCGGTCTCGTTTCCCCGAGTAGGAAGGGGCCGGGAAAAGACGACGACGCTGAGCTCGACGAGGTGGGCGCGGGGCTGAGGACGGCTCGGGGGCACGGTAGAGGCACTGCGGCGAGGAGAAACCCCCATCAATTAGCCGGTCCTCTCCCGTTGATCTTGGCGTTGCGGGGTTTCGGGTGTAGAGGTTCGGCGGCCGAAATACGATCACCTTGTGCCCCGATAGCGTCACGAGGAGTCATATGCCTGTCGTCCGCCGCGCCCTGTCCCTGCTTCCGGCGGTGAGTGCGCTCCTGCTCGCCTGCGCCGTCCCGTCCGCCTCCGCAGCCGTCGGGGAGGCCGGTCCCGGGGGAGCCCGCGCGGAGACCGGGGACACCCGGGTGGAGGCGGGGCCCGGCGGGGTCCGGGTCGACACCCCCGACACCCGGGTGGAGGTCGAACCGGACGAGCCCTACGTCCTGGTCTGCTCGAACGGGGTGCAGGTGGTGGTCACCGCAGGGCGGATGCCGGACTGCCCGAGCACGCCCGGACCCCCTGCGCCACCGGAGCCTGAGCCGCCCGCGCCGCCCGAGCCCGCCCCGAAGGAGCCGCGGCTCCCCGCCGCCCCCGCCCCCGAGGTTCCGGACGAGCCAGTGCAGGCGGAGCCGGAGGCCGAAACCCCGGTTCCGGAGGCGCCCGCCCCGGAGGCCCGCGAGCAGGAGCAGGCCGCCGCCCCGGCGGCGCCCGAGCCGCCCGCCCCCGGTGAGGCGCCCCCGGCGGAGGAGGAGGCGGCGGTCCCGGTGGCCTCGTTCGTCCCCGGCGGGCAGCAGCCGGCCGACGCCTTCACGCCGATGCGCGCCATGGTGATCGTCGTGGTGGTCGCCGTCGCCGCGGCGGGCGCCGGCCGGGCCGCCGCCGGGCGCCTCGGCGGCTGATCCGGGAGGAGCGAAGGGGCGGGCCGCCGCGTGCGGCCCGCCCCGGGCGGTCGTCAGGGCCGCCGACGGGACGGCCGCGGCCGGGCGGTCAGGGGGCGTCCAGTGCCATGTCGGCCCGCTCGAAGCCGGCCAGCGCGTCCTCGATCCCGCCCGCGTCGTTGACCAGGATGCCGGTGTACGGGCTGCCCATGTAGAGCATGAGCAGCACCGGCGCGAAGACGAAGAGCAGGTTGACCGCGGCCCAGAAGTAGGCGGTGGCCGAGCGCTGCTTCATCATCGCGAACGGCAGCACCGCCACGGCCACCGCCGACACCGCCGTGATGGCGGTCAGCACCGGCGGGATGCCGTCCCCGGCCGCGTCCGCCCGCTCGATCCGGGCGTCGCTGAGGTTGGTGAGCTCCTGGCGGGCGGTGAGCAGGTCCAGCCCTCCGGCGGCATCGGTGCTGGACAGCACCCGCACGGACGCGGCGAGGTCGGCGAGCGCCTCGTCGCCCTCGGGGCTCAGCTCGCCCTCCCGCTGCATCAGCGGCCAGTCCTCCTCCACCACCGTGGTGAGGTAGGTGCGGAGCTGCCCGCGGACCGTCTCCGCCTCCTCGGCGGGGAGGGAGGCCGCGCTCCAGTAGAGCGCCTGGGCGGCCCCGGCCTCGGTGGCGACGCCCTCTTCGGCGCCCTTGAAGTCCTCCCAGCCGATCACCACCCCCATCGCCGCCGCCGCGAGGTAGAGCGCGAGCGCGCACGGGGCGATGACGACGCCGACCGCCCCGCCCGAGGAGTCGTCGCTGACCCGGAACCTCCACGCGGCGAACACCGCGCCGAGGATCATGGCGGCGAGTACGGAAAAGGCGAGAATGGGTGTTGTCATGTGTGTTCCGTAAAAGGAGGCGGACGGTTTCCGCTCCATCGGTAACACGGATTCGGTCGCCCTCTCGGAGGAAAAAGAGAACACCCGGAAAAGTGCGTTTTCGGCCGTTCGGGGGGTTCTGTTTCAAGTGAGGAGCGGGAGCAGCCGGGCGGCGGCGAGCAGGGCCGCACCGGCGGCCAGGCCGGCGGCGAAGGCGAGCGCCTGGGGGAGGAGGCGGCGGCCGGCCGGGGCGGCGCGCCGCGTGCCGGTTCCGGGGCGGTGCGCCGGGGAGGGCGGACGGAGCCGGGGCGGCGTCGGGGTGCGGGGCCGGGGCGCCTCCGGGTCGAGTTCGGCGTGTGCGCGGAGCAGCCAGGGCGGCAGGGCGGGTTCGCCGGGGCGGTGCGCCGCGCGGGCGTAGGGGGAGAGCAGCAGCGGCGGCCCGTCCGGCGGCCGCGCGGGGGGAGGCGGGGCGGTGCCGGAGACGGCGGCGGAGGTGCGCCGCCGTCCGCCCGGTGGGTTGAACCGGCGGCCGCGGGGGCGGGAGGTCAGGGCGTGCAGCCGGTCGGTGGTGCCGGTCGCGGCCGGTGCGGCGGATGTGGTGGATGCGGTGGTCATGGGGTGTTTTCCTTTCGGGGCGGGGGCGCCCGCCCTGCCCCCTCCAGCGCGGGGCGGGCGCCCGGTCTGCGGGTCAGGCGGCGTCCCAGGCGGTGCCGTCCAGGTCGTGGTCGAGGTGGAGCCAGACGTTCCGGTGGCCGGACCCGCCGTGCTGCCCCCAGGCGGTGGACAGGGCGTCGACCATGGCCAGCCCGCGGCCGTGCGTGGAGCCGGGGTCCAGGCGGCCGGGGAGCAGGGGGCCGGCGTCGGCAGGGTCGGCGGCGCCGCCGTCGCGGCAGATCAGCATCAGGCCGGCGCGGCGGCGGTGGACGGCGAGGGAGAAGGAGCCGCCGGGGCGGCCGGAGCGGGAGTGCGCGATGGCGTTGGTGGCGAGTTCGGAGCCGAGGAGGGGGAAGAGGTAGCGGAAGTGGACGTCGTGCTCGGCGGCGCAGGTGTCGAGGAAGGCGCGGGCGAGCGGGAGGAAGCCGGGCAGGCCGGGGAAGTCGTAGCGGCGGGCGGAGTAGTAGGGGCGGTCGGGGCGGCGGTTGAAGTAGTGCCGGTAGAGCGGCGGGATCAGCGCGTCGAGCGCGACGGTGACCTCGGGCAGCGGCGGCACGGGGGTGAGAGAAGGCATGCGGACGCACCCCTCTTCAAGAAGGAAGTGGACGGAAGCGGAGGTCCGCGGGTTCGGTGAATCAGCACGGCGGCAGGCGGACCAGGCGTAGCTTCAGCGACGCAGCTGTGCGTAGCTGATTGACTACTCCAAGAGTAAACCCGGAATCTGGAGAGTCAAGCCCAAAACTCAGATTCCCATTTTCTTGTCGCTAGGATGCCCCTGTGGACCATCAGAGCCCCAACATCCGCCGTCGCCGACTCGGCCAGGTTCTGCGCTCCCTGCGAGAGGACGCCGGGATGACCCTGGACGCGGCCGCCAAGGCCGCCGGGGTCCCCCGGGCCACCCTCGGCAGGATCGAGACCGCGGACGCCCGCCGCCTGCGCCATTCCGACCTGGACTCCCTGGCTGATCTGTACGAGGTCGGCCGGCAGGAGCGCGAGGCCATGCACCGGCTGGCCCAGCAGGCCAAAGAGCGCGGCTGGTGGTCGAAGTACAAGGACGTCTTCGGAAACCGGGCGCTGCCGGATTGGGAGATCGAGGCCTCGATGATCCGCACGTTCGAGGGGCTGACGATTCCTGGCCTGTTCCAGACGCCGGCCTACGCGGCCGCGGTCTTCCGCGCGGGCCGCGCTCTACCGGAGAGCGAGGTCGAGCGGCGGGTGGAAGCCCGCATGTACCGCCGGGAGATCTTCAACCGCATCGATCCGCCGCACATGATGGCCGTCATCGACGAAGGGGCGCTGCGGCGTCTCATCGGAGGGCGAGAGGTGATGCGTGAGCAGCTCACCCACCTCAAGCATCTGGCGCTGCGCCACCACATCGACATCCAGGTTCTTCCTTATGAAGCTGGTGCTCACCTGGCCTTGGGCGGACCCTTCAGCATTCTGGAGTTCCCTGACCCGAAGGATCTGCCCATCGTGTACGTCGGTACAGCAGCCGATGACCTCTTCCTGGAGCAGAGCGATGAGATCGAGCGTTATACCGTTGCGTTCAGTAACGTGCAGGGGGTGGCGCTGTCCACAGCCTTGTCAGCAGAGTTCATCGATGACGTATTGAAGTCGCTGGAGAGCGAGTGATGGACGCCCAACTGGAATTTCACAAGAGTAGCTACAGCGCTCAGAACCAGAACTGCGTCGAAGTGGCCACGATCCCGGCCAACTATCGGAAGAGCAGCTACAGCTCTGGGAACTCGCAGAACTGCGTCGAAGTGGCCGACCTCCCCCGGGCCGCCGCCATCCGTGATTCCAAGCATTCCGACGCCGGTCACCTGGTCTTCCCCGCCTCCGAGTGGGACGCCTTCCTCGGGGCCGCCCGGGCTGAGCGGCTGTAACGCCTGATCGCGCGATGCGGCCCGCCCCCGGACGGTTCCAGGGGCGGGCCCTCGTCTTCCTCGCGTGCACCGCGTGCGGTCAGCCGTGCTGCGGCGACCCCGCGCCGGACCTCGCCCCGGCCCCGGGGCGCTGCCAGATGCGCAGGACCCTGGCCAGCACGTACAGCGCCGCCGCCCCCGCCAAAGCCCCGATCGCCAGCGCCCACGGGCCGTAGGTCACCGCGATCACCGGGAGCACCGCCGTGAGCAGGCCGCCGCCGGCGATCGGGCTGAAGAACGGGGCGCGCAGCGCGTAGGCGCGGGCGGCGTCGGTCTTGAGCTCCGGGTCGGCGGCGCGGAGCAGCATCAGGCCCACCGAGGCGACCGCGGTCAGCGTGCCGAAGTTGACGATGGACATCTCGAACCAGGACTCGCGGAACATCCGCGGCCCGGCCCAGTAGAAGAACCCCACCGCCGTCGCCGCCGCGACCAGCAGCAGCACCGCCAGCGGAACGATGTTCTCCAGCACCACCGGGACGCTGATCGAGGCGACCGCCGAGACCACCAGCAGGTCCAGCGCCACCCCCTGGATCGCGCGCAGGCTGCCCGGGTCGACCGCGCCCGCCAGCCGGGTCCTGCCCACCGCCGCCTGCACCACCGCGCCGCCGATCATCGCCATCGGGAACAGCGGCAGCCCCGGCACGACCGTCCCCAGCAGCGACTGGAGCACCCAGCCGATGAGCACCGCGGCCGCGATCAGCGCGCCGTGGAAGGCCAGCCCGTCCACCAGGTCCTTGTTGAGGGTGGTCCGGCCGAGCGGGGCGCGGGCCTCCTCCGGCAGCACCTCGGGGGCGTCGTCGCCGCGTCCGGCCGCGGCGATGTGGCCGCGGCGGGCGGCGATGTTGATCAGCACCATCCCGCAGACGATCCCGAACAGCAGCCCGGCGGTGGCCGCGGCCAGCGAGAGCGGCCCGCCGTCGGCCCACCCCAGCTCGGAGTAGACCGGCCCCATCCCGGCGGCGGTGCCGTGCCCGCCGGGCCAGGCCACCTCGATGACGGTGCCGAACGCCGCGCCGACGTCCCAGAACGGCACCAGCAGCGCCGCGCAGACCAGCATCGGCACGCCGATCATCAGGAAGTCGCCCATGTAGCCGAAGAGCAGCTGCGGCGCGATCAGCCGGTAGCTCTTCTTCAGGCTCGGCATGCTCACCCCGATGAGCATCGGCGCGAACACCACGGTGATCAGCACCCCCGGCAGCCCGGCCCAGGTGGTGACCATGCTCTCCGGGAACAGGCCCGCGCCGTAGGGGCCGAGCGCCGCGCCGAGCACGCCGCCGACCAGGGCGGCGGGGATGAACAGCCGGCGCAGCGGTGCGATCAGCAGCCGCAGCACCACGCCGGCCAGGACGAGCAGTCCGAGGACGGTGACGGCGAACAGGAGTGCGGTGACGGCGTCGCCGCTCACCTCGTCTGTCGGGAACATGCCGCTCCTTGGGAACGAAGGGCTCGGGCCCGGCCGCGGTCAGCCGGCCCGGTGGGGGATGCGCCCGAATCGGGCGAGGGAGAACGGGGCCAGGTCGTCCGGCCGCGTCCCGGTGCGCGCCCAGGCGATGAGCGACTCGGCGACGGCCGGGGCGATGGCGAAGCCGTGCCCGGTCCAGCCGGTGCCGACCCAGGCGTTGCCGGTGCCGGGGACCAGGTCCACGATCGGGATCTCGTCGGCGCTGCACGACTCCGGCGATCCGGCGGCGGCGTGCAGCAGCTCCGCGCCGGCCAGGTCCGGGTAGACCTCGGCCGCCGTGCGCAGGTTGCCCCGCACGGCCTCCTCGGTGGTCTCGCCGCGCCGCAGCCCGGCGTTCCACCGGCCGCGCCAGCCGCCGCTCACCATGACCGTGCCGTCGGGCAGCGGCTTGACGGAGAGCGGGCGGTGGTCGTGGCCGACCAGGTGGGCCATGGGCGGGCCGCCGGCCGGGGCGACCTGGAGGGCCTGCGGGAGGATCCGCCAGACCGGCAGGTCCACGCCGAAGCCGTCGCGGAGCAGGCCGGGGGCGCCGGTGTTGTTGAGCACCAGCAGGGCGGTGCCGACCTCGAAGCGCTCGCCGCGGGCGGTGCGCACCGCGGTGACCCGCCCGCCGGCGCGCTCCACCGCGGTGACCTCGCGGTCCTCCAGCAGTGTCGCCCCGCGCTTCCGGGCCGCCTCGGCGAACGCCCTGGTGGTGGCGGTGTGGTCGGCGGTGCCGTCCAGCGGGCAGTACAGCGCGCCGCGCACGGCGGGCGAGACGGCGGGCTCCAGCTCCAGCACCCGGTCGCGGCCGATCGCCTCGGTCGGGACGCCGAGGCGGGTCTGCACCTCGGCGTGGGCCTGCGCGGCGATCAGGCCGCCCCTGGTGCCGGTGGTCTCCTGCTCGATGAGGTACATGCCGCCGGTGCGCTCGTAGCCGGTGGCGGCGCCCAGCCGCTCGTCGAGTTCGGGCCAGATCCGGTAGGCGGCCCGCATCAGCGGCAGCTCCCGCAGGTCGCGCCGGTTGGCGCGGACCCCGCGCCGGCCGAAGCCGCCGGAGGCGCCGGAGGCGATCGCCCCGGCTTCGAGGAGGAGGACGTCCTCCCCGGCGTCGGCGAGCCGCCACGCGGCGGCGCAGCCGTGGACGCCGCCGCCGATAATCACGAACTGGTGCTTCATCGAGCCGATCCTTTGACGTGTGTCCCGGACCACAGTGAGAGTAGTATTCACTACATGAAGAGGTCAACACTGAAATGAAAACTACGAACGGGGGCGGGGAGAGCTTCCGCGACCGGGTGACCGCCAGCGCCGGCCGGCTCTCGCCCAGAGAGCGGGCGGTGACGGACTTCCTGCTCAACCGGCCCTCGGAGGCGGTGACCGCCTCGGCGGCCGAGCTGGCCTCGCTCACCGGAACGAGCGACGCCACCGTGGTGCGCACCGCCCGCTCGCTCGGCTACGGCGGGTTCCGCGAACTCAAGCGCGCGGTGCTGGAGATGCTCACCGAGCGCCGCGACCCGGCCCTGGTCCTGGACCGCAGGCTGGAGCACATCGGCGGCGCCCGGGTCTTCGACCAGGTCCTCGCGGACGGCGCCGACATGCTCCGGCGGATGCCCGAGGTGGTCGGCGCCGCCGCCGTCGAGCAGGCGGTCGGGGTGCTGGCGGAGGCGGACCGGACGGTCGCCTACGGCATCGGGCCGGCCGCCGCGACCGCCCGCTACTTCGCCACCGAGCTGACCCGGCTGGGGCGCCGCTGCACGGAGATCGAGGCCACCGGGTTCCGGCTCGCCGACGACCTGCTCGGCGTCGGCGGCGGCGACGCGGTCCTGGTCTTCGCTCCGCTGCGGCTGTTCCGCGAGATCGAGGTGCTGATCGCGCACGCCCGCGAGGAGGGGGCGCCGGTCGTCGTGGTCACCGAGGCGCTCGGGCCGGCGCTGCGCGACCGGGTGGACGTCGTGATCACGACACCGCCGTCCACGGCGGAGGCGGTCGGGGAGAACTTCGCCGGATGGGTGGTGGCGCACAGCCTGGTCATGGAGCTGGCGGCCCGGGACCGCACCGGCTCGGTCGCGGCCCGGCAGCGGCTCAACCGGCTCCGGGGCGAGATCAGCGGGCCGGACATGGACACCGACGTGCTCGGCGCGGACGGAGGGGGTACCTGACGACACCGCAGGTCAGAGAGGGAAGGCGGGGAAAAGCGCGCTGGGAATGTCGCATCCCGTCGGTATTCAGAAGGGCGTACGCACGGCGAGAGGAAAGCCCCGTGAGCAGTGTCCTGCGAATGACCAACGGCGACATGGACGACGTCCTGGCGATGCTCGGACCGGCGCCCCTCGACGACGAGCAGCGGAGGGGGCTCGCCTACTCCGAGCGGGCCGCCGCCGAGGTCGACGGCCGGCTCGGCCACCAGGGCATCGACCTGGGGCTCTCGGTCCGGACCGCGCTGGAGCACCTGGTGACCGGCGACGAGCGGCAGGAGGGCGAGGGCACCTCCTACACCTACGCCTTCGACTGCCTGGTCGCCCCGTTCTTCTCCGACGAGTACGACCTGGGGGTGTGGAGCCGGCCCGCGCGCTTCTTCGCGCAGATGGGCGCCGAACTGAGGAAGCTCGGCGTGCCGGACGAGCTGTGCCCGGCGTCCTTCCTGTTCACCGGGCCGCCGGTGGAGGCCCGCATCCCGCACGCCCCCGACGGCCCGGTGCTCGGATACCTGCACTCCGCCAAGGCGGAGCCGCTGGTGAAGGCGTACGGCGCGGCGGTCGGCCGGCTCCCCGCCGACTACCAGTACGCCGCCAAGGTCTTCATCGAGACGATGGAGGTCGAGGTCGACGCCTACGAGTACGGGCTCAAGCAGGGCTGGAACCGCAGCTACAACCACTTCGTCCTGGACGGCTGACCGGCCGCCCCCGCCCCGCCGGCCGGCCCCGGCTCAGAGCCGGTCGACCTCGGTCAGGTCGATGTCCACCGGGAACGGGGCGGAGGCGGTGAGGTGCGCGTGGTGGATTCCGGTGGGGAAGTACGCCTTCGTCGCCGGATCGATCTCGTAGATGTAGACGACGGGGCCGTCCTCTCCCTGCTCGACCCGCCAGAAGTGCGCGATCCCGGCCTCGGCGTAGAGCAGGGGCTTGCGCTTGCGGTCCCGCTCCTCGGACTCAGTGGAGACCACCTCGACCACCAGGTGCACGGCCTCGGGCGGATAGGAGGTCTCCGGCCAGTCAGGATCCGCCTCGACGGCCGCGTCGACCACAAGGACATCGGGCTCAGGCCGCTGCCTGGGACCGATGGTCACCGTCATCTCCCGGCGTACTCTCAGCGCTTTCGGCACGGTACGGCGTAGGCCTGCCACCAGGACATCGAGTGCCAGGGTGTGAAAGCGCTTCTGGGGACTCACGAGGACAAGGCTGCCATCGATGAGTTCGGTGTGCGGGGGAAGTCCTGGAATCCGGTCCAGGTCGTCCGCTGTGTAGCCGTCCACCGGTGGCATCGGCCACTCAGAGGCCGGGAGGTCGGGTACGGGCTGAGCGCACATGATCGGGTCTCCTAGGTCCTCTGGTCACTGACAAGGCCCCTTAGGAAGCACTTGGCCAAGTTCACCTCTGCCAAGGTGAACTTGGCCAAGTCGGTTTTCATTCAGACTAGAGGAGTCCCTGTGCAGAGCGCAGGGACTCTCCCTGAGGAGAAAGGCTACGATCGGTCCAATCGCTCAGTGGTATTGAGGAGAGCGGCCCGCGCTGGGGCTCAGCTCGCGTCCCACTTCTCGGTCAGGGCGGTCGCGACCTGCTCCGACAGGGTCGCCAGATCCGCGTCCGAGTACTCGACGTCCTCTGCGGTCTCGACCTCGACGACCAGTGAGTAGGCCTCGAACTGGACCAGGGTGGCGCAGGTGCTGAAGCCGTCACAGGTCTGCAGGGCGTCGCGGGGACCGATCCGGAGGGCCTGGTGCTCCTCCCAGCCGTCGTTCACCGGGGTCTGGGGAGGGTAGTCCTCATAGGCCACCTCGTCGATGGTGCCGTACTCCTCCACGTCCTTGAAGAACGTCTCGGCATGGGCCAGGTCCCCGGTGATGTCCGAAGTATCGAAGGCGAGCAGATCGCTGCACCCCGTACCGATGGTGCCCACCGGCAGGTCGGTGTGCTCCTCGGTCGCGGACTCGGTGCAGTCCGCCGAACCGTCGAACGCCTCTTTCAGCACCGCCGGGTCGGGGACATCGGTGTCGGGGCCGAAGACCGGGTAGGCGCTGGTGAGGGTGGCACAGCCGCCGGCGAAGAGCAGCAAGAGGCCGGCCGCCGCCGCTTTCGCGATCCGCACGTGGTTCCTCCGGGGAAGTCGGGACAGGGAAGGGGGCGGCGAGGCGCCGGGCCCACGGAGGACTCGACGCCCCGGCCGCCCGACCGGTTCCGGGGTGGAGGGAAGCGGCCCCGCCCCCGCGATGATCTTGGCGTTCCGGGCCTATCAACGCGGATTGATAGACCCGGAACGCCAAGATCATCGCCCGGGCCTCTAGTGGTAGTAGGTCACCAGGCCGCGCCCGGTGCGGGCGCATTCGCGGAACCAGCCGTGCATCTCCCGGACGCCGTCCAGGGCCTGCGGGTCGATGCGGTCCTCGTTCATCGCGTCGAACTCGGCCGCGAGCTCGGCGGCCCGGTCCGCCTCGATGCACCCGATCTGGGGGAAGTCGTCGACGCTGGGCAGCGGGACCACCTGGCCCCGGTAGGTCAGGGAGGCGGGGTCGAAGGAGACGCCCCCGTCCTTCAGCTCTCCCCGCACCTCATCGAACCAGTCGTAGCGGACCGGGTACCACTCGCCGTTGGGCAGGAACGAAGCGCAGTCGTGCGCCTCCAGCAGGGCCTTGAGGCAGTAGGCGTAGAGCGCCCCGGAGCGCTGGTGGTACTCCTCGCCGAGGAGCAGGTGGCGCGCGGCCTCCCGGGCCGACGGGCCGTCCTGGCCGTCGAAGAGGTCGTCGAGCCGGTCCAGCTCGCGCCCCCAAGAGGAGCGGAGCAGGGCGTTCAGGCTGTGCTCGCTGCCGGAGCCGATCACCGAGCGGAGCTCGGCCAGGTCGACCGCGTAGGGCATGAGTCCGTAGGACAAGACGGTGCCTTTCCAAGGGGTGGGTGAGAGGGAAGGGGGCGTGCGCGGAGTGCCGCCGGACTACCGGTCGGTGTCCGGCGGCGGGTCGAGCAGGGCGGTCTGCACCAGCACCGGGGAGGAGCCGCGGCGGACCCAGCGGCCGCGGCCCGGGGGCTGGGCGTCGGCGTAGAGGCGGGGGAGGATCTGCCCCTCGCCGCGGTCGCCGGACATCAGCAGGGCGGTGGAGCCGGACTCGCGGACCGCCTGCACCAGCGGGTCGTACATGCCGCGGGAGGCGCCCGCGACCCGGCGGGCCAGCACGAAGTGCAGGCCGATGTCGCGGCCGGCCGCGGCGAACGGGACGAACGGGGCCAGCGGCTTCTGCCCGGCGGTGGTGAGCAGGTCGTAGTCGTCGGCCAGCACCACGATGCGCGGGCCGGACGGGCGGTCGCCGGAGCCGTCGGGGTTCCGCTCCTCCAGCTCCTTGGCCACCCCGGCGGCCAGGCCGGCGCAGAGCCGGGGGCTGCCGGCGTAGCCGCCCAGGTACGGCTCGGGGATCGCGTCCTTGAGGGTGCGCCTCGGGTCCATCACCGCGAAGACCACCTCCTCCGGCGCGTACCGGGCGGTCAGCCCGGCGGCGAGCAGCCGCAGCAGGTTGGTCTTGCCGCACTCGCCGTCCCCCAGCACCAGCAGGTTCTGGTCCCGGTCGAACAGGTCCAGCACGACCGGGGCGAGCGCCTTCTCGTCCACGCCCAGCGGCACCCCGGCCGGTTCGGCGTCCGGCCCGGGCAGGGAGCCAGGGTGGAGCGCCCGGGGCAGCACCCGGACCCGGGGGACCCGCGCCCCGCCCCAGGCGCCGGCGGCCTCCCGGGCCGCCTTCTCCACCGCCTCGCCCAGATCGGAGGCGTCCTGCAGGCCGTCGATCCGGGGCAGCGCGACCTGCCCGAACAGCTCGGCGTCGGTCAGCGCCCGCCCCGGCGCGTCCGGCGGGAAGGTACCCGCGAGCTTGCGGTCCACGGTGGAGTCGGCCGGGTCGTTCAGCCGCAGCTCCACCTTCTGCCCGAAGGTGGACTGGGTCGCCATCCGCACGTCGTTCCAGCGCAGCATGGCCGCGACGACGTGCACCCCGTACCCGCCGCCGCGCTGCAGCACGTCGGTGACGAGCTCGTCGATCTCCTCGAAGTCCTTGCGGATCGCGCCGAACCCGTCGACCACCAGGACCACGTCGGCGGTGGGCAGCTCGGGCACCTCACCTCGGGCGTGCATCCGGCGCAGCCGGTCCACCGAGTCGATGCCGCGCTCGCGGAACACCTCCGCGCGGTGCTCCAGCATGCCGCGGACCTCCTCCGCGGTGCGGCGGACCCGCTCCCGGTCCAGCCGCCCGGCGACCCCGCCGACGTGCGGCAGCTCGGTCAGCGCCTGCAGGCCGCCGCCGACCAGGTCCAGCCCGTACACCGCGACCTGCTCCGGGGAGTGGGTCAGCGCCAGCGACAGCACCAGGGTGCGCAGCAGGGTGGTCTTGCCGGTCTGCGGGCCGCCGATGAACGCGGCGTGCCCGCCGGAGGCGGTCAGGTCCAGCTCCCACACGCCCTGCCACTGCTTGGCCGGGTCGTCCAGCAGGCCGATCGGCACCCGCATCGGGGCCCGGTCGCCGGGCAGCCGCAGCCCGCCGGGGCCCTCGGCGGGCGCGCCGACCGCCCCGTCCAGCGGCACCGCCGACGGCAGCGGCGGCAGCCACACGCCGCGCGCCCGGGTGCCGTGCCCGGACAGCTGCCCCACCATGACCTCCAGCAGGCTGGGGCCGGCGGACCGCTCCGGCATGGCCGGCTCCTCGGCGACGGGGGCGTCCCGGTCGTCCTCGGGGCGGTCGAACGCGGTGAACTCGCGGGGCCGGGGCGCGGTGTCGCGCTCCTCCTCGGCGGCGAGGGCGCCGCGGAACGGGCCGGAGACGTACCCGGCCTTGAACCGCCGGTAGACGGTGGTGTCCACCTTCAGGTAGCCGAACCCGGGCAGCGCCGGGAGGTGGAAGGCGTCCGGGGAGTCGAGCACGGTGCGGCTCTCCTCCTCGGAGAAGGTGCGCAGGCCCAGCCGGTAGGAGAGGTAGGTGTCCAGGCCGCGCAGCTTGCCGCCCTCGATCCGCTGGCTGGACAGGAGCAGGTGCACGCCGATGCTGCGGCCGATCCGCCCGATCGACAGGAACAGGTCGATGAAGTCCGGGCGGGCGGTCAGCAGCTCGCCGAACTCGTCGATGATCACCAGCAGGTGCGGCAGCGGCGCCAGGTCCGGGTTCTTCCGCCGCAGGTGGGCGTAGTCGCCGATGGAGGCGACGTTGCCGGCGTCCTTGAGCACCTGCTGGCGGCGCTGGACCTCGCCGGAGAGGCTGGCGTAGGCGCGCTCGATCAGCGCGGCGTCGTCCTCCAGGTTGGTGATCAGGCCGGCGACGTGCGGCAGGCCGGCGAAGGGTGCGAAGGTGGCGCCGCCCTTGTAATCGGCCAGCACCATGGACAGGTCGTCGGGGGAGTGCGTGGCGGCCAGCGACAGCACCAGGGTGCGCAGCAGCTCGCTCTTGCCGGAGCCGGTGGCGCCCACGCACAGCCCGTGCGGGCCCATGCCGAGCTGGGCGGCCTCCTTGAGGTCGAGGACCAGCGGCTGCCCGGTGTCGTCGGTGCCGATCGGCACCCGCAGGAACGCCCGCTCGCTGCGCGACGCCCACAGCCGGGGCACGTCCAGCGCGCCCGGGTCGGCGATGCCCAGGGAGGCGGCGAAGTCGGCGGCGCCGGCCTCGGCGGCGGACTCCTCGGCGGCCTCCGCGGAGAGCCGGAGCGGCGCCGCCATCCGCACCAGCCCGGTGAGCAGGGCGGGCGTGACGTCGTCCACGGCGCCGGCGGAGGTCCGCTCGTCCTCGCCGCGCAGGTCCTGCACGACGGCCCGGTCGCCGTCCACGGTGATCCGCACCGACACCTCGCCGGGCTCGTCCACCTGCCGCTCCACCAGGTGCAGCACGGTCGCGCCGAGCGCGCCGGGGGCGATGGCGTCGTCCGGGCGCACCAGGTCGGCGGCGGTCCCGCCGTGGGTGTCGTGCACGATCAGCAGCCTGCGCATGCCGGCGTAGGCCTCGCGGCGGCCCATCCCGCGCCGGATCTCCCCGGCCAGGTCGGTGCGGGAGCGCAGCTCGTCGGCGAGGAGCGCGCCCAGCCCGGCGGGGTCGGGGGCGATCAGCCGGCGGCCGCCGCCGCGCGCGTCGGCGTCGGCGGTGTGCGGCAGCCACTTCAGCCAGGACCAGTCGCCGGCGCGCTCGGCCGGGTGCGCGACCGCCACCGCCAGGTCCTCCGGGGCGTGGAAGGCCGCGGCCTGCGCGAGCAGCGCCCGGACCAGGCGGAGCACGTCCGGGCGGGCCCCGACCAGGCTGACGTCGCCGACCCGGTCCAGCGGGACGGTCAGCGGCATCTCCGGGGCGGTGGAGAACCGGTGGATCACCGCGTTCGCCTCGGACGCCATGAACGGGTCGGTGGGGGTGAGCGCGCTGCCCTGGTCGGCCAGGGCCAGCGGCCGCGCCGCGACCTCCCCGGTGCCCGCCCGCAGCAGCAGGAAGTCCCGGTCGCGCCGGCGCCGCTCCCAGAGCCGGGCCGGATCGCGCACGACGTCGTAGAGGGCCTCGGGCGGCGGGGCGAGCAGCCGGGCGCGGGCGCGGGCCTCCCGCTCGGCCCGGCCGAGGTCGTCCCGGAGCTCTTCGAGGTATTCGAGGTAGAGCTCGCGCTGGTTGCGCCGCTGCCGGGCGGCCTGCCCGCGGCGGGAGAAGAACATCGCCAGCGCCGCGAAGACCGCCACCACCAGGATGACCGCGCCGAACACGATGAACGCCGGGTTGCGCACCACCATCATGATGGTCAGCGACGCCATCATGCCGACCATCGGCAGCACCGCCATCAGCGGGCTCTGCTGGGAGTTGCCGTCGGGAAGCGTCGGCGGCGCCTCGACCTCGCGCGTGTCCTGCGGCGCGGGCGGATGCACCGTCCGCGCGGGGCGGTGCACGGTACGCGTGGTCACCGGCGCTCCTCTCGGGGGGTACTCGGGGGTGCCGTCCTGCGGGCCGGCCGCTGCGGGGCGTGCAGGAGACTTGACGGAGGGGATCCTACGGGAGTACCACCCATCGGGGACGAACGGGACGGGGCGCGGCCGGAGGCGGCCGCTGCGGGGAGGGGACCGGGATGGACGATCGCGCTCGGCTGCTCGGGCGGGTCCGCGGAGCGGTGCGGGGGACGCCGTACGAGGTGGAGGAGACCGCGGCCGGGGCCCGGGTGCACGCGGCGGCCGGCGCCGGGCGGGGTGCGGCGGCCGCGGTGGACGTGGTGCTGGACGAGCGGAAGGGCCGGGCGGTGCTGACGTCCGGTACCGAGGTGGACGGGCGGCCGGTGCGGGCCGGGCGGGAGCCGGCCGGGGCCGGCGCGGACGGCGCGGAGGACCTGGAGTCGCGGGTCGCCGGCGCCGTGGAGGCGGCGGGCTGGCGGGCCGAGACCCGGCCCGGGGACGCGGCGTTCGGGTTCGGGTCGCCGCTGGCGGTCGTCGCGATGCTGGTGCTGCTCTTCTCCCTGCCGCTCGGGGTCACCCTGGCCCTGATGCTCTGAGCGGGGAGAGGGACGCGGGGAAGGGGCGGGGAGCGCTCTCCCGCCCTCTGCCGGGCGCCGTCGGCGGCCTCTTCCGGACAGCGGCGGCGGGCGGCCCGGCGGAAGGAGCGGCCCGGATCCGCGCGGGGCGGGCGGCGTAGCGGCATTTCAGCGGCCCGGGCGCCTCCGGGGCCTCCGCGGGGATACTCCGGCCCGGGAGTCGGACGGGGAACGGGCCGGTTCCGTTCCGTGGAATCGGCGGTCTTCCGCCGTACCGGGGCGAACTGGCGAGAACGGACGTTCTCTGATTCGATCGCACCTCCGCAGCAACCGAGAAGACGGGGGTGGACGTGTCCATTCTGAAGAAGGGGGCGGTCGCGATCGCGGCCGCGGGAGCGATGCTGTTCGCCGGGACCGCCGTGGCGGCGCCGGCGCAGGCGGCAACCGGGTACGACCGGTGCCCGCACGGGTACTTCTGCCTCTTCTCCGGCTACGGGGGCACGGGGAAGATCGGGATCTTCAAGTACGGGTCGTCGGACCTGCGCCTGCAGGGGCTGGACAACAACGTCCACTCGGTGTGGAACCGCTCCGCCAGGCCGATCGAAGGGTGGGCCGGCTACAACTACAAGCCGACTCCGCCGACCACGCTCGACCCGGTCTTCTATTTCTTCGCCTATGACGTCCCGCGGGACCTGAACGATTTCGCCGGCGGCGTCGTGAGCTCGGTCCGGGCCGATTAGCGCCCGCGGCCGCGCCGGGCGGCTCCGGCCGTCCGGCGCGGCCCGCGCCCGCCGTACGGGGGTCGGCGGGCGCGGGCGGAGGAAGAGGCCTCAGCAGGTGAAGCCGGGGGCGTCGCGGGTCAGCAGGGCCGGGCGGGACGGGGCGGCGCCCAGCGCGTCCAGGTCCGCGGCCAGGGTGCGGAGCAGGGCGGCGACGTCGGCGGCGGCGCCGTCGTGCATCGCCTCGGCGACGATCAGCACCCGCCCGGTGCCGGGGCGGACCGCGGACAGGCCGCTCTGCCGGTTGGTCCAGCGCCGGGCGTGCGCGTTGCCGCCGGCGTCGGCGAAGACGATCTCGCCCGGGGCGGGGTGCTCGGAGCCACCGGACAGCGGCACGTACACCTCCCCGCCGCCGGCCGGGCGGACCTCCAGGTCGCCGTCGATCCGGTCCAGGTCGAGGGCGGCGACCGGGATCGCGTAGGCCATCGACACCGCGTTGCAGAGGTCGACCAGCGGGTGGATCCGGGGCAGCGTCCCCTCCTTGGCGAACCGGCGCAGCAGCGACTCCGAGGCGCACCGGTACTGCGTCGGCTTCAGGCCCATCCGGGAGAACGCGCGGCGCCAGGCGCCGATCTCGGGCAGGGCGCTGAGCGGTGCGTCGGCCAGCCGGGCCTTCGCCCGGGTGTGCAGCTCGGCGAGCCGGTCGTCGACCGGGGCGGTGGGGGCGCCGGCGGTGAGCGCGCCCGCGGCGAGCTCGGGGAAGGCCGCCCGGACGTCGTCGGAGTGCCGGAAGTGCATGCGGGTCTCCTGGTTCCCTTCGGTCGGGTGTCGGGTGTCGGGTGCGGGGTCAGCGGGAGGCGAGGGCGAGCTGGACGCCGAGGACGGCGAAGGCCCCCGCGAAGGAGCGGCGGATCCAGGCCAGGGCGCGCGGCCGGGCGGCGATGAAGGAGCGGACGGCGGCGGCGAACACCCCGTAGCCGAGGAAGACCACCAGGGTGAGCCCGGTGAAGACGCCGCTCAGCGCCGCCATCCGGACCAGCGCGTCGGGCGCGGCCGGGTCGGCGAACTGCGGCAGGAACGCGAAGAAGAAGATGGTCAGCTTCGGGTTGAGCAGGTTGACCAGGACGCCGGAGGCGATCACTCGGCCGACCGGTCGGTGCTCGTCCCGGGGGTCCTCCGGGACGGCCGGCGCGCCCCGGTCGCGCAGCATGGTCCACGCCATGTACAGCAGGTAGGCCACGCCCAGGTACTTGAGCACCTGGAATGCCAGGGCGCTGGTGTGCAGCAGGGCCGCCAGACCGGTCAGCGCCGCCGCCGCGTGCGGCAGCGTGCCGATGGCGCAGGCCAGCGCGGCGACGGCGCTCGCCCGCGCGCCCCGGGCGAGGCCGGCCGCCATGGTGAACAGCGCGCCGGTACCGGGGGTGGCGACGACGATGAGCGACGTCAGCAGGAATTCGATGCTCATGGCGGACTTTCGGACGTGGGTGTGGGACGGCACGGCCGCCGCTTGCCCGACCAGCCTCCCGCCGGTGATGGTCCGCCGGACAGATCCAAAACCGATGCGGGCGAGTGGTCCAAAGAGGAGGTGCTCCGCCTCGGGCCCCTGCGCACGGCCGGTCGCCGCGCGCCCCGGGAGCGCCCGGAGCCGGGGCGGGCCCACCCCGGAAGGATCCCCGGACGGGCCCCGGTCGCGAAGCGCGGTCCGGCGCCCGGGCCGCCCTGGGGAGCGGTGGGGATCGGGCCGCGTGCGGGGGTTCATCCGGCGGAGTCGGATTCGCGCAGGTCGCAGGGGGAAAGCGGTCCCGTTCGGCGCCGCGTCGGTCCCCCTCGGGCGGGAGGGGCGGTGGGATACTCGGAGCATGGACGATGGCGCGAAGGCGATCCTCGAAGGCGGACCGGGGGACCTGCGCGAGCGGGTCGTTCCCGCCGAGCCCTCGAAGACCGAGATCAAGATCCCCTTCCAGGGCGGATACGAGCACTTCACCGCGACACCGAGGCAGCGCGAGACCCCCGAGGGGCGGCTCCCGGTGTACGAGTGGTCCTCCCGGACGGAGATCGCGGAGTAGGGGCCGCCGCGGTGCTCCCCGCCGGCACTTCGGCCGGCGGTGTCGTTACCGTGGGCCCGTGGAGCAGGCGAAGGACGGGGAAGAGGAGCGGGACGGCGCCCGCGCCGGCCGGGCGGGCGCCGACTTCCTCCAGCTCGACCCGGCGGAGGCGCCCCGCGGCGGCCTGGCCGGATGGCTGGCCGAGCGGCTGCGCGGCGCCATCGCCGACGGGCGGCTGCCCACCGGGTCGCGGCTGCCCGCCACCCGGGCGCTCGCCGCCGAGCTCGGCGTCTCCCGCGGCGTCGTCACCGAGGCCTACCGGCGGCTCAGCGAAGGCGGCCAGATCAGCGGGCGGGGCCGGAACGGCACCGTGGTCGCCGCCGCCCCGGCCCCCGCGCCCGCGCCCGCGGCCCCCGCCCCGGCCCCGCCGGACGGGCCGTTCTCCGCCGACCCCGGCCCGGACGTCTTCGCGGAGCTGCGCGCCGCCCCCGCCCGGTACGACCTGACCCCCGGCGTCCCGTCGCTCTCGGCGTTCCCCCGCGCGGCGTGGCTGCGCGCCGAGCGGGCGGTGCTGGACGGCCTCTCCGCCGCCGACCTGGGCTACGGCGACCCGGCCGGCACGCCGGCGCTGCGCCGCGCGGTCGCCGGCTGGCTCGCCCGCAATCGCGGCATCCGCGCCGCCCCCGGCGACGTGGTCATCGTGGCCGGCGTCTCCCAGGCGCTGTCCATGCTGGTCCCGGTCCTGGCGGAGCGGGGCATCGACGCCGTCGCGGTGGAGGAGCCCGGGTCGATGGGGGTCCGCCGGCACCTGGCCGGCCGCGGCGCCGCCACCCCGCCGGTCCCGGTCGACCGGCACGGGATCCGGGTCGCCGCGCTGCGCGCCACCGGCGCCCGCGCGGTGATGCTCACCCCCGCCCACCAGTTCCCCACCGGGGTCGTCCTCGGCGGGGAGCGCCGCCGCGAGCTGGCCGACTGGGCGCGCGCCGGCGGCCTGGTGATCGAGGACGACTACGACGCCGAGCACCGCTACGACCGCCCGCCGGTGGCCGCGTTCCGCTCGCTCCTCCCGGACCGGGTCTGCTACCTGGGCAGCGTCTCCAAACTGCTGGCGCCCGCGCTGCGCACCGGCTGGATCGTGCCGCCGCCGGAGCTGCGCGGCCCGCTCGCCGCGGCCAAGCGCGACGACGACCTCGGCAACGCAGTCCTCCCGCAGCTGGTCCTGGCCCGGCTGATGGACTCCGGCGACATGGAGCGGCACCTGCGCTTCCTGCGCCGGCGGCACCGCCTCCGGCGGGACGCGATGATCGCCGCACTCGCCGCCGGCCTGCCCGACGCCCGGGTGCACGGCGCCGCCGCGGGACTGCACCTGACCGTCACCTTCGGCGGGGACTTCGACGACACCGCGCTGGCCGCGGCCGCGCTGGCCGAGGGGGTGAAGACCCAGCCGCTGTCCTGGCACCGCCGGCTCCCCGGCCCGCCCGGCCTGGTGCTGGGGTACGCGGCCTGCTCCCCGGGCGCGATCGCCGAGGCCGTCGCGCTGCTGGCCCGGGCCCGGCGCGGCTTCCCCGGCCCTCCCCGGCGGTGATGCGGCGGAGGAAGAAATGCACGACATCTCGGCCCGAAACGGGTGCCCGAATCCCCGGAACCCGGGAACGGGCGCCCGGTCCGCCCGGTTCAGCGGTTTTCGGTCCGGGCGGTGCCGGGCAATCGGCGGCGGAGGGGGTGAGGCCGCCGGGTGCGGGGGGTATCGCCACAGCGGGGAGTGGGATTCTCGGGGGGAGGGCGCGTGCACGACGGTGACTGGGTCGCGGAAACGGCGACGGACATCCGCGGCGTGCTGAAGGTGATGGTCGACGCCGGGTGGCTTCCCGGGGGGACCGCGGTCGTCGGCACCGGGAGCATGTGGGAGTTCGTGGCGGTCGGCGGGATCATCGGGGGCCGGGGCGACCTGCTCTCCGGGCCCGACGTCCGCTACGACGTCGCGAGCCTGACCAAGGTGATGGCGACCTGGCCGCTGGCCGGGCGCGCCGCGCGGGAGGGCGTGCTCGGACTGGACGAACCGCTGGGCCGGTACCTGCCGGGCGGCCCGTACCCCGGCGGGGAGGTGACCGTCCGGCAGATCCTCACGCACACCTCCCGGCTGAACCCGGTGAGCTGGCTGGAGACCTACGTCGGCACCGAGCGGGACCTGGCCGAGGCGATCCTGTCCGAGCCGCTGGACGAGGAGGGCTACCGCTACATCGACCGCGGGTTCATCCTGCTCGGCCTGGTCCTGGAGCGGCTGCTGGACACCACGCTGGACGTGGCCATGCACGACCTGTGGCGGGACGCGGGGATGTCCGCCACCGGCTACGGGCCGCTGCCGCGCTCGGCCGGGGTCGCCCCGACCGAGCGCAGGATCCCCGGCGCCGGGCCGATCTGGGGGGTGGTGCACGACGAGGCGGCCGCGCTGATGGGCGGCATCGCCGGGCACGCCGGCCTGTTCAGCACCGCGATCGACGTGGGCGCCTTCGCCCGCGAGGTGCTGCGCTCCGCGGAGGGGGAGGAGGGGACGCTGGTCCCGGCGGAGTTCGTGCACGAGAGCTGGGCTCCGGCGGTCCGCATCGACGAGCGCCTCTCCCGCGGGCTGGCCTGGCTGGTCGACGACGAAGGGGTGGTCTACCACCACGGCTACACCGGGACCAGCCTGTTCCTGCACCCCGCCACCGGCCGCTACGTCGGCCTGCTGACCAACGCGGTGCACTACGGCCGCAAGCGCACCGGCCTCAGCGACCTGCGCGCGGCCGCCCGCGCCTGCTTCTCCACCTGACCCCGGCCGCCCCTTTCCGATGATCTTGACGTTGCGGGGGTATCAGAGCGCTCTGACACCCCCGCAACGTCGAGATCATCGCCGTGGGGGCGGGGCGCTCAGTCCGGGCGGACGGCCGCGAGCAGCGCCTGCAGCAGGCCGGCCACCCCGGGCGGGCCGTCCACCACCAGGTCGGCCTCCTCGGCCAGCGCGGACACCTCGGTGGAGCCGCTGCACACGGCCAGCCCCGGCACCCCGTCGGCGCGCAGCCTGCGCACCGCGGCGAACGCGGGCAGGTCGCCCAGGTCGTCCCCGGCGTACAGGACCGACCGGGCGCCCAGGCCGGCGGCGAGCCCGGCCAGCGCGGCCCCCTTGTCCATGTCCGGCGGGCGGAGCTCGATCACCATCCGGCCCGGCTCCACCGCCAGCCCGGTCCGCTCGGCCAGCCGGGCCAGCGGCTCGCGCAGCTCGCGCAGGGCCCCGCCGGGGTCGGCGGCGCGTCGGGTGTGCACCGCCAGCGAGCGGTCCTTGTCCTCCACCGCGGTGCCGTCGGCGCCGGGGAAGCGGGCGCGCACCGCCTCGACCAGGCCGGGCAGCTCCGCCCGGACCTCGGCCAGGCCCGGGTGCGGCTCCGGGGCGTCCAGCCGGCCGCCCTCCCACCGCTCCAGGCCGTAGTGGCCCAGCACGGTGATGCCCGGCACCCGGTCCAGCCCGCCGTAGGCCACCGCGGTCGCGGCGGGGCGGCCGGTCACCACGGCGGTGCCGGCGACCGCCGGGGCCAGCGCGGCCAGCGCGTCGACCACCGCCGGGAGCGGCCGGGAGTCGCGCGGGTCCGCGACGATCGGGGCGAGCGTGCCGTCGAAGTCGAAGGCGAGCAGCGCCGACGAGGGCTCCGAGGCGATCGCGTCGAGCGCGGCGCGCCCGGCGGGCGTACTCGGGCGGGGCAAGGGCATGGGCGGACCTGTTCCCTGCGGGAGCGAGCGGGGTGCGGCGGAGCGCGGCCCACCGGGCGGACCCGGTGCGGGGCCGGACCTCAGAGGCGGATGCCCAGGTCGCGGGCTGTCCGCTGGCGGCGGCGGTCGGCGCGCAGCCGGCGGAGGCGCTTGACGGTCAGCGGGTCGAACGCCTGGGCCTCGGGCCGCTCGACGAGGCCGTTCAGCAGCTGGTAGTAGCGAGTGGGCGAGAAACCGAACTCATCGCGGATGGCCTGCTCCTTGGAGCCTTCGAGCTTCCACCACTGGCTCTCGAAGGCGAGGATGCGGCGCTCGCGCTCGGCGAGGCCGGCGGGCTCGGATGAGGGGTCGGACGGTTCTCGGTCGCGGGTAGTGGAGTCTGGCATCGCACGTCTCCAGGTCGGGTCGGCGCGAATCATCGTAGCGAGTCGGGATGACCGACACGGGGCGTGTGGTGCGGAACGGCCGGAACGGTAAGGAAGTGCTGTCCATTCCAGCAGGGCCGGCTGCCCGGCACGCATACCCGCGCGAAGCTGGCAGAATTGCCGGTGCACACGGCACCGACCCGCGCACTCGCCGGAGAAGCCGCAGGTGGGCGCGGGTAGGAGAGACGGCTCAGGGGGATTGCTTCATCATGCGCACCAGGCAGGCCGGCACGCACCTCGGGCGCGGACTGGCGGCGGTCCCCCTGCTCGCGGCGGTGATCGCCGCACAGGCGGGCGCCGGGACCGCCGCCGCGGACACCGGTTCGGGCGGTCTGCTGCGCGAGCAGTGGGCCCTGGAGGCGATCGGGGCGCAGGAGGCCTGGGACGCCGGTGGGTCCGGTGAGGCGGGCGACGAGGAGGCGGGCCGCGGCGGCGGCGCCACCGTCGCGATCGTCGGCACCGGGGTGGACACCGACCACCCGGACCTGCGCGGCGAGGTCACCGCGGGAACCGACTTCTCCGGCGGTCCGGGGGAGGGCGCCGACGGCTCCTCCACCGCGCTGGCCGGCATCGCCGCCGCCCGCGGCCACGGCAAGGAGCACCTCGGCGGGGTGCTCGGCTCGGCGCCGGGCGCCGGGCTGCTCTCGGTCCGGGTGGCCCCCGAGGGCGGCGAGGCCGCCGATGCCGACGCGCTGGAGCAGGGCATCCGCTACGCGGCGGACGAGGGCGCCCAGGTCGTGGTGGTGGCCGAGGGCGTCTCCGCCGGCCAGGAGGGCGCGGGGGTGGCCGACGCGGTGGGCGACGCGGTGCGCTCCGGCGCGCTGGTGCTGCTGCCCGCGGGCGACCCGGTGGCCGAGGCCGCCGGGGACGTGGAGGGCGCGCTCACCGTCGGCGCGGTCGGCGAGTCCCTGGCGCCCGCGGCGGGCGGGACCCCGGGCGGCGCCGGGGCCGGCGCCGACCTGCTCGCCCCCGGGGCGGGCGTGGACGCCATCGCGGCCGGCGGCGACTACGCGGAGGTCAGCGGGGACGACGCGGCGGCCGCACTGGCCGGCGGTGTCGGGGCCCTGGTCCGCGCCGCGCACCCGCAGCTCCTCCCGGCGCAGGCCGCCGAGGCGCTGACCGCGGGTGCGGAGAACGGCGTGCTCAGCGCGCCCGGCGCGGTCCGCGAGGCGGACGCCGCGGCCGAGGGCGTCCCGCTCTACGACGAGGACCTGGTCACCGAGGACGACGGCCTCCCGGTCCCGGCCTGGACGCTGTGGACCGCGGGCGGCGTGCTGCTCATCGCCCTCGCGGTGGTCGGCGTGGTGCTGTTCCGCCGCGCCACCCGGAACCCCTACGACCTGCCCGAGGACGAGCCGGTCGAGGTGCCCGCCGCCGCGGCCGAGCAGGAGCGCACCACCCGCTCCATCGGCCGCCGCCGCAAGGGCGCAGGCCGCCGCCGGAAGTAGCCCCCGCCCTTTCCGGGCCGATCCCGGCGCCGAGAACTGCGTTCGGGGGCGGCCGGAAGCGGCCGCGGGGCGCCGGGGAGGGCACCAGGGTTGACAAGGGGGTGCCAGGTCACAAGAGTGCCTGCATGTCCCCCAGTACCGAACCCCCCGGCCCGCCGCTGCCCGTGCGCGGCGCGGACCCGGGCGACGCCGCGACCGTCGAGACCCGGCACTTCGACCGGGCGACCGGCCGGGTCCTCATCGTCGAATCCGACCCGAAGTGGCCCTACCTGTTCCAGCGGGAGGTCGAGCGGATCCGCGGCCTGCTCGGCGGGGCGGTCCTCGGCATCGAGCACGTCGGCTCCACCGCCGTCCCCGGCCTGGCCGCCAAGCCCTGCGTCGACGTCCTGCTGCTGGTCGCCGACCCCGATGACGAGGAGGCCTACCGGCCCGCCCTGGAGGGCGCCGGGTACCGGCTCTTCCTGGTCGAACCGGAGCGCTCCGGGCACCGCGGCTTCAAGGGGCCCGACGTCAACGTGAACCTGCACGTCTACCCGGAGGGCTCGGAGGCCCGGCGGATGCTGCGGTTCCGCGACCGGCTCCGGTCCTCGGCCGAGGACCGGGAGCTCTACGAGCGGACCAAGCGGGAGCTGGCCGGGCGCACCTGGGGGTCGGTCCGGGAGTACGGCGACGCCAAGACCGGGGTGGTCGACGAGATCCTGTCCCGGGCCGGCGGGGAGGACTGACCACCCCTCGTTGTAGAGATAGGGCGGATCAGCGCAGGGCGTCGAGCTGGCGGCGGAACCAGCGGGTCGGCGGGAGGGCGGTGGCCGCCTCGACCAGCCGCTCGCACCGGGCGGACCGCTCCCCGTCCGGCATGGACAGCGCGGTGTGCAGCGCCTCGGCGGTCTCCACCACGTCGTACGGGTTGACCAGCAGCGCGTCCGCGCCCAGCTCGTCGGCGGCGCCGGCCTCGGTGGACAGCACCAGGGCGCAGCCGTGCTCGGAGAGCACCGGCCCCTCCTTGGCGACCAGGTTCATCCCGTCCCGGATCGGGTTGACCAGCAGCACGTCGGCCATCCGGTAGGCGGCCAGGGAGCGCGGGAAGTCGTCGTTGACCTCCAGCACCAGCGGGGCCCAGTCCGGGGTGGCGAACTCCTCCGTGATCTCCTCGGCCAGTCGGCGCACCCGCTCGGTGTAGGCGAGGTACTCCGGCACGTCGGTCCGGCTGGGGTAGGCGAAGGCCAGGTGGGAGACCCTGCCGCGCCACTCCGGGCGGGAGCGGAGCAGCTCGCGGTAGGCCTCCAGGCCGCGGACGATGTTCTTGGACAGCTCGGTGCGGTCCACCCGGACGATGAGCCGGCGGTCCCCGACCCGCTCGCGCAGCGCGGCGGCGCGCTCGGCCACGTCGTCGGCGGCGGCCCGCTCGCGCAGCCCGTCGGCGTCGGCGCCCAGTGCGTGCACCTCCACCCCGATCACCCGGCCGCCGTACTCGACCGTGCGCCGGGCCGGGTCGACGGTGGCGCGGAGGAACTCGGCGCAGCAGCGGAGGAAGGCGTCGGCCCAGCGGGGGCTGAGGAAGCCGAGGTGGTCGGCGCCGAGCATGCCCTCCAGCAGCTCGCGGCGGACGTCGGCGGGCAGCAGCCGGAAGTACTCCGGCGGCGCCCAGGGGGTGTGCGAGAAGTGCGCGATGCGCAGGTCGGGGCGGCGGCCGCGGAGCATCCGGGGGAGCAGCGCCAGGTGGTAGTCCTGCACCGCCACCTTGGCGCCCTCGGCGGAGCCGGTGAGCAGGGCCTCGGCGAAGGCGGCGTTGTAGGCGCGGTAGTCGGCCCAGCGGGCGCGGAAGCCGGCGTCGAAGTCGGGCGCGTTGGCGGTGTCGTACAGCATGTGCTGGACGAACCAGAGCGTGGAGTTGGCGATCCCGGTGTAGGCGTTGGCGAACACGTCCTGCGGGATGTCGAGCATGGTCACGTGCATGCCGCCCAGGTCGGCGACGCGGTCGATGCGGCCGTCGCCGGACTCGGCGGCGGCCTTGCGGTCGGCGTCGGAGAGCGCCGCGCACACCCACAGGGTGTCGGTGCCCTCCGCGGCGGAGCTGAGCCCGGAGACCAGTCCGCCGCCGCCGCGGCGGTGGCCCAGCGAGCCGTCCGCGCCGATCGAGAAGGACACCGGGCCCCGGTTGGAAGCGACGAGGATCTGCGCCTTGTCCACCTGTTCGTTCACCTCTCGCCGTGTGGTCGGTCGGGAGCGCGCCCTGGCGCGGCCGCTGAGCGCGGGGAGCGCCGAACCACGCGCGGGGTCCGCCCCCGCGTGGTCTTAAGGGTTTCGCCCTGCGCGGGCGGCCGCAAACCCCCCACCGGTCACGGCCGTCCCGGGCGGCCGTGACATCCCCCACGGCCGCCTCCGCGGGTGTAATCCGGGTCACTCGCTCTGGAAGGCGGTCGCGCGGTCCGTTACAGTGGCGATCGGAATCCCGACCGAAACCGTGGACAAAACGGACGTGGTCAGGGGTCCGCCCACAACTTCACATTGCTCATCCAGAGGGGTGGAGGGACCGGCCCTGCGAAGCCCCGGCAACCATCTCGGTGCGTGCGCTCGTAACCAGGCGAGGCGGCCGGGACAGGTGCCAACTCCGGCCTGGGGCCAGATCGGTCGCCAGGAAAGATGAGGGGAGACGCCTCGCCATGGCGATTGCCGCCACCGAACCCGCCGCCACCTCCGCCCGGCCCTTCGGCCCCGCCGCCGCGCTGTCCTGCCGGGAGTGCGGCGAGCGCTACGACCTCGGCCCGAAGTTCGCCTGCGAGTTCTGTTTCGGCCCGCTGGAGGTCGCCTACGACCACGGCGCGGTCACCCGGGAGCAGATCGAGGCCGGGCCGCTGAACATCTGGCGCTACGCCCCCCTGCTGCCCGTCCCGGCCGACGTGGACGAGCTGCCCAACATGAAGCCCGGCCTGACCCCGCTGGTCCGCGCCGACCGCCTCGCCGCCGAGCTGGGCCTGCGCTCGCTGCACGTCAAGGACGACTCCGGCAACCCCACCCACTCCTTCAAGGACCGGGTGGTGGCCATCGCCGTCGAGGCCGCCCGCACCTTCGGGTTCCGCACCCTGTCCTGCTCCTCCACCGGCAACCTGGCCGGCGCGGTGGGCGCCGCGGCCGCCCGCGCCGGCTTCGAGTCCTGCGTGTTCATCCCGGCCGGCCTGGAAGAGGGCAAGGTCGTGATGGCCGCGGTCTACGGCGGCAAGGTCGTCGCCCTGGACGGCAACTACGACGACGTGAACCGGTTCTGCTCCGAGCTCATCGGCGACCCGGCCGGCGAGGACTGGGGCTTCGTCAACGTCAACCTGCGCCCCTACTACGGCGAGGGCTCCAAGACGCTGGCCTACGAGATCGCCGAGCAGCTCGGCTGGCGGCTGCCCGAGCAGATCGTGGTGCCGATCGCGTCCGGCTCCCAGCTCACCAAGATCGACAAGGGCTTCCAGGAGCTGATCAGGCTGGGCCTGGTGGAGGACCGCCCGTACAAGGTCTTCGGCGCCCAGGCCACCGGGTGCTCCCCGGTCGCCCGCGCCTTCGAGCAGGGCCACGACGTGATCCAGCCGGTCAAGCCGGACACCATCGCCAAGTCGCTGGCGATCGGCAACCCGGCGGACGGCCCCTACGTGCTCGACGTGTGCCGGCGCACCGGCGGCGCGGTCGCGCACGTCAGCGACGCCGAGGTGGTCGACTCGATCAAGCTGCTCGCCCGCACCGAGGGGATCTTCGCCGAGACCGCGGGCGGCGTCACCACCGGGGTGCTGCGCAGGCTGCTGGCCGAGGGGGTGCTCGACCCGCAGGCCGAGACGGTGGTGCTGAACACCGGCGACGGCCTGAAGACGCTGAACGCGGTGGACTCCGGCGTCACCGCCACCATCCGGCCGTCCCTGGCCGCCTTCAAGGAGGCCGGCCTGCTCTAGGCCGTGGCCGGGCCCTCCCCCGCGTTGATCTTGGACTTATCGACCGGTCCAGGACCACTTGCCAGTACTGGTTCGCGGACCGGGACCGGTCGATAAGTCCAAGATCAACGCAGAGCCGCTAAGGAGAGACCGCAGCCATGAGCGTCAGTGTCCGAGTCCCCACCATCCTGCGCACCTACACCAAGGACGCCGCCCAGGTGACCGCCGAGGGCGCCACCCTCGACGAGGTCCTGAACAGCCTGGACGCCGACCACCCGGGCATCCGGGCCCGGATCGTCGACGACTCCGGCAAGCTGCGCCGGTTCGTCAACGTCTACGTCGGCGACGAGGACGTCCGGTTCGCCGACGGGCTGGACACCGCCACCGCCGACGGCACCGAGGTGTCGATCATCCCCGCCGTGGCGGGCGGCTGCTGACCGCGGCCCGGCCCTCTTCCGACCGCCGCATCCGGTGCGAACCGGGTGCGGCGGTCGTGTTCCCGGACCTCGGCCGGGACCGGCCGCAACCTGGTTGACCTGCGGGTAACCGCCGGGGGAAACCTCCGCAAGGCGTTTGCACTCGCAGGGGGCGAGTGCTAAAAAGGGGAGTCGTTAGCACTCCGAGACCTGGAGTGCTAATTCGGGATCGAGACGATGAGGCTGCGGCCGCCGGCACCGGAACGCCGACGGGACCGCGGTCGTCCGTCGCGGGCGTCGGCTCGTTCCTTCGCGTATCAGCCCGTCCCGGGAGGACAGGAAGTCTATGGCAGCCAAACTGATCGCGTTCGACGAGGAAGCCCGTCGCGGCCTCGAGCGCGGCATGAACACGCTCGCTGACGCCGTCAAGGTGACGCTCGGCCCCAAGGGCCGCAACGTCGTCCTGGAGAAGAAGTGGGGCGCCCCCACCATCACCAACGACGGCGTCTCCATCGCCAAGGAGATCGAGCTCGAGGAGCCGTACGAGAAGATCGGCGCCGAGCTCGTCAAGGAGGTCGCCAAGAAGACCGACGACGTCGCCGGTGACGGCACCACCACCGCCACCGTGCTGGCCCAGGCCCTGGTGCGCGAGGGTCTGCGCAACGTCGCCGCGGGCGCCAACCCGGTCGGTCTGAAGCGCGGCATCGAGGCCGCCGTCTCCCGCATCAGCGAGGAGCTGGCCAAGCTCTCCAAGGAGATCGAGACCAAGGAGCAGATCGCCTCCACCGCCTCCATCTCCGCCGGCGACACCCAGATCGGCGAGGCCATCGCCGAGGCCATGGACAAGGTCGGCAAGGAAGGCGTCATCACCGTCGAGGAGGGGCAGACCTTCGGGCTCGAGCTGGAGCTCGCCGAGGGCATGCGCTTCGACAAGGGCTACATCTCGCCCTACTTCGCCACCGACCTGGAGCGGATGGAGACGGTCCTCGAGGACCCCTACATCCTCATCGTCAACTCCAAGATCTCCAACAACAACGAGTTCCTCCCCGTTGTGGAGAAGGTCCTGCAGGCCGGCCGTCCGCTGATGGTCATCGCCGAGGACGTCGAGGGCGGCGCCCTGCAGACGCTGGTCGTCAACAAGATCCGCGGCACCTTCAAGTCCGTCGCGGTCAAGGCCCCGGGCTTCGGCGACCGCCGCAAGGCGCAGCTGGGCGACATCGCGGTCCTCACCGGCGGCCAGGTCATCACCGAAGAGGTGGGCCTCAAGCTGGAGAACACCGAGCTGGACATGCTCGGCCGCGCCCGCAAGGTCGTCGTCACCAAGGACGAGACCACCATCGTCGACGGCGCCGGCGACGCCACCGCGATCCAGGGCCGGGTCAACGAGATCCGCTCCGAGATCGAGCGCACCGACTCCGACTACGACCGCGAGAAGCTCCAGGAGCGCCTCGCCCGCCTGGCCGGCGGCGTCGCGGTCATCAAGGCCGGTGCCGCCACCGAGGTGGAGCTCAAGGAGCGCAAGCACCGCATCGAGGACGCCGTCCGCAACGCCAAGGCGGCCGTCGAGGAGGGCATCCTGCCCGGCGGCGGCGTCGCGCTGCTGCAGGCGGGCGTCCCGGCCTTCGAGAAGCTGGAGCTCTCCGGCGACGAGGCCATCGGCGCCGACATCGTGCGCCGCGCCATCGAGGAGCCGCTGAAGCAGATCGCGGTCAACTCGGGCCTCGAGGGCGGGGTCGTGGCCGAGAAGGTCAAGGGCCTGGAGGCGGGTGTCGGCCTGAACGCCGCCACCGGCGAGTACACCGACCTGTTCAAGGACGGCGTCATCGACCCGACCAAGGTCACCCGTTCCGCGCTGCAGAACGCCGCGTCCATCGCGGGCCTGTTCCTGACCACCGAGGCGGTCATCGCGGACAAGCCGGAGAAGCCCGCCGCCGGCGGCGCCGACCCGACGGGCGGCATGGGCGGCATGGACTTCTAGTCCCCGTCCGGTCTGACCGGGTACGCGGTAGCAGCACCCGCGACAGCGAGGGCGGTCCCCGAAAAGGGGGCCGCCCTCCGTCGTGTCCGGAACGGGACCGCCGGCGGCGGGAGGCGAGGGCGGGGAGGGGACCGACCGGCCGGTCCCCTCCCCGCCGTCGCTGCCCGCCTGAACCTTCACCCTGTGGGGCGCCGCGCTCGGGCGGGGCGTCTCTTGATCTCTCGGGCTTCCCGGGTTCCTCGTCGGTGTCGAGGTCGCCGGGGCGTTGCGGGGTGCTGCATCTAGGCGCGGCGGTAGAGGGTGTAGTCGGCGCCGCTGTCGAAGGTGTGTCGGGAGACCGGCTCGAATCGGGCGGGTGCGTAGTCGGCGCCGTCGAACAGGGGCTTGCCGGCGCCGAGGAGGACCGGGTAGCGCTTGATGAAGAGCGCGTCGATCTCGGGCAGCAGCGCAGCGGCCGCCTTCGCTCCGCCGACCAGGCAGATGCCCAGCCCGCCCTCCTCCCGCTTGAGCTCGCGGACCGCCTCCAGCGGGTCGCCGGAGATGAACCGGACCGCCGGGTCCGGGCTGGTGCGGGAGGTGGAGAGCACGTACTCGCGCATGTGCGCATAGGGACGGGTGACGCCCTCGTCCAGGGCGACCCGGTACGAGCCGTAGCCCTGGATCATGGTGTCGAAGCGGCGGTTGGGGCCGAGGTCGAGCCCGTACTGCTCGCGGACGCTCACCGGGACCAGCTCCGGGTACTCGGCGAAGTGGAACGCGCCGGTGTCCTCGGCGTGCGGGAAGCCGTCGAACGAGCCGTCCGGCGCGCAGATGTAGCCGTCGACGGAGACGGCGACGAAGTAGGTGAGTTCACGCATGGGGACCTCCAGGCCGGAACGGGTGCGGTGCCGGGGTGGATCCCGAACCACTTCAGTTATAGTACTTCATGTGTAGTGGTTGCAACCCGTCTCCGAGGAGGACCCCGACCATGGCCAAGAACCCCCGCCGCCGGGCCGAGCTGCTCGACGCCGCGCTCCGGGTGCTCGCCGGGCAGGGCGCGCGCGGGCTGACCTTCCGCGCGGTCGACGCGGAGGCCGGCGTCCCGGCCGGCACCGCGTCGAACTACTTCGCCGGCCGCGACGACCTGCTCAACCAGGCCGGCGGGCACATCTACGTGCGGCTCGCCCCCGACCCCGAGCAGGCCGCCGAGGCGCTGAGCGGCGCGCCCACCAAGGAGCACCTGGCGGACCTGATGCGCTGGATCGTCGGGCGGATGGCGGAGAACCGCACCGTCTACCTGGCGCTGCTGGAGCTGCGCCTGGAGGCGACCCGCCGGCCGGAGCTGCGCGCCACGCTCACCGAGCGGATCCGGGAGGACCTGGAGGCCAACGCCGCCGGGCACGCCGCGTCCGGGATGCCCGGCGGGCGGACCGAGGTGGTGCTGCTCCACCTCGCCCTCAACGGGCTGGTCGCCGAAGTGCTCACGCTCCCCGGGGTGCTCGACGGCGAGTGCGACCCGGACGAGCTGATCGGCCTGATGGTGGACCGCCTGGTCCCCTGAGCGCCGCCCGCCGGGGCCCGGCCTCCTCCGAGCCGGCCCCGGCGCCCGCACCGCCCCGGGGGAAACCCCCAGGTCGAGACGGGTGTGTCCGGGTGTGCTGAGAAATCTCCCAGATAATCGGGGTGAAAATGAGAAATCTGGGAACCCGGTCGGGGGCGGGGGCGTCCAAAGCCGACGTGGAGGATCTTTTCGACACCGTTCCGATCATCGTGAAGCAGCCGAAGCGCTTCTTCGTCGATGAGTCGGAGTACCACTGCTACGACGCCCACGGGCGGCACGTCGCGCACATCTATGAGGAGGGGCTCGACGGGGGGATGCGGGCGCTCCGCTTCCTCGCAGAGAACACCTCGGGCTTCGCGCGCAAGCTGGTGGTGAACGACGCCTACCGGCGCCCGCGGCTGCGGATCCACAAGCAGTGGTCGCTGTGGACGGCGTCGACCGGCATCATGCTGGCCGACGGGACCCCCGTCGGCTACATCGATCAGGACTTCCGGCTGTTCAAGGCGGGCTTCCGGCTGCTGGACGGCTGGAAGCGCCAGGTGGGGATGCTCAACGGGGACTTCTGGGGGTTCCGCTTCCGGATCGACGACGCGAGCGGCCACGAGGTCGCCAAGGTCGATCGCAGCGTCCCCGACCTGGGAGAGTTCTTCACCGCGGCGGACAGCTACGTGCTGTGGCGGCGCTACCCCAACCTGCCCGAGCCGCTGCGGACCCTGGTCCTGGCCGCGGGCATCACGGTCGACCTGGTCCTCGCCGAAGGGAAGTGACGGGCCCGGCCGGGCCCGGAGACCGTCCGGCCGCGCGGCGCCCCGCGGGGCGGCCGGTTCCCACTCTGCGGGAACCGCGGTCAAGAACAGCGAAAAGAATCCGATTTGTCGGATTTGAGAGTTATATTTGCCGGGTTCGGCAGACCCCCGGCCACATCCCCGATCTGTGAATACGGAGCCACCCCCGATGTCCCTCGACACCACCGCGTTCGCCCCCCTGGCCAAGAAGGCGCTGCTGGGCGCCGCCCTCATCGGCGCCGTCACCATGAGCTCCGGCTGCGGCGCGCTGATCAGCGGCATCCAGCAGGCGCAGCAGGAGTCCCAGGGCGCCCCCGAGGCCCCGGACCCCGCGACCGACACCCCGGTCGACGCGCCCAGCGACCCCGCCGCCACCGACGTGCCCGCCGAGGAGGAGGACGTCGCCGCCTTCGACATCGCCGTCGGCGACTGCCTCAACGACGAGAGCATCGTCGGCGAGGTCAGCGAGGTGCCGCTGACCGAGTGCTCCTCCCCGCACGACTCCGAGGTCTACGCCTCCACCACCTCCTCCGCCACCACCTGGCCGGGCGAGGACGGCATGGCCCAGGAGGCGCAGGAGTTCTGCGAGGCCGAGTTCGCCACCTTCATCGGCGTCTCCATCGACCAGTCGATCTACCAGTTCAGCTACTACACCCCGACCCAGGAGGCGTTCGACGCCTTCGACCGGGAGATCTCCTGCGTGGTCTCCGACCCGTCCGGCCAGACCACCGGCAGCCTCGCCGGCGTCGCGCAGTGACCCCGGGCGCCGGGCGGAATGCCCGGCGCCGCGGGGTGTTGTGCTGAACGTGACCTCAGTACAGGAAGCCCCCACCGCCGCTCCCGCCCCCGCCCCCGGCGGGCCGCGGCTCTCCGTCCTGGACCGCTCCAGCATCCGCGAGGGGCGGGACCCCTCCGGGGCGGTGCGCGAGACCGTCGAGTTCGCCCGCGCCGCCGAAGAGCTCGGCTACCACCGGTTCTGGGTCTCCGAGCACCACGGGGTGCCCGGCCTGGCCGGGCCGGCCCCGGCGGTGCTGGCCATGGCGGTCGCCGAGCGCACCTCCTCGATCCGGGTCGGCACCGGCGGCGTGATGCTGCCCAACCACCGGCCGCTCGCCGTCGCCGAGTCGTTCGGGGTGCTGGAGTCGCTGCACCCCGGCCGGATCGACATGGGGGTGGGCCGCTCCCTGGCGTTCACCTCCGGCATCCGCCGGGCGCTGGGCACCGGGCGGGACTCCGCCGCGGACTTCCCCGAGCGCCTGGCCGAGCTGCTCGGCTACTTCACCGGGGACCAGCGCGACCACCCCGGGGTCCGGGCCTATCCGGGGGAGGGGCTGCGCCCCTCCCCGTTCCTGCTCGGCACCGGCGAGGGCTCGGCGGAGCTGGCCGGGCGGCTCGGACTGGCCCTGGTCACCGCGCCGGTCCGGGGCGAGGAGGCGATGGCCGGAGTGGTCGCCCGCTACCGGGACGCGTTCCGCCCGTCGGTGTGGGGCGCCGAGCCCTACACGGCGGTCGCGCTCGGCGTCGCGGTCGCGCCGACCGAGGAGGAGGCGCGCCGGCTGCTGGTCCCGGAGGCGTGGGCGCAGGCCCACTCCCGGACCCGGGGCGTCTTCCCGCCGCTGGAGCCCGCCGAGCGGGCCCTGGAGCGGGAGATGACGCCCCGGCAGCGGGAGTACCTGGAGGAGTCGGTCGCCGCGGGCCTGTACGGCACCCCCGACCGGGTCCGCGCCGAGCTGGCCCGGCTGACCGCGCGGATCGGCGCCGAGGAGGTGCTGGTCACGCTGAGCACCTACGACCGGGCGGAGATGCTGGACTCCTACCGGATGCTGGCCGAGGCGGTCGCGCCCGCGCCTTCGCCCGCGTCTCCGCGATGATCTCGGTGCTGCGGCCGCCTCCGGGACGGCCGCAGCACCGAGACCATCGCCTCGGGGGTCAGGTCAGCCGGGACATCGCGGCCCGGTCCTCCTCGCCGAACCGCTCCTCCAGCTCCTCGGGGGAGGCGTCCACGTCGATCCGGCCGACCGGTACGCCGCGGGCGGTCTCGATGGCGCCCAGCCGGCGCAGCGCCCGGTCGGTGGCGTAGCGCAGCAGCTCGCCCTCGGGCAGCTGGTACCGCCGGTCCTCCTCGCTCTCCAGCGGGGTGTCGGCGGAGGCGACGGTGGCCTGCAGATGCGGCAGCAGCTCCTCCAGCCGGTCGGCGACCACCTGCCAGTTGGCGTCGTCGGCGGCGACGTGCCGCCGGCAGGTGAAGGTGCCCCAGGCCATGTGCCGCCGCTCGTCGTCGCCGATCCGGCGGATGATCTCCCGCATGCCGGGGAAGATGTTCCGCGCCGTGCACAGGTGGTTCCAGGAGTAGTAGCCGGTCAGCGCGAGGGCGCCCTCGATGACGTGGTTGTAGGTGACCGAGGCGCGCACCTGGTTGGCCGGGGAGGGGTCGTCGAGCAGCAGGTTCAGCGACTCGGGCAGCTCCCGGTAGAACAGGGCCCGGTAGCCGGGGTTCCGGTCGATGTGGGCGTGCAGGTCCTCGGTGACGCCGACGGCGTCCAGCCAGAGCCGGAACGCCTGGACGTGCTTGGCCTCCTCGAAGGCGAACTGGGTCAGGTACATCTCGTCGCCGATCCGCCCCTCGGCGGCCATCGCCCGGATGAAGGGCTGGATGTCCTCGGTCACGGCCTCCTCTCCGGCGACGAACTGCGCGCACAGCCGGAGGATCCGCTCCCGGGCCTCGTCGCTGAGCCCCTTCCAGTCCTCGGCGTCGGCGGACATGTCGATCGAGGCGGGGTCCCAGAACCTGGCGTTGCCCTTGGCGAACAGCCGCAGCGGGAAGGAGTTCCAGTTCAGCCCGCCGCGGCGGATGGAGTGGAAGCCGTCGCGGGCGGGGGCGGTCTCGGTCATCGGGGGCACCTCCGTGGCCTCGGGGTCGCCCCCCATGATTCGACTCGCTCCGCCGGAATGTAAAGCACCCGGGGGACTTTCCCGCTCGGAAGAGGCGGAACGGCGGCCCGGGGGCGATCCGGCCCGGGCCGGCGGCCGGATGCGGACCGGCCGAAGCGCGCGAGGCGGTACGGTCATGGTGACCGCACCGGCGCCGGGACCGGGCCGGGCGGTTCCGCGACCCGCCCCGCCGACCACCGGGAGAGAACGTGTTCTGTGGCGACCCGCTGGCTCCCGGCTACGCGGACTGCACCCACCAGATGACGATCTTCGCCATCGCCTCCTCCATCCCGGCGATGCTGGCGCTGATCCTGATGGTGGCGGCCTTCGCCACGCCCGCGATGAAGGCCGTGCCGGCGCTGCGCACCCGCACCCTCGGCTACTCGCTCCTGGCCTGGGGCATCGCGGGGTTCACCCTGGTCATGGGGGTTCTTCCGTCGGTGTGAGCCGGGCGCGGCGCCGGATCAGGGCGCCGTGGCGATCATCACCGCGAAGAACGCGACGAACGCGACGATCCCCAGCCCCACCAGGCCGATGTGGATCCAGTTGGAGATCCAGGCGTACCTGGTGAACCGCCGGAACCGCTCGACGTCGTGCTTCTCCGACATCGCGATGACCGCGAACACCATGCCGATGGCGTTGGTGAGCATGCTGCACAGGAGCATGGTGATCAGCGAGACCACCAGCGCGCCGACCGCGCTGCCCTGGCCCGCCTCGATCTCCGGGTCGGTGACCGGGTAGGGGCGGGGCGGGTACGGCGGCGGCTGCGGCCCGTACCCGGGGCCGTGCGGGAAGGACTGCTGGGCGCCGGTCTGGTAGCCGGGAGGCGGGTCGTAGCCTCCGGGGCGCTGGGACGGCCGGGCCGGGGGCCACTCGTCGCTCATGTGTGCTCCGCTCCTCTCGGTGCCGGCGCTCCGGAGCGCCTCGTGGTCAGGACAGCAGGGCCAGGGCCATCATCATGATGCCGAGCAGGACCGCGGCGACCACGGCCAGGTAGACGAGGGTGCAGGCCCAGGTTCGGGCGATGTTCCGCTCCACCGCCTCCGGGTGGCGGGAGCCCACGGCCAGTGCGCCGAAGACCACGCCGGGGACGTTGATCAGCAGGCCGAGCAGCGGGGCCCCGATCAGCAGGCAGAAAAGCGGGAAGAGCAGGCTGAGCAGGGCGCACAGCAGGGCGGCGACGGCGGCCCCGGTCCGGGCCGGAGGCCCGGCGGGGGGTGCCGGAGCGGGCTGCGGGGCGGGTGCGGCCGCGATGCGGTAGCCCTGCGGCACCGGGGCCTGCGGTACCGGGGCCTGCGCCACTGCCGCCGGCGGCGGGGCGGACGGGAGCGGTGCGGAGGCCGGCGCGGCCGCGTGCGGCGGCGCGGCGGTCGGCATGAGGACGGGGCCGTCCTCCCAGAACCGCTCGGTGGCGGGCCGGTGCCCCTGCATGAGTTCCCCTCCTCCCGGGTGATCGGCTCATCGGAGCGGCGTCCCCGGGGCGCTTGCGATCCCCACGGCGATGGCGATCAGCAGGAAGCCGGTCAAAACGCCGATGCCCATCGTATTCCAGGCGTTGCGGCGCAGCCTATGCCGCAACGCCTCGTCGGAGACGATCGACATGTTGACCGCGAACACGATCGCGATCACCCCGCACACCGGGTTGCAGCAGGCCGTCATCGCGATCGCGGCGGTGAGCGTCGAGGCGTAGCCCGGGACGGTCTCCGCGGCGCCGCCGGCCGCGGCCTCGGTGGCGGCGGTGCGCTGCTCCGCGACGGTGTCGTACTCGGCCCCGGGCGGCGGCGCCATGCCGTCGAGCGGGTCGTAGTCCTCCGGGTCCGGAGGCGGTGCGATGCCGTCGTAGGGGTCGTGCACGGGGCGCCCTCCAGGGAGTTCTCCGTCTCGCCCCTCCGATGGGCGCCCGGGCGGCGCGGGTTCCCCGGCGGCCGGATCCGGCCGCCGGGCGGCCCCGGGGCGATGGCCGGGGCGCCATCGGAGCGCTCCGATGGCGCCCCGGCCATCGAGTGAGGAGGACGCAGGGCCCGGCGGCGGCGCCGGGCCTCAGTACAGGACGTTGCCGGGGACGAACCCCTGCACCCAGGAGCCCGCCTGGGTGAACATCCACAGGGTGAGCACGGCCATGACGAAGAACATCACGGCAGCCGCGCCCAGGCAGTACCAGGAGTACCGGGTCAGCGTCTCGGCCTCCTCGTACAGGCCGCGGTCGCGCTTGTGCCCGGCACGCACCGCGAACACGATGCCGACCACGCCGAAGATCCAGTTGGCGCAGCAGAGGAAGGTCATCGCGTGCAGGATGAGCGCCATGGTGGAGCTGCTGGCGCCGCCGCCCGGGGCGGGGGCCGGGCGCTCGGCGCGGGCTTCGCGGTCCTCCTCGGCTCCGCGGTCCTCGCGCACCTCGCGGGCCTCGCGGGTCTCACGGCCGGTGTCCGCCCCGCGGTCCCCGTGGTCCCGGTGGCCTCCGCGGTCCCGGCGGTCCCCGCGGGGCCGGGAGCCGGTGCCGGGCCGGCGCTCCGGGGCGGTTCCGCGCTCCGCTCGCTCCGCGCGGCCCGCGTGTTCCTCTCGGTCCGCGCGCCCCTCCCGCTCCTCGGCGGGGGCCGGGGGGCGGTCCGCGCGGTCCTCGGCCCGCTCCCGCCGGGGCGGCTCCTGCCGGGCGGGCCCCTCGGGTCTGCGGGGGCGCCGGGGCGGTGGCTCGTCACGGGGGGACGCGGCGCCGGGCGGCAGCTGCGGGTCGCTCATCGCGGCCGACCCTTTCTGTTTCTCGGGGGCCTTCGAGGTCCCTCCTATCTCACCAGAAGGCCCGATCCCGTGCAGGGCCGGGATTCCGCTCGGCCGTGGCCGGATCAGTCGAAGTCGATGCGGACCGAGTGGACGGTGAGCAGCGGCGGGATCCACTGGGTGGCGTCGCGCCCCGCGCCGAGCGCGACCCCGGTGCAGTCCGGGCCGGAGTAGAGCGCGTAGTCCGCGATCGGGTCGGCGTCGGCGTAGCCCACCGGGCGGGGCGCGGCGAAGGTGTGGCAGCCGTCCTCGACCTCCAGCACGGTGTGGCCGAGGCCGGGGGCCGCGTAGAGCTCCAGGGTGCCGGAGCCGGCGGTCGCGGCGCCGGCCGCGGGGGCCGTGCTGAGCAGGAGCCCGGTGAGGGCGGCGGCCAGGGCGGCGGAGCCGGGTGCGCGCATGTCGGCCTCTCTCGTCGGTGCGGACCGGGGCGGGCGGCCCCGGTCGTCGGGGCAAGGGGGCAGGGCCCATTCATACACCGCGGAGCGGACTCGCGCGGCTACTTTCGGTCAGCAAGGCGGAAGTGGATCGGCCGACCGGTACTCGGTGAACGGGATATTCGCCGAGTACGGGGTGATTCCGGGCGGGCGGCGCCGATCTTGCGGCACCATGTGCCCATGACCGAGCAACCCGAGCGCCTGGTCCTGGACTACGTCTCGCGGGTGGGGGAGGCCGCGTACGGGGCGATCCCCTCGCGGCGGCGGGTCGCCTTCCTCGCGGAGGTCCGGACCAGGGTGGACGAGGCCTGTGCGGCCGCCGGCGCGCGCAGCGCGGGCGAGGTGCGCCGGGTGCTGCGCGGCTTCGGCGCCCCGGAGGACGTGGTCGAGGCGGAGCTGTCCGCGCGGGCCGGGGAGGCGGGCGGCCCCGGGGGCGGCGGGCCGGACGGGGAGGGCGCGGGCGCGCCGAACGGGCGGGTCTACCGGCGCCGCGACCCGCCGCCGTGGCGCGGCGGTCCGGAGACCGGCTGGCTGGGATCGCAGGCCGGGACCGGCCGGGCGGTCGCGGTGGGGCCGGAGCGGGGCTCGCCCATCGTGACGACCAGGTCGCGGAGCACGGCCGGGCGGGCCGCCGGCACCGTCGGCGCGCTGCTGGCCCACCCGGCCGAGCTGACCGCGCTCCTGCTCCACCTGGCCGGGGCGGTCCTGGCCGCGGCCGCGCCGCTGTGGCCGGTCGCCGCCGTGATGGTGGGGCTGAGCCGGGTGTGGCGGCGCCGCGACAAATGGGTGCTGGTGGGCGGGCCGGTCGCGGCGACGGCGGTCGGCATGGCGCTGTGGCCGGGGGAGGCGCCCTATGTGGACCAGTACCTGCTCGGCTCGCTCGCCGAGACCGGTCTGATCGGCCTGCGGGCGGCGCTGGCGGGGTGCGCCGGCTACATGCTGCTCCGGATCGGCAAAGCGGCCGGAAAAGCCGCCGCGGAGAAGGCGGAGAACGGGGTCATGGACCGTTAAATCCTCTGGAATAACATCCTTGACCTGCACTTTCCTGGGCGTGTCGGAAGGGCGGCCCGGGTAAGCATGGTCGTGCGTCGCCGTTCCGGACAGCGGCTCCCGCGCGGACGGCGCGATCGGCGCCCGCCGTATTCGGGGCGCCGGGCAGGTCCGACGCCGCCCCGGCTCCGCCGGGTCCCGTCCCATCACTCCGCAACCAGCGGTGGCGGGGCGGCCGTCAGAGAGAGGCCCGGAAATCCGCTTCCGGGCCTCTCGCCCTGCCCGGGGCACTGGCCGGTTATGGCCGATGCGTTTATCCGCATTTGGCGGAATCGGCGGCGCGCTTCCCCTCGCCCGCCGAGTTCGGGGAGCACTAGCCTTGAAATCCCCTATGAAAAGATGGGTCTGCGGGATCTAGCGGACATTCGCCTAAGAACAGGGCGCCCCCCTCTCGGTCCCCCCACACCGTCTGGTCCTACGGCGAGAACGTGAGGTCACACGTGCCCACCGGCAAGGTCAAGTGGTACGACAACGACAAGGGATTCGGTTTTCTCACCCGCGACGACGGCGGTGAGGTCTTCGTGCACTCCTCGGCGCTGCCGGCCGGGACGCAGTCCCTGCGGGCCGGCCAGCGGGTGGAGTTCGGCGTGGTCGAGGGGCGCAAGGGCGCGCAGGCCCTGCAGGTGCGGCTGCTCGACGCCCCCCGGTCGGTGGCCAAGGCGCTGCGGAAGAAGCCCGACGAGATGGTCGTCATCGTCGAGGACCTGATCAAGCTGCTGGACGGGGTGTCCGGCTCCTACCGGAGGGGCAAGCACCCGGACCGCCGCGAGGCGGCCAAGATCGCGCAGGTCCTGCGGGTGGTCGCGGACGACCTGGAGGCCTGATCCCGGCCCGGCCCGCCGCCGCCCCGGTGAGCTGGGGCGGCGCGGTTCCGGCCGGACTCCGGAGTGACCCCTGACACAGGTGGGGCGCGCGGCCCGCCCGGGAAGCGCCCTACCTCCCCATTTCGACGTAACGGTCGTCTATCGAGTCGGTGTCGTGGTCTCGGTGGTGGCGGCGATCAGCGAAAATGGATGATGTGAGCCGTAGCCGTCGTACCCCCGCACCTGACAAGGCCAGCATGGAAGCGGTCGACCTCGCCCGCGAGGCCGCCGTCGAGATCGCGCGTCCGGAGTGGGTCGGTGAACACCTCTCCGCCTACGTCGAAGGCGACCGGGTGGTGACGCACCTGTTCGCGTGCCTGGACCCGGCCTACACCGGCTGGCGCTATGCCGTGACCGTGGTGCGCGCATCCCGCGCCAAGGTCGTGACGGTCAACGAGGCCGTGATGCTCCCCGGCAAGGAGGCGCTGCTGGCGCCGGACTGGGTGCCGTGGAAGGAGCGCCTGCGCCCCGGCGACGTCGGCGTCGGCGACCTGCTGCCCGCCGCGCCCGACGACGAGCGGCTGGAGCCCGGGTTCGGCCAGGTCTCCGAGGACGCCCTGGAAGAGGAGGGCGAGGACCGGCAGATGATCTGGGAGCTGGGCCTGGGCCGCAAGCGGGTGCTCTCCGAGGCGGGGCGCGAGTCCGCCGCCGAGCGCTGGTACAACGGCGAGGCCGGGCCGCGCAGCCCGATCGCGGCCGCCGCCCCCGGGCGCTGCGCCACCTGCGGTTTCATGACGCTCATGGCCGGCGGCTTCCGGCGCATGTTCGGTGTGTGCACCAACGAGTTCGCACCCGACGACGGCAAGGTCGTCTCCTTCGACCACGGCTGCGGCGCCCACTCCGAGGCGGTCCGCGAGCCGGTCCGCGCCGAGCGGGCCTCCGAGCCCGTGGTGGACGAGCTGGGCTACGATCACATCGTTTTCGACGATACGACCGAGCTGGAGCTGGTCTCCTCCGAGGGCTGACCGGGCGGGGGCCCGCCCGGAGGGAGCCGCATGCGCAGCAGCCTTTTCGACGAGGCCGCGGAGAACGACCGGCCGGGCATGTCCCTGCAGAACCGCAAGATGCTCCGGGTCCGCCTGGAGGGCGGCGAGTTCCACGCCCGGCAGGGGTCGATGGTCGCCTACCAGGGGCAGGTCGACTTCGCCTACAAGGGCTCCGGGGTGAAGCGGTTCCTGAAGAAGGCGTTCACCGGTGAGGGGCTGTCGCTGATGACGGTCTCCGGGGCCGGCGACGTGTTCCTCGCCCGGGACGCCTGGGACGTGCACCTGGTCGACCTGGAGGACGACTCGATCACGGTCAACGCGGAGAACGTGCTGGCCTTCGAGTCCGGCCTGGACTGGGACATCTCCCGGGTGGAGGGCGCCGGGATGGCCGCGGGCGGCCTGTTCAACACCGTGTTCACCGGGCGCGGCCGGATCGCCGTGGCCTGCCTGGGCGCCCCGGTGCTGATCGGCGTCGACCAGCCCACCTACGCCGACACCCAGTCCGTCGTCGCCTGGTCCACCTCGCTGCGCACCGGGGTGCGCCGCACCGCCAAGGCCGGCGCGCTGATCGGCCGGGGCAGCGGCGAGGCGTTCCAGATCGCCTTCGAGGGCGATGGCTTCGTCCTGGTGCAGGCCTCCGAGGGCCCGCCGCCGCAGCCCGCCCAGGGCTGACCCGCCGACCGGGCCGCTGCGCTCCGCCCGGCCCCATACCCGCCCGGTCCGGTCGCGCCCGCCTCATCGCGGGCCACGACGAGGCGGGCGCGGGGCCGGGGCTCTGGGCTCAACGAGGTGGGGGCGGGGTTCGGGTGCGGGGGGAGAGCGGCGGTGCCGGGGGCGACGGGGTCGGCCGAATCGGGGATGCGACGCGGCGGGGAACCCGCTCGGCGCCCCCTCCTCCGTCGCGTACCGTAGTCCCGCACCGATCCGGGAGGAGACCCCATGGACGCCCGAACCGCCGATCCGTACGGCACCGCCGGGCTGCGGCGGCGCGTGCTCGACGGCTGGTCCGCGTCGCCCTCCCGGTTCCGGGAGGACGCCAACGCCGAAGAGGACCACGCCCTCGGCGGGTACCGCGACCGCGCCGTCGTCGAGCTGGCCCAGAACGCCGCGGACGCCGCGCTGCGCGCCGGGGTCCCCGGCCGGCTGCTGCTCCGCCTGGACGGCGGCGCGTTCACCGCCGCCAACACCGGCGCCCCGCTCACCGCGGAGGGCGTGGAGTCGATGTCCACCCTGCGCGCCTCGGCCAAGCGCGGCGGGGACGGCGCGGCCCCGGTCGGCCGGTTCGGCGTCGGCTTCGCCTCGGTGGCCGCGCTCTCCGACGACGTCACCGCCGCCTCCCGGGACGGCGCGGTGCGGTGGAGCGCCGAGGCCGCCCGCGCCGAGATCGGCGCCGAGCTGCTGGACACCGGCCGGGCCGACCCCGGCCTCGCCGAGGAGCTGCACCGCCGGGGCGGCGCCCTCCCGCTGCTCCGGCTCCCGTTCCCCGCCGAGGCCGCCCCGGAGGTCCCGGACGGCTACGACACCGCCGTCACCCTGCTGCTCCGCGACGCCGAGGCCCGCGCCACCGTCGCCCGGCTGCTCGCCCAGACCGGCCCGGCGCTGCTGCTGGCGCTGCCCGCGCTGACCGAGGTGCGGATCGAGGCCCCCGGCGGGGAGCGGGTGCTCACCCGCGCCGACCGGCCCTCCACCGACCCCGACCTGCCCGGGGCGGAGGACGTGCTGATCAGCGCGGACGGCCCGGACGGGCCGAGCGGCACGCACTGGCGCACCCTCACCCGCACCGGCCGCTTCGCCCCCGGGCAGCTGGCCGACCGGCCGGTGGAGGAGCGGGACCGGCCGGACTGGACGCTGACCTGGGCGACCGCCCTCGACGCCGAAGGGCGCCCCGGCCTGCCGCCGGGCGTCCCCCGGGTGCTGCACGCCCCCACCCCCTCCGACACCCCGCTGGACCTGCCCGCGCTGCTCATCGCCTCGTTCCCGCTCACCCCGGACCGCCGCGGGGTCGCCCCCGGCCCCGCGGCCGACGCGCTGCTCGCCGAGGCCGCCGAGGCCTACGCCGAGCTGCTCTGCCGGCTGGCGCCGCATGCGGCGCTCGACCTGGTCCCGCAGCCGGTGCTGGGCGGCGGCGAGTTCGACGGCCGGTTCCGCGCGCTGGCCGGCGAACCGCTGCAGGACGCCCCGTTCCTGCGCACCGCGGGCGGCGAACCGGTCAGCCCGCGCGACGCGGTGCTGGTGGAGGGCGGCCCCGAGGTCGCGGAGGCGCTCGCCGGCGCGGTCCCGGCCGCGCTGCCCGGCGACGCCGACCCCGCCCACCCCGGCCTGGCCCGGCTCCGGGTGCGCCGGATCGGCCCGGCCGAGCTGGCCGACCTCCTCGCCGAACTGGACCGGGAGCCGGCCTGGTGGGCGCGGCTGTACGCGGCGCTGCGCGGCGCGGTCGCCGCCGGGGCCGACGCCGACGAGCTCGGCGCGCTGCCGGTGCCGCTGGCCGACGGCAGGACGGTGCGCGGCCCGCGCTCCCTGCTCATCCCCGGGCCCGGCGTCTTCGAGGCGCTGCCGGACCCGCGCGCGCCGGCCCCGCTCGGCCTGCGCATCGTGCACCCGGACGCGGCCGACCCGCTGCTGGTCCGGCTGGGCGCGGTGGAGGCCGGGCCGTTCGCGGTGCTCTCCGACGCGCAGACCCGGGCGGCGGTCCAGGGGTCGCTGGACGCCGAGGACCCGGACGCGATCGCCGCCCCGGTGCTCGCCCTGGCCGCGGCCTCCGGTGCGTCCACCGCGGACCTGCCCTGGCTGGCCGAGCTGGCGCTCCGCGACGACGAGGACGGCTACTCGGTCGCCGGCGAGCTGCTGCTGCCGGAGAGCCCGCTGCGCGAGGTGTTCACCGACGACGCCCCGTTCGGGCTGGTCGCGGGCGACCTGGTGGAGCGGTACGGGGCCCGGTTGCTCGCCGCGGTCGGCGTGCTGGACGGCTTCACCGTGGTCCGCGCCGAGGACGTGACGCTGGGCGAGGCCCTGGAGGAGGTCCTGGACGACCTCCCGCTGGACGGCCTGGAGGAGTGGGCCGAGGAGGTCGCCGCCCGGCTCGGCGACCCCGACCTGCCGCCGACCGTCCCCGAGCTGGTGGCAGTGGCCGACCTGGAGTTCGTCCGGGAGGACCGCTGGCCCCGGGCGCTGGAGCTGCTGGCCGGGGCCGGGACCCGCGCCGCGGTCACCGACCCGGCCCGGGTGCTGCTGGAGGGCGGCCGCTCGGCGGACGTCCCGTCCTACACCGCCTGGTGGCTGCGGACCGGGGCGCTGCTCGGCGGGGCGGCCCCGGGCGAGCTGCGGCTGCCCGACGCCGACCCGGTGCTGCACGGGCTGTACGAGCCCGCGCCGAAGGGCGTCGACGCGGCCCTGGCCCGCGCGATCGGCGTCCGCGGCGCCCTGGAGGACCTGCTCGCCGACCCGGACGGGCCGGACGACCTGCTGGACCGGCTGGCCGACCCGGAGCGCCGGATCGGCCACCGGGCGCTGCACCGGCTGTGGACCGCGCTGGCCGGGGCCGACCCGGACCGGGTGGAGCCGCCGGAGCGGGTGCGCGCGGTGCAGGGCGGCGCGATCGTCGTCGCCGACGCCGAGGACGCCCTGGTGGTGGACGCCCCCGACCTGCTGCCGCTGCTGGCCGACCGCCCGGTGCTGCTCCCGCCCGCCGGGCTGGCCGCCGCGCTGGCCGACGTCCTCGACCTGCCGCTGGCCGGCGAGGAGATCCCGGCGCCGGTCACCGCCCCCGGCGACGTCCGCCGGGTCCCCGACGAGGTCCGGCACTTCATCGACACCGACGCGCTGACCTACGTGCACCACGAGTCGATCGAGGCCGGCGGCGTCGGCCTGGAGTGGCGCCTCGCGGAGGGCGTGCCGCACGCCACCGGCCCCGAGGGCCTGGCCCGCGCCCTGTGCTGGAAGGCCGGCGCCTGGCACCGCCGCCACCTCGTCGCCCGCGTCCTCACCGACCCGGACCGCGCCCCGTTCCTGCTGGCCGAGGCCGACCTGGAGTGACGCCCAGCGCAGAAGGGGGTCAGCGGGCGACGCGGAAGAAGCCCTCGGCGATCAGGGAGCGGAGCACGTCGGGGAGGCGGCGGCGGAGTTCGGCCGGGTCCTCCTCGGTGAGCTGGGCGATGGCGTCGAGCAGCGGGCCGACCGGCATGGTGCCGTCGCAGACCCCGGCCAGCGCGGCCTCCACGGTGCCGACCTGGGCGGCGCGGCGCAGGCCGTTCTCCTGGCGGAGCACGATGCGCTGCGGGTCCGGCGCGCCGGGGGCGCCGATCCGCTCCTCGACGACGCCCGGGGCCAGCGCCACGTGCGCGGAGAGCAGCGCCGCGTCGGTGAGCCGGTGCGCGGTCATCGCGCCGTCGACCACGTCGGGGAGGTAGCCGCCGACCGGCTGGTCGATCTCGTGCCGGAGCTCCTCGACCCGGACCGCGGCGTCCTGGGCGGCGTCGTTGCGCAGGCAGATCCAGCCGAAGCCGATGCCCTCCACGCCCTCCCGCTCGAAGTACTCCAGCCAGGCGTCGTACCGGCGGGTGTACTCGGGGCCGCCCTGCTCGCAGGAGTCGCGCAGCCACAGCTCGACGTACTCGGCGGGGTCCTGGACGTCGCGCTGGACCACCCAGCCGGAGCAGCCCGCGCCGGCCACCCACTCGCCGACCCGGTCCCGCCAGTCCTCGCCGTCGACGTGCAGCCAGTTGCCGAGGAGCTGGCACCAGCCGCCGTCGGTGAGGTGCCGCGGGGCCTCGCGGACCAGCTCGGCGACGACCGCGTCGCCGGGCAGGTCGGACTCGCGGTAGGTGAAGTTCGCGGTCCCGGGGGTGATCACGAACGGCGGGTTGGACACGATCAGGTCGAACCGCTCGCCGGCCACCGGCTCGTACAGCGAGCCGCGGCGCACCGCCACGTTGCCCGCCCCGGAGAGCGCGGCGCTGATCTCGGCGAAGCGCAGCGCGCGCGGGTTGACGTCGGTCGCGCACACCTCGGCGGCGCGGCCGGACAGGTGCAGGGCCTGCACGCCGCAGCCGGTGCCCAGGTCCAGCGCGCGCTCGACCGGGCCGTCCACGATGAGCCGGGACAGGGTGGCGGACGCGCCGCCCGCGCCCACCACGTGGTCGGGCCGGGGCACGCCCTGGCCGGGCCGGACGGTGAGGTCGCTGACCACGTAGCCGGGCTCGCCGCCGTCCAGCTCCCAGGGGCCCAGGTGCACCAGGGCGCGGACGCCGCGGCCGTCCACCGCGAGCAGCCCCTCGGCGGCCAGCTCGTCGACGGGCAGCAGTGCGCGGGCGGCCTTCTCCTCGATCGGCTCCTGCAGCCACCACAGCCGGAGCAGCCGCCCCAGGCCCTCCTCGCCGCCGGTCGCGCGCAGCGCGGGCACCAGCTGCTCCCGGGCCAGGGCGCGGGCGGCGGTCCCGCCCAGGCGGTCGCGCACGCCGGCGACGGTGTAGTCGGCGTCGATCAGGATCCGGCGGAGCCGTTCGGCCAGCCGTCGCGGGAAGGGGCGGAGCGTTTCAGACACGGGCCCATTATCACGGAGAACCCGCCCGGTTCGGCTCATCCGCCGAGGCAGGCCGCGGCCCGCCCGGTCCCGGGCGATGGTCGTGGCGTTGCGGGGGCGGCAGAGCGCTCTGCCGCCCCCGCAACGCCACGACCATCAGGAGGAGGGCCGCTCGCCGGGGTCCGGCTCGCCGTCGGCCGCGGTGCGCTCGGCGGCGCGCTCGGCCTCGGCGCGGGCCCGCTTGTCCAGCAGGCGGGGGATGTAGAAGAAGGCGAAGACGCCGAGCACCATCCCGGTGGCGCACACCGCGACCCGCCACTGCTGGTCGGGGTCGAGGCCGTCGCCCCAGACCAGGACGGCCACCAGCGCCACGGCCCAGCCCAGGGTGCCCAGGGCGGTGGGGACGCGGTAGTCGAACTCCAGGACCTCGGGGTCGGGGCGTCGGGGTGTGCGCACGCCCCCAGGCTACTTCAGCGCGGTGCGGTGCGGCCGGGGCCGCGCGCCCCGCTGCGGGCGCCGGCGGGCCCTTCGTTTGTAGCTTCCTCCAAGTGGTGAGACGGGAAACATGTCCGGGTTTGTACGAATATGCAACTAACCTGGTCTCGTCCCTTAATTCGCACATGTCAGGGTCAGCCGAGTGAACGCAACGCCACAGTCCACCTCCGCCCCCGCGGCGCCCGCCGGCCTGCGCGGCCGGATCGACGCCTACTTCCGCGTCACCGCGCGCGGATCGAACTTCGCCCGGGAGATCCGCGGCGGCCTCGTGACCTTCTTCGCGATGGCCTACATCATCGTGCTCAACCCGCTGATCATCGGGACGGCGCCGGACGCCAACGGCGACGAGCTGGGCATCGCCCGGGTGGCGGCGACCACCGCCCTGGTCGGCGGGGTCATCTCGATCCTGATGGGCGTGGTCAGCCGCTACCCGTTCGCGGTGGCGGCCGGCATGGGCATCAACGTGATCGTCGCCTACACCCTGGCCCCCGAGATGACCTGGGCCGACGCCATGGGCCTGGTGGTCCTGGAGGGCATCGTGCTGATGGTCCTGGTGCTCACCGGGTTCCGCAACGCGGTGTTCCGCGCGGTGCCGGCCGGGCTGAAGAGCGCGATCGCGGTCGGCGTGGGCATGTTCCTCGCCTTCGTCGGGTTCGTGAACGCCGGCTTCATCCGGCGGGTCCCGGACGCGGCGGGCAGCACGGTCCCGGTCCAGCTCGGCTCCGGCCACCTGGACGGCTGGCCGATCCTGGTGTTCGTGCTCGGCCTGGCGCTGACCATCGCGCTGATCGTGCGCAAGGTGAAGGGCGCGATGCTGATCGGCATGGTCGCCGCCACCGCGGCCGCGATCGCGGTGGAGGCGTTCGCGAAGGTCGGCCCGTCGGTCGGCGCCGACGGCGAGCCCAATCCGACCGGCTGGTCGCTGACCGTGCCGACGCTGCCGTCCTCCCCGGGCGACGTGGTGGCGGTGCCCGACTTCGGGCTGGTCGGCCAGTTCAACCTGTTCGGCAGCTTCGCCAACATCGGCGTCATCGCCGTCGTCCTGCTGATCTTCACCCTGCTGCTGGCCGACTTCTTCGACACCATGGGGACCATGGTCGGCGTGGCCGAGCAGGGCAAGATGCTCGACTCCGACGGCAACCTGGACAACAGCCGCGAGGTCCTGGTCGTCGACGCGGTCGGCACCATGGCCGGCGGCGCCGCCTCGGCCTCGGTGAACACCGTCTTCGCCGAGTCGTCGGCGGGCGTCGCCGAAGGCGCACGGACCGGCATCGCGCCGATCGTCACCGGCCTGCTGTTCCTGGTGGCGACGCTGTTCGCGCCGCTGGTGGAGATCGTGCCGTTCGAGGCCGCCACCCCGGTGCTGATCATCGTCGGCTTCATGATGATGACCCAGGTGACCAAGATCGACTTCAGCGACCTGTCGCTGGGCGTCCCGGCGTTCATCACCATCGCCACCATGCCGTTCACCTACTCCATCGCCAACGGCATCGGCTTCGGCTTCATCGCCTACGCGTTGATCAAGGCGGTCCAGGGCCGCCCCCGCGAGGTGCACCCGCTGATGTGGATCGTCTCCGCGGCGTTCCTGGTCTTCTTCGCGCTGGAGCCGCTCAAGGCGCTTTTCGCAGGCTGAGGGCGCGAACCCGGATAGAGTGCCCTGTCCGCCCCTCCGGGCGGGCAGGGCACCGCCGTACCGCAGCGCGGCTCGTCCCCGCCGCGGCGGGGAATGGCGGGGTGCCGCCGTTTGTTAGCAAGGGTAATGAGTCGTGCTAATGAAGAATCCAGACCTCACCCCGCAGACCCGAACCGACGCCGGACTGGCGGCGGTGCTCCGCGTGGCCGTGGGCAGGCTCGCCCGGCGGCTCAGGGCGCAGCGCCCCGACGCGTCGCTCTCCCTGGGGCAGGGGGCCGTCCTGTTCGCCCTCGCCCGCCACGGCCAGATGACCCCGCGAGCCCTGGCCGACCACGAGAAGGTGCAGCCCCCCTCGATGACCAGGATCATCACCGCGCTGGAAGAGCGCGGCCTGGTCACCCGCACACCGCACCCGCAGGACCGGCGGCAGCAGCTGGTGGACCTGACCGAGGCGGGCCGCACCCTGGTCCGGGAGGACCAGCACCGGCGGGAGGCGTGGCTGGCCCGGAGGCTGGCCGAGCTGAGCCCGCAGGAGAAGGCGGTGCTGAGGGAGGCGGCGGAGATCCTGGATCGGCTGAGCCAGTCTTAACCGCCCCGCCCGACCCCGCCGACCAGGTCGCCGACGCACCGCCCGCGGCCGCACCGGAGACGGAGGCCCCGCACGACTCGGCCCCCGCCGCCCCGGAGCGGACCGGCGCGGCGGAGCGGACCGGCGCGGCGGACGGCGGGGCGTCGGGAGGCGGCGGCGCGGCGGACGCCGAGGGGGCCGGCGAAGCCGAGCGGCCCCGCCGGGGTCCGGCGATGTTCCGCTCCCTGGCCATCCGCAACTACCGCCTGTTCGCCGCCGGCCAGGTCGTCTCCAACACCGGCACCTGGATGCAGCGGGTCGCCCAGGACTGGCTGGTCCTCCAGATCAGCGGCGGCAGCGGCATCGCCCTGGGCGTCACCACCGCCCTGCAGTTCCTGCCCATGCTGCTGCTCGGCCTGTGGGGCGGCACCATCGTCGACCGCGCGAACAAGCGGCGGCTGCTCATCGCCACCCAGGCCGTGATGGGCGTGCTCGCCCTCGGCCTCGGCGTGCTGGCCACCGCCGGGCACGCCGAGGTCTGGCACGTCTACCTGTTCGCCTTCGGCCTCGGCCTGGTCACCGTGCTGGACAACCCGGCCCGGCAGACCTTCGTGGTGGAGATGGTCGGCCGCCGCGACCTGCCCAACGCGATCGCGCTGAACAGCGCCAGCTTCCAGCTGGGCCGGGTGGTCGGCCCCGCCGTCGCCGGCCTGCTCATCGCCGCGGTGGGCAGCGGCCCGGTCTTCCTCATCAACGCCTTCTCCTTCCTCGCGGTGCTCACCGGGCTGTGGCTGATGCGCCCCGGCGAGCTGCAGCCCACCGAGCCCGCCCCGCGCGCCAAGGGCCAGACGATGGAGGGCCTGCGCTACGTCGCCGGCCGCCCCGACCTGCTGCTCCTGCTGGTCATGACCGGGTTCCTGCAGATGTTCGGCTCCAACGTGCAGAACCAGATCGCGCTGATGACCAACAACGTGTTCACCGCGGGCGCGGCCGCGTTCGGCGTCGCCGCCGCGGCGCTGGCCGTCGGCGCGCTGGCCGGAGCGCTGCTCTCCGCCCGCCGGGACAGACCCCGGCTGCGCACCGTGCTGATCGGGGCGCTCGCCTTCGGCGCGGTCGAGTTCGCCTCCGCCTTCGCCCCCGGGTTCGCCTCCTTCACCCTGCTGCTGGTGCCGATGGGCATCGCCTTCCTCACCTTCACCGCGACCCAGAACGCCTTCTTCCAGCTCAGCGTGGACCCGCAGCTCCGCGGCCGGGTGATGAGCCTGTACATGCTGGTCTTCCTCGGCATGGCCCCGATCGGCGCGCCGATCGTCGGCGTGCTCGCGGACGCCTTCGGCCCCCGGGTCAGCCTCGCCACCGGCGGCGCGGTGACCATCGCGGTCACCCTCGCCGTCACCGCGCTGCTCGCCCGCCGGCTGGGCGCCCGGATCCGGCTGACCCCGCGCACCCGCCCGTTCCTGACCGTGGAGCGGGCCCGCACCGCCGCCGCGGAGGGTGCGGCCTGACCCGGCGGCGGTGCGGCGGCCCGTCCTGCCGCCGCACCGCCGCCGCACCGCCTTCCCCTCCGCGGCGGGGGCTGGCAGGCTGGCGGCACGGACACCGGTGCCGGGCCGGCCCGGCCCGCGGGAGCGGAGGTGGTGCGGAGTGCGGCTGTTCATCGCGGTCGACCCGCCCGAGGAGGTGCTCGACCAGGTGCAGGCCGCGGTGGACGGCGTGCGCCGCAAGGGCGACGGCCTGCGCTGGTCCGGGCGCCGGGACTGGCACATCACCGTGCACTTCCTGGGCGAGGTCGACGAGCGGAGGCGCCCCCGCCTGGAGGAGGCGTTCGCCGACGAGGCCGCCCGGCACGGCGGGCCGCGCATCGCGGTGCGCGGCGCCGGCACCTTCCCCGGCGACGACGCCCGCGCGGTGGTGCTCTGGGCCGGGGTGGAGGGCGGGACGGCGGCGCTCGGCCGGATCGCCGCCGGGCTGCGCCGGACCGCCCGCCGCTGCGGCGAGCGCGCCGAGCGCCGCCCCTACGTCCCGCACCTCACCCTGGCCCGCAGCCGCATCCCGGCCGACCTCACCGGCGCCCGCACCGCACTGGACGGCCTGGCCACCCCGTTCTGGCACGTCGGAGAGGTCCACCTGATCGAGAGCCGCCCCGGCGCGGACGAGGACCGCTACCGCACCATCGCCACCTGGCCCCTGGGCCCGAACTGACCCGGGTTCCACACCTGCCCCCGGTGCAGCGCCACCCCGTCGAGCCCCACCCCGCCCGCACCACAACCCCGGGCTCAACATCGCCGTAACAGCGGCGGGCCACCCCAAGATCAACAAGGCGGTGCGGGGCCCGCACCCCGGCCCCGGCTCCGGGCGGGGGAGAGGCAGGCCACGGTGCCCCGGGGCGCGGCCGGTCCGGGGCGGGGCGACAATGGGCAGGGAGGACGCGCCCCGCCGTCCGCCCCCACGTCCACCGCCGCGAACGAGGTCGGCCCATGAGCATGCTCACCAACAACCGCAAGCAGCGCTGGCTGCTGCCCACCGTGCTCGCGGTCATCATGCTGATCGTCATCGTCGGCTCTCTGCTGAGCTGACCAGCCGGGCCACCTCCGCCACCAGCGCCGCGTTGCCCTCGGCCTCCTCGCCCGCCGCGGTGCGCAGGGTGTCCTCCAGCCCGATCCGCACGTCGCGGCCGGCCGCCACCGCCGCCTCCAGCACCGGCCAGGCGGTGTCGTCCACCCCGTGCATCTGCCTCGGCAGGCCGATCCCGGCCCGGTCCAGCACCGCGTCGATCGCGGCCGCCTCCTCCAGGGCCGCGCCGATCGCGGCGTGCGCCGGCTCCACCAGTACCCCGGTGAACTCCGCCGCGAGCCCGGTGGCGGCCAGCAGCCGCGCCGAGGCCGCCGACTCCAGCCCGGCCTCCACCCCCACCCTGCGGTCCACCAGCAGCCGGGCCACCTCCACCGCGCCCGGCTCGTGCAGGTTCACCGTCGCCGTGTCCGGCAGCTCGCCCCAGCGCTGCACCAGGTCGTAGCGGAGCCAGGGGTCGGGCTGGGCGCTCAGCGCGGTCGTCACGCTGACCGGCACCCCGGGGATCTCCGCGCGCAGCCGCTCCAGCAGCGGGGTGAGCACCTGCGGGTCGAGCGCCTCGGACCCGTCCGCGGCGCGGGGGTGGACGTGCACCGCGTCCGCGCCCGCGGCCACCGCGGCGGCCGCGTCCCGGGCCACCTGCTCGGCCGAGACCGGCAGCGCCGGGTGCGCCCCGGGGCGGCGGTCCCCGTTCAGGCAGGCGGTGATCCTCATCGCCGGCTCCTCTCTGCCGAGGGGCCGGGCCGTCGGCCCCGCGGTACGGCAGAGCATGCCCGCCCCGGGGGCCCGAATCACCCGCGGACCCGGCGCGGCCGGGCTGATGGCAGGATGGCGGCCATGACCAAGCCCGCCGCCCTCGCGCTCGCCGTCCTGCTCGCCCTGGCGCCGGCGGCCCCGGCGTCGGCGTCGGCCGCACCGAGCCCCGAGCCGAGCGGCACCGGGAGCGTCCCGGAGGGCTCCGAGATCCTGTTCCGCCTCACCGACCCGAGGATCACCGAGTCCAGCGGCCTGGCCGCCTCCTCCCGGCACGAGGGGGTGTACTGGACGCACAACGACAGCGGGGAGCACGCGCCGGAGGTCTACGCGGTCGACGGGGACGGCACCGTCCTCGCCACCGTCACCCTCTCCGGGGACGGCGTCGAGCTGCGCGACTGGGAGGCCGTCGCGCTCGGCACCGACGAGGCCGGAGAGCCGGCGGTCTACGTCGGCGACATCGGCGACAACTTCCAGGGCGGCTGGCCGAACGTGCGGGTCTACCGGTTCACCGAGCCGGCCGACCTGGCCGACGCCACCGTGGAGGCGGAGGCGTTCACCTTCACCTACGCCGACGGCGGCCGGGACGCCGAGGCGATGATGGTCGATCCCCGGGACGGCCGGCTCTACATCATCAGCAAGGAGATCGCCGGCGGCGTCTACGCGGCCCCCGAGGAGCTCGACCCGGACGCGGAGAACACCCTGGAGCGGGTCGACTCCGCGCCGCTGTACGCCACCGACGCCTCGTTCTCACCGGACGGCTCGTACTACGCGGTCCGCACCTACTGGGGCGCCACCTTCTACGACGCCGCGGACGGCGTCCCCGGGCGCAGCGCGGGCCGGATCGGCCTGCCCGAGACCGACCAGGGCGAGTCGCTCGCCTTCACCGCGGACGGCTCGGCGGTACTGGCCGGCACCGAGGGCCCGGAGAGCCCGGTGTGGCGGGTGCCGGTCCCCGACCACATCGCCGAGGGCGCCGGGGAGCAGCCGCCGTCCCCGGACCCCTCCGCCGCCGAGGAGGGGGAGGAGCAGGCCGGCTCCGGCCCGAGCGCGACCGCCCTCATCCTCACCGGGGCCGGGGTCGCCGCCGCGGTCATCATCGGCATCGTCCTGCTGGTCCGCAGGTCCTGACCGGGCTCAGCGGGTGGGAAAATCAGGCGAGCCCCCAGTCGGGACCGGGGAAGCGCTCGGTGTCGATCTCGGCGCCGATCGGCTCGGGCAGGTACACCTTCTCACCGAAGGGGACGGTCGAGTGCCTGCGGTAGAACCCGTCCTCGGGCTGCTCGTAGAGCGTCACGCTGGGGCCTCCCGCGGACCAGCGGTCGACGAGGAGGTAGAGCGGGACCTTTCCGTGGGCGTAGCCCCAGAGCTTCTTCTTCCGGTCGTTCTCCGCGTTCCCCTTCGAGACGATCTCGACCACGAGGCGGGCTTCTTCGGCGGGATTGGGTGTTTTCTCGGGGTCCGAGACGATCTCGTCCGGCATGACCACCACATCGGGCACGTAGAGATCGTCGATCTTGCCGATGTGCACCCCGAGCGTCTGGTAAACGCCCCACTCATCAGGGACATGCCCGGCGAGCCTCTTGTGGATCCGGTTCGCGATGAGGTTGTGCGGGTCTGACGGGGGCGCCATGAGCCTGATGTCTCCACCGATGATCTCGGCCCGCCAGCCGTCGGGCACGTCCAGCTCTCGCCAGGTGCGCAGCAGCAGCTCGAACTGGGCGTCGTCCCGGTCGGAAACAGGCTCGGGTTCGGCCATCAAGAGACTCATTTCGCCGCTCACCTCCGGGCAGGAGATTAGGCCAGGGGCAGGATCTCCTGTCCGCCCTTTCTCTGAAGAGCATACGGGGCGCGGTGTACGGATTCCCGTCGATTCAGGTCGGTCCGGTCCTGCGCCCGGCGGACAGGGAAGCCGTGCCGCCGTGTCCCCTATCGGCCTGGAATTCCAGGCCGGGCGGAGCCGTGCGGCCGCCCTCAGCCGCCCCGGGCCTCCTCGAAGATCTCGCGGGCCAGGTAGGCGTGGCGGGAGTGGTCGGTGAAGACGCCGTCCACGCCGGCGGCGAAGAAGGCCTCGTACTCGGCGGCGAACGAGCCGTAGCCGGCCGGGTCGTCGCCGGAGCGAAGGTCGGCGGGGAGGAAGCGGTTCTCGCTGCGGAAGGTGTAGGGGTGCACCAGCAGGCCGGCCCCGTGCGCGGCCTCGACCAGGCCGGTGGGGTCGGCCAGGGTCCCGTCCTCGGCGCGCGGGATCACCAGCTCCTTGGCGGGGCCGATGGCCTGGGCGAACTCCGCGGCCTCGGTGAGCCCCTCCGGGGTGGTGAACCGGGTCTCGCCGGAGTCCAGCAGCAGCACCCGCGGGACCTCCAGCGGGGCCAGCTTCCGCAGGCTCTCCGCCTCGAAGGACTGCAGGAAGACCGGGACCTCCGGCTCCGGGCCGGCGAGACCGGCGGCGCGCAGCGCCGCGATCAGCGGCGGCTCCAGCTCCAGGCCCTGCGCCTCGTGGTAGGCCGGGTGCTTGGTCTCCGGATAGACGCCGATCGGGCGGCCCAGCTCCGCGGTGAGCTCGCGGGCCAGCTCGACGATCTCGTCCAGGGTGGGGATCTCGTACTCGCCGTCGTAGGAGGCGTTCTCCGGCCGCACGTCCGGGATGCGCTCGGTGGCGCGCAGCGTCTTCAGCTCGGCCAGGGTGAAGTCCTGCGCGAACCACCCGGTGTGCTCGGTGCCGTCGATGGTGCGCGTGGTGCGCCGGTCGGCGAACTCCGGGCGGCCGGCGACGTCGGTGGTGCCGCCGATCTCCGGCTCGTGCCGGGCGACCAGGACGCCGTCGGCGGTGGCCACCAGGTCCGTCTCGATGAAGTCGCCGCCGTACCGGGCGCCCAGCCGGTAGGAGGCCAGGGTGTGCTCGGGCCGGTGCCCGGACGCCCCCCGGTGCGAGATGACCGTGATCGCGTGGCCCCGCTTGTTCCTGCGCACGTACCTGCTCCGCCCTTGCGAACCCCGTGGCGGACCCGGTGCGGGCCCGCGCTGACCTGGTGGCCGGCCCGTACCGCGACCGGGCCGGCCACCATGTCTATCCGCTCGGCGGCGCCGGAGCCAACTCGCTCAGGAGAGCTTGCCGACCACGTGGTCGATGCAGGCGGTGAGCGCCTGCACGTCGGCCGGCTCGATCGCCGGGAACAGGCCGATGCGCAGCTGGTTGCGGCCCAGCTTGCGGTAGGGCTCGGTGTCCACCACGCCGTTGGCGCGCAGCGCCGCGGCCACGGCGGCGGCGTCCACCGCGTCGTCGAAGTCGATGGTGCCCACGACCTGGGAGCGCTGCGCCGGGTCGGCCACGAACGGGGTGGCGAACGCCGACTTCTCCGCCCAGGTGTAGAGGGTCTGCGAGGACTCGGCGGTGCGCCGCACCGCCCAGTCCAGGCCGCCCTGCCCGTTGATCCACTCGATCTGCTCGGCGAGCAGCAGCAGGGTGCCCACGGCCGGGGTGTTGTAGGTCTGGTCCTTGCGCGAGTTGTCGATCGCGGTGGGCAGCGAGAAGAACTCCGGCACGTAGCGGCCGGAGGCGGCGATCTCCGCGGCCCGCTCCAGCGCCCGCGGGGACATGACCGCGATCCACAGCCCGCCGTCGGCGGCGAAGCTCTTCTGCGGGGCGAAGTAGTAGACGTCGGTCTCGGCGATGTCCACCGGCAGGCCGCCGGCGCCGCTGGTGGCGTCCACCAGGACCAGCGCGTCGTCCGCGGCGCCCTGCGGGCGGCGGATCGGCATCGCCACGCCGGTGGAGGTCTCGTTGTGGGTGAGCGCGTAGGAGTCCACGCCGTCCTCGGCGCGGGCCTCGCCGTGCGTGCCCGGGGCGGTCTCGATCACGGTCGGCTCGGCCAGCCACGGGGCGCCCTTGGCGACCTTGGCGAACTTGGCGGAGAACTCGCCGAAGGCGAGGTGCTGGGACTTCTCCCGGACCAGGCCGTGCGCGGCGATGTCCCAGAAGGCGGTGGTGCCGCCGTTGCCGAGCACCACCTCGTACCCCTCGGGCAGCGGGAAAAGCGAGGCGAGGCCGGAGCGGACCCGGCCCACGAGGGACTTGACCGGCTTCTTGCGGTGGGAGGTCCCGAAGTAGGCGGAACCGGAGTCGGCGAGGGCCTTCAGCTGTTCGGGGCGGACCTTGGAGGGGCCGCATCCGAAGCGGCCGTCGGCGGGCAGCAGGTCGGCGGGGATCTGAATGTCGCTCACCCCGGACATGGTAGTGGCGGGCGCCGCGCCGCCGCAGGTGAGGGGGGACTTTTCCGCTCTTTTCGAATTCCCCGCAGGACCCGCGGCCGAATGTGACGATCCGTCGGCGAATGTGAATTCCTGTTAATCTCGGGCGCCCTTCCGGAACCGCTTCCGGGCCCCTTCCCGGGGCGCCCCCGCGGCGCCGGGGGGCGGCGGTCAGACCCCCTGGGCGAGCGCCGCCCCGGCGCCGGGGACCTCCGACAGCGGGCGCTCGGCCGGGCCGGTGTAGTCGGCGCTGGGGCGGACCAGGCGGCCGGTGAGCCTCTGCTCCAGCACGTGCGCCGACCACCCGGCTGTGCGGGCCGCGGTGAACATCGGGGTGAACAGGTCCGCGGGCACCTCCGCGAAGTCCAGCAGCACCGCCGCCCAGTACTCCACGTTGGTGGCCAGCACCCGGTCCGGCTTGCGGGCCTCCAGCTCCTCCAGGGCCGCGGCCTCCAGCGCGGCCGCCGCCTCGTAGCGGGGCGCGCCCAGCTCGCGGGCGACCCGGCGGAGCACCCGGGCGCGCGGGTCCTCGGCCCGGTACACCCGGTGGCCGAAGCCCATCAGCCGCTCGCCCCGGTCCAGCACCCCGGTGACGTAGCCGCGCGCGTCGCCCAGCCGCTCGGTCTCGTCCAGCATGTGCAGCACCCGGGCCGGGGCGCCGCCGTGCAGCGGCCCGGAGAGCGCGCCCACCGCGCCGGACAGCGCCGCGGCGGCGTCCGCACCGGTGGAGGCGATCACCCGGGCGGTGAAGGTGGAGGCGTTCATGCCGTGCTCGGCCGCCGAGGTCCAGTAGGCGTCGACCGCCCGCACGTGCGCCGGGTCCGGCTCGCCGCGCAGCCGGACCATGAACCGCTCCGCCGCGGTGCGGCCCTCGGCCACCCGCTCCTCGGGCACCGCGGTGCGGCCCGCCTCGGCGCGCGCCGCCGCGGCGATGACCGCCAGCGCGGTCGCCGAGACCCGGGCGATGTCCTCGCGGGCCTGGGCGCCGTCCACGTCCAGCAGCGGCTTCAGGCCCATCCGCGGGGCGAAGGCGGCGATGCCGGCCTGCACGTCCACCCGGACGTCGCCGGTGCGCACCGGGCCGGGCACCGGGTCGGCCGTGGGAAGGCCCGGATCCAGCGCCCCGTCGACGAGCAGCCCCCAGACCCTGCCGTACTCCACCTTCCCGACCAGCTCCTCGATGTCCACGCCCCGGTAGCGCAGCGCACCGCCCTCCCGGTCGGGCTCGGCGATCTCGGTCCGGAAGGCCGTGACTCCTTCGAGTCCGGGAGTGAACTCCGGCATGACGGCTCCCTCCGCAGGTCGTGACGTCGGCGCCGCGGCGGGCCGCCCGGCCGTGCGGCCGAGCGCACCCGCGGCGGCTGGCGCTAACCTCCGAGGACGTGTGAGGATGCACCCTTGTGAGTCATTCTGACCCTGCTGAGCTGCGGGAACCCTATTCCGGCGCGCCACTTCGCCGAGCCGGGCTGCCCGCCCACCCGCTGGACCTGTTCGACGCCTGGTTCGACGAGGCGGCCGCCGCGGGCCTGGCGGAGCCCAACGCCATGGTGCTGAGCACCGTGGACCCGGACGGGGCGCCGCGCTCCCGGACCGTGCTGCTCAAGGGATTCGACCGGAGCGGCCTGAGGTTCTTCACCAACTACCGGTCCCGCAAGGGCCGGGCGCTGCTCGCCGAGCCGCGCGCGTCCGCGCTCTTCCCCTGGCACGCGGTGCGCCGCCAGGTGATCGTGGCCGGGCGCGCCGAGCCGCTGAGCGACGCGGAGAACGACCGGTACTTCCGGTCCCGCCCGCGCGGCTCGCAGATCGGCGCCTGGGCCAGCGAGCACCAGTCCTCCCCGGTCGCCGAGCGGTCCCTGCTGGACGAGCGGTACGCGCACTGGGAGCGGTTCTGGGAGGGCGAGGCGGAGGTGCCCCGCCCGGACTACTGGGGCGGGTTCCGGATCGTCCCCGCCGAGGTGGAGTTCTGGCAGGGCGGCACCGACCGGATGCACGACCGGTTCCGCTACCGGCCGTCCGGCTCCGGCGCGCCCGACGGGGGCTGGGAGATCGACCGGCTGGCCCCCTGACCCGGTGGTCCGCGCGCCCGGCGGGGCCGGGAGATCGACCGGCCGGCCCCCTGACCCGGTGGTCCGCGCGCCCGGCGGGGCCGGGAG
>NZ_ANBB01000015.1 GCF_000341105.1 Nocardiopsis potens DSM 45234
GGCCGACCGGCCGGCCCCCTGACCCGGTGGTCCGCGCGCCCGGCGGCGGACCGGGCGTCCCGGAGCCGCCCGCCCCTGCCCGGGGGAGCGCGCGTCGCCTGCGGGAGCGGCCCTGCGGGGCGCCCTGGCGTACCCTTCGTCACGCTATGATGGGGCCCACCGGTGGCCGCTTTCCGAGGGCGGCGACGACGGGCGAAGGCGGGGCCGACGGCGGCCCCGGGCCCGGGGTCCGCGTTGGGAATCCGACGCCGCCGGCCGGTGTTGGGAGTTCTGCCGCGGCGAACGCCCGACGGCCGACGAGGGGAGGAGAACGTTGACCGCGCACGGGCTCATCGACACCACGGAGATGTACCTCCGCACGATCTTCGAGCTCGAAGAGGAAGGCATCGTTCCTCTTCGGGCCCGCATCGCCGAGCGCCTCCAGCAGAGCGGCCCCACCGTGAGCCAGACCGTGGCGCGGATGGAGCGCGACGGCCTGCTCCGCGTCGAGAACGACCGGCACCTGGTCATGACGGAGGAGGGCCGCCGCCTGGCCACCCACGTCATGCGCAAGCACCGCCTGGCCGAGCGGCTCCTGGTCGACGTGATCGGCCTGCCCTGGGAGGACGTGCACGTCGAGGCGTGCCGCTGGGAGCACGTCATCTCCGAGGCGGTCGAGGAGCGGCTGATCGGGCTGCTGAACGCCCCCTCGGTCTGCCCGCACGGCAACCCCATCCCCGGCCTGGACGAGCTCGGCCTGGAGGACTACTCGCCGGAGCCGTTCGCCGACGACTCGATCCTGCCGATGACCGAGATCGCCAACGGCGCGGAGACCAAGGTCGCGGTCCGGCGGATCAGCGAGCAGATCCAGAGCGACCCGGACATCATGCTCTCCCTCAAGGACGCGGGCGTCCGGCCGGGGCAGGAGGTCGCGCTGCTCTCCACCGACGACGGCGTCCGGGTCGGGCACGAGGGCGGCGAGCCGGTCGAGCTCTCCCGCGAGGTCGCCAGCCATGTTTTCGTCGCCAAGCTCTGATGTCGCCGACGGCGCAGGCCCCGGGGCGGCCCCGGCCCCGAAATGTCGCGTTGCTCTGCGGGTTTGCGTCCTATAGGACTATGCTCGGGCGAAAGCGGGGGCGATCCGGAACGCGCGGGTCATCATGACGCGGGTCATTGACGGCAAGGTGGCGGCTGAATGAAGCGGTGGGGGGAAGCCTTCTACGACGACAGCGCGGTCACCGGGGAGACGGTCGTCGAGCGGGCGCAGATCGCCGTCATCATGACCGACCGCTTCAGCCACCTGCGGTACTGGAACGCCTACGCCCGCGACCTCTTCGGGTTCGTGGGCGGCCGGGACCCGCTCGGCACCTCCTTCCTGGACATCGGCATCCACGAGTCGGACCGGGAGCGCGCCGCCCAGCTCGCCCGCCGGGTGCTCAAGGGCGAGACCTGGGAGGGCACCTTCGGCGTGGTCCGCGCCGACGCCACCTGGATGCACATCCGGGCCCAGGCCGTGCCGGTCCGCGACGAGCAGGGCGCCGTCGAGGGCATGGCGATCTTCGCCTACGAGGCGATGCGCAGCGGCCGGGTGGAGGAGCAGTACGGGCTGCTGGAGCGGATAGGCGACCGGCTGGCCGGGTCGCTCCGCTACGACGGCGCGCTCAAGGCCGTCGCCGAGACCCTGGTGCCGCAGTTCGCCGACCACTGCTTCATCGACCTCTACGACGGCGACCGGCTGGTCCGCCGGGTCTCCATGCACGCCGAAGGGTGGTCGCCGCCCCCGGGCACCTGGCCCGACGTCGGCCAGGAGGTCCGCTACCCGGAGCGGAACGTGGCCGCGCTGGCGATGCGCCGGCTGGAGGCCATCGCCGTGGACGACCTGTCCTACCCCCCCGGAGCACTCGACGAGGGCGCCGCCCGCGCCGTCGAGCAGGTGGGGGTGAGCTCGGCCGTCGCGGCGCCCCTGCGGGCCCGCGGTGAACTCCTGGGCGTGCTCACGCTCGCCCTCTCCCGGCTGACCCCGCGCGACAAGACCTCCTACGACGGCTTCGACCGCGACCTGGTCGGCGCGGTCGCCGGCCGGGTCGCGCTGGCCATCGACAACGCCCGGCTGTTCGAGGAGGAGCGCAGCACCGCGCTGGCCTTCCAGAACAGCCTGCTGCCCAACACCTTCCCGTCCTTCGACGGGCTGTCCATCGCGCACCGCTATGTGCCCGCCCGGCCGCTGGAGTCCCAGGGCCGCGGGGTGCAGACCCAGGTCGGCGGCGACTTCTACGACGTGGTGCCGCTGTCCGCGGGCCGGGTCGGCATCGTCATCGGCGACGTCGAGGGGCGCGGCCCGCACGCCGCCGCGGTGATGGGGCAGCTCCGCGCCGCGCTGCGCGCCTTCGCCCAGGCCGACCGGGAGCCCGCGGACATCCTCCGCGAGCTGGACGAGTGGGTGCGCAGACTGGGCGTGCCGGACGGCTCCGGCGGCACCTGGGTGCCCAGCGTCAGCTGCCTGTACATGGTCTACGACGCCTGGTCCCGGGAGCTGTCCTACGGCAACGCCGGCCACCCGCAGCCGCTGCTCATCTCCGGCGGCGAGGTCATCCCGCTGGCGCTGGAGGTCACCGACTCGCTGCTCGGCGTGAAGACCCGCGGCGTCCCCTACGACGAGGCCATCTACCACCAGGCCGACCTCACCCTGCCGGCCGGGGCGACGCTGCTGCTCTACACCGACGGGCTGGTCGACCGGAGACCGGTCGGCGGCGGGACCGCGGACGAGGGGCGGGCGCTGCGTCGGCTGCGCGAGCGGGTCCGCACCGTGGCCGACTCCGACGTGGAGCGGATCGCCGACGTCGCGCTGGGCGCGGTGCCCGGGGAGAACGACGACGACACCGCGCTGCTGGTGGTCCGCACCCACCCCGACGAGCTGGCGCTGCGCGAGGGCTGGTTCGTCGCCGAGGCCCCCACCGTCGCGGAGGCCCGGCACCTGGCCGCGGCCACCTTCAAGGAGTGGGGGATGGACGCCGGCCAGTCCGAGCTGGCCTGCCTGCTGGTCTCCGAGATCGTCACCAACGTGGTCATCCACGCCACCCCGCACCCGGTGCGCCGGGAGTTCACCGCCGACGGCGTGGTGGACTCCGCCGACCCGCTGGGCGGCCTGGGGGCGCAGGGCGGCGCGGACGACTTCTCCGAGGACTGGTCGGACCTGCTGGAGGAGGTCGCCGAGGCGTCCGACGACGACACCCCGGAGCAGACCCGGTTCCTGCTCCGGCTGCGCCGCGGGGCGTCCTCGGTGTGGGTGGAGGTCTTCGACGACGACCTGCGGCTGCCCCGGATCCGCAGCGCCGGAGCCGACGACGAGGGCGGGCGCGGCCTCTACCTGGTCGACCAGCTGGCCGACCGGTGGGGGTCCAGACCGACCCCGACCGGCAAGGCGGTCTGGTTCGAGATCTCGATGAAGGGCGACTGAGCGCCGCCCCTCCCCAGGGGTCAGCGCCAGGACCACGCCCACAGCAGCAGCACCAGGAAGATGAAGAAGACCACGATCCCCCCGGTGCTCCACGGGATGTGCATCTTGGGGCGGAGCTTGCGCACGCCGATGACCAGCAGGAGGACCAGCAGTCCAAGGACGATCAAGCCGTCCCATGCACCCGTCATGACCCTGGAGACCTTTCGCCGCGACCGAGGGGGCGGTGGCTACAGGCCCATGGAGCGGCCCACGATCTCCTTCATGATCTCGGTGGTGCCACCGAAGATCGACTGGATCCGGGCGTCCTGCCAGGCCTTCGCCACCGGGTATTCCATCATGTACCCGTACCCGCCGTGCAGCTGCAGGCACCGGTCCATCACCTTGTTGGCCAGTTCCGAGCACCACCACTTGGCCTTGGCGGCGTCCTCCACCGAGAGCTCGCCCCTGTTCAGCAGGGTGATGGCCCGGTCCACGTAGGTGCGGGCCAGGTCCACCTCGGTGGCCAGTTCGGCCAGCACGAAACGGGTGTTCTGGAACTTGGAGATCGGCCGTCCGAAAGCCGTCCGCTCCTTGCAGTAGCCGATGGTGGCGGCGAGCATCGCCTCGGCGCCGGCGGTGGAGGCGACCGCGATGGAGAGCCGCTCCTGCGGCAGCTTCTCCATCAGGTGGACGAAGCCCTTGCCCTCCTCGCCGATCAGGTTGGCGGCGGGGACCCGCACGTCGGTGAACGAGAGCTCGGCGGTGTCCTGGGCCTTCAGCCCGATCTTGTCCAGGTTGCGGCCGCGCTCGAAGCCCGCGGCGCCGCGCTCCACCACGATCAGCGAGATGCCGTGCGCGCCCGCCTCCGGGTCGGTCCGGGCCACCACGATCACCAGGTCGGAGTTGATCCCGTTGGTGATGAACGTCTTCTGCCCGTTGAGCACGTACTCGTCGCCGTCGCGCACCGCGGTGGTCCGGATGCCCTGCAGGTCGCTGCCGGCGCCGGGCTCGGTCATCGCGATCGCGGTGATGGTCTCCCCGGAGCAGAAGCCGGGCAGCCAGCGCCGCTTCTGCTCCTCGGTGGTCAGGTCGACCAGGTAGGGCGCGATCACGTCGTTCTGCAGGGTGAAGCCGAGGCCGCTGGCGTGCGCCTTGCAGATCTCCTCGGAGAGGACGGCGTTGAACCGGAAGTCGCGCACCCCGCTGCCGCCGTAGGCCTCGGGGACGCCCAGGCCGAGCAGGCCGACCTTGCCGGCCTCGGTCCACACTTCGCGCGGGACGATGCCGTCCTTCTCCCACCGGTCGTGGTGCGGTACGACGTTCCGGTCGAGGAACTCGGCGACCGACTCCCGGAAGAGGTCGTGCTCGGTTTCGAAGAGCTCCCTCTGCATGGACATGACTCCTTCGCGCACGGGGCCGCCCGGAGGCGGGGCTGTGCCGCCAACGTTAACCGAATCTCATTCGGTTTTGCACGGTCCAAATCGCGGCAAAGCCGCGGCCTGCCCTCACCGCCGGAGCCGGGCGCGGCCCGCTCCGCTCCCTAGGGTCGGGAAGGGGCGCCCGCCCCGGGCGCCCGCGGCTCGCGGACGGCGACGGGGGGAGCGGCCGGATGGGCAGGCACGAGGCGGCGGTGCGCAAGCGGCGGAGCGGCGGGGCGGAGGAGCCGCGGCTCGCGGTCGTCATCGCGGCGCTGCTGCTGACCGTGCTGGTGGCGGCGCTGAACCAGACCGTGGTCGCCACCGCGATGCCGCGCATCGTCTCCGACCTGGGCGGGCTGAGCCACATCTCCTGGGTGGTCACCTCCTACCTGCTGGCGGTCACCGCGTGCACCCCGCTCTGGGGCAAGCTCGGCGACCAGTTCGGCCGCAAGTGGGTGCTGCTGGTCTGCCTGGCGGTCTTCCTCGCCGGGTCGGCGCTGTGCGGGCTGGCCGGCGACTTCGGCACCCTGGTGGCCTACCGCGCGGTCCAGGGCATCGGCGGCGGCGGGCTCATGGTGCTCGCCCAGGCCGCGATCGGCGACATCGTCCCGCCGCGCCGGCGCGGCTCCTTCATGGGCCTGTTCGGCGCGGTGTTCGGGGTGGCCAGCGTCGCCGGGCCGCTGATCGGCGGGTTCATCGTGGACAACCTGTCCTGGCGGTGGGTGTTCTACGTGAACCTGCCGCTGGGGGTGGCGGCGTTCCTGGTGCTGATCGCCGCGCTGCCCGCGGCCCGCGGCACCGCGCGCACCAGGGTCGACTACGCGGGCATCCTGCTGCTGGCCGCGGCGTCGGTCTGCGCGGTGCTGGTGACCTCGCTCGGCGGCACCGCCTACGACTGGCTCTCGGTGCAGGTCATCGGGCTGATCGCGGCGGCGGTGCTGCTCACCGTGCTGTGGTGGGCCAGCGCCCGGCGGGCGGCCGACCCGGTGATGCCGCTGTCGCTGTTCCGCAGCCCGGTGATCACGGCCTCCGCGGTGATCAGCTTCGCGGTCGGCTTCGCGATGATGGGCTCGATGGCCTACATCCCGCTGTTCCTGCAGGTCGTGCACGGGTACTCGCCGACCTCGTCCGGGCTGCACCTGCTGCCGATGGTGGCGGGCATGCTCGTCTGCTCGATCGCCAGCGGGCAGCTGCTCACCCGGACCGGGCGGTACAGGATCTACCCGATCATCGGCACCGCGCTGGTCGCGCTGGCGCTGTTCCTGATGTCCGGGCTGGAGCCGGGCACCCCGTTCCCGGTGCTGGGCGGCTACCTGCTCCTGCTGGGCAGCGGGCTGGGGCTGACCATGCAGGTGATCGTGGTCGCCGCGCAGAACGCCGCGGACTACCGGGACCTGGGCGCGGCCACCTCCGCGGCCACCTTCTTCCGCTCGATCGGCGGCTCGATCGGCACCTCGGTGTTCGGCGCGGTCTTCGCCGCGCAGCTCGCCGCGAACATCGCGGAGCGGATGGCCGGGCTGGAGCTGCCGCCCGGAGCCGACCCGCGGGAGCTGCAGAACGACCCGAGCGGGCTGGCCGAGCTGCCGCCCGAGGCGCGCGCCGAGTTCCTCGGCGCCTACGCCGACTCGGTGGACGCGGTCTTCCTGTCCGCGGTGCCGCTGGCGCTGGCCGCGTTCGCGGTCGCGCTCTTCCTCAAGCAGATCCCGCTGCGCACCACCATCGGCCCGCCGGACCTGGACGAGGTGGTGGCGCCGGTGCGCACCGACCGCACCGCCATGGCCGAGCTGGAGCGCGCGGTGTACCGGGCGTTCGGCCGGGAGGGGGCCCGGCACGCCTACCTCAGGCTGGCCGAGGCGGCCGGGCTGGAGCTCTCCCCGGGCGCCTGCTGGACCGTCACCCACCTGGCCGCAACCGGCCCGATCGGCGCCGAGGAGCTCTCCCGGATGTCGCACGGCACGGTGGAGCAGGACGAGTCGGTCCACCGCGAGCTGCTCCGGGCCGGGCTGCTCCGGGACGACTCGCCCACCTGGGAGCTGAACGCCCAGGGGCGGGACGCGGCCCGCCGGCTCCGCGACGCCCAGGAGCAGGCCCTGCGCGGGCTGCTCAGGGACTACGGCCCGGAGGAGCACCCGGAGCTCAACGCGGCCCTGCGCGACCTGGCCCGGGCCTGCCTCGGCGACGAGGAGGACGCCGGCCTGGTCCGCGAGGGCGGCGACGAGCGCCGCCTCTGACCGCCCCCTCCCGACGGCCTCGACGTTCCGGCCCTTTCCCGGCGCTCTGATGGGGCGGAACGTCGAGACCATCGCGGGGCAGGGGCGGACCGGGACCCCGGTGGCCGGTGCGTACGGCGAAACCGAATATGGTTCGGTTAAGGTAGTCCGCACCGAACAGGCTCCCCTGGAGGACCGCATGGCTGAGGCATTCATCGTCGGGGCCGTCCGCACCCCCGTCGGCACCAAGAAGGGCGCGCTGGCCGGGGTGCACCCCGCGGACCTGGGCGCGCACGTCCTCAAAGAGCTGATGCAGCGCACCGGCGCCGACCCGGCGGCGGTGGAGGACGTCATCATGGGCTGCGTGAGCCAGGTCGGCCCGCAGGCCCTGGACCTCGCGCGCACCGCCTGGCTCTCGGCCGGGCTGCCGGAGACCGTCCCCGGAGTCACGATCGACCGGCAGTGCGGCTCCTCCCAGCAGGCGATCCACTTCGCCGCGCAGGGCGTGCTCAGCGGCACCCAGGACCTGGTGGTCGCCTCCGGCGTGGAGAACATGGGCATGGTGCCGATGGGCGCCAACGCCAAGTTCGCCATCGACGAGGGCCTCCCGCTCTTCGGCGACGGCTGGACCGAGCGCTACGGCATGCAGGAGATCTCCCAGTTCCGCGGCGCCCAGCTGATGGCCGAGAAGTGGGGCTACAAGCGGCAGGACCTGGAGGAGTACGCCCTGGAGAGCCACCGCCGGGCCGGCGCGGCCCTGGCGGACGGCAGGTTCGACGCCGAGATCGCCCCGATCGCCGGCGTCGAGCGGGACGAGGGCGTCCGCCCGGACACCACCCTGGAGAAGATGGCCGGCCTCAAGCCGCTGCGCGACGGCTGGGCGCTGACCGCCGCCGTGGCCAGCCAGATCTCGGTGGGCGCCGGCGCGGTGCTGATCGCCTCCGAGGCGGCGGTGGAGCGGCACGGCCTCACCCCGCTGGCCCGGATCGTGCAGCTCTCGGTCCTCGGCGACGACCCGGTCTACATGCTCACCGCCCCGATCCCGGCCACCCGGACGGCCCTGGAGAAGGCCGGGCTGGGCATCGGCGACATCGACGTCACCGAGATCAACGAGGCCTTCGCCCCGGTCCCGATGGCCTGGGCCGAGGAGCTCGGCGCGGACATGGCCAAGGTCAATCCGAACGGCGGCGCGATCGCCCTGGGCCACCCGCTCGGCGCCACCGGCGCGGTGCTGATGACCAAGCTGGTCCACGAGCTCAAGCGCTCCGGCGGCCGCTACGGCCTGCAGACCATGTGCGAGGGCGGCGGCCAGGCCAACGTCACCATCATCGAACGGGTCTGACCGCCCCGGACGTCCTGGACGCCCCGGCCGGACCTGCCGGGGCGTCCGAGCGGAGCCTCCGGCGGCCCGGTCAGCCCTGGTGGACCGGGCCGTGCTCCAGGCCGAGCCAGGCGGCCATCGACTCCAGTTCGGCGTGGAGCTCGGCGGCGGTCTCCGGCGGGGCGCCGTCCTCCAGGGTGGTGCGGCGGACCAGGAGCCGGCCGGAGGCCCGGTCGGACTTGAGGTCGACCCGGGCGACCAGGCGGTCGCCGAGCAGGAACGGCAGCACGTAGTAGCCGTGCACCCGCTTGGCGGCCGGCACGTAGATCTCCAGCCGGTACCGGAAGCCGAACAGGGCCTCGGTCCGGCTCCGCTCCCACACCGCCGAGTCGAACGGGCTGAGCAGCGCCCGGGCGTGCAGCCGGCGCGGCACCCGGGCGTCGGCGTGCAGGTAGGCGGGGGAGTCCCAGCCCTGCACCGAGACCGGCACCAGCTCGCCGGAGTCGACCAGGTCGGCGACGGCGGCGCGCGCCTCGACGGCGCTCAGCCGGAAGTAGTCGCGCAGGCAGGCCTCGGTGCCGACGCCGTGCGCGCGGGCGGCGATCCGGACCAGCTCGCGGCGGGCCTCCGCGGGGTCGGGGTCGGGCGCGCCGTGCACCTCGGCGGGCAGCACCCGCTCGGTCAGGTCGTAGCGGCGCTCGAACTGGGCGGTGCGCCCGTCGGTGGTCACCTCGCCGGCCCAGAACAGGAACTCCAGGGCGCGCTTGACCAGCGACCAGTTCCACCCCCAGTGCTCCTTGGCGCGCGGCGCGTCGTGCTCCAGGCCCGCCTCGATCTCCCGCGAGGTGGCCGGCCCGATCCGGGCGACCTCCTCGTGCACCGCCTTCACCAGCTCCGGCTCGTCCCGGGCGATCTTCCGCATGCCGCCCCAGGCCTCGTCCCGGGCGCGCGCCATCCGCCAGCGCAGCAACCGGTGCGTCGCGGGCGGGATCAGGCTCGCCTCGTGCGCCCAGTACTCCACCAGCCGCCCGCCGCGCCGGGTGGCCGCCCGGTCCGGCAGGGCCCGGTCGTAGGGGCCCAGCCGGGCGAAGAACGGCAGGTACTGGCTGCGGGAGAGCACGTTCACGCTGTCGATCTGCACCACGCCGATCCGGTCGACCACCCGCTGCACGTGCCGCATGGTGGCCGGCCCGGAGGGTCTCCGGTCCGCGAACCCCTGCGCGGCCAGCGCCGTCCGGCGGGCCTGGGCGAGCGAGAGCACCGAGTCGCGGCGCGGGTGCGGAGGGGGAGGGGAGTCGTACATGAGTACTAACGTACTGGCGGCACGGGCCGCCCGCCACCGCCCCGCCGGACTCCGCACCCCCCGCTCCCGTACGCTCGACCGAGCGCACCGGGCCCTCCTCGGACGGCCCTCCGGCCGGGACCGGCCGGGCCGGTACGGCCCTCCGGGGGCCGTCGGCTCGGGAAGGCGGCGGTGTCCTCGATTCCCGGCGGGGCCCGGCAGGCCGGGTGCGGCGGGTGCCCTTCTCGGTCCGCCCGCGGGTGCGGGGCCGCGTGGCCCCGGAGGGCGGGAGGCGGTGCTCCCGTCTCTTTTCGAGGCTCGGCCGGGAAGCGGCCTGCGGGGCCTATCCGGCGGCAGGGGCCGGACCGGGGTCAGCCCATCCGGTGGTGCAGGTTCTCCTTCTCACTGGGGCCGGGGGTCGCGTCGGCGATCGGCGGGCCCGGGGCGGACGGGTCCAGGGCGCCCTCCTCGAGCCAGGTGTAGCGGTCGGCGAGCAGGCGCTCGGCGACCTTGGCGTCGGTGCCGTCGGTGTTGGCCCGCAGCGCGCGGAACAGCTCCTCGGTGCGGAGCCGGGAGCGGCGGCAGAAGGCGTCGGCGAGCTCCTGGCCGGCCCGGGCCCGGTCGGGGTCGCCGGCGTGCTCCCGGCGCTCCGCCTCGGCGCGGACCACCGCCGCGCTCATCGCGAACAGCTCGGCGCCGATGTCGACCAGCCGGGCCAGGAATGCCTGCCGCTCCTCCATCCCGCCCTGCCACCGGGACATGCCGTAGAAGGTGGACCGGGCCAGCCTGCGGGCGGCCCGCTCGGTGAAGCGGAGGTGCCCGGCGAGCGGCCCGAACTCGCCGAACGCCCCCGGGCGCTGCCCCTCGCCGACCACCAGGCCGGGCAGCCAGGAGGCGTAGAAGCCGCCCGCCCTGGCCAGCGCGCGGGCCTTGGCGGCGCCGTCCGCGGACGGGTCGATCAGGTCCCCGGCGACCGAGAGGTGGGCGTCCACCGCCTCCCGGGCGATCATCAGGTGCATGATCTCGGTGGAGCCTGCTGTGAAGGTAGCCACTTGATAAGGTCCAGCCCATGACAACCCACCTCGATCTCACGGCCCGCCCCGACGGGTCCCCCCTACGGGCCCGCAGCTACGACCGCCAGTCCGAGCGCAGGGACGACGGATCTACCGGCGGACCCAGCGGGCGGCGAAACGCGTGCATCGCCCGCGCCGCGCAAGGCGCGCACGGCGTCCCGTTTGCGCACACCGGCCACTACGAAGACATTGGCCGCTCCGGTTGGGACCTGAAAGCCGCGCGTCCCGACTTCGACCGAATGATGGAAGACGCCCGACGCGGCGAATTCGACGTGCTGATCATTTTCGCGCTCTCGCGACTGACCCGAAAGGGTTTCAGGGACGCGCTCGACATCCACGACGAGCTACAGAAATGCGGCGTGCGCCTAATCTCGGTCACAGAACCTTTCCTCGACACGGGCGACCCGATGGGCGTAGCGATGTTCGCTCTGATCGCCGCAATGGCGGAGCAGCAGAGCACGGACAAGTCTGCGTTCGGAAAGTCGACCAACGCGGCGATTCGTGAACGCGGCGGCTGGTTGGGCGGCCGCCCGTCCCTCGGGCTTCGTATGCGCAAAAAAATTGTGGACGGGGTCACGATCCGGGTTCCGGAGCCTGAACCGGCCGAAGCTCCGTTCATCGACGAACTGGCTACGCGGGTGCTGGCCAGAGAGAAAATGCACACGATCATGGAAGACTACGCCGCTCGCGAGATTCCGTCGGTTTCCGGCGGCCATAAAGACGGTGAAATGCCTCACTGGTCGGTCACCCGCATCCATCGAATTCTTCGGGATCCGCGCATCGCGGGAATCGTCGGCGACGTGATCCCGGAGCGCGCTGCAAAAGGGCACCCCGACCGGTATCGGATCCGGCGTAACGACGACGGTACGCCGATGCTCGCGGGTAAGGGAGCGATTTCCCCAGAAAAATGGTTCCTGGTCCAAGCGGAACTCGATCGGCGGAGCGTTGAGCGCGGGCCGCGGTCGAGCGATAAGCCGCGGTCGCTGCTCGGCGGGACGGGGCTTGTGAAGTGCGAATCCGGATTCGCTTTCTCTTGGGGCGGCCAGGACAATTACGCCTGCAGCCGCCACACCACCTGTCCCGCGCACAAGGGGCGGCGGAGGACTGTGAAAACACGGCACTTGGACGAGTGGTTGGCACGGACGGTCCTCACTCGAATCGCCGCGTTGGACCCGCACGACGAAGAAGACGCGGCGATGCTCTCCGCCGCGGCATCCGCTTACCAGGGAGCGGTAGGCAGCCCCGACCTTGTGGCGGAGCGCAATTCGGTGCAGGCCGAATTGGCCACCGTCACCCGCGAGATTGGCGAACTGTACGAAGACCGGCGGGCCGGGGTGTATCCGGGGCCCCGCGGCCGCGCCGAATTTATTAAGGACCTGAACGCCCGCCAGCAGGAAGAGATTCGGCTCAATAACGCGCTAGACGCACTGAACCGGAAGCTTGAGTCGCCGGTGCTCCCCATCGAAGAATGGTGTGCAACGGACGACCCGGACGGCGACCCGATCGGGGAGGGGTCGTGGTGGAAGTCCGCCAGCGCTGAAGACCGGCAGCTACTGCTCAAGATCTTTGTGGACCACGTGACCGTGAACGGCGTGGACAAGAAAATCAGCGGCCGCACACGGGGATACCACGTTGGAAAGCGCGCGGAAATCCACTGGCGGCGACCCGAGAACGACGAAACTGAAAGTGAGGCCCGTAATGCGTAAAAGCACCGCGCACTACCGGCGGACCCTGCAGCCGACCCCGACCGGGTCCACGGATGAACAGGCCGTGATCGTGGCGGCGGAACTCGCGGCCCGCGGCGTCGACTTCCGCCCCGCGGAGCCGGGCGACTGGTCGGCCGGTGAATGGCACGCGGTGGTCCGGTCGGACGACGCGGAGTAGGCGGAGCAGCGGAGCGGCCCGTTCCCGGGAGTTCTCGGGGACGGGCCTTTTTATGCCCGTGGGGCTCAGAACGCCCGTAGAGCCCCCGGGGCCCCGTGGGGTTACTCGGGTATAGGTCCACCGCTCCCGACCGCTCTGCCCGCCGGTGCCACCGGTGAAGCCCGGCCCCCGCTGTCCGAGGCGGGGCCTAGGTTGCCGGGCATGGCAGATGAGCGCATGATCTCCGAGCTGTCCGGCCGGACCCTGGGCCGGGTCCCGCACGACACGGTTCCCGTCATCGAGGCGGACGGGGCGCCCCTCGCCGCCGGCGTCGACGAGGAAGGGGTGCTGCACACCTGCGACCTGCGCAGCGGCGCCCGGACCGAGGTCCCCCTCGACCTCGACCCGCAGACCCTGGTGGGGCCGCTGCTCCGCGGCGAGGAGGACGAAGAGGACGAGGAGTTCGAGGAGGAGGACCTCTCCGAGTACGAGATCGACACCTACAAGATCGCCGCCCGGGCCGCGGCGCTGCACCTCGGCGGGCGGCCGGTGCTCCTCACCGGCGCCGACCGCTTCGACGTGCTCCTCTCCGACGACGACTACGGGGGCGGCGCGGTCCGGGCCTGGGACCTGCGCACCGGCCGCATGGTCGGCCGCCCCATGGACGGGCACGAACTGGGCGTCACCGCGCTGACCGCGCTGGCCGGCCCCGGGACGGCGCTCTCGGTGAGCAGCAGCGAGGAGGGCCGGCTGGTCGTCTGGGACCTGGACCGGGGCGAGCGCGTCGCGAACCTGGCCGGCTCCTACAACGGGGTGATGGGGGCCGGGTTCGCCGGCGGCCGCCCGATCGCCGCCACCGGCGGCCACGACGACTTCGCCGAGGCGTGGGACCTGGCCGCCGGGGAGCGCATCGGCGGACCGCTGACCGGCATCGACGCCCCGGTCAGTGCCCTCGCCGTCGCCGAGGTCGAGGGCCGCGCCGTGGTCCTGGCGGCGGCGGGCGCCGGTACCGACCTGTACCGGTGGGGCCCGGCCGGCGGCGTTCCGGCCGGCGCCCCGCTCACCGGGCACACCGACCAGGTGGTCTACCTGGCCACCGCGGTGGTCGGCGGCCGCCCCATCGCGGTGTCCGGCGCGGCGGACCGCACCGTCCGGGTGTGGGACCTGGCGGGCGGCGAACAGATCGGCGCCCCCATCGAGGGGTGCTGGTCGTTGGAGGACGTCACCGCGATCGCGGGCGCCCCGGTCGCCGTGACCTCCACCCCGGAGGGCGAGCTCCAGGTCTGGGACCTGGAACGGGCCGCCGGCTGACCGCTCCCCCGGCCCCGCACCCACCCTGTTGAGCCCAGGGCTGTTGCTTTTTCCCGGCCCTGGGCGCACGTCCCGCGCGGGATCGCCGGGGCGGCGGGCCGGGCAAAAGCAACAGGCCGGGGCTCAACATCGTCGTCGTACCACCGCGATGACGTCGAGCGCGGCCGGCTCGGGTGGGGACGGGGTACCGCGGCGAGAAGAGGACCCCGTCAACGACTCGGGGTACTAGCGGTAGGGGAAGCGGACCGTGACCCGGGTGCCGGCGCCCGGGGCGGAGGCGATGCCCGAATCGCCGCCGTGCGCGTCGGCGATGGCGGCGACGATGGACAGCCCCAGGCCGGAGCCGCCGCCGGGGGAGCGGGTGCCGCGGTGGAACCGGTCGAAGGCGCGGCGCAGGTCCTCGCCGGACATCCCCGGGCCCTCGTCGGAGACCTCCAGCGCGGCGTGGACCGGGCCCGCGCTGAGCCGGACCCGGACCGGGGTGCCCGCCGGGGTGTGCTCGGCGGTGTTGGCCAGCAGGTTGGCCAGCACCTGGCGGAACCGGGCCTCGTCGATCCGGCAGGGCAGCCGGTCCGGGGCCTCCAGCGAGATCTCCCGGTCCGGGGCGACCACCCGGGCGTCGGCGACCATCTCGCGCACCACCGGCACCAGGTCGGCGGTCTCCAGGTGCAGCGAGCCGCCGCGGTCCAGCCGGGCCAGCTCCAGCAGCTCGCCGACGAGCCGGCTCATCCGCTCCGACTCGTCCTCGATCCGGCGCATCGCCCCGGCCAGCTCCTCCTCGGGCACCGCGCCCTGGCGGTACAGCTCGGCGTAGCCGCGGATGGTGGTCAGCGGGGTGCGCAGCTCGTGCGAGGCGTCGGCGGCGAACGCGCGCACCCGCTCCTCGGACTCGCGCTGCGCCGCGAAGGCCTGCTCCAGCCGGGCCAGCATGGTGTTGATCGCCCCGGCCAGCCGCCCCACCTCGCTGTTCTTCTCGGTGGCGGGCATCCGCGCGGACAGGTCGGAGCCGGTGGAGATGCGGTCCGCGGTGGTGGCCATCCGGTCCAGCGGCTCCAGGCCGCGCACGATCAGCCAGCGCCCGGCCAGCGCCAGCCCGCCGAGCAGCAGCACCGCGGTGACCATCTGGGTCAGCACCAGCTGCCAGGGGTACTCCTCGCGCTCGTTGGTCGGCACCAGGGTGACCATCAGGCCGCTGGGGCGGGCCCGGACGGTGGCGCGGAACGGCGGCACGGTGGAGTCCCGGCCGTCCAGGTCGAAGATCTCCTGGGTGCCGGCCTGGTCGTGCAGGCGGCGCAGCGGCACCTCGGCGATCCGCTCCAGCGCGACGTCGTCCCGCTCCAGGTCGCCGTAGACCTGGGTGACCTTGCCGGTGCGGCCGTTCAGCAGCACCACCAGGTAGGGCGAGGGGCTGGGCGCCTCGACGCCGACCGGCGGGGTGTCGTTGTCCAGCCGCACCATGGCGCTCTCCGCGGCCAGCGTCACCTGGTCGTCGATCCGGTCGGTGATGAACCCGCGCATGGTGACGAAGCCGACCACGCAGGTGACCAGCAGGCCGACGGCGGTGACCGCGATCAGGCCGGTGAGGAGCCGTGAGCGGAGCCTGCCCGGGGGCATCTACCGGGCGTCCGGGGCGCGCAGCGCGTAGCCGACGCCGCGCTGGGTGCGGATCAGCGGCGGGCCGTACCGGTCCAGCTTGCGGCGGAGGTAGCTGATGTAGGTCTCCAGCACCTGGGACTGCCCGGTGTACTCCCCGCCCCACACGTTCTCCAGGATCTGGGCGCGGGTCACCACCTGCCCGGCGTTGCCGGCCAGGTAGGCGAGGAGGCGGAACTCGGTCGGCGACAGGTCGATCGGGCGGCCGTCCCGGCGCACCTTCCACTTGCGCTCGTCGATCTCCAGGTCGGCGTAGTGGATCAGGCCGACGGAGCCGCGGACGCCGCCCCCCTCCCCGGCGGGGGCGTCCCGGTTGGCGCGGCGGAGCAGCGCGCGGATCCGCGCGATCAGCGCCTCGACCGAGAACGGCTTGGTGACGTAGTCGTCGCCGCCCAGCGAGAGCCCGGTGACGGTGTCGGTGGGGGTGTCCCGGGCGGTGAGGTAGATGACCGGGACGTCGTCGCCCCGGCCGCGCAGCTTGCGGCAGACCTCGAAGCCGCTGATGTCGGGGAGGAGCACGTCCAGCAGGATCAGGTCCGGCTTCTCCTCGCGGGCGCAGTCCAGCCCGGTGGCGCCGTCCCCGGCGGAGCTGACGGTGAAGCCGTGGAAGCGCAGGGCCGCGCGGACGAGGTCGCGGATGTTGGGCTCGTCGTCGATGACCAGCACGTGCGGCGGGACATCGTCGGCCATGGCTGCCTCCTCGGTGCTCTCGTTCCTCGGCGACCCCCTCCATGATGCCGCAGCCGGGGCGGGGTCCTTCCCGCCTTCGCGGCCCGGGCGGGGACCGGCCCCGGCCCGGGCGGCGAATCAGAGATGAGGCGAACCGTTTCGGTTCGCGGCGCGTCGGAGAGGAATGAGAAGGACCGGTGCGGGGCGGAGTCGCCGCGGAGGACGGCCGCGGCGGCCCGCCCCGCCCGCCTTCCGCCCCCCGGATCAGTGCGGACGCCGCCGGATGTCGCCGCCGGGCGCTAGCCTTGCCAGCGTGCGAATCGCAACGTGGAACGTGAACAGCATGAGGGCCCGCGCGGACCGGGTCGCCGCCTGGCTGGATCGGAGCGACGCGGACGTCGTCGCGATCCAGGAGACCAAGTGCCGGGACGACCAGTTCCCCGCCTCCGTCTTCACCGACCGCGGCTACGAGGTGGCCCACCACGGGCTGGGCCAGTGGAACGGCGTCGCGGTGGCCTCCCGGGTCGGCCTGGAGGACGTGCGCACCTCCTTCGACGGCCAGCCCGGGTACGGGGAGCCGGAGGAGGCGGAGGCCCGGGCGGTCTCCGCGGTCTGCGGCGGCGTGCGGGTGTGGAGCCTGTACGTGCCCAACGGGCGCGAGATCGACCACCCGCACTACGCCTACAAGCTGCGCTGGCTGGAGGCGCTGCGCGCGGAGGGCGCCGCCCGGCTGGCCGAGGACCCGCGGGCGCAGATCGCGTTCTGCGGCGACTTCAACGTGGCCCCGCAGGACGACGACGTGTGGGACATGTCCGTCTTCGAGGGCAAGACGCACGTCACGGAGGCGGAGCGGCAGGCCTTCCAGGAGCTGGGCAAGGCCGGGTTCGCCGACGTGGTCCGCCCGCACGCTCCCGGCCCCGGCGTCTACACCTTCTGGGACTACCAGGGTCTCTCCTTCCCGAAGAAGAAGGGGATGCGGATCGACTTCCTGCTCTGCTCCCCGGCGCTGGCCGACCGGGTGACAGCCGCCCGGATCGACCGGGAGGAGCGCAAGGGCAAGGGCGCCTCGGACCACGCCCCGGTCCTCGCCGACCTGGACTGACCGGCTCCGGCGCGACCGGGCCGCTGCGCTGAGTAGAGTCGTCGTGTGAACGCAGGACACGCAGAGCAGACAAAGCCCTCGCGGCCGAGGATCGCCGTCTTCGGCAGCGTCAACATGGACCTGGTCGCCTACGTGCCGGTCCGCCCGGGCAGCGGGGAGACCGTCGGCGGGACCGAGTTCCGCCAGGTCCCCGGGGGCAAGGGCGGCAACCAGGCGATCGCCGCCTCCCGGGCCGGCGGCGACGTCGCCTTCCTCGGTGCGGTCGGGGACGACTCCTTCGGGGTGCAGATGCGCAGCGCCCTGGTGGACAGCGGCGTGGACACCTCGGCGCTGCGCACCGTCCCGGGCCCGTCCGGGGTGGCGCACATCGTGGTGGAGGACGGCGGCGCCAACTCCATCATCGTGGTGCCCGGTGCGAACGCCGCGATGACCGGGCTGACCGAGAGCGACCGCCGGGTGCTGGAGGGCAGCGACGCCCTCCTGCTCCAGCTCGAACTGCCGATGGAGGGCGTGATCGCCGCCGCCGGGGCGGGCCGCGAGGCCGGGGTGCGCACGGTGCTGACCCCCGCCCCCGCCCAGGAGCTCCCCGGCGAGCTGCTGGACCGGGTCGACCTGCTGGTCCCCAACCAGCACGAGGCGGAGGCGATCACCGGCGAGTCCGACCCGCGCCGGGCCATGGCGGCGCTGCTGGAGCGGGTGCCGGAGGTGCTGATCACCCTGGGGTCGTCCGGTTCGCTGCACGGCGTCCGCGGCGCCGAGCCGGTCGAGGTCGCCGCCCGCCCGGTGGAGGCGGTCGACACCACCGCCGCCGGCGACACCTTCTGCGGCGCGTTCGCGGTGGCCCGCGCCGAGGGGCGCGGCCCGGCGGAGAGCATGGCCTTCGCGGCGGCGGCCGCCGCCCTGTCGGTGCAGCGCCAGGGCGCCAGCACCTCGATGCCGGAGCGGGCCGAGATCGACGCGCTGCTGGCGGGCTGAGCGCCGGTGCCCCGCCGCGGGTGCGGCCGCCGCCGGGCGGCCGCGGACCCGGGGCGGGGCACCGGACCCCCGCCGGCGCGGGGCGCGCGGAGGATCAGTCGAAGTGCCCGATCTGGCGCAGCCACTCGGTCGGGTCGGCGTCCTGCAGCCGGATCTCCAGGACGATGTCGACGGTGTCGCCGATGATCCGGGCGCCCCACGGCGTCGGCCCGACGTCCTGGATGCCGAAGTCGGAGAGCGAGATCCGGGTGTCGGCGGCGAAGAAGTGGCCGTGCACCTGGTCCGGGTTCTGCAGGTCGGGGGCCTCGCCGCCCCACCGGCAGTCGAGCGAGACCGGCCGGGTGGTGCCGTGCAGGGTGAGCTCCCCGTGCATCCGGAACGCGTGCGGGCCGCGGCCGCGCCGCTCCAGCCCGGTGGCGGTGAACCGCATCTCCGGGTGGGCCTCGGTGTCGAGCAGGTCGGGGGAGCGCAGGTGCCGGTCGCGGGCCTCGACCCCGGTGTTCAGGCTCTCCGTGCGGATGACCACGTCGACCTCGGAGGCGGCGGGGTCGTCGGCGACCCGGACCACTCCCCAGGAGTCGCCGAAGGTGCCCTGCACCCGGCCGAAGCGCAGGTAGTGCGCGACGAAGATGATGCAGGAGTGGGCCGGGTCGATGTACCAGGTGCCCGGTGAGATCTCCGGGGCGCCCCCGTGCTGATCCTCGTCCGACATGTTGTGCTTTCCCCCTGTTCGTCGTTTTTCCGGTGCCAGGCTAGACGCCGTGCGGCGGTCGTTCCGCCCTCGGACACGCCCGGGGCCGGAGCCGGTCCGCGGGACCTTCGGCCCTTGCCGTCCCGCCGGGCGGTGCTGTAGAGGGTCGCGTTGGTCACATCGGCGGAGTGGAACGGGAGCAGAACCCCGGGTATAGCGGGGTTTGCCGGGTTTCGGCGTTCGGTGCGGGGGTGTCGCGAACCGCCGCGGTTCTTTACAGTTCGTCCCTGGGTGTCGTTCGCGACCCCTGCCGGACCGCGGTACCGCGGTCTCCCCACACGGAATTCAGACGCGCCATGACCGGATCAGCACGGAGCCGCGGGCCGATGGACGAGGCGGACCCGCGGAGCCGCACCGAGCGCCGCCGACAGCAGCGGCGCCGTTCGCGCAACCGCATGATCGTCGCCGGCGTCGTGCTCCTGGGACTGGCGGCCGGCGGGACGGCCGTCGCGGGCATGGCCCTGCCCGGCGACACGGAGGTGGGCCTGGACGGCGCGCCCGCACCGGCCGGCCACCCCGGACACCCCGGGCAGACCGGCGAGGCCCCGGGCGGGGACGGCCCCGGCGGCAGCGGCAGGGTCGGCACCGGCGAGGACACCGTGGACGGCGGCACCCCGGAGAAGAGCGGCGACGAGGAGCCGCGGTCGACCGGGGAGAGCGGCACCGGCGGGGACCGGGGCGGCGGCTCGGACCGCGGCGACCGGGGCGACCGCGGTGACCGGGACGGCGGCCGCGGCGGCGACCGGGACGAGGACGAGGGCTCCGGCGGGGGAGGCCGCCCCGACCCGCGCCCGACCCAGCGCCCCACCGAGCGCCCCACCCCGGACCCGGAACCCACCGACCCGGCCCCGCCGACCGAGTCCCCCGACCCGGAGCCGACCGACCCGGACCCGGAGCCCACCGGCGGCCCCAACGGATCGCACCACGACCCGTACGATCCCTACGGCCCGTACGGGTACTACGGCCCCTACGGCTACCACTAGGGAGCGGTCCCCTTTCTCCGATGATCTTGACGTTGCGGCCCTGTCCGAACGCTCGGACAGGGCCGCAACGTCAAGATCATCGGGTGTGGGGGCGGTCCCGCGGGCGTCAGTGGGCGGCGTACAGGAACAGCAGCCCCAGCCAGAGCCAGCCGACGGCGATCGTCGCGCGCTGGAGGAGGCCGGCCCGGGGGCCGTCCTCCTCCCAGGACCGGCCGAACGCGAACAGGCCGGCGGCGGCGAGCGCCGCGGTCAGCCCCGAGTACGCCTTCCAGGCGGGCTCGGGCAGGGCGAACGCCGCGATGACCGCCGCGGTCGGCAGCGCAGTGAACACCAGGGCCCCGGCCCGGTCGTGCATCTTGTGGCGGGCGGAGAACTCGGCCGGGGTGCCGTCGGGCGCTCCCGGCGGGTAGCCGCGCATCGGGTCCATCGGGAACACCCCGGACGCGACCAGCGCGGCGCCGAAGACCCCGACCGCCACGGCGAGCACCGTGCTGCCCAGCGCACCGGCGAGGGCGACCGCGCCGGCCGCGACGGCCAGGCCGCACAGGACGAAGTTCGCCGTCTGGATCCACCCGCGCGCCCCCAGGGCCAGCGCGCTGACCGGATGGCGGACCGGCCGGTACCCGGGCCGGGTCCAGCCGTCGACGGTGAAGACGGCGATGAACGCCCAGCACCCCAGCGCACCCGCCCACAGCAGGGCGGTCATCGCGGGCTCCGGACGGGTGCCGGAACCGGTGTCGTCGTACACCGCATGCCACCGCTCCGATCGGGCCGGGGTCGGGTCCGTGGCACCGATCCTAGAACCGCGATCGGCGCCCTCCCACCCCGCTTCCGATGATCTCGACGCCGTCGCCGTCTCGACCCCGGTGGGGACCGGCCGGTCGGTCTGGCGCGGCACCTCACAAGGTGAGGGTTCAAGCTGGCGGTGACGGCGGGAGGGGGACCGGCCGGTCGGTCGGGTGCGGCGTCTCGCGGAGCGAAGGTCAAGACGGGCGGCGACGGCAGCGGCGAGGGCGTGGCGGGGGCGGTCGCCCGGGCGCGGCGCCCCACGGGGTGGGGGTTCAAGCGGGCGGCGAAGGCGGGGGTGGGCACCGGCCGGTCGGTCGGGTGCGGCGCCCCACGGGGTGGGGGTTCAGGCTGGCGGCGATGGCGGCGGTGGGAACCGGCTGGTCGGTCGGGTGCGGCAGAGCGGGGAGGGGCGGGCCGGTGTGGCGGGTTCGCCGTGCCCGCGTCGCCCCGGGCGCCGGGGCCGGCCGCCCGTGAAACCGCTGCACCTCTCTGACCTGGGTGAATACGTAGGGTGATGGTGGGGTGGGGTGCCCTGCGCATCGCGAGAGCACCCCGGTGATTCCTGGGCGCGCACCCTGGGCCGGATCGGGCCTCTGAGGGCCTGATTCGCCTCGGTCGGGCCGGTGTTCGGGGGTTCGAGCCACCCGGAAGGTCGGGATGCAGGGGGCCGGAACCCGGGCAGGGGCAGTGTGGGGGTGAGATGTCGCTTTTGCCCTTCCGAGAGGCCCCGCTTTGGCCACTCTGGGTGATCGGTGAGGGGGTGGTGGGGGCGTGGGGGCTTACTACTCGCTGGTAGATGTAATCGGGGTGCTCTCGCGGTGCGCAGGGCGCCCCCGCCCCTGCCTGTTCCCTGCCGCGAACCCGGCATAGGGGATAAGGCCACCCTGCTCGGCTCGGGCGGGCCCACCCGCACTGTTGGGGCGCCGCGCCCGGGCGGCCGCCTCCGCCCCGCCCCACCGCTGCCGTCGCCGCCTGCTTGAACCCCGGCCCCGTGAGGCGCCGCACCCGGGCGACCGGCTTCGCCCCGGCCCTACCCTTGCCGTCGCCGCCCGTTTGGACCTTCGCTCTGCGGGGCGCCGCGCCTGACCGACCGGCCGGTCCCCTTCCCGCCCTCGCCGCCCGTTTGAGCCTTCGCCCCGTGAGGCGCCGCGCCTGACCGACCGGCCGGTCCCTCTCCTGTCCTCGCAGCCTGCTTGAACCTCAGCCCCGCGAGACGCCGCGCCCGAGTGGGGCCTTCGCCCCGTCCCTATCTCCGCCGTCGCTGCCCGCTTGAACCTTGACCCCGTGGGGCGCCGCGCTCGGGTGATGGCCTCTGCCCCCGGCTCTGCCGGTGCCGTTGCCGCCCGTCTTGACCTTCACTCCGCGGGGCGCCGCGCCTGACCGACCGGCCGGTCCCCCTCCCGCCTTCGCCGCCTGCTTGAACCTTCGCTCCGTGGGGCGCCGCGCTCGGTCGGGATGGCGGCGGCGTCGAGACCAACGAGGCGGAGGGGGCTCTCGCTACTCCCGGACCGGGCGGATGACCCGGGCGGGGTTGCCGACCGCGACGACGCCGGCCGGGACGTCCTTGGTGACCACGGAGCCGGCCCCGATGACGCTGTCCTCGCCGATGGTGACGCCGGGGAGCACGATCACGCCGCCGCCGAGCCAGACGTTGTCGCCGATGGTGATCGGCTTCGCGGCCTCCAGCTTGTCCCTGCGCGGCTTCGGGTCGATCGGGTGGGTGGGGGTGAGCAGCTGGACGTTCGGGCCGATCTGGCAGTCCTCGCCGATGTCGATCCGGGCCACGTCGAGCGCGGTGAGGCCGGAGTTGACGAAGGTGCCCCGGCCGACGGTGATGTGCGCCCCGTAGTCGACGGCGAGCGGCGGCTTGATGAACGCGTCCTCGCCGAGGCCGCCGAGGAGTTCGGCCAGGATCGGCCGGGCCTTCTCCGGCTCCTCCACGAAGGCCGCCTGGTAGGCGGCGGTGAGCCGGACGGCCCGCCGGCTCATCCGCTCGTCCTCGGGGCCGCCCGCGAGGTAGAGGTCTCCGGCGAGCATCCGCTCCCACTGGCTCCGGGGGTCCCCGGCGAAGTAGTCGTCCATGGGGCAGCAGGCTAGCGCCGCCCGGCCCGCCGGGCAGCGGGTTTTCCCGGTCGCGGGAGGGAGACGGCGGAGGGGGCCGCCGCCGCGCGGTGGCCCCCTCGTGCTTCGGTGTGCTTCGGTCCGGTCTTCCGCCCGGTCCGCGCCCGGCCTACATCTGCTCCGGGGCCTCCACGCCGAGCAGGTCCAGGCCCTGCACCAGGATGCGCAGCGCGGCCGCGCACAGCGCCAGCCGGGACTCGCGCCGCTCCGGGGTGTCCGCGCTCAGCACCGGGCAGTGCTCGTAGAACGCGGTCAGCGTCTGGGCCAGGTCGAACAGGTAGCCGCAGAGCCGGTGCGGGGCCAGCTCGTCGCCGACCAGGGCGACCGTCGGGCCGAAGCCGAGCAGCGCCAGCGCCAGGTCGCGCTCGGCCGGCTCGCCGACGGCGATGGTCCCGGCCGGGTTCGCCGGGTCGGCCCCTCCCCTGCGGAAGATGGAGCGCAGCCGGGCCTGGGCGTACTGCAGGTAGGGGCCGGTGTTGCCGGTCAGCGCCAGCATCCGGTCGAAGTCGAACACGTACTCGGTGTCGTGCGAGACCGACAGGTCGGCGTACTTCACCGCGCCGATGCCGACCTGGCGGGCGATCCCGGCCCGGGTCTCGGCGTCCAGGTCGGGGCGGCTTCCGTCGACCACGGCGCCGGCCCGCTGCACCGCCTCGTCCAGCAGCTCCATCAGCCGGATCGGCCTGCCGGAGCGGGTGCGCAGGATCTTGCCGTCCGAGCCGAGCACGTTGCCGATCTGCACGTGCACCGGCTCCACGCCGTCCGGGATCCACCCGGCCAGCCGGGCGGTCTCCCAGACCATGCGGAAGTGCAGGTTCTGCGGGGCGCCCACGACGTAGAGCACCCGGTCGGCCTTGAGCTCGGAGACCCGGTACCTGATCGTGGCCAGGTCGGTGGTGGCGTAGCCGTACCCCCCGTCGCTCTTGCGGACGATCAGCGGCACCGGCTTGCCCTCGCGCCCGGTGAACCCGTCCAGGAAGACGCAGAGCGCGCCCTCGCTGGTCACCGCCAGGCCCTTCTCCTCCAGCTCACGGCAGACCTCTTCGAGCATGTCGTTGTACATGCTCTCGCCGGCCAGGTCGGCGTCGGCGAGGGTGACGTCGAGGGTGGAGTAGACCCGGTTGAAGTAGGCCTTGGACAGGTCGATCAGGCCCTGCCAGATGCGCAGCGTCTCCGGGTCGCCGGCCTGCAGCGAGACCACCCGCTTGCGGGCGCGGGCGGAGAACTCCTCGTCGGAGTCGAACTTCTCCCGTGCGGCCTGGTAGAAGGTGTTCGGGTCGGTCTTGAGGTGCGCGGCCTCCTCGGAGTCCTCGCCGACGTCCAGCAGGTGCTCGATGAGCATGCCGAACGGGGTGCCCCAGTCGCCGATGTGGTTCTGCCGGACCACGTTGTGGCCGAGGAACTCCAGGGTGCGGGCGAGCGCGTCGCCCACCACGGTGGTGCGCAGGTGGCCGACGTGCATCTCCTTGGCCACGTTGGGCGCGGAGTAGTCGATCGGGATGTTCTGCCGCTCCTGCACCGGCACGCCCAGCCGGGCGTCGGAGAGCAGGGCCTGCGCCTGATCGGCGATCCAGTCGTCGCGCAGGGTCAGGTTGATGAAGCCGGGGCCGCTGATCTCGACCTCGCGGCACACGTCGCCGACGTCCAGTCGCTCCACGATCTCCGCCGCGGCCTCGCGCGGCTTTCGGCCGAGCCGCTTGGCCAGCGCCAGCGCGGCGTTGGCCTGGTAGTCGGCGAACTGGGAGGGACGGATGACGGGGTCGGTCTCGGCGTGCTCGGGGCCGAAGGCGGCCCCGATCGCGGACTGGACCCGTTTCGCGAGTACTTCTTGCGGGTCGGCCATGCGCCCAGCCTACCGACACGCGCTCACTGGGCGGTCCTGATCTGCGCCGATCCCGGGCGCCCGGGGCGCGGCGGGAGCAGCGGCCGGACCGCCCGCCAGGCGCCCCACCAGGCCGCCGCGGTGACCGCTACCCCTGCGGCCTGCCAGGACAGCCGCCACCAGGGCGAAGGCGGGGCGGGGAGACCGTCGTCCGGCGGCGGGACCGGGTCCGGGTGCTCCCCGGCGGCCGTCCGGGACCAGGCCATGAAGGCGTCCCCGACCGGCAGCGCCCCGCCGAGGTAGGCGCGGTGCTCGCGGCCGGCCGCGGCGCCGAGCGGCTCGCCCAGCCCGGTCAGCGCCGCCGCGGCGGGCTCGTCGCCGTAGACCACCGCGTCGCCCAGCGCCACCGCGCTCGCCGAGGCGGACAGGCCCAGGACGAGCGGCCCGGAGTCGACGTCGCCGGCGCCGCCGGTGCCGGCCGGGAACTCGCGGACGCCCGGCGCCCAGGCGTGCCCGGAGCGGAACTCCTCCCGGAAGGCGCGGTAGTCCTCGGCGGCCCAGGCCGGGTCGACGTCGGGCAGGAAGCGGAGCAGCAGCGCCTGGGAACTGCCCCGGGCCGGGCCGGCGGGTTCGCCGGTCTCCGCGTCCACCCGGTGCGGGATCAGCCCGGTGCCGGGGTCGGTCCGCTCGCGCACCGCCGCGGACCAGGCGTCCAGCGTCGCGGCGTGCGCTTCGGCGCGCTCCGGGTCCTGGGCGCCGCCCAGCACCCGGTCGGCGCGGGCCAGGGCCGCGGCGGCGGCGACGCTGTCCACCGGCCACGCCTGCCCGGGGTAGGCGGCCAGATAGGGGCTGCCCGATCCGGCCAGGGAGGCGTCGAAGGCGGCGGCGATCTCCTCGGCGTCGGCGGCCAGCCGCCGGGCCTCCTGCGGCGCCTGCTCGGGGCCGCCGGCCAGCTCCACGATCCGGGCCAGCAGGTAGGTGCTCCACCCGGCGTGGAAGACCCCGTACTCCGGCTCGGCCTCCCGGGGGAACGGGGCGGTGCCGGCCGGGGAGTCCAGCCGGTCCAGCGCCCACCGGGCCTCGGCCAGCGCCTCCTCGCGCCGGTCGGGGTCGAGAGTCCCGGAGTTGGCCCGGCTCAGCCCGTACAGCGCGTGGGTGAAGGCGTACCCCTCGGGGAAGAGCGCCTGCATCCGCTCCCCGGCCCCGCCGCGCAGCTCGGCGCCGAGGAAGCGGAGGTGCGGCTCGACCGAGGCGGCGGTCCGCACGCCGCCCAGCTCCAGCGGCGAGGGGGTGCGGGCGCGCGCCCAGCCGGTGCCGACCAGGGCGGTCACCGCCACCGCCGCCAGCACGGCCAGCACGGCCACGGCCGCCCGCCAGGGGCGGCGGCGCACGGCGCCCCGCAGCGCGGCGCCGGGCGCCGCCGGGGTCCCGCTCTCGGATCTCGACACCCGGCGATGCTAGATCATCGCCAGGAGGTCCGCCCGCCCCTGTTGAGCCCAGGGCCGCCGCTCTCTCCCCTCGGTCCCCGGCCCCGCGCCTACCTTGTTGAGCCCAGGGCTGTTGCTTTTTCCCGGCCCTGGATGCACACCGTGCACGGGACCGCCGGGGCGGTGGGCCGGGCAAAGACGACGACGCTGAGCTCGACGAGGTGGGCGCGGGGCCGGGGCCGGGGTCGGGAAAGACGGTGCCCCTGAGCTCGACGAGGTGGGCGGGTCCGGCCTGGGCCGCTGTGGGAGCGGCGTCCGTCCGGGGGCGGTCAGTCGTCGTGCTGGCTCAGCCGGGAGAGCCAGGTGGTGCGGTGGGCGGTGCCGACGCGGCGGCGGATCTGGTCGACGATGCGGCCGCCGGCCAGGTCGGAGGCGAGCAGGCAGGCGCGCTCGATGCCGCGGGCGCGGCTGGCGCCGTGCGCGATGACCACGGTGCCGTTCAGGCCGAGCAGCACCGCGCCGCCGTAGCTCTCGCTGTCCAGCCGGTCGCGGAGCCCGCGCAGCGCCTTGCGCTGCAGCAGGGCGCCGGCCTTGGCCATCCGGCTGGAGCCGAGCGCGTCGCGCACCTGCTCGAAGGTGAACCGGACCGCGCCCTCCACCGACTTCAGCGCCACGTTCCCGGTGAACCCGTCGGTGACCACCACGTCCACGTCGCCGGCGAGCAGGTCGTGGCCCTCGATGTTGCCGCGGAAGTCCAGCCCGGGGGCCTCCTCGGCGGTCGCGGTGAGCAGCTCGGAGGTCTTGCGGGCGAGCCGGTTGCCCTTGCCCGGTTCGGCGCCGATGGTCAGCATGCCGACCCGGGGCGACTCCACCCCGTAGGCGGTGTGCGCGTAGGCGGCGCCCAGGTGGGCGAACTGGACCAGCATCTCCGGTTTGGCGTCGGCGTTGGCGCCCGCGTCCAGCAGGATCGTGGGGCGGTCCCCGGTGGGCAGGGTGACGGCGAGCGCCGCGCGCAGCACGCCCGGCTGGGTGCGCAGCCGCACCGTGGAGGTGGCCACCACCCCGCCGGTGGACCCGGCCGAGACCAGCGCGGAGGCGTCGCCCTGCCGGATGAGCTTGCAGGCCACCGCGACGCTGGAGCGCGGCCGGCGCCAGCTGGCCAGTGCCCCCTCGTTCATCGCCAGGGTGTCCTCGGCGTGCGCCACCGGCACCTCGCCGAGCGCGCCCAGCTCGTCCAGGACCGGGAGCAGCTCGGCCCGGCGGCCGACCAGCACCACCCGCAGCCCGTGCGCGCGCACGGCGGCCACCGCGCCGTGCACCGCCTCGGCCGGCCCGTGGTCGCCGCCCATGGCGTCCAGGGCGATCACCGGCGCGCCCCCGCCGCCCGGCTCCGCGGATGCTCCGGTCACGTGTCCGTCCTCACTCTCACCGCGTCGGGTCGCCGCCCGGCAGCGCCGGGCCGCCGGCCGCCCCCTCCCCGGGCCCGCACCCTTCCCGCACGTCATGCCGGGGGTGCGCCGACGGGGGCAAGGCTATGCGGTGCCTCCCGGGGCTTCGCGGGCGCCCCGGGGCGCGTCGGAAAAATGAGTGCTCAGGAGGCTATTTCCGGAAAGTGGGTAAGAATCACCCGAGATCGGGTACATCCGACCGCTGGTCAGGCGGGTTGATCACGTAACTGACCGTAATCGAATCATAGAACCGCTTCACCGGGTGGCCCCCCGTTGCCGAGGGGCCGCCCGGTTCAGGCCTGCCCGGTTGATCACCGGGCGGCCTGCCGCACCCCGAAGGGAGACGCGTGAGCTTGACGCACGACGCGGCATCGGCCCCTTCGACGCCCCCGTCAGCGGGACGTCGATTCCGTGCCTACACCTCCAAGCACCTGGACGAGTTGACGGCGCGGGCGGGCCTCGGCTCCGACGAACGGCTCGCCGTTCGGGCGGTCGCCACGGTGCTGCCGTTCCGGGTCAACAGCTACGTCATCGACGAGCTGATCGACTGGGACTCCGCGCCCGACGATCCGATGTACCGCCTGGTCTTCCCGCAGCCCGACATGCTGCCGGAGGCCGACGTGTCCCGGATCGCGGACCTGCTGCGCCAGGACGCGCCGAGAAAGGAGCTCAACCGGGTCGCCAACGAGATCCGGGCGAAGCTCAACCCGCACCCCGCGGGCCAGATGGACCTGAACGTGCCCAAGATCGGCGAGCAGGACCCGCTGGAGGGCATGCAGCACAAGTACGACGAGACGGTGCTGTTCTTCCCGAAGCAGGGGCAGACCTGCCACGCCTACTGCACCTACTGCTTCCGGTGGGCGCAGTTCGTCGGGGAGCCGGACCTGAAGTTCGCCTCCGGCGAGGTCGACCACCTGGTCCGCTACCTCAAGGACAACCCGCAGGTGACCAGCGTGCTGTTCACCGGCGGCGACCCGATGATCATGGGCGAGGGGGTGATCTCCCGCTACGTCGAGCCGCTGCTGGAGGTCGAGAGCCTGGAGTCCATCCGGATCGGCACGAAGGCGCTGGGCTACTGGCCGCAGCGGTTCGTCACCGACCCCGACGCCGACGACACCCTGCGGCTGTTCGAGCGGGTCGTCGAATCGGGGAAGAACCTCGCCTTCATGGCGCACTTCTCGCACCCGGCCGAGCTGGAGTCGGAGCTGGTGGGCGAGGCGGTGCGGCGGATCCGCAACACCGGCGCGGTGATCCGCACCCAGGCCCCGCTGATCCGCACCATCAACGACGAGTCGGCGGTCTGGGAGCGGATGTGGCGCACCCAGGTGCGGATGGGCATGGTGCCCTACTACATGTTCGTGGAGCGTGACACCGGCCCGCAGGACTACTTCGCGGTCCCGCTGGCCCGCGCCTACGAGATCTTCCAGGGCGCCTACAAGAACGTCTCGGGCCTGGCCCGGACGGTCCGGGGCCCGTCCATGTCGGCCACGCCCGGCAAGGTCTGCGTCGACGGCGTCACCGAGATCGCCGGCGAGAAGGTCTTCATGCTCCACCTCATCCAGGCGCGCGACGCCGACCTGGTGGGCAAGCCCTTCTTCGCCAAGTACGACGAGAAGGCCGCCTGGCTGTTCGACCTGGAGCCGGCCCTGGGGGCGACGCACTTCCCCTACGAGTCGGCCCCGCCGGCGGACGTCTCCAGCCTGGTCGACCCGGCCCGCGCCTAGCGCGGGAGGCCGGCCGCAGGGCCCCGGTCCCCGCGCGGGACCGGGGCCCTGCCCCCCTTTTTTTGGGAGGGGGAGGCGGAGGGTCAGAAGCCGAGGCGGGAGCGCCAGGCGGTCAGGTCGTGCGAGGTGGCGACCGCCCGGTCGCCGTCCACCGCGGCCACCGCCTGGACCAGCGCGTCGGCGATGACGATCCCGGTCAGCGCCTCCGCGGTCATCCCGGTCGGGGTGTGCGGCGCGGTCAGCACCACGTCGACCCGGTCCCCCAGCTCCTCCGCGAGGTCCTCGCTGACCAGCACCGACCCGGCGCCCACCGCGCGGGCCCGCTCCAGCAGCACCTCCACCTCGGGCAGCAGCCGCCCCGGGGCGAACACCACCAGCACGTCGCCGCGGCCGATCCGGAGCAGGTCGTCGGCGAGCCGGAAGCCGCTGCTGCCGATGGCGCGGGAGCGCACCCCGACCCGGTTGAGCCGGAGCGCCAGGTGGTCCGCGGCGATCCCGGAGGAGCCCACCCCGTAGGCGGCCGCCTCCCGTGCCCCGGCCAGCAGCTCCACCGCCCGCTTGAGGTCGTCCGGGGAGGACGCGGCGCGGGCGTGCTCGATCCGCTCCCGGGCCTCGTCGGCCACCCGGTCCCAGATCCCGGCGAGGTCGCCGCCGATCCGCTCGATCCGCTCGCGCAGCCGCACCTCCGGGGCGACCGAGGAGCTGAGCGGCGCCGCGACCTCCTGCTTGAGCGCGGGCAGCCCGGTGTAGCCGAGCCGGCGCAGCGTCCGGATCACGCTGGCGTTGCTGGTGCCGCTGGCCGCGCCGAGCTCCTGGGCGCTGGAGTAGAGCAGCTGCTCGGCGGGATAGGAGGTGAGCAGGCGGCAGACCGAGCGCTCGGCGGGGGAGAGCGCGTCCCAGTGCGTCCGGACCCGGGAGCGGAGTTCTTCCAGGCCGGGGTTGTCTGGATTGTTCATTACGGGTCTTGACTGTGGTGTATCGCTCATTACACTCCAGGGGAAACGATCAGTTCAACATCACACGGCCTCGTAATGAATGTTACGCGCCGTGTCCCGGGGGACGCCGCACCATGACCGAACCGCACGCAACGCTCTCGACCGGCCTGCCGCTCATCGAGGTCTCCGGAACCCCGCGCGAGCGCGGCCGCGCCCACGGCGAGGCCGCGTGGGACCGGATCGCCGCCGCGCTCGCCTTCTACGAGCAGGCCTTCGCCCAGCAGACCGGGCTGAGCTGGGACGGCGTCCTGGACCGCGCCCGCGGCTGGCTCGGCCCCTGCCGGGACTTCGCCCCCGACCTGGTCGACGAGATGGAGGGCATCGCCGAGGGCGCCGGGACGGGCCTGCTCGACGTCCTCGCGCTGAACGTGCGCGGCGAGATCATCTACGACTCCACCTTCGCCTCGATGGCCGCCCGCACCGAGGCCGAGGAGGACCGAGACTCCGCCGACGGCTGCACCTCCTTCGCACTCACCGAGGGCGCCGCCGGCGACGGCCGCGTCTACTGCGGGCAGAACTGGGACTGGCGGCACGGAACCGCCGGCACCCTGGCGGTGCTGCGCGTGGTGCAGCCGCCCCGCCCCACCGTCATCATGCAGATCGAGGCCGGCCAGGTGGGCCGGCACGGCGCCAACTCCGCCGGGATCGCGCTGAACGCCAACGGCCTCGGCGGCCGGTTCGGCTCCGCAGTCGGCGTTCCGCAGACCCTCATCCGGCGCCGGGTGCTCGACTCCGCGCGCCTCACCGACGCCCTCGACGTCCTGGTCCGGACACGCGCGCACATCGCCAGCAACGCGCTGCTCACGCACCGCTCCGGGTTCGCCGTCGACCTGGAGACCACCCCCGGGCCGTGCAACTGGATGTACCCCGACGACGGCGGCCTGCTCGTGCACGGCAACCACTACCAGGCCGGGATCCCGCCGCAGCTGGCCGAGAACTACCGGCCGCTCGCCTCCGACTCGCTGCTCCGGGTGCCGCGCGCCCGGCGCGGACTGGCCGCCGCCCGCACCGCCGCCGACCCCGAGGCGGTGCGCAAGGCGGTGCACGGCGCCATGTCGGACCATCTCGGCCGGCCCGAGTCGCTCTGCACCCACCCCGACCCGCGCACCCCCGAGGTGCGGCGCTGGTCCACCCTGCTGTCCAGCCTGGTCGACCTGACCTCGGGCGAGTACCGGATCGCCCCCGGCACCCCCTGCGCCCACGACTACGAGGCGCTGCCGTGGAACCTCTACGACGGCCCCGGCGAGGCCGGCTGAGGCCCGCCCCGCCCCGCATCCCCCCAGCACACCCCGCCCTCTTGGAGGCGACCATGAACGACAGACGCCGCAGGGCCCTCGCGGCCCTCCCGGCGGCCGGGCTGGTGCTCGCCGCCACCGCCTGCGGCGGGCCGCCCGCCCCCGCCGGCGCGGCGCTCGACCTCACCCCGACCACCGCGGCGCCCACCGCCGGCCTGGACGAGGTGACCTGGATGCTGGCCAAGGAGCCCTCCTCCTTCGACCTGGACGCCGAGGGCGGGACCGAGCAGAACGCGGTGCTGGCCAACGTCTGCGAGCGGCTCATGCGGGTCACCCCCGACCTGGGCACCGAACCGCACCTGGCCGCCTCCGCCGAGTGGGAGGGCGACGACACCGTGGTCTTCCGGCTGGACCCGGACGCCGCCTTCCGCGACGGCACCCCGATCACCGCCGACGACGTGGTGTGGAGCATGGAGCGGCACGCCGCCGAGGGCGCCGCCGAGTCCGACGAGTACGCCAACGTCGAGGAGATCACCGCCACCGGCGAGCACGAGGTCACCGTCCGGATGTCCCGGCGCGACGCGGTGTTCGTCCCCGCCATGGCCGGCAACGGCGGCATCGTCTACGACCGCAGGGCGATCGAGGCCGACGGCGACGCCTACGGCACCCCGCAGGGCTCCGACGCCTGCACCGGCCCCTACCGGCTGGCCGAGTGGCGCTCCGGCGACCGGGTCGTGCTGGAGCGCGACCCCGGCTACTGGGACGCCGGCGGCGCCGCCCGCACCGAGCGGGTGGTGTTCCGCTGGGCCGAGGAGAACGCCGTGGTCAACACGCTGACCACCGGCGAGGCCGACGGCGCCTACCTGGACACCGCCGCGGCCGCGGTCCCGCTGCTGCGCGACGACACCGTCCAGGTGTTCCAGGGCCCCTCCACCAACGTGTGGTCGCTGATCACCACCGAGCGCGGCGGGCTCGCCGACCCGCGGCTGCGCCGGGCGCTCTCCCTGGCGCTGGAGCGGGACGGCATCGCCCGCGCCGCGTTCGGCGGCATGGCCGAACCGTGGAGCGCCCCGCTCGGCCCGGGCGGCTGGGGGTACGAGACCGAGCGGTTCCGGGAGGCCTACGAGGCGCTGCCGGGCTCCCCCGCCGACCCCGGCGAGGACGAACTGGCCGAGGCCCGCGACCTGGTCCGCGAGGCCGGCGCGCCGGACGAGCCGATCGTCGTCGCCAGCGACGGCGAGCCGGCCCGCACCGTCATCGCCGCCGCGGTGGTGGACGCCGCGGAGAAGATCGGCTTGGAGGCGCGCATCGCCACCGTTCCCCGGCAGCAGTTCGGCAGCTACTACGTCGACGCCGAGCTGCGCGAGGAGGTCGACCTGTTCTCCGACGAGTACTGGATCTCCAAGAACGACCCGGTCGGCTTCTACAAGAACGGCGCCTCCGACGCCGGGGTGAACTTCTCCGGGTTCGCCGACGACGAGTACGACCGGCTGATCGAGGAGGCCCAGTCGGCCACCGGCGACGCCGAGCGCGCCGAGCTCGCCGTCGAGCTCCAGGAGCGCTGGACCGAGGCGATGCCGTGGATCCCGGTGGTGCAGACGCCCACCACCCTGGCGATGCGCTCGGGGATCACCGGCGCCCCGGCCTCGGCCGCCTTCATGTCCTACCCGTGGGCCGCCGGCCTCGGCGCCGGAGAGGAGTCCGGGCGATGATCGGACACGTGCTGCGCCGGCTCGCCGGCATGCTGCTCACCCTGGCGGCCGCCTCGCTGCTCATCTTCGGCGCGATGTACGCCGCCCCCGGCGACCCGGTGTCGTTCCTGATCGGCGACCCGGAGAACGTCACCCCGGAGCGGATCGAGGCGGTGCGCGCCGAGTACCACCTGGACGAGCCGCTGCTGGTGCAGTACGGGCTGTGGGCGTCCGGGGCGCTCACCGGCGACCTGGGCACCTCCTACCAGTACAACGCCCAGGTGGCCGACCTGATGCTGGCCCGGCTGCCCGCCACCCTGTCCCTGGTCGGCTACGCCGCGGTGCTGTTCACCGTGCTCGGCGTCGGGCTGGGCGCGCTGGCCGCGGTGCGCCGCGGCGGCCGCACCGACGCCGCCGTCACCGGCGGCACCGTGCTCGCCGCCTCGGTGCCCTCCTTCGTGCTGGCCCTCGCGCTGATCTCGGTCTTCTCCGTCCGGCTCGGCTGGTTCCCGGTGACCGGGCTGGGCGAGGGCCTGCTCGGCCGGATCCACCACCTCACCCTGCCCGCGGTCTCGCTCTCCCTGGGCGCGCTGGCCATCGTCAGCCGGGTCACCAGGCAGAGCATGGTGGAGCAGTTCGAGCTGGAGCACGTCGCCGCGGCGCGCGCCTCCGGCATCGCCGAGCGGCACATCGTCCGCCGGCACGTGCTGCGCAACGCGCTGGGCCCGGTGGTCACCATGTGCGGCCTGGTCACCGCGAGCATGCTCGCCGGGACGGTGGTGGTGGAGACCGCGTTCGGCATCAGCGGCATCGGCTCGCTGCTGGTGGACGCGATCAACACCTTCGACTTCCCGGTGGTCCAGGCGGTGCTGCTGTGCATGGTGGCCGCCTACATGGCGGTGACCACCCTGATCGACCTCGTCCACCCGCTGCTGGACCCGCGGGTCCGCCTTGAAGGGAGCAGGGCATGACCGCCACCGGAACCCGGGCCGCGCCCTCCGGCCCGCCCGACGCCGCCGGGCCCGCCGGCGCGGCCGCCGCGATCCCGGCCGGCCGGCGGGGCAGGGGAGGCGCCGCCTTCTGGATCTGCGCCGCCTTCCTCGGCGCGGTGGCCGCCGCGGCCGCGCTGGCCCCGCTGGTCGCGCCGCACGACCCCGCCGCGATCGACTTCGACCGGATCTGGTCCGGCCCCACCGCGGAGAACCCGCTGGGCACCGACCAGATGGGCCGCGACCTGCTGTCCCGGCTGATCCACGGGGCCCGGGAGAGCCTGCTCGGGCCGCTGGCCCTGCTCGCCCTGGCGGCGCTGCTCGGCGTGGCCATGGGCACCCTGGCCGCGTGGCGCCGCGGCTGGGTGGACGCGGTGCTGGCCCGGGTCACCGACGTGATGTACGCCTTCCCCGGCCTGCTCTTCGTGGTGCTGGTGATCGCGGTCTTCGGCAGCGGCCTGACCACCGCGGTGCTCGCCCTGGGGCTGGCCTTCGCGCCGATCATCGCCAAGTTCACCCGCAGCGTCGCGCTGGCCGAGTGCGCCAAGCCCTACATCGACGCCTACCGGGTGCAGGGGATGGGCGGGTTCGCCATCTGCGTCCGCCACCTGATCCCCAACATGGCCCCGGCCCTCCTCGGCTACCTGGTGGTGCTCTTCGGCGAGGGCCTGATGAGCCTGGCCGCGCTGAGCTTCCTCGGCTTCGGCGCGCAGCCGCCGAGCTCGGAGTGGGGCCTGATGGTGCAGGAGGGCCAGGCCGCGCTGATCCAGGGCGTGCTCTGGCCGTCCCTGGTCCCCGGCGCCGCGATCGCCCTGGTCGTGGTCGCCTTCAACGTCGTCGGGGTGCGCCTCGCCGACCGGCTGAGCGACAGGAGGTAGTCCGATGCTGCTCGACATCGAGGGCCTCACGGTCGAACTGCCCGGCGCGGACGCGCGCCGCCCGGTGCTGGACGGGGTGGACCTGCGGGTGGCCGCCGGGGAGGTGGTCGGCCTGGTCGGCGAGTCCGGCTCCGGCAAGTCCACCACCGCCCGCGCCGCGCTGCGGCTGCTGCCCGAGGGGGCGGCGGCCCGCGGCCGGGTCTCGGTCGCCGGCACCGACGTGCTGGCCGCCGGCCCCGGCGAGCTCACCGAGCTGCGGGCGCGCCGGGTCGCCATGGTCTTTCAGGACCCCCGAGCGGTGCTCAACCCGGTGCGCCGGATCGGCGACTTCCTCACCGAGCGGATGGTGCTCGCCCTGGGCACGCCCCGGGAGCAGGCCCGCGCCCGGGCGCTGGAGCTGCTCGCCGAGGTCGGGCTGGGCCGCCCCGCCGAGCGGATCCGGCAGTACCCGCACGAGCTGTCCGGCGGCATGCTCCAGCGGGTGGTGCTCGCCGCCGCGCTGGCCACCGAGCCGGAGCTGCTCCTCGCCGACGAGGCGACCAGCGCGCTGGACGTCACCACCCAGGCCGAGGTGCTGGCGGTCCTGCGCGACCTGCGCGAGCGCCGCGGCACCGGCGTCCTGTTCATCACGCACGACCTGCACCTGGCCGCGGCCTACTGCCACCGGGTCTCGGTGATGTACGCCGGCCGGGTGGTGGAGGACCGCCCCGCCGCGGAGCTGTTCACCGACCCCCGCCACCCCTACACCCGGGCCCTGCTGGACTGCACCCCCGGCCTGGACTCCGACCGCGCCCCGCGGCCGGTCCCGGGCGCGCCCCCGTCGCTGGCCACCGCCTTCCCCGGCTGCCCGTTCGCCCCGCGCTGTCCCGAGGCCGAGGACGCCTGCACCGCCTGGCGCCCGGAGCCGCTGCCGCTGCCCGGCGGCACCGTGGCCTGCCGCCGGGCGGACATCTCGGCGCCGCGCACGGCGCCGCACGACCCCTCCTTGGAGACGCGATGAGCAGGGACGACAGCAGGGACGACGCCCGGCGGGGCGGACCGGTGCTGGCCGTGGAGCGGCTGCGCAAGACCTACCCGATGGGCCGGGGCGAGCCGCCGCTGACCGCCGCGGACGACGTCTCGTTCGAGCTGCGCGCCGGCGGGTCGCTCGGCGTCGTCGGCGAGTCCGGGTCGGGCAAGAGCACGGTGGCGCGGATGCTGGCCGGGCTCACCGCCCCCGACTCCGGGGAGATCCGGGTGGACGGGCGGCCGCGCGGCCCCCGGGAGCGGGGCCGGGCCGCCCGGCTGCGCCGGGCCCGCGAGATCCAGCTGGTCTTCCAGGACCCGCTGGGGTCGCTGGACCGCCGGCTGACCGCGGCCCAGTGCCTGCGGCAGGCGCTCCGGCTGCACGGCGCCGACCGGGCCGGGGCCGACCGGCGCGCCGCCGAGCTGCTGGCCCGGGTCGGCCTGGGGGAGCGGGAGGCCGGGGCGCGCCCGCACCGGCTCAGCGGCGGGCAGCGGCAGCGGCTGGCCATCGCCCGCGCGCTGGCCCCCGGGCCGTCGGTGCTGGTGCTGGACGAGGCGGTGGCCGCGCTCGACGTCTCCATCCAGGCGCAGATCCTGGACCTGCTCGCGCGGATCCGCGCCGAGTCCGGGGTGGCGCTGCTCTTCGTCGCGCACGACCTGGCCGTGGTCCGGCAGATCTGCGACGACGTGCTGGTGATGTACAAGGGCGCGGTGGTCGAGCAGGGCCCGGCCGAGCGGGTGCTGCGCGCCCCGGAGCACCCCTACACCCGGATGCTGGTCTCCAGCGTCCCCGGCCCCGGCTGGGACCCGGCCGAGGTGGTCCGCCTCCGCGCCGAGTTCGCCGCGGCCGGCTGACCCGGCCGACTCAGCATCCCCGGCCCCGCACCCACCCTGTTGAGCCCAGGGCCGCCGCTCTCCCCAGGGATCCGGCCCCGCGCCCACCCCGTCGTGGCCCGCGATGACGACGCGGAGCTCGACGGGGTGGGTGCGGGGCCGGGGTCGGGAAAGACGGTGCCCCTGAGCTCGACAGGGTGGGTGCGTCCGGCGCGGGTCGCGTGGGGCCGCCCGGTCAGTCCCGCTCCGCGGTGCCGGCCTTCGCCGGGGCGCGGTGCGGGCCGCGCATGTTGCGGGAGAACAGGGTGGCGGCCAGGCCGAGGGCGATCGCGCCCAGCGGGACCAGGCCGACCAGGCGGAAGGTGTCGGTGAAGGCGTCCGCGAACACCGCCTCCGCCAGCACGGAGAGCCGGTCGGCCGCCGACTGCGGGACGTCGGCGGGCAGCTCGGGCGGGGCCGGCGGGCCGAGTTCCAGGCCGGTCCCGTGGCCGGTGGAGACGCCCTCGGTGAATGGCTCCCGGACCTCCGGCGGAAGCTCCCCGGCGCGGGCCCGGGCCTCCGCCTCCATCCGGGCGCTGAGCGAGGTCTGCATCAGGGCGCCCACCACGGCCCCGCCCAGCACCGAGCCGAGCTGGCGGACGGTGTTCAGCACCCCGGAGGCGGCGCCGGCCATCCGCGGCTCGACCCGGTACATCGCCAGCGAGTTCATCGGGCCGAAGACCGACGCGACGCCGATGCCCATCACCACCAGCGGGGCGACGAACACCGGCCAGCCGCTGTCCGGGGAGGCGAGCGCGAGCAGCGCCGCCAGGCCGCCGCCGAACAGGGCGAACCCGCCGACGAGCAGGTACTTGCCGCCGACCCGGTCCACCCAGCGCCCGATGACCGGCGCGGCGACCATCGACATCACCGACATCGGCGCCATGGTCAGCCCCGCCGCCAGCGCGCTCATCTGCAGCACCGACTGCAGGTAGATGGTGAACAGCAGGGAGTACCCCAGCATCGCCACCGAGACCAGCGCCGCGTTGAGGCTCATCAGGCTGTAGTTGCGGTCGGCGAACAGGGCGAACGGCACCAGCGGGTCGCGGCCCTGCCGGGCGCGCTGCTGGACGAGGAAGGCGGCGAACAGCACCGCGCTCAGCGCCAGCAGCAGCGGGATGCCCACCGGGCCGACCACCTGGCCCCAGTGGAACCGCTCCCCCTCGACCAGGCCGAATGCGAGCAGGCCCAGGGCCAGGGTGGCCAGCAGCACGCCGGTCCCGTCGAACCGGGGCCGCGCCTCCGACGGCGGGTCGGGCGGGATGAGCAGGGCGCCCAGCACCAGCGCGAGCGCGCCGAACGGGACGTTGACGAAGAAGATGAACCGCCAGTCGAACCCGGTGACCAGCAGCCCGCCCAGGGTGGGGCCGGCGATCGTGGCCAGCCCGGCGACCGCGCCCCACACCCCCATCGCGGTGCCCCGGCGCTCCGCCGGGAAGACCCGGATGATCAGCGTCATGGTCTGCGGCATCATGATCGCCGCGCCGACGCCCTGCAGCACCCGGGCCGCGATCAGCCACGCCGCGTCGGGGGAGAACCCGCAGGCCACCGAGGCGGAGGTGAACACCGCGACGCCGACCAGGAACAGCCGGCGCGGCCCGAACAGGTCGCCCAGCCGGCCGGCGGTGATGATCAGCACCGCCAGCACCAGGGTGTAGGCGTTGACCACCCACAGCACCTCGTCGACGGCGGCGCCCAGCCGCCGGATCATGTCCGGGATCGCGATGTTGACGATGGTCAGGTCGAGCAGCGTCATGAAGAACCCGAGGCACAGCGCGGCCAGGATGGCCCACGGGTCGCCGCGCAGCGATCTCACCGGGCCCCCTCGGGGCGCGGCGGCTCTCCGGAAAGGGAATAGGGCACGGTCGGCGCCGGCGCCGGTGTCGGCGCGGGCGGCCGGGGTGTTCGGCTCGGCATGGATCCCTCCGCGGGCCCGGTCGGCCCCTCGGAAAAGGTGCGGGCCCGCCCTCCCCGGACGACCCTACCCGCGGGCGGCCGGGGCCGACCGGCCGCTGCGGACCGTTTGCCGTCCCTTGCCGCGGCCCTGCTCCGGGGAGGGCCCCGAGACCGGCGGTCCCGGCGCCGCGGAGGAGGGGGACCGAGGGCGCGGGGCGGTGCGGCCGACACCGCGCCGCGCTGCGGCGGGAACCGTCCGGCGGCCGGATAGGATCGGCCGGGTCATGGCACTCACCAGGGGGAACGGCGGCCGTTCGCGCGGGCTCGTGATCGGCGTCGACATCGGCGGGACCAAGGTCGCGGCAGGGGTGGTCAACCCCTCCGGGCGGGTCCTGGCGCGGTTGCGCGCCGAGACGCCGGACCGCAGCAAGAGCCCCAAGGTCGTCGAGGACACCATCGCCGGCGTGGTGGAGGAGCTGCGCGCCGAGTACCCGGTCAAGGCGGTCGGCGTGGGCGCGGCCGGGTTCGTCGACGAGCGCCGCTCCAACGTGCTGTTCGCGCCGCACCTCTCCTGGCGGGACGAGCCGCTGCGCGAGGCGCTGGGCGCCCGGCTGGGCCTGCCGGTGGCGGTGGAGAACGACGCCAACGCCTCCGCCTGGGCGGAGATGCGGATCGGCGCCGGGCGCGGCCACCGGGACGCGGTGGTGGTGAACCTGGGCACCGGGATCGGCGGCGCGATCGTGCTGAACGGCGCGCTGTACCGGGGACGCCACGGCATCGCCGGGGAGTTCGGCCACATGGCGGTGGTCCCGGGCGGCCACCGCTGCGAGTGCGGCAACCGCGGCTGCTGGGAGCAGTACGCCAGCGGCAACGCGGTGACCCGGGAGGCGCGCGAGCTGGCCGAGGCCGACTCGCCGGTGGCCCGCACGCTGCTCCAGGCGGTCGGCGGCGACCCGTCCCGGATCACCGGCCCGCTCGTCGCCGAGCTGGCCCGGGACGGCGACCGGGCGAGCGTGGAGATCCTGGAGGACGTCGGCGGCTGGCTCGGCGCGGGCCTGGCCGACCTGGCCGCGGCCTTCGACCCGGAGCTGTTCGTCATCGGCGGCGGCGTGTCCGACTGCGGCGAGCTGCTGCTGGGCCCGGCGCGCACCGCGTTCCGGCGCAACCTCACCGGCCGCGGCCACCGCCCGGAGGCGAGGATCGTCCGCGCCGAGCTGGGCAACGAGGCCGGCATGATCGGCGCCGCCCTGCTGGCCCGGGAGGAGCCGCGGAGCCGCCTGCTCCGCCGCCGCTTCACCGCCCGCCGCCGGCGCTGACGATCCGCACCGCCCCTTCTTCCCCTGGGGGGATCAGCCGGTGAGGGTGAGCTCGAAGGAGTAGCGCGAGGCGCGGTAGACGTGCGAGCCGGCCTCGATGACGCGGCCGGTGTCGTCGTAGGCGACCCGGTCCATGGTGAGCAGCGGCGCCCCGGGGACCTCGCCCAGGGCGCGGGCCTCGGCGGCGGTGGCGCCGCGGGCGCCGATGCTCTGCGAGGCGATCTTCACCGTCACCCCGCCGGCGCGCAGCAGCCGGTACAGGCCGGTCTCGGCGAGCCGCTCCGCGGTCAGGTCGACCAGGTCCAGCGGCAGGTGGTTGTGCATCAGCGCGAGCGGCTCGTCGCCGGCGTAGCGGAGCCGCTCCAGCGCGTAGACCTCGGTGCCCGGGTCCACTTCCAGCCGGTGCGCGACCGCCTCCGGGGCGGGGCGCACGCTCAGCCCGAGCACCTCGGTGCGCGGGCGCTGGCCCGCCTGGTCCAGGTCGTCGTAGAGGCTGGACAGCTCCACCGGGCGGCGCACCCGGGGGGTGGCGACCTGGGTGCCCACGCCCCGCTTGCGCACCAGCAGCCCCTGGTCGACCAGGTACTCGATGGCGCGGCGCAGCGTCGGGCGGGACAGCCCGAGCCGCCCGGCGAGCAGGATCTCGTTCTCCAGCCGGGTGCCCGGGGGCAGCTCGCCCTCGCGGATGCGGCGCTCCAGTTCCCGGGCGAGCTGGAAGTAGAGCGGGATCGGGCTGGTGCGGTCGAGCGGCACCGAAAGGGGCGTCTCAGCCACGGGACTCCTGTCGGCGGTGGTATCGGCCGGGTATCGGCGGTGGTGGGAGCGGGGCGGACGACGGAAGTCTACCGACCTGACATGTTGACCGGAGGTCATGAGGTAATCATGTCTAGACATACCGTTGACATCCGGTGCGGGCCCGGCGTAGAAATCAGGGCGGGGCGTGACCCGGGTCACGCCGCGCGCCGGCCCGGCGCCCGGACCGCCCCCGTTCGGACCCCTCGGCGGACGGAGGAGCGGCGGTGCGCATCGGACTCATCGGAACGGGGCGCATCGGCGCCGCACACGCGGCCGCCGCCGCGGACCTCCTCCCCGAGGGCGGTCGGCTGGTACTGGCCGACGCCGACCCCGGGCGGGCGCGGGAGACCGCGGCGCGCACCGGCGCCGAGGCCGCCGCGAGCCCGGGTGAACTCCTCGCCCCCGGCGCCGTCGACGCGCTGATCATCGCCGCCGCCACCGACGCCCACCCGGAGCTCCTGCTCGCCGGGATCCGGGCCGGCCTGCCGGTCTTCTGCGAGAAGCCGGTCGCCCGGGACGTGCCCCGCACCGTCGAGGTGCTGCGCGAGACCGAGCGGGCCGGAGCGCTGGTGCACATCGGCTTCATGCGCCGCTTCGACGCCGGCCACCGGCGGGCCAGGCGGGCGCTGGCCGCCGGCGAGCTCGGCGAACTGCACCGGGCGCACACCGTCACCTGCGACGCCGCCCCGCCGCCCGCCGAGTTCATCCGCACCTCCGGCGGGATCTTCCGCGACTGCCACGTGCACGACTTCGACGCGCTGCGCTGGATCACCGGCCGCGAGGCGGTCGAGGTGCACGCCTACGGGGCCAACCGGGGCGCCGCCCACTTCGCCGAGGCCGGCGACGCGGACACCACCGCCGCGGTGCTCCGGCTGGACGACGGCACCCTGGCCACCCTCCAGGGGTCCCGGTACAACGGAGCCGGGTACGACGTCCGCATGGAGTTCGCCGGGAGCCGCGCCACCATCGCCGTCGGGCTGGACGACCGGGCGCCGCTGCGCTCCGCCGAAGGGGCCGCCTTCCCCGCCGGCACCCCGCACCGGGGGTTCTGGCCCCGGTTCGAGGCCGCCTACCGGGCCGAGATCGCCGCGTTCCTGAAGGCCGCGGCCGAGGGCGGCCCGAGCCCGTGCACGGTCGCCGACGCGCTGGAGGCGATGCTGGTCGCCGAGGCCGCCGACCTGTCCGTGCGGGAGGGCCGCGCGGTCCTGGTGGACGAGGTCCGCGAGCGGGGAGGCGCCCGATGACCGCCGCGCCCGCGCTCGACGTGCTGACCATGGGCCGGGTCGGCGTGGACGTCTACCCCGACCAGGTCGGTGTCGGCCTGGACGAGGTCACCTCGTTCGGCAAGTACCTCGGCGGCAGCGCCACCAACGTGGCGGTCGCCGCCGCCCGGCTCGGCCGCTCGGCCGCCGTCGTCACCCGCACCGGCGCCGACCCGTTCGGCCGGTTCGTCCGCCGTGAGCTGCGCGGCTTCGGCGTCGACGACCGGTTCGTCGCCGAGGTCCCCGGCCGGCCCACCCCGGTCGCCTTCTGCGAGATCTTCCCGCCCGACCGCTTCCCGCTCTACTTCTACGGCCGCGACCCCAAGGCCGCCGACCTGGAGATCCGCGCCGAGGAGCTGGACCTGGACGCGATCGCCGCCGCCGGGGTCTTCTGGGCCACCGCCACCGGGCTGTGCGCCGAGCCCAGCCGCACCGCCACCCTGGCCGCGCTGCGCGCCCGCGGCCGCCGCGGCATCACCGTGCTCGACCTGGACTACCGGCCGATGTTCTGGGACTCCCCGGAGGAGGCCGGGCGCCGGGTGCGCGAGGCGCTGCCGCACGCCACCGCCGCCGTCGGCAACCTCGACGAGTGGGAGACCGCGGTGGGCGCCCGCGACCCGCACCGCGCCGCCCGGGCCGCCCGCGGGCTCGGCGTGCAGCTGTCCGTGGTCAAGCGGGGCCCGGACGGCGTGGTCGCACTGGACGGCACCGCCGCGGCCGAGGCGCCGCCGATCCCGGTGAAGACCGTCAACGGCCTGGGCGCGGGCGACGCGTTCGGCGGCGCGCTCTGCCACGGGCTGCTGTCCGGCTGGCCCCTCGGGCGCGCCGTGCGGTTCGCCAACGCGGCCGGCGCGATCGTCGCCTCCCGGCTGGCCTGCTCCGCGGCGATGCCGACCGGCGCCGAGGTCGAGGAGCTGCTCGGCGCGGAGGAGGGCCGATGAGGGTCCGCGAGGTGCGGGAGCTGGTCGAGACCCGGGTGCACGACCCCGGGGCCATCGCCGCGGCCGCCGCCCGGCGCACCCGGCCCGCCTCGCCGCTGGGCCCGCACGGCAAGGCGATGATCATCGCCGCCGACCACCCCGCCCGCGGCGCGCTGCGCGCCGGGGACCGGCCGATGGCCATGGCCGACCGGGCCGACCTGCTCGACCGGGTGCGCACCGCGCTGTCCCGCCCCGGCGTGACCGGGGTGCTGGCCGGCGCCGACGTCCTGGAGGACCTGCTGCTGCTGGGCGCGCTGGAGGGCAGGACCGCGATCGGCTCGATGAACCGCGGCGGCCTGGCCGGCGCCGCCTGGGAGATCGACGACCGGTTCACCGGCTACGACGCGGCCGGCATCGAGCGGATGCGCTTCGACGGCGGGAAGATGCTGCTCCGGCTGGACTACGCCGACGGCCGCACCGCCGGCACCCTGGAGGGCTGCGCCCGCGCCGCCGACGCGCTCAACGAGCGCCGGCTGATGGCCGTGATCGAGCCGTTCATCGCGCACGGCGGCGGCGGGGCGGTCCGCAACGACCTGTCCGCCGACGCGGTGGCGCGCTCCGCGGCCATCGCCTCCGGCATCGGCCGCACCACCGCCTACACCTGGCTGAAGCTGCCGGTGGTGCCGGGCATGGACCGGGTGCTGGCCGCCTCCACCCTGCCCGCGCTGCTGCTCGGCGGCGAACCGGACCGCGACCCCGGCGCCGCCTTCGCCCGCTGGGGCGAGGCGCTGCGGCTGCCCACCGCCAAGGGGCTGGCCGTCGGCCGGTCCCTGCTCTACCCGGCCGGCGGCGACGTCGCCGCCGCCGTCGACACCGCCGTGGGGCTGCTGTGAGCCCGCACCGCGAAGACCCGCACCGCCGCGAGCGGAAGGAGCCCCCCGGCCCGCGGCGGCCCCGCCATCGGCCGCGGAGGCGGTTCCGCCCCGGCGGCGAAGTCCCCGGCTCCGGGCCCGCGCCGCGGGAGGACGGAGCCGTCCCCGGCCCCGGCGGCCGGGGCGACCCAGGAGGTGCACGGTGAACAAGCACCACGTCCCGGCCCGCTCCACCGCGTCCGGCCCGTTCTCCACCGTCGTCACTCCCGAATCCGCGGGGTGGGGCCACGCCGGCCTGCGGGTGCTGGAACTGCCGCCGGGCGGGCGCGCCGAGGTCGCCACCGGCGGCGCGGAGACCCTGGTGCTGCCGCTGAGCGGCGCCTGCTCGGTGGAGTTCGAGGGGGAGCGGTACGCCCTGGAGGGCCGGCCCGACGTGTTCAGCCGGGTCACCGACTTCGCCTACCTCCCCCGCGACGCGGCGGCGACCGTCTCCAGCATCGACGGCGGCCGGTTCGCGCTGCCCTCGGCCCGCTGCGAGCGGAGGCTGCCGTTCCGCTACGGCCCCGCCGACGACGTCCCGGTGGAGCTGCGCGGCGCCGGCCGGTCCAGCAGGCAGGTGAACAACTTCTGCACCCCGGAGGCGTTCCACGCGGACCGGCTGATCGCCTGCGAGGTGCTCACCCCGGAGTCGAACTGGTCCTCCTACCCGCCGCACAAGCACGACGAGGCCACCGCCGCCGAGTGCGTGCTGGAGGAGATCTACTACTTCGAGGTCGCCCCCGGGCCCTCCGGCGCCGGCTTCGGCTACCAGCGGGTCTACGGCACCGCCGAGCGCCCCATCGACGTCTTCGCCGAGGTGCGCACCGGCGACGTGGTGACCGTCCCGCACGGCTGGCACGGCCCGTCCATGGCCGCCCCCGGCTACGACCTCTACTACCTCAACGTGATGGCCGGCCCCGGCGCCGAGCGGGCCTGGCGGATCTGCGACGACCCCGCGCACTCCTGGATCCGCGGGACCTGGGAGGGCCAGGGCACGGACCCGCGCCTGCCGATGTGCGGCGCGGCGGGGAAGGGAGGGTGACCGGGGTGGCGACGGTACGGCTGACCGCGGCCCAGGCGCTGGTGCGCTTCCTGGCCGCCCAGTACTCCGAGCGGGACGGCGAGGAGCAGCGGCTCGTCCCCGGGGTGTGGGGCATCTTCGGGCACGGCAACACCGCCGGGCTGGGCCAGGCGCTGCTGCAGGCCGCCACCTGCGGCGACGGCGCGGGCGGCCCGGTGGACCTGCCGTTCCTCCAGGCCCGCAACGAGCAGGCCATGGTGCACGCCGCCGCCGCGTTCGCCAAGATGCGCGACCGGCTGCAGGCCTACGCCTGCACCGCCTCCACCGGCCCCGGCTCCACCAACATGGTGACCGGCGCGGCGCTGGCCACCACCAACCGGCTCCCGGTGCTGCTGCTGCCCGGCGACATGTTCGCCGCCCGCCCCGCCGACCCGGTGCTGCAGCAGCTGGAGGACGCCCGCGCCGGCGACGCCACGGTCAACGACGCGCTCCGCCCGGTCTCCAAGTACTGGGACCGGATCACCCGGCCCGAGCAGCTGGTCCCGGCGGCGATGGCGGCGATGCGGGTGCTCACCGACCCGGCGGAGACCGGCGCCGTCACCCTCTGCCTGCCGCAGGACGTGCAGGCCGAGGCGTACGACTGGCCGGAGGCGTTCTTCCGCCGCCGCGTCTGGCACATCGACCGGCCCCGGCCGGACACCGCCGCGCTGGCCCGCGCCGCCGAGGTGCTGCGCGCGGCCCGCCGCCCGCTGATCGTGGCCGGCGGCGGCGCGGTCTACTCCCGGGCCACCGGGGAGCTGCGCGCCTTCGCCGAGGAGACCGGCATCCCGGTCGCCGACACCCACGCCGGCAAGGGCGCGGTGCCCTGGGACCACCCGTGCGCGGTCGGCGGCATCGGCGCCACCGGCACCGCGGCCGCCAACGCGCTGGCCCGCGAGGCCGACGCGGTGCTCGGCGTCGGCACCCGCTACAGCGACTTCACCACCGCCAGCCGCACCGCGTTCGCCGACCCCGGCGTCGCCTTCGTCAACCTCAACATCGCCCGGCCGGACGCGGCCAAGCACGCCGCGGTGCAGCTGGTCGCCGACGCCCGGGCCGGCCTCCAGGAGCTCCGCCGCGAACTGCGCGGATGGGAGGCCGACCCGGCCCACCGGGAGCGCGCCCGGGCGCTGGCCGCGGAGTGGGCGCGCACCGCCGACGCCTGCCGCGCCGCGCGGACCGGCGGCCCGCCCGCGCAGACCGCCGTGCTCGGCGTGCTCAACGACGTGCTGGACGACCGGGACGTGCTGGTCAACGCCGCCGGCAGCCTCCCCGGCGACCTGCAGATGCTCTGGCGCGCCCGGGACCCCAAGGCCTACCACGTCGAATACGCCTACTCCTGCATGGGCTACGAGATCGCGGCCGGGCTGGGCGCCAAGATGGCCGCCCCGGACCGGGAGGTCGTCGTCCTGGTCGGCGACGGCTCCTACCTGATGCTCGCCCAGGAGATCAGCACCATGGTCGCCGAGGGCGTCAAGGCGGTGATCGTGGTGCTGCAGAACCACGGGTACGCCTCGATCGGGTCGCTCTCCGAGAAGGTCGGCGCCCAGCGGTTCGGCACCGCCCACCGGTACCGCTCCGCCCGCACCGGCCTGCTCGACGGCGGCACGCTCCCGGTGGACCTGGCCGCCAACGCCGCCAGCCTCGGTGCGCGGGCGATCCGCGCCCGCGACCTCGGCGAACTGCGCGCCGGGATCGAGCGGGCCAAGGCCGCCGACACCGTCACCGTGGTGCACATCGAGACCGACCCCGAAGCCCCGGGGCCGCCGTCCAGCGGCTGGTGGGACGTCCCGGTCAGCGAGGTCTCCGAGCTGGAGAGCACCCGGGAGGCCCGCCGCGCCTACACCGAGCAGCGGCGCGCCCGGCGCCACCACCTCTGACCGGCAGCGCACCCCCTCCGGAAGGACGAAGGCATGAACCGGACGACGGAGAAGCTGGTCCTCGGCTCCGCCCCCGACTCCTGGGGGGTGTGGTTCGCCGAGGACGAGCGGCAGACGCCCTGGCACCGCTTCCTCGACGAACTGGCCGGCGCCGGCTACGGCTGGCTGGAGCTGGGCCCCTACGGCTACCTGCCCACCGACCCCGCCCGGCTCGCCGACGAGGTCGGCCGGCGCGGCCTGCGGGTCTCCGGCGGGACCGTCTTCGGCGACCTGCACAACGAGGGGGCCTGGGACGGCACGCTCGACCGGGTCCGCCGGGTCGCCGCGCTCACCCGCGCGATGGGCGCCCGGCACCTGGTCTTCATCCCGCCGATGTACCGGGACGAGCGGACCGGGGAGTTCACCGACGCCCCGCGGCTCGGCGACGGGCGGTGGCGGACCCTGCTGCGCAACGCGGACCGCCTGGGCCGGCTGCTGCGGGAGGAGTACGGGATCCGGCTCTGCCTGCACTCCCACGCCGACACCCACGTGCAGACCCAGGCCGAGATCGAGCGGTTCCTGGACGGCACCGACCCCGAGCACGTCTCGCTCTGCCTGGACACCGGGCACGTCGCCTACGGCGGCGGCGACGCCGTCGACCTGATCCGCCGCTACGCCGAGCGGATCGGGTACGTGCACATCAAGCAGATGGACCCGGAGGTGCTGCGGCAGAAGGACGAGGAGGGCCTCTCCTTCGGCGAGGCCGTCGAGCGCGGGGTGTGCGTGGAGCCCCCCGCCGGCGAGCCCGCCCCGGCCCGGGTGATCGCCGCCCTGGAGGAGGTCGACGCACGCGTCTTCGTCATCGTCGAGCAGGACCTCTACCCCTGCGACCCGGAGGTGCCGCTGCCCATCGCCGTACGCACCCGCGCCTACCTGGGCTCCTGCGGCCTGGGCGCCCGCGCCCGGGCCTGAGCCCGGCGCGCCGCCCGGCCCCGCCGGGGCCGCCCGAAAGCCGTCCGCCCGCGCGCACGGCCACCGCCGCCCGCCTCGGGAAGAGGCGGCGCTCCGAGGACCGACCACCCTCCCGAGGGAGGAGACGAATGCTCCGCAGACGACCCGCGCCCGCGCTCGCGGTCCTGGCGGCGGCCCTGGTGGCCGCGGCGGGCTGCAGTTCCCAGGGCGGCCGCCAGGCAGAGGAGGAGCGGGCCGCGGACGCGCCCGCGCTCACCATCGCGATGATCACCCACCAAGCGCCCGGGGACACCTTCTGGGACCTGGTGCGCAGCGGCGCCGAGGACGCGGCCGCCAAGAACGGCGCCACCCTGGAGTACTCCTCCGACCCCGAGGCCGCCAAGCAGGCCACGCTGATCCGCACCGCCATCGACAAGGACGTGGACGGCATCGCCGTCACCTTCGCCAAACCGGACGCACTGCAGGGCGCGGTCGACGAGGCGGCGGAGGCCGGCATCCCGGTGGTCGGCCTCAACTCCGGCATCGAGTACTGGCAGGAGGCCGGGCTGATCGAGTTCTTCGGGATGGAGGAGCGGCTGGCCGGCGAGGCGTTCGGCGACCGGCTCGACGAGGAGGGCGCGGAGAAGGCCCTCTGCGTCATCCACGAGCAGGGCAACGTCGGCCTGGAGGAGCGCTGCGAGGGCCTGGAGGAGGCGTTCGGCGGCGACGTGGACCGGCTCAACGTGGACGGCGCCAGCATGCCCGACGTGTCCTCCTCCATCACCTCCAGACTCCAGGAGGACGACGAGGTGGACTACGTCGCCACCCTGGGCGCCCCGTTCGCGATGACCGCGATCGACGCGGTCGCCGCGACCGGGTCGGAGGCCGCCGTCGCCACCTTCGACACCAACGAGGAGGCGATCCGGGCGATCGCCGACGGTGACCTGGAATGGGCCGTCGACCAGCAGCCCTACCTGCAGGGGTACATGGCCGTCGAAGGGCTGTGGCTGCACGTCGCCAACGGCAACACGCTGGGCGGCGGCACCCGGCCGGTGCTCACCGGGCCCAGCTTCATCGACGCCGGCAACGTCGACGAGGTGGCCGAGCACGCGGCCGGCGGGACCAGGTGAGGGGGATGGGACCCGCGCCCGCCCTGCCGGCCCCCGGCGCCTCGGAGAAGGAGCTCCGGGCCGGCCGGGTCCCGCCGCTGCGCAGGCTGGCCGCCCGCCCGGAGCTGGGCTCGCTGCTCGGCGCGGTGGTGCTGTTCGCGGTCTTCTTCGCCGCCGCCGAGCCGTTCCGCCAGGCCGGGTCGCTGGCCACGGTGCTCTACGCCGCCTCCACCATCGGCATCATGGCGGTGGGCGTGGCGCTGCTGATGATCGGCGGCGAGTTCGACCTGTCCGCCGGGGTGGCCGTGGTCACCGCCTCCCTGGCCACCGGCATGACCGCCTACCAGTTCAACCTCAACGTGTGGGCGGCCGCCGGGATCTCGCTGGCGCTGGCGCTGCTCATCGGCTTCCTCAACGGGCTGATCCTGGTCCGGACCGGGCTGCCCAGCTTCCTGGTCACCCTGTCGGTGTTCCTGATGCTGCAGGGGCTCAACATCGCGGTGACCAAGCTGGTCACCGGCAGCGTGTCCAGCCGCTCCATCGCCGACATGGACGGCTTCGACTCGGTGCGGGCGGTGTTCGCCTCCAGCGTCCCGGTGCTCGGCACCGAGGTGCGGATCACCGTGCTGTGGTGGCTGCTCTTCACCGCCCTGGCCACCTGGGTGCTGCTGCGCACCCGGGCCGGCAACTGGATCTACGCGGTGGGCGGCAGCGCGGACGGCGCCCGCGCGGTCGGCGTGCCGGTCGCCAAGGTCAAGATCGGCCTGTTCATGACGGTCGGGTTCTTCGCCTGGTTCAGCGGCATGCACCTGATCGCCGCCTCCGGCGGGGTGCAGCAGTCCGGCGAGGGCGTCGGCAACGAGCTGCTCTACATCATGGCGGCGGTGGTCGGCGGCTGCCTGCTCACCGGCGGCTACGGCACCGTCGTCGGCGCCGCGATCGGCGCGTTCATCTACGGCATGACCAAGCAGGGCATCGTCTACGCCGGCTGGGACAACAACTGGGTGATGTTCTTCGTCGGCGCCATGCTGCTGCTGGCGGTGGTGGTCAACAGCTGGTTCCGCAGCAGGGCCGGCGGCAGGAGGTGACCCGGTGACCGGAAACGACCGCGGAGCGGACCGCGCGGACGGGGCGGCGGCCCCGGACACCGCGCAGCCGGGCGGCGCGGCTCTGGACGGTGCGGAGCAGGGCGGCACGGAGCAGGGCGGCGCCGCGCCGCTGCTCCGGCTCATCGGGGCGGGCAAGGACTTCGGCAACATCCGGGCGCTGTCCGGGGTGGACCTGGAGGTGCACGCCGGCCGGGTCGGCTGCGTCCTGGGCGACAACGGCGCCGGCAAGTCCACCCTGATCAAGATCCTCGCCGGGCTGCACCGGCCGACCTCCGGCACCTACCTGGTGGACGGCGAACCGGTGGAGTTCTCCTCGCCGCGCGAGGCGCTGGACCGCGGCATCGCCACCGTCTACCAGGACCTGGCCCTGGTGCCGCTGATGCCGGTGTGGCGGAACTTCTTCCTCGGCTCGGAACCGCGGGCCGGCTTCTGGCCGCTCACCCGGCTCCGGGTGGCCGAGATGCGCGCCACCGCCGACGCCGAGCTGAAGAAGATGGGCATCGACCTGCCGGACATCGACGCGCCCGTGGCCGACCTGTCCGGCGGGCAGAAGCAGGTGGTGGCGATCGCCCGCGCGGTGTACTTCGGCGCCCGGGTGCTCATCCTGGACGAGCCCACCGCCGCGCTCGGCGTCAAGCAGTCCGGGGTGGTGCTCCGGTACGTGCGGGCCGCCCGGGACGCCGGGCTGGCGGTCGTGTTCATCACGCACAACCCGCACCACGCGCACATGGTCGGCGACCACTTCACCGTGCTGCGCCTGGGCGAGGTGGAGCTGGACGCGCCCCGCTCCGAGCTGGCCCTGGACGACCTCGTCCACCACATGGCGGGCGGCGCCGAACTGGACGCCCTGGAACACGAACTCGGCCGCTGACCCGTCTCACCCCCCACCCGCCCTCCCGATGATCTTGACGTTCCGGCCCTTTCCCGGTGAGTTGAAAGGGCCGGAACGTCAAGATCATCGCGGGGCGCCCCAAGGAGAGGAAGCACGGAATGCCCCTCAACGTCGGACTGGTCGGCGCCGGGATGATCGGCGCCGACCACGCCCGCAGGATCGCCGCCTCCGTCCCCGGTGCCCGGGTCGCCGCGGTGACCGACATCGACCCCGGCCGGGCCGCGGCGGTCGCCGCGTCCTGCGGGGCCCGCACCGCCGCCTCCGACCGCGAGGTGGTCGGCTCCGGCGAGGTCGACGCGGTGCTGGTCGCCTCCTGGGGGCCGGCGCACGCCGGGACGGTGTTGGCGGCCGTCGCCGCGGGCAAGCCGGTGTTCTGCGAGAAGCCGCTGGCCACCACCGCCGAGGACTGCCTGAAGATCATCGAGGCGGAGCGGGCGTCCGGTCGGCGCCTGGTGCAGGTCGGCTTCATGCGCCGCTACGACACCGGGTACCGGGCCCTCAAGCGGCTGGTCGGCGGGGGCAGGCTGGGCGAGCCGCTGATGGTGCACTGCGTGCACCGCAACGCCTCGGCGCCGGAGGAGTACCGGACCGAGATGGCGGTGCACGACACGGCGGTGCACGAGATGGACGCGGTGCGGTGGCTGCTGGACGACGAGATCGCCTCGGCGCAGGTGCTGTTCCCCAAGCGCACCCGGAACCGCTTCGAGCACCTGCAGGACCCGCAGTTCATGCTCTTCGGGATGGAATCGGGGGTCAGCGTCGACGTCGAGGTCTTCGTGAACTGCCGGTACGGCTACGAGATCCGGTGCGAGGTGGTGGGGGAGAGCGGGACGGCGGAGCTGCCGCCCCCGCCCGGCCCGGCGGTCCGCTCTGCGGCCCGGCTGAGCACGCCGGTCCTCCAGGACTGGAAGGACCGGTTCGCGGACGCCTACGACGCCGAGATCCGGGAGTGGGTCATGGCGGCGGCCGAGGGCACCGCCGCCGGCCCGAGCGCGTGGGACGGGTACGCGGCGGCGGTGGCCTGCGATGCGGCCGTCCGCTCCCAGCGGACCGGGGAGGCGGAGCCGACGGGCATCGGCCCCCGCCCGGACTTCTACGCCTGACGCCGGAGGGGCCTGACGGGCCTGACGGACCTAGAGCCGGTGCTCCCGGGCGGCGGTGACGAAGGCGGCCCACTCGGAGGAGGAGAGGAAGAGCGCGGCGGCATCCGGGTTCTTGGAGTCCCGGATGCCGTGCAGGACGGCGGCGGGGTGGGCGCCGACCTCGACGCATTCCCCGCTGCCGCCGCTGTAGGACGATTTGCGCCAGTCGAGTGCGACCTCGACGCAGTTCCCCTGGTCACCGGTGTAGCTGGACTTACGCCACGTGGGGGTCCACGGTTCCCCCTGGGGGGCGTTCGCAAGCTTCATTGGAGGTTCAGCTTTCCAGATCATGGACGCGGTTGAGGAAGAGCTCACGCGTGGGAGACGTATCAAGTGCGGCTGCGCGGAGACGGTTGAAGATCAGATCGTAGCGCTCTAGATCGGCGGGCTCATCCAGGAAGATGCTAACGGAGGCACCCTCTTGGTAGACGGTGGATAGGTCATCGGCCCCCAGAGACAGGATGACGAAGCTCGCGACGTCGAGAGCAGCATGGGCTCCGACGTTGAAAGGGAGTACCTGCATGGTCACACGAGGATGCTGAGAGACCTCATGCAGGTATTCGAGCTGCTTCCGCATGACCTGTGGTCCGCCTACAAGCTGGGTGAGCGCGGTCTCGCCGAGAATGCCCCAGAACGTCCCTTCGCTCTTCCACCACTTTTGCTGTCTTTCGAGGCGTACCTCAGTGAGCGCATCGACGACTTTTTGAGGCTCTCCGATCCTTGTGGCCTTAATGACCGAGCGCATGTACTCCTCGGTCTGGAACAGGCCGGGAATCAAGGTGCTCTGGTAGGAGGAGATGCTTGTCGCGGCCTCTTCCAGGCTGATGAAGGTCCCGTGGTACTGCTGAAGCTCGTACTCCTGCCACCAATTGGGCTTCTTCGCGTGGCTGCGTAGTTTGATGAGCTTGTTGAACGTCTCCTCATCCACTTCGTAGTGCTGTAGGAGGCGCTCCAAGGCGACAAGTCCGGGAACGCTGCCGTTTTCACCTGGGGTTTCCCAGCGGGCGAGGGAAGACGGGGCGACTCGCACCGCCTTGGCCACCGCATTGAAGCCTCGATCGCCCCTGAGGCGTCGCAGTCGCTTCGCAAGCTCCCAGCGGGCCACGGTCAATCGGTCTCCCATGCCCTGATCTCCCCCATCTATGTCAAAACTAGACAAGCTGACAATATTCGGGAACTTTCAATTGGGAGCTTGCATTTTATGAGTGGCCTGCTCCACACTGCAAGTGTGTCGCCTTTGAGGCCTCTACAGGGCCGATTCAGGGGCACGCAAAACGGCCCTGCCCAGGTGGTAGCGCACCTGGGAGGGCCTAGTCCCACCCGCCTGCTAACCCAGGGAGTAGAACCGTGTCCACATTAGTGCCACGTCCGTCCGCCGCGCACCCCGGAACCGGTTGGGGGCCCGCGTTCGCGCGGCTCGCCCTCGCCGGGACCCCCGGCTCCGCCGGGGAACTGCGAGTCTGGGCCGCACGATCGCTCTCCGCCTGCCCCCGCCCCTACCGCACCGACACCGACCTGCGGGAGCGGCTGGAACTGGTGGCCAGTGAATTCGCGTCCAACGCCGTCCGGCACTCCGCCTCCGGCCGGGACGGCGGGATCATGATCGCCGCCCTCTTCACCCCGCACGACCGGCTCGCCCTCCGCCTCTACGACGAGGGCCCCCGCCCCGGCACCCCGCGCACACCGCAACCACCGCCGTCCGTCCTGGACGACACCGCCCTGCTCGACTCCGAGGGCGGCCGGGGCCTCGCGCTCGTCGCGCTCGCCTCCGCCGCCTACGGCTTCACCGCCCCGCCCGAGCAGTCCGCCCACTCCGTCTGGGCCGAACTCGCCCCCGACGATGCCCCTCCCGCCGCCTCCGACCCGGCGGACGGCCCCGACACCCTGGGGCGGTGGTCCTGATGCGCCGACTCTCCTGGCGCCGCCCGCGCTCCCGGGTCCGCCGCTACACCCGCCCCGCCCCTGCGGCGGCCGTCGCCGGCCGGTGGCCGGTGATCCGCGCCGGCTACGGGAGCCCGCTCCCGCTCCGGCCGCTGTTCACCCCGCCGACGGTCCCCGCCTGATCCCGGCCGAAGCACGGTCCGCCCGCTCGGAGGGGGGGCGGGCGGACCGCCCTCTTGTGTCGATGTCGGGCGCGGCGTCTCGCGGAGTGAAGGTTCAAGCAGGCAGCGAAGGCGGCGGTGGGGACCGGCCGGCCGGTCGGGCGCGGCGCCCCGCGGGGCGGGGGTTCAAGTGGGCGGCGACGGCAGCGGTGGGGGCGGGGTGCAGGTGGTCGCCCGGGCGCGGCGCCCCACGGAGCGAAGGTTCAGGCGGGCAGCGACGGCAGGCAGGGGAACCGGCTGGTCGGTCGGGCGCGGCAGAGCAGGGCGGGAGTGGTCAGGGCGGGCCGGGGGCGGGATCGCCGTGCCCGCGTCGCTCCGGCGCCGAGGCCGGCCGCCCTTGAAACCACCACATCTCCCGGACCTAGGCGAATACTCAGAGTGATGGCTGGGTGGGGCGCCCTGCGCACCGCGAGAGCACCCCGGTGATTCCCGGGCGCGCATCCCGGGCCGGATCGGCCCTCCAGGGGCCCGAATCGCCCCGGTCGGCCCGGTGATCAGGGGTTCGAGCGGCCCGCAAGGCCGGGAAGTAGGGGGCCGGAACCCGGGAAGGGCAGAGGAGGGGGCGAGATGTCGCATTAGTCCCCCGAGAGGGCCTGTCTTGGCCACTCTGGGTAACCGGGGAGGGGGTGCTGGGGCCCTCAAGGCTTGCTACTCGCTGGTAGATGTAATCGGGGGTGTCGCGGAGGTGTGCAGGGTGCCCCCGCCCTCGCCCGTTCCCCGCCGCCAACCCGGCATATGGGATATGACCCCCGGTGGGAGCGCGCGCCGGGCCAGTGAACGCCGCGCCCACCCACTCCCGCCCTCGCCGCCTGCTTGAACCCTCACCCCGTGGGGCGCCGCGCCCGACCGACTGGCCGGTCCCCACCGCCGCCGTCGCTGCCTGCTTGAACCTTCGCTCTGTGAGGCGCCGCGCTCGGGTGAGGCGCTCGACCCCGTCCCTACGGCGTCTCGGAGGAGGGCAGCGGGATCTCCCCGGCCACGGAGAAGTCGTCGTGCAGCCGGAGGAAGAACTTGGTCTCGCCGACGCCTCCGATCTCCTCGGAGGCGATGGCCCTGCTGAGCCCCGGGGACAGAGCGAAGACCTCGTAGGACGTGTCGCCGCGCTCCTCGTCGATCGGCTCCCCGCCGTCGCTCCTCCAGGTGCGGACGAAGGGCAGCCCCTCCTCGGTCCCCCAGGCGGCGATCTTGGAACCGCCGTCGGAGAACTCCAGGCCGGCCACCTCGGGCGGAGCGGAGGCCGGTTCCTCCGCTGCCAAGCCCGGCAGCTCCTCCGGCGGCCCGCCCGCATCGATGCTCCACACCTGGACCGTGCTCTGCGACGCGGCGGCGACCTTGCTGTTCGGGCCGAAGGCCAGCGCGGTGCCGAGACCGCGCGGAGAATCCTCCAGAGCAGGGAGGTCGCGCTCCTCGCCGGTGGCGGTGCTGAGCACGGTGATGCCCCGGTCGCCGGAGACGGCCAGGTCCATCCCGCTCGGTGAGACGGCGAGGGCCTGGGCGCCGGGGGCCTCGACGGTGAAGAGCTCGGCTCCGTCCAGGGCGCCGAACGCGCGCACCTCGGTCCGCCCGTGGTCGTCCTCCAGGATCGCGAAGAGCACCTCCCCGTTGGGGGAGAGCGCGGTGCCGAGGACCTCCGGCGAGGCGCCGACAGGGGCGATGCTGTTCTTCCCGGGACCGTCCGTGCGCCACACGTGCAGGGTGTCCCCGGCGGAGTCCCCGCCGGAACCGTCCTTCCTGCCCCGGGCGGACAGGGCGACGGCGGTCCCGTCGCGGCTCGCGGTGATCCGGTGCCGGTAGTAGCGGTCGGCCTCGGTCAGCACCTGAACGTCGTACTTCTCCGTGCTCGAGCCCGGTCCGGAGGAGAACAGGTAGAGGCCGTCGGAGGTGTTGGCCGCGAACCCGCCCACGCCGTCGAGCAGCGCGATGTCGTGGGTGACGAGGGGAGCCTCCCCCGACGTGTGCGAACCGGACCCGCCGGGCGCCCCTTCGCGCTGCTGCCAGGTGACGTCGCCTTCGTACAGCACCTCCTCGGGCAGGTTCCGGGCCACCATCACCCCGCTGATCACCAGGGACATGGCGATGACCGCCCAGCCCACCAGCCTCTGCCAGGAGGCGTCGCCCTTCGGGGCGGACCGGCCGGGGGCGGGCGCCGAAGAGGCGGGGGCCCCGGCGCGCGGTACCGCAGACGCGCCCTTCCCTGGGGGAGCCTTCGGCGCGGGGGAGGCGTCCCCGGACCGGTCGGCGGTGGTGGGGGCAGGGGCCGGGGAGGACGGTGTTCCGGCGGGTGCGGAGCCCGCTGGGCCGCTCCCGTTCTCGCTTTCGGGCTCCGGTCCGGCCTCCTCAGGCTCCTCCTGCCGCGGGGCCTCCGGCTCCTCGGGGTCCTCCGGTTCTTCCGACTCCTCCTTCGGAGCGCCGTTCCCGTCCGGCCTCTCCGGCTTCTTCTGCCGGGCCGGCGGCTGCAGCGGCCACGGCGGCAGACCGGCCGGGGCGAACGCCTCCGCCTCATCCGCCGCAGAGGGTGCTGCGGCGGGCGCCGGATCGGCCGCCGCCTCCGGAGCGGTGGTCGGGGCAGGGGAGGGGAGGCCGTCCGGCCCGTCGGCGTTCTGCCGGGCGACGTCCTGCCCGGTGGAGTCCCGCTGCTCCTCCGGGCCGTTCTCCTCGCGGAGCTCCTCGGCCCCGGCGCTCTCCTTCTCCACCGGCCTCTCGTCGGTCGGGGCGGGTTCCGCCGGGAGGGCCGCGGTCCGGGCCAGCGTGGTCTGCGCCAGCGTCGGTGCGAGCTCGACCAGCGTCGCCGCGGTCCGGATGACCTGGGTGGCGACGGCGTCGGGGAGCCAGGCGGTGGCGGCCTCCTCGTCGGAGCCGGGCAGCGGAGCGGCGCCCAGCCCGGCCAGGACGGCGTCCAGGCCGGGGCGGTCGGCGGGGTCCTTGGCGAGGCAGGAGGCGACGAGCCCGCGCAGCCCGTCCGGCACCCCGGACAGGTCGGGTTCCTCGTTGACCACCCGGTAGAGCAGCGCGGCCGGGTCGCCCGTGCCGAACGGCTGGCGCCCCGTCGCGGCGAACACCAGCACGCCGCCGTAGGAGAAGACGTCGCCGCGGTGGTCCAGGTCGGCGCCGGTCGCCTGCTCGGGCGACATGTAGCCGGGAGTGCCCAGGGTCTGGCCGGTGCGGGTGAACGACGTCGCGTCCACGGCCCGGGAGATGCCGAAGTCGATCACCTGCGGGCCGCGCGGGGAGAGCAGCACGTTGGACGGTTTGAGGTCGCGGTGGACCAGCCCCACCGAGTGGATCGCGGACAGCGCCTCGGCGAGGCCGGCCGCCAGCACCCGCAGCGAGTCCTCGGGGAACGGGCCGCCGTCCCGCACCGCCCGGTCGAGCCCGGGGCCCGGCACATACTCGGTGGCCAGCCAGGGGGTCGGGCCCTCGGTGTCGGCGCCGAGCACCCGGGCGGTGTAGGGGCCGCGCACCCGGCGCGCCAGCTCCGCCTCCCCGGCGAACCGGGCCCGGAACTCGGTGTCCTCGGCGTACTCCGGCCGCACCGCCTTGACCGCCGCCGGCTCCCCGCCGCCCGCCGGGACGCCGAGGTAGACCACGCCCATGCCGCCGGCGCCGATCCGTCGTAGCAGGGTGTACCCGCCGAGCTCTCGGGGGGCGTCGGGGCGGAGTTCGTACAAGGCGGGCTTTCCGGGGGATTCGTCGCGTTGCTTCCGGAGGGGAGCGTAGCGGATACCCAGTGCACCCGGCGGCGCGGAACCCGGCCGATGGCGGCCAGGGGCGGGAGGAGCGGCCGGGGCCGTGTCGGTCGGGCCCTCTCGGGGCGGGCGGGGTGAGCATGAGGGGTGTGGAGGACGACCTGCTCACCATCGGCCGGTTCGCCCGGCTGTGCCGGGTCGGGGCCGGGAGGCTGCGCGAGTACGAGGAGCTGGGGCTGCTGCACCCGGTCCGGGTCGACGCGGACTCCGGGTACCGGTACTACGCGCGGTCCCAGGCGCGCGACGTGCTCACCGCGGAGCTGCTGCTCGGCGCGGACGTGCCGCTGGCCGTCGTCGCCGACGTGCTCCAGGGGGACGAGCGGACCCGCACCGTGGTGCTCCAGGCCGAGCGGGAGCGGCTGGCCGAGCGGGCCGACCGGGACACCGGGCGGATCGGCATCCTCACCCGGCTCGCCCAGGGCGGGCCGCCCGGCCACGAGGTCGCCCGGGAGCACGACCCGGAGCGCCGGCTGGCCGCGGTGCACCTGGAGTGCGGCCCCGGCGACCTGGGCGCCTGCACCGAGGAGGGGGTGCGGCGGCTGCTCGGCGCGATCGAGGCGGCCGGCACGCCGTGGCTGCCGCCGCTCATCGGCCTGGTCCCGCTGGACCTCGCCGAGGGCATGCGGATCGGCGTCGCCGCGGAGACCGAGGAGGACGAGGTCCCCCGCGGAACCGAACCGGTCGTGCTGCCCGCCGCCGACGTCGCCGCGACCCTGCACGAGGGGCCCTGCGCCCACCTGCCGCTCGCCTACCACGCCCTGTTCACCTGGATCCACGACCAGGACCTGCAACCGCACGGCCCGGCCCGGGAGACCTACCTCTCCACCCCGGGCGAGGACGACCCCGACGAGCGGCTGACCAGGATCGCCGTCCCGATCGAACCGCGCAGGGCGGAAGAGGCGCCGGGGTGACGGGGGAAATATAGGGAGAATATGGAGAAACGGATGAGGGCGACTCCGCCCGATTCCTTTATAGGGGTGAATCGGGCAGGAAAATGCGTTCTCCGGCGTGAAACCGGCCGGGGCGGTAATTTGGCCTCGTGTCCGTTTCCCATGGTCATGAGACCCGGGTGCAGCTCTTCAAGGACTGCCCCGCTTTCGCTCCCCAGCTGCTGTCCGAGTGCCTCGGCGTCGAACTGCCCGAATTCGACCAGGCCGTTCTGCAATGCGCCGACCTCGGTGAGGTCGTCCCGGTCGAGCGGAGAGCCGACGCCGTCATCGGCCTGCTCGACACCGCCCTGATCGCGCGGATCGAAAAGCACGAGAAGACCGAGATGCTGATCGTGGTCGAGGTCCAGAACGGGTTCGTCGAAGAGAAGATCTACCGCTGGGCCGAGTACTGCGGGGTCTCGGCGGACCGGTCGCGCTGCCCGGTCGCGCTCCTCGTCCTCTGCCCGGACCAGGACGATGCCGACCGCTACGACCGCTGGTTCGAGCTGGGGCCGGGATTCCGCCTCAAACCCCAGGTCCTCGGTCCGGACCGGCTTCCGGTGGTGACCTCGGCCGATGACGTCGCCCGCTCCCCGGAACTGGCGGTGCTCGCCCTCGCGGCCCACCCGGACGCCCCCGGCGCGCAGAAGGTGCTGGTGGAGGGTTTGGAAAGGATCGACCCGGGTGATGCCGCGAAATACACTGAGTACACGCTGACCCTCTTGGACGGGAAGGCCCGCGACGAGCTGGAGGAGACCGTGGCCATGGGCACTGTGCGCTATCGGAGCGAGTACACAGACCGGTTCGTGGGAGAGGGCCTTCGGAAGGGTCTTTTCCTGGTTCTGGAATCCCGGGGCGTCGTGCTGTCGGCGGAGGATCGCCGCCGGATCGAGGAGTGCCGAGACCAGGAGGAGATCGAGCGCTGGTGTGGTCGGGCGGGGACCGCTTCCACTGCTGAGGACCTGTTCCGGGAGTGAGTCTGGCCTGGAAAGAGAGGGGCGCATCCGTGTGTGCTGTGCGTTATCGGAGCAAGTACACAGACGGGTTCGTCGAGGAAGGCGTTCAGAAGGGCCTTCGAGAAGGGCTTTTCCAGGTGCTGGAGCTGCGGGGTGTCGTGCTGTCGGTGGAGGAGCGGCGCCGGGTCGAGGAGTGCCGCAGTCCCGAGGAGATCAAGCGCTGGTACGCCCGGGCGGTCACCGCTTCCACCGCTGAAGAGCTGTTCCAGGACTGAAACCCGGCCGGTGCCTCCGGCCGTTCCGGGTCAGGTCGGGAAGGGCCACTCCGGGATCGGCAGCCGCCAGCCGCCCTCGGCCTGCTCCTCGCCGATGCACGGGGAGGAGGCGCTGATGGAGAACTCGCCGTCCTCCCCGGAACCGCCGTGCACGGAGAGTTGGAACTCGTCGTTCCGGTCGCGCACGGAGACGAAGGGCTCGTCCGGGCGGAGGTCCTCCTGGACGGTGTAGCCGTTGATGCTCCAGTGGGTGACCAGGGCATCGACGGCCTCCTTGCTCTCCTCGGCGGGGAGGGAGTCCAGCGAGTACCTCTTGGCGACCGCGACCAGGTCGCGGTCGGCGCAGGGGGAGCCGACGGCCGATTCCGCGCCCCCCGGTTCCATCTCCGCCCCGCCGGGGAGGGCCGCGACCGCGTCGGCGAGGTGCTTCTCGGCGAGTTCGCCGGCCCGCGCCTCGTCCAGGCCGTCCTCCCGGGGGGCGAAGGGGAGGTCGATGCCCAGGCGCGGTGCACCGTAGACGACCAGGGCCACCAGGACCGCCGCGAGGGCGAGTCTCGCCGGCCAGCGCATTCTTCCCACTCCCTACCTGCTTCCACCCGGCCGGGAGCGGCCTCGCCCGCGCACGCCTCGGGCACACCGGAGGCCTTCCCGGCATGCTGCGCAAGCGGGGCTTTCGCAGCCGTCCGGGAGGGGCGGCGCGAGGGTGCCGGCGGGGGCGCCGGCGTGAGCGGGGTGGAGGCGCCGTGCCCGGTGGAACGGGGGCGCCGTGCCGGGGCACCCCGCGATCCTTCCGGTGTTCGGTTCTCGTGCCTGGGACGCTACTCTCCGCTGAACAGCCCAAAAAGACCCAAGTGGACCCAAGTTCGCCCGAGTTTCGGCCGGTCGGCGTGGGCCCACGGCGCGCGGGCCGGGGCCTCCCCGCCCGGACCGCCGGGCGGGGAGGCCCCGCGCGCTCAGGCCGCGCGGCCGTCGACCAGGTGCAGGTGGGAGCCCTTCCAGTTGCCGCGGAGCCAGCGGTCGTGGCTGGCGACGACGACCGCGCCCGGGGCGCTCTCCAGGGCCTGCTCCAGCTCCTCGGCCAGGGCCAGGGAGATGTGGTTGGTCGGCTCGTCCAGCAGCAGCACCTGCGGGCCGGTGGCCAGCAGCAGCGCCAGGGCCAGGCGGCGGCGCTGGCCGACGCTGAGCGCGCCCGCCGGGCGGTCCAGGTCGGCCGGGGCGAGCAGGCCCAGCTCGCGCAGGGGCGGGGCGTCCGACCCCTCCGGGAGCGCCGCCGCGTAGATCTCGCGCGGCGTCCGCTCCGGCCGGGGGAAGGCGACGTCCTGCTCGAGCAGGGCGACCCGGGCGCCGCCGAGCCGGTGCACCTCGCCGCCGGGGCCCGGGGGCAGCCGCCCCGCCAGCACCGACAGCAGGGTGGACTTGCCCGCGCCGTTGGGCCCGGTGACCAGCAGCCGGCCGTCGACGGGCAGGTCCAGGCGGTCCAGCCGGAGCCGGCCGGGGACCTCCAGGCCGCGGGCGGTCAGCGCCATCCCGGCGTCGGCCGCGGCGCCGGTCAGTGCGGCGGAGAACTCCAGCACCGGCGGCGGCCTGCGGACCTGGTCCCGCTCCAGCTCGTCCAGGCGCCGCTGGGCGTTGCGCACCCGGCGGGAGACCTGCTTCTGCACCCGGGCGCCCTTGAAGTCGTAGTGCATCTTCGAGGTGTTGCCCATCGGCCGCCCGGGCGCGACCCGGCGGGCCGTGGTCCGCACCGCCTCGCGCAGTTCGCGCAGCTCCTCCTGCTCCTCGTGGAACCGCTGCTCCCAGCGGGCCCGCTCCTTCCGCTTCTCCTCCAGGTAGTAGGTGTAGGCGCCGCCGTAGTGCACCGGGCCGCCGACCGCAGGGTCCAGGTCGAGCAGGCCGGTGCAGACCGCGTCCAGGAAGGCCCGGTCGTGGCTGGCCAGGACCACCGCCCCGGGCAGCGCCGACAGGTACTCCTCCAGGAAGAGCACCGCGCCGTCGTCCAGGTGGTTGGTGGGCTCGTCCAGCAGCAGCGCGCGCGGGCGGCGGATGAGCAGCGCGGCCAGGCCGAGCCGGCTGCGCTGCCCGCCGGACATCGACCGGAGCGGGCGGTCCGGCTCGACGCCGGACAGGCCCAGCCCGGCCAGGACCAGCTCGGCGCGCTGGTCGGCCTGCCACACGTCCAGCGCTTCGGCCAGCTCCAGCGCCTCGGCGTAGGCGCGGGCCGGGCCGGGCGCGTCCGGGGCGGCGTTCACCGCCTCGGCCTGCGCGGTCAGCTCGCGCTCCACGGCGCGGCTCGGCGCCAGCGCGTCCTCCACGATCGCGCCCAGCGGGGTCTGCTCCGGGTAGGGCGGCTCCTGGTGCAGGAAGCCGGTGTCGCTCGGCCGGGCGATCGTGCCCGAGTCCGGGTCGAGGGCGCCGGAGAGCAGGCCGAGCAGCGTCGACTTGCCGGAGCCGTTCTCGCCGACCAGGCCGAGCCGCCGCCCGGGGGCGACGTCCAGCGACACCCCGTCGAGCACCGGCCGGCCCTCGAAGGACTTGGCGAGGTCGCGGGCGCGCAGCAGCGGTGCGGGGCCCGCACCGGACGGGGCGCCGGCGGTGCGGGTGGCGGGGGTACGGGACAAGGGCGTCCACCTCCGAGGCGGTTCGGGGCGGGTCGCGAGTGCCAGGGGTCCTCGGCGGCGGGCTCGGGCCGCCGGGCGCACACGGGAGTGCGCCGGACCGCTGCATCGAGACCGCGCCGGTTGGGATCTGGCGGAAAGGGACGCACCGGGAGGGGCCTGGCTCCAGCCTGGTGAAGGGCGAGCCGCCGCGCGTCCCGGTGCGTGGTCTCGATGGTCAGTTGCGCACGGACCGAAGAGTACGACGGCCCCCGGCGGAAGTGCAAAGGTTTTTTCCGGCTCGCGCGCCGCCGGCCGCGGACCACTCCGCGACCTGCGGGAGCGCGGGTGCGGAGGGCGGACCGGAGGGGCTACGGTGGCGACCGCTCGCAGACCCAGGGGAGAGGACCCGACGTGTTCCGCAGACCGCAGGCCAACCTGATCGTGCTCCGCGACATCGATTCCGCGGTGGAGGCGCTGCGCGAGGCGCTGGCCGCCGCCGACCCGGCGGAGGAGCCCGGGCTGCTCCGCGCCCTGGCCATCCTGGAGCAGGAGACCGACCCCGACCCGCGGCTGCGCTGGACCCGGCAGGTCCTCGCCGACGCCGGCATCGACCCGCGGGAGAAGAAGGTGCACGCGGTCAAGGCGGTCCGCGACGCCCTCCCCGGGCTCTCCCTGCAGCAGGCGGTCGACCTGGTCGAGAAGGCCGCGGCGGACGGGGCCTGAGGGGCGGGCCGTCGGCGCCTCGGCGGGGCGGTTTGTACACGGTGGACTAAAGTGACGTGGATCACTCCGGAATGAAGTCTTGTCGAACCGGGGCGGAACCTGCATTGATGGGCCCCTGACCCTGTCGACCGGACGGATGGGACCCCCGACCATGTCCGAAGTGGCGAGCAAGAGCGGTTCGGCCGGAGGCGCCGGCGGCCTCCTGAAGGTGCTGGGGCGCGGGGACGTCCTGGCGCTGGCGTTCGGCGCGATGATCGGCTTCGGCTGGATCGTGCTGACCGGCGATTTCATCAACGCGGCGGGGAGCCTGGGCGCGGCCTTCGCCTTCGTGATCGGCGGCGTGGTCATCGCGTTCGTCGGGTTCACCTACGCCGAGCTGGTCTCGGCGATGCCGCATGCCGGCGGCGAGCACCACTACGCGCTGCGGGCGCTGGGCGGCCACGGCGCGTTCGTCGCCTCCTGGGCGATGGTGCTCGGCTACGTCTCGGTGGTGGCGTTCGAGGCCGTCGCGGTGCCGCAGACCATGCTCTACCTCTTCCCGGACATGGGCGCCGGGCGGCTGTGGACGGTCGCCGGGTACGACGTGCAGGCCAGCCTGGTCGCGCTGGGCGTGCTCGCCGCCGCCGTCATCACCTGGCTGAACTACGTGGGCATCCGGCCGGCCAGCGTCTTCCAGACCGTCGCGGTGCTGTTCCTGCTCGCGGCCGGCGCGGTGATGGTCGTCGGCGCGTTCGCCGGCGGCTCGGTGCAGAACATGGAGCCGATGTTCACCGGCGGGGCCTCCGGCGTCTTCACGGTGCTGGTCGCGGTGCCGTTCCTGTTCGTCGGGTTCGACGTGATCCCGCAGTCGGCCGGCGAGGTGAAGATCCCCTACCGCCAGGTCGGCACGCTGCTGGTGGTCTCGGTGGCCTGCGCCGCCGGCTGGTACGTGCTGATCATGCTCACCGCCGGCGCCGGGCTCGACGCCGAGGGGCTGGCCGGGGCCGAGCTGGCGTCGGCCGACGCGATGGCGGCCATGTGGGACAGCAGGGCGATGGGCAACGTGCTCGTCCTCGGCGGCATCGCCGGGCTGCTGACCAGCTGGAACGCCTTCCTGATCGGGGGCAGCCGGCTGCTCTACGCGATGGCGGAGTCGCGGATGCTCCCGCGCTGGTTCGCCAAGGTGCACCCGAAGTACCGGACGCCGTCCAACGCGGTGCTGTTCATCGGCGCGCTGTCGCTGCTGGCCCCGCTGTTCGGCGAGGCGATGCTGGGCTGGCTGGTCAACGCGGGCGGCCTGAACATCGTCCTCGCCTACGCCGTGGTGGCCCTCTCCTTCCTGCTGCTGCGCCGCCGCGAGCCGGGCATGGAGCGGCCGTTCCGCGCCCCGGCCGGGCCGTTCACCGGCTGGACCGCGCTGCTGCTCAGCCTCGGCCTGCTGGTGCTGTACCTGCCGGGCATGCCCGCCGCGCTCTCCTGGCCCTGGGAGTGGACCATGGTCGGCGCCTGGTGGCTGCTGGGCGCGGTGTTCATGGCCCGGATGCCGCGGACCGCCCCCGGGGCCGACGCGGAACGCCGGCTGATCGCCGCGGTCGAGGCCCGGAAACGGGCGCGGGGAAGGGGCTGACGTCGGGGGACGCGAAAAACCGAACCTGGTTCTAGTCGGGGCGGCGCGGGGTCGGTAAGGTTCCGCACATGGATCTGAATGGAGTTGCCGCCGTCGTCTCCGGCGGTGCGAGCGGGCTCGGGGAAGCGACCGTACGGCAGCTGGCCGAGGCCGGGGCGACCGTGGTCGTCGCCGACCTCAACGCCGAGCGCGGCGAGGCCGTGGCCAAGGAGGTGGGCGGCGTCTTCGCCGCCACCGACGTCTCCGACGAGGCCCAGGTGCAGGCCGCGGTGGACGCCGCGGTGGCCACCGGAAAGCCGCTGCGCGCGGCGGTGTCCTGCGCCGGCATCGGCTGGGCCACCCGGACCGTCAACCGGGACGGCGTCCCGCACGACCTGGCCAGCTACAAGAAGGTCATCGACGTCAACCTGATCGGCACCTTCAACCTGCTGCGGCTGTCCGCCGCGGCGATGGCCAAGACCGAGCCGGTCAACGAGGACGGCGAGCGCGGATCGATCGTCAACACCGCCTCGCTGGCCGGGATCGAGGGGCAGATCGGGCAGATCGCCTACTCGTCCTCCAAGGGCGGCGTGATCGGCATGACCCTGCCGGCCGCGCGCGACCTGGCCGCCATCGGCGTCACGGTGAACACCGTCGCCCCGGGCATCCTGGACACCCCCATCTACGGCCAGGGCCCGGAGTCCGAGGCGTTCAAGGAGCGCCTGGCCGCGCCGGTGCCGTTCCCCAAGCGGCTGGGCACCGCCGACGAGTTCGGCCGCCTGGTCCGCTCCCTGCTGGAGATCAGCTACATCAACGGCGAGGTCGTCCGGATCGACGGCGGCCTGCGCATGCCGCCCAAGTAGCGAGGGGGACGCATGGCGGACACGACCGGAGCCCCCGCCGAGGAGGCGGTGCTCTACGAGGCGGCCGACGGGGTCGCCGTCATCACCATCAACCGGCCCCGGGCGAAGAACGCGGTGAACGCCGCCGTCGCCCAGGGCATCGCCGACGCCCTGGACGACCTGGACTCCCGGGACGACCTCACGGTCGGCATCATCACCGGCGCGGGCGGCACCTTCTGCTCCGGCATGGACCTCAAGGCCTTCATGAAGGGCGAGGTGCCGGTGGTGGAGGGGCGCGGCTTCGCCGGGTTCGCCCAGCGCCCGCCGCGCAAGCCGCTGATCGCCGCGGTGGAGGGCTACGCCCTGGCCGGCGGGTTCGAGACGGTGCTCGCCTGCGACCTGGTGGTCGCCGCCGAGGACGCGAAGTTCGGCATCCCCGAGGCCAAGCGGGGCCTGGTCGCCGCGGGCGGCGGGCTGCTCCGGCTGCAGCACCGCATCCCGCGCAACATCGCGATGGAGTTCGCCCTCACCGGCGACTTCGTGGACGCGCCGCGCCTGGCCGAACTGGGCCTGGTCAACTCGGTGGAGCCGAGCGGCGGCGCGCTGGACGGCGCCAAGCGGCTCGCCGCGCGCATCGCGGAGAACGCCCCGCTCGCGGTGGCCGTCTCCAAGCAGGTCGTCAACGAGTCCGAGGACTGGTCCACCGAGGAGATGTGGACCAGGCAGGACGCCATCACCGGCCCGGTCTTCGTCAGCCACGACGCCATGGAGGGCGCCGCGGCCTTCGCGGAGAAGCGGAAGCCGAACTGGAAGGGCGCCTAGACGCCCGCGGGGGAGGGGGCCGGGCCCGCCCCTCCCCCCGATGATCTTGACGTTGCGGGGTGTCAGAGCGCTCTGACACCCCCGCAACGTCAAGATCATCGCCCGCGCCCCGGCCGCCCCCGCGGGGCGGGGCGCCCCGGGTCACCGCCCGCCGAGCTCCAGCATCCGGTCGACCACCTCGGCGGCGGCGCGGCCGTGCGAGGGGTCGCAGAAGTCGCGGACGAAGGCGGCGTAGCGCTCCCGGTGCTCCTCGGCGACCGCGTCGATGTCCCGGATCGACCGGACCAGCTCCTCGGAGGTCCTGATCAGCGGCCCGGGGGCGCGCTCGGCGAAGTCGAAGTAGAAGCCGCGCAGGGTGTCCCGGTAGTGCTCCAGGTCGTAGGTGAAGAACAGCATCGGCCGGCCGGAGTGCGCGAAGTCGAAGAACGACGACGAGTAGTCCGTGACCAGCACGTCGGTGATGAGGAACAGGTCGGCGATGTCGGGGTAGGCGGAGACGTCGAAGACGAAGCCCTCGCCGGCGCCCGGAACGCTGTCCACCACCCGGCCGTGCTTGCGGACCAGCAGCACGTGGTCGGCGCCCAGCTCCTTCTCGGCCGCCTCCAGGTCGACCCGGAGGTCCAGCTTGAACCGCTTGCCGCTGTGCCGCTGATCGTCGCGGAGCGTCGGCGCGTAGAGCACCACCCGCCTGCCCTCGGGGATCCCGATCAGCCTTCGGGTGCGCTCGGCGCGGGCCCGCCGCTCCTCCTCCGGGGCGTGGAACAGGTCGTTGCGCGGGTAGCCGGACTCCAGCATCTCGCCCTCGTAGGCGAAGGCGTTCTTCAGCACCGGGGTGGCGAAGGTGTTCGGGGAGACGAACACGTCCCACTGCCGGGACTGGTGCGGCAGGCTCGCGATGTAGGCCTCGTTGGCCTTGACGGTGCCGCGCAGGTCGGCGCCGATCCGCTTGAGCGGGGTGCCGTGCCAGGTCTGCACCACCACCTGCCCCTCGCGCTTGGCGAACCACTCGCCGAACCCGCCGTTGGTGTTGGTGACGATGTAGCGGCTGCGGGCCAGCGCCTCGTACCACTCCCGGCTCTTCCACTCCACCGCCCGGACGCCCTCCGGCGGCACCGCCTGCTGGTCGGCGACGGTCCACAGGTGCTCCACCTCGACGCCGCGCCGGACCAGCTCCTCGTGGACCGCGCGCGGGGAGTCGGAGTACTGCCGGCCGCCGAAGTTGTTGTAGAGCACCGCCTCGCGCAGCGGCTCCCGCTTGGCCGCTGCGGTGAACTCCTCGCGCAGCAGCCGCTGCCGGTAGGGGCCCTGCGCGTCGATCGGCAGCGGCTTCTCCGAGGCGATGAAGAGCAGGTCGTGGAAGCGGCGGTCGAGCCGGAACGCGCGGTGCACCCCGGGCAGCGGCTTCGGGACGCCGTCCAGCAGGTCGGTGCGGATCCGCAGCGGCACGTCGCGGTCGGCGCCCCGCTCGCCCTCCGGGCGCACCCGCAGGTACCAGCGGCCCTTGCGGAGCGGCACCTCGTCGCCGAAGGAGGGGATCCGCTCCGGGGCGATGCGCACGGTGAACCGCCCGCCCGGCGCCTCGAACGGCAGCCGGACCTCCTCGAACCGCTCGCCGTGCCGGAGCACCAGGCCCATCGGCCGCCCGGGGTCGGAGTAGGAGCCGGAGAGCACCAGGTCGCCGCCGCTCCACTCGGCGGAGTCGACGACCGGGCCGGCGGTCCGCTCGGCCAGGTTGGCCAGGCCGGTGCCGGTGACCACCACCGCCAGCTCGCGGCCGGAGCCCAGCGCCCGCTCGGCCGGGACCAGGGACGGCCCGGCGGCCGGGCGCTCCTCGGTGCCGTCGGCGAACACCACGATCGGGCGCAGGTGCCGGGTGGCCGCATCGGCGCCGGGGGCGGCCATCCCGTCCAGCGGCAGCTCGGCGCTCCACCGGCCCGGCCCGCCGTCGGCGGCGGCCAGCGGGTACTCCCGGTCCGGCTCCCCGCCGCCCTCGCACACCACCCGCAGCAGCTCCGGCTCCTTGCGGGCGGACAGCTCCAGGCGGAGCGCGCCGCCGCCGAACTCCGCGGCCTCCACCCGGGCGGCGCAGCGCCGCACGGTGATCCGGAGCCGGCCCTTGGACGGCTCGCAGACCAGCTGGTACCCGTCGCCCAGGTCGCGGGTGAACGGGTGGCCCTCCCGGCCGACCTGGCCGGGGGCGATGCCGCCGCGCCGGAGCAGGTGCGGGCCGGGCACGCCCAGGGTCAGCGTCCAGTTCCCGGTGCGCAGGCCGCCCTCCCCGCGCAGCCGGGCCGGGTCGACGGTGATCTCGAACCCGGAGCCGTCGAAGCAGTGCAGCGGCTGCCGGGAGTCCAGGGTGGCCTGGGGCTCGGTGCGGGCGCGCAGCGGGAGCCGGATCCGGCGCCGCTCGCCGGGCTGGCTCAGCCAGGCGAACCGGGGCAGCCGCGGCCGCCCGGGCACCGCGACGTTGCGCAGGAACGCGTAGCCGCGGATGCGCAGCGCGCCGTCCTCCCAGTCGATCGAGGTGGCCTTGGCGCGCAGCGGGATCTCGTCCTTGCGCAGCACCGCGATCTCCGCGGGCACCGAGGAGAGGTCGACCCCGGGGATGTCCGGCCGGGGCCGGCGCAGCCCCTTGATCCGGTAGGCGGAGGGGAACTCCCGGTCGTGCCGGATCAGCGCGAGCAGCTCCTCGGTCCGCCCGGCGCCGGCCAGGAACCACTTCAGCCGGGTGACCGGGCCCAGCCCGGCGGCGAGCGCCGCGGTGCCGTGCTCTTCGGTGAACGCGCGGGCCTCCGCGATGAACGCCTCCCGCTCGGCCGGGCCGGCCTCGGGCAGGTAGCGCATCCGCCGCCGCAGCTCGTCGGGGATCTCGAACGGTGTTCCGGTCACCGGGCCTCCAACAGGGCGCCCCGGCCCGCGGGCCGGGAAAGGATCAGGACTCCCTCCCCGCGCCGGTCCCGGTGCCGCGGGCCCGCCGGAGCACCGGGAAGGGGCCGGGGCGCCGGGGCCGCCGCGGGGGAGGAGGGGGAGTGGGGCAGGGGAGGCGGGGCCGGGCGGGCGAGGAGGGGAGACCCCTCCCGACCGGCCCCGCGGCGCGGCCTCAGGCCGCGCGCTCGTGCAGCCCGGCGGGGTCGTCCAGCGGGCGCAGCCGGGCGGTGCGCTCGTACAGGTCGTCCACGGCCGCGGCGAACCGCTCCTGGGACGGGGGCAGGTCCGGGCCGAGCAGGTACTCGCGCAGCCGCAGCCGGGCGTCGGCGAACCGGTCGCCGCCCGGCTCCCGGACCGCGTCCAGCGCCTCGTCCAGCCCGCCGGCGTCCGGGGCGAGCAGGAACGCCGCCCCGGAGGTGGGGTGCTCGGCGCGGAACTCCTCGTCGGTGACGCCCTCGCAGTTGGCGATGGCGTACGGCTTGCCGCTGGACACGAAGTCGGCGACCACGCTGGAGATGTCGCTGATCAGCAGCCCGGACTCGTTGAAGCAGGAGTACAGCGACGGCCGCGGGCCCTGCACCACCAGGTGCTCGTCGTCGGCCTTGGACTCCCAGAACAGCCGGTGCCACTCCGCGGTGAGCTCGGCGGCCTCGTCGGCGTCGGAGGCGCCGGGCCGGCCGGCGTCCCGGGACCGCTGCGCCTCGTCCACCGACTCGTCCAGGGTGTCGATCGCGTTCAGCCGGGTCTCCAGCTCGGCCAGGCGCGGCGAGGCCGGGCGGGCCGGGGCGGCGGAGCCGGCCGCGGCGAGCAGCTCGGTGATCCGCCGGTGCGCGGCCCGGGCCGCGGCCGACCGGATCCCGGTGAACGGGTGCGGCTTGTAGATCACCCGCACCCCGGGCTCGGCGGCGAGCAGCGCCCGGACGATCGCCGGGCCGGCCTCGATCAGCGAGGTGTTGCCCGGCTCGTCGGTCCAGCCCTCCCAGGTCGGCGCGTACAGCACGGTGGGCCGGGAGCGCGGCGCGGTGTCCGGGCGGACCGGGGACAGCTGGGGCCGGCCGACCTCGACGATGGTCTCGTCGCGCACCCCGACCGCGGCCAGCGCGTACCGGTCCCGCCCGGCCCGCCCGGCGGTCCACACCTCGTCGTAGACCTTGCTGAACGGGTTGACGCTGGCGATCTTGTCGCTGTCGCCGTGGCCGATGAACACGTGCCGCATCTGCGGGTTGCGCAGCATGTGGATGTTCTTGCCGGTGTTGGCCGGGTAGAGCGCCACCCGCGCCGGCCCGAAGTCCAGCGCCATCAGGTCGGTGGAGGCCGGCACGCACAGCACCGGCAGCGGGGTGGCGGCCAGCTGGGCGGCGACCGCCCGCTCGCGCAGCACCACCAGGGAGCGGCGGGGCAGCGCCCGCACCGCCTCCAGCCACATGTTCACCTGGTAGGCGGAGTCGGCCGAACCGGAGAAGTAGAGCACCACCTCGGGGCGGTAGGAGTCCAGCCAGCGCTGGGCGTACTCCATGGCCTCCGCGGAGGAGGCGATGCCGCGGTCCCGCACCAGCTGGCGCAGGAGCAGCGCGGACGGCACCAGGGTGGCGGCCAGCGACACCGCGCCGCCGACGGCGACCGCGGCCACCGCCCCGGTGGCGGTGTAGGCCACCGCGCCGGCCAGCAGCGGCAGGTCCAGCAGGAGCAGCCGGGCCATCACGTCGTGCACCAGGGCCCGGGGCGGCGCGTCGGTGACGCGCAGCGGGCCCAGGTCGATGTTGCGGGTGACCACGGGCAGCCGGCGCACCGAGCGGAGCCGGCGGGCCAGGTAGCCGTAGCAGAACTGGAGGCCGAACAGGAGCGCGAAGCAGATCAGCACCCACCAGAACCCGGTGCCGCCGGCCAGCGCCCCGTCCGCGAGCAGGCCGAGCAGCAGGAGCTGGCGCAGGAGCGCCCGGGAGGTGATGCCGAACCGCAGCTGGGACAGGACCTTGGCGGCCCGGGAGGCGCGCACCATGAGCAGCACCTCGGTGCCGTAGCACAGCGCCAGGCCCAGCGCGAAGGGCGCGGGCGAGGCCAGGAGCGCGCCGATCAGCAGCAGGAAGTAGCCGAACCCGTAGGCGAGGAACGGCGCCAGGACCGACTCGTTCTCCTCGTGCGGGGCGCTCATCGGATCTCCTCTCCGGCGGCGGCCGCGGCGAGCGCGGCGGGGTCGGTCGGGTCCTCCCGGCGGACGTCGACGACCTGCCCGGTCAGCACGGACAGCAGCACGTCGACCGAGGTGCGGGCGACCTTCTCCGCGCTGAGCAGGGTGCCGGCCGGCTCGTCGCCGAACGCCCGGGTGCGCATCGGGGTGGCGGTGCGCTCGGGGTTGATGCAGTTGATCCGCACCCCGTCGGCGGCCCACTCGTCGGCCAGCGCCTGGGTGAGGTTGACCGTGGCCGCCTTGGCCGAGGAGTACAGGCTGTACTCGGCGCGGCCGCGGGTGTAGGAGCTGGAGGTGTACAGCAGCAGCTGCCCCCGGGTCTGCGCCAGGTAGGGGAAGGCGGCGCGGGCGATGCTCACCGGCGCCAGGTAGTTGACCCGCAGATTCCGCTCGATGGCGGCCGGGTCGGCGGCGTCCAGCCGGCCGATCTCCAGCACGCCGGCGGTGTTGACCACGTGGTCGATCCGGCCGGTCGCGGCGTGCGCCTGGGCCAGCGCCGCCGCCACCTGGTCCGGGTCGGCGACGTCGGTCCGGGTGGTGCCGCGGGAGTAGCGGAACACCCGGGCGCCGTGCCGCTGGGCGAAGTCGGCCACGGCGGCGCCGATGCCGTGGCTGCCGCCGAACACCACCACGGTGGCGCCGGTCAGCCGCTCGGTGCGGTCGGCTTCGGTGAGCGCGGGGGCGGCGGCCGCGGCGAGCTGGAAGAGCTTGTCCGCGATGAAGATGTCCACCGGCTCGGTGACCTTCATGTTGTGCCCGTCGCCCTCGACCACGTGGATCGGGGTGCCGGGCAGGTAGCGCAGCACGACGGTGCAGTCGTCGGTGGCCTCGAAGCCGGGGTCCTCCCAGGCGTTCCGGTAGGCCTCGCGGATCGCCGCCAGGCGGAACGCCTGCGGGGTCTGGCCGCGGCGCAGCCGGGACCGCTTGGGCACGTCGGTGATGAGGTCCTCGGCGTCGACCTCGATGATGGTGTCCGCGGACGGGATGGCCACGTCCACGGCGGCGTGGGTCTCCAGCGCGGTGATGCAGTCGGCGATGATGCGCTGCGACAGCAGCGGGCGGACCGCGTCGTGGAACAGCACGTTGGTGCTCTCGCCCGGGTGGGCGTGGAGCGCGTCCAGCGCGAGCTGGGTGGTGGCGTTGCGGGAGGTGCCGCCGGGCAGCACCTGGACGGCGGTGGTGAGCCCGGCCTTCTTGACGATCTCCTCGGCGTCGGAGACGAAGCCGGGGTTCATCATGACCAGGATCTCGTCGACGCCGGGGGCCTGGTCGAACAGGGCCAGGGTGTGCTCCAGGATCGCCTTCCCGGCGATCTTCAGCAGCTGCTTGGGGGTGGCCAGGCCGATGCGCCGTCCGCTGCCGCCGGCGAGCACGACGGCGATGGTGCGCGTACCGCGGGACGGTGCGGACGCGGTGGGGTCGGTCGCGGACACGACAAATCTCCTAGGGGCGACAGGCGGTGAACCGGTGCGCGGTGGAGTGCGCCGCCCGTTGCGTCCGCATCCGGGGAGGAACGATCGAGTGTTTCCCGGGGGAGGGCAGGAGAAAGGGGCGGTAAACCGGTATTTGCCCCCAGGTTATACCTGCCGCCGGATAAAATTCACGTTCTGTCCGCCCGGATGTGCCTCCGCGGCGCCGGCCGGAACCGCCTTCCGGGCCGGGAAAGCGGGTGTTCGCCCAGGTCGTGGCGGTGCCGCTGTGGTGTCGGGGATCACCGGCGGGTGTGCGGAACGGTTTCTTCCGCCGCCGCGGGCGGCTTCCGGGCCCGTTCCCTACGCGCGAGGAGGGTGTTCGGTTTACCGTCCGCCGACACTTTTTTGCCGACGTTTTGCCCGCCTGTCCGTTGTCGGGAACTCCTATCCGGTAATCGATCCGTGATCTGCGGCGGCTTTCTTCTGGCGCTGAGTGTCCGTCCGGTTCCGCTCCGTCGGCGCACGGGCGCGCCCGTGCGCGGGGCTCCCCCGCCCCGGTCCGGGCCCCGCGCCCGGCGAGGTGTGCTAATCCGCGGCGGGTTACAGGGAAACGGTTGAAGTTGTGCATCCAGTGATGGTGGATCGATGGTGAAACAGGAGATTTACAACGGAATCCCTTGTGTTGTGCAAGTGGCTCTGCCAGGGTACGGAGCAGACGTAATGTGCCCTCCGTCACCTTCTTCAGGAGAGTTCCGGATGACCGAGCAGAGCAGCCCCCGGGTGCTGCGCAATTTCGTCAACGGCGCCTACACCGAGGCGCGCGACGGCAGGACCAGTGAGGTGGTCGACCCGGCCACCGGCGAGGTCATCGCGCACGCTCCGGTCTCCTCCGCCGCCGACGTCGACGCCGCGTTCCAGGCGGCGCAGGCGGCCTTCGACGGGGGCTGGCGGGACAGCACCCCGGCCGAGCGGCAGATCGCGCTGAACAGGTTCGCCGACGCCGTGGACGAGCGCGCCGACGAACTGGTCGCCGCCGAGGTCGCCAACTGCGGCAAGCCGGTGCAGACCACCAAGGACGAGGAGATCTGGCAGGTCACCGACGCGCTGCGGTTCTTCGCCGGCGCCGCCCGCAACCTGGAGGGCAAGGCCGCCTCGGAGTACATGGCCGACCACACCTCCTGGATCCGCCGCGAGCCGATCGGCGTGGTCGGGCAGATCACCCCGTGGAACTACCCGATGGCGATGGCCGCCTGGAAGATCGGCCCCGCGCTCGCCGCCGGGAACACCCTGGTGCTCAAGCCCTCCGACACCACCCCGATGTCCACCCTGCTGCTCGCCGAGATCGCCGCCGACTTCCTCCCGCCGGGCGTGTTCAACGTGGTCACCGGCGACCGGGACACCGGCCGCGCCCTGGTGGAGAACCCGGTCCCGCGGCTCATCTCGCTGACCGGGTCCACCCGGGCCGGCTTCGAGGTCGCCCAGAGCGCCTCCGCCGACCTCAAGCGGCTCCACCTGGAGCTGGGCGGCAAGGCCCCGGTCATCGTCTTCGACGACGCCGACGTGGAGCGGGCCGCGGCCGGCATCGCCGAGGCCGGCTACTTCAACGCCGGTCAGGACTGCACCGCCGCCACCCGGGTGCTGGCCGGCCCCCGCGTGCACGACGACTTCGTCGCCGCCCTCACCGAGCAGGCCCGCAAGACCCGCACCGGCGGCCCGCAGGACACCGGGGCCGCCTACGGGCCGCTGAACAACGCCGCCCAGCTGGACCGGGTCTCCGGCTTCCTCGACCGGGTCCCCGGCCACGCCGAGGTGCTGGCCGGCGGCTCCCGCTCCGGGGCGAAGGGCTTCTTCTTCGAACCCACCGTCGTCGCCGGGCTGCGCCAGGGCGACGAACTGGTCACCGACGAGGTCTTCGGCCCGGTCATCACCGTGCAGCGGTTCGACGACGAGGACACCGCCGTCGCCTGGGCCGACTCGGTGCGCTACGGTCTGGCCTCCAGCGTGTGGACCCGGGACCACGCCCGCGCGCTGCGGGTCTCCCGGCGGCTCGACTTCGGATGCGTGTGGATCAACACCCACATCCCGATCGTCGCGGAGATGCCGCACGGCGGGTTCAAGCACTCCGGCTACGGCAAGGACCTCTCGCTGTACAGCCTGGAGGACTACACCCGGGTCAAGCACGTGATGAGCTACATCGGCCGGGACTGAGCACCCGCGCCGGCGGGACCGGGGCGGCACCGCCCGCCCCGGACCCGGTGCGGCCGCCGGAGCGGCGCGCCGCGGTACGGACGGGCAGGAGGGATGCCATGGCGAGTACGACCGGACCGGGCACCGCGGCGGCGGAGCGCACCGGGCAGCAGCAGGACGCCGTCCCCGCGATCGCGCTGGAGGGGGTGTCCAAGACCTACCGCTCCGGCGGCGAGCAGGTCGCCGCGGTGCGCGGCGTCGACCTGGAGATCGGTCAGGGCGAGTTCTTCTCCCTGCTCGGCCCCTCCGGGTGCGGCAAGACCACCACCATGCGGATGGTCGCCGGGTTCGAGGAGCCGACCGGGGGAACGGTCCGGCTCAAGGGCGCCGACGTCACCGGGGTGCCGCCGCACCGCCGCGACGTCAACATGGTGTTCCAGAGCTACGCGCTCTTCCCGCACATGAGCGTCTTCGACAACATCGCCTTCGGGCTGCGCCGCAAGGGCGTGCCCGCCGCCGAGGTGCGCCGCCGGGTCGGCGAGGCCGTCGAACTGGTCGAGCTGACCGGCCGGGAGCGCACCAGGCCGACCCGGCTCTCCGGCGGCCAGCAGCAGCGGGTCGCCCTGGCCCGGGCGCTGGTCAACCGGCCCAGCGCGCTGCTGCTGGACGAGCCGCTGGCCGCGCTCGACCTCAAGCTCCGCCAGTCCATGCAGATGGAGCTCAAGCGGATCCAGCGCGACGTCGGCATCACCTTCGTCTACGTCACCCACGACCAGGGCGAGGCGCTCACCCTCTCGGACCGGATCGCGGTGATGAACGGCGGCCTGGTCGAGCAGCTGGGAACCCCGCAAGAGGTCTACGAGCGGCCCGCCACCCGGTTCACCGCAGGCTTCATCGGCACCTCCAACCTGCTCTCCGGGGAGGTCACCGCCTCCTCCGGCGGGGTGATCGAGGTCCGGACCGGCGGCGGCGCGGTGCGCGCGGCCGGCTCGGCCGCGCTGGGCGAGAGGGTGGAGATCACGGTCCGCCCGGAGAAGATCACCCTGGCGGCGGGCGCTGTGGAGCCGGGCGCCTGCGAGCTCCCCGGTACTGTGATCGAGGCGGTCTACCTCGGCTCCACCACCCACTACACGGTGGCGGCCGACGGCGACGACGGCACTGAGATCGTCCTGCACCAGCAGAACACGGCGGGCCCGGCCGAGGCGGCGCGCCGCGGCGATCGCGTCCGCCTCACCTGGCGGCCGGACCAGTCCTACGTGCTGCCCCGCTGAACCGCCCCTCTCCCTCCCCCCGATGCCCGGCATGAAGAGAGCCGCCCCCCGCCCGTTCCCCGAACCCCATTGCGAAGAGAACCGAAGCGTGAGCAGAACAGACCCGGCCCTCCTGCGAGGGCTCACCCGCACCCGCCCCTCCCGCCGCACCGTGCTGGGCGCCTCCGCGCTGGCGATGGTCCTCTCCGCGTGCGGAGTGCGCGGCCAGGCCGCCGAGGAGCTCTCCGGGGCGGACTTCTGGGAGGGGAAGGAGAGCAGCGGGAAGCTGTCCTTCGCCAACTGGCCGCTCTACATGGACGCCGAGCGCACCCAGCTCAAGGAGTTCACCGAGGCGACCGGGATCGAGGTCGACTACGACGAGGCGGTCGCGGAGAACAAGTCGTTCTTCGGCAAGGTGCGGCCGAAGCTCGCCGACGGGGACTCCATCGGCTACGACCTGATGGTGCTCAGCACCGGCGTCGAGCTGACCGAGCTGATGGCGCTGAACTACCTGGCCCCGCTCGACCACATGAAGATGCCCAACTTCGACGCCTACGCCGGCCAGCGGTACAAGAACGCCACCTACGACCAGGGCAACCGGTTCACCGTGCCGTACGCCTCCGGCATCACCGGCATCGCCTACAACCCGAAGTACGTGGACCGGGAGATCACCGGCATCGCCGACCTGTGGGACCCGGAGTTCAAGGGCAAGGTCGGGATGATGGCCGACGCGCAGGAGGCCTCCAACTTCGCGCTGCTGCTGGACGGCGTCGAGCCCGGCGGGTCGGGCAAGAAGGACTGGGAGAAGGCGGTGTCCCGGCTGGAGGAGCAGCGCGAGGCCGGCATCGTCCGCCGCTACTACGAGCAGGACTACATCCAGCCGCTCACCAACGGCGACCTGTGGATCTCCATGGCCTGGTCGGGCGACGTGTTCCAGCAGAACGCCGAGGAGGGCACCGAGCTGGAGTTCATCGTGCCCGAGGAGGGCGGGACGCTCTGGAGCGACCTGATGATGATCCCCTACACCGCGAAGAACCCGGTGGACGCGATCATGCTGATGGACTTCCTCTACGAGCCGCGGATCGCCGCCGGGCTCACCGAGTACATCAACTTCATCCCCCCGGTCCCCGAGGCCCACCAGGAGATCAAGGAGAAGGCCGAGGCGGCCTCCGGGGACGAGAAGGAGGCGCTGGAGGAGCTGGCGGACAGCCCGCTGGTCTTCCCCAGCGACGAGGACTACACCCGCCTGCACGACTACGTTCCGCTCGGCGCCGCAGAGCTGAAGGAGTTCACGTCCATGTTCCTCGCCGTCACCCAGGCCTGATCCGTGGCCGAAAACCTCCCACCCCCCACCCCCGCCCCGGCCGAGGCGGCTCCGCCCGCGGCCGGAGCGTCCCGGCCCGCCGGCCGGGGCCGCCGGGCCCTGCCCTACCTGCTGGCGGCGCCGGCCTGGCTGTGGCTGGCGCTGTTCTTCCTCGTGCCGATCTGCAGCATGCTCTCGATCTCCCTGATGAGCGGCGACCTCTACCAGGGGTACGTGCTCACCTGGGAGTTCGGGAACTACGCCGACGCGGTGGCGACCTACTGGCGGCAGCTCGCCCGCTCCCTGGCCTACGGCGGCTGCGCCACCCTGCTCTGCCTCGCCGTCGGCTACCCGGTGGCCTACTGGATCGCCTTCCGCGGCGGCGCCTACAAGAACACCTACCTGCTGCTGCTCCTGCTGCCGATGTTCGTCTCGTTCGTGCTGCGCACCATCTCCTGGAAGGCGCTCCTGGCAGACGAGGGCGTGGTGCTGGGCCCGCTCAAGGACATCGGGCTGCTACCGGAGGCCGCCCATGTGCTCAATACCGCGCCGGCCGTGGTCCTCGGCCTGGCCTACAACTTCCTGCCGTTCATGGTGCTGCCGGTCTACGCGGTGCTGGAGCGGATGGACCACCGCGTCGTGGAGGCCGCCCAGGACCTCTACGCCGGGCGGGTCCGGGCGTTCGTCTCGGTGGTGCTGCCCATGTCCCTGCCGGGCGTGTTCGCCGGGGTGATCATGACGTTCATCCCGACCTCCGCCGACTACATCAACGCCCAGGTGCTCGGCGGCGCGCACAACACCATGGTCGGCAAGATCATCGAGAGCCAGTACCTGGTGAACAACGCCTACCCGATGGCGGCCGCGATCACCTTCGTGCTGATGGCGGTGCTGCTGGCCGGGATCTTCTCCTACGCGCGGGCGCTGGGGACCGAGCAGGTGATGGAGGTGCAGGCCCGATGAGCGCAGCGACCGAGCGGGCCCGGCCCGCCCCGACCTGCCGCCGGCCGCGCCGCCGCGTGGACTGGGGGAAGTTGGATTGGGGGAAATACTGGACGTGGGCGGTGATCGCCTGGCTGCTGGCGCCGATCGCGTTCATGGTCGCCTTCGGCTTCAACGACGCCCAGGGCCGGCACAACGTCACCTGGCAGGGGTTCACCCTGCGCTGGTACGCCGACGTGTTCGCCTACCCCGACCTGACCCGGGCGCTGGCCGCCTCGCTGGCCATCGCGGTGCTGACGATGCTGATCGCCGGGGTGCTGGGCGGCCTGCTCGGGCTGGCCCTGGGCCGGTTCCGGTTCCGCGGCAAGGCCCTCACCGACCTGGTGATGTTCTCCGCGATCTCGGCGCCGGAGGTGGTGCTCGGCGCCGGACTGCTCTCCATGTTCCTCACCATGAACATCGCGACCGGGTTCTGGACCATCCTGATCGCGCACGTGATGTTCTCGGTGTCGTTCGTGGCGATCACGGTGCGGGCCCGGGTGCTCGCCCTGGACCCCGCCCTGGAGGAGGCCGCCCGCGACCTGGGCGCCTCGCCCTGGGCCACGTTCCGGCTGGTCACCCTGCCGATGCTGTTCCCCGCGCTGATGGCCGGCGGGCTGATCGCCTTCGTGCTCTCCATCGACGACTACATCATCACCACCTTCGTCAGCGGCAACACCACCACGTTCCCGCTGTGGATCTGGGGCACCACCCGGGTGGGCACCCCGCCGCAGGTCAACGTGATGGGCACACTGATCTTCGCGGTCGGCGTGCTGCTGGCGGTGATCAACGCCGCCGTGGCCCGCCGCCGCGGCTGACCTTCCTCCCTTCCTCGTTGATCTTGGACTTATCGACCGGTCCCGCTCTGCGATCCAGTGCCGGTGAGCGGTCCTGGACCGGTCGATAAGTCCAAGATCAACGGCCGGGCAGGGGCACACGACCAACGCAACGGAGTGAGAGCGTGTCACCGAGCACGTCACCGACCCCTTCCGCGTCCATGATCGACGCCTCCCTGGCCGGCACCCGGCCGTCCCCGTTCTGGCTCGACCCGGAGGTGCACGGCGGCGCCGTCCCCGAGCCGGCCGCCCCGCTGCGCGGCGAGGCCTCCGCCGACCTCGCCGTCGTCGGCGGCGGCTACTCCGGGCTGTGGGCGGCGCTCTGCGCCAAGGAGCGCGACCCCGGCCGGGACGTGGTGCTGCTGGAGGCGCGGACCGCGGGCTGGGCCGCCTCCGGGCGCAACGGCGGGTTCTGCGCCGCCAGCATCACCCACGGCCACCTCAACGGGCTGGAGCGCTGGCCGGAGGAGATCGGCGAGCTGGAGCGGCTGGGCCGGGCCAACCTGGACGGCATCGCCGAGGCGGTCCGGCGGCACGGCATCGACTGCGAGTTCGAGCGCACCGGGGAGCTGCTGGTCGCCACCGAGGAGTGGCAGATGGAGTCGCTCGCCGAGCAGGCGGAGTCGCTGGAGTCGCTGGGCCACGAGGCGGTGCTGCTCTCCGCCGGGGAGGTCCGCTCCGAGGTGGACTCGCCGACCTACGTCGGTGGGATGATCGAGCCCGGCGCCTGCGCCATGCTGCACCCGGGCCGGCTCGCCTGGGGGCTGCGCGAGGCCTGCCTCCGGCTGGGCGTGCGGATCCACGAGCACAGCCCGGTGCGCCGGATCTCCCCGGTCCGCGGCGGCCTGCGGCTGGAGACCGGCCGGGGCGCGGTCACCGCCCGCCGCACCGCCTGGGCCACCGGGGCCTTCCCCGGCCCGCTGCGCCGGCTGCGGCACTACGTCGCCCCGGTCCACGACTACGTGCTGACCACCGAGCCGCTCACCGCCGAGCAGAAGGCGGCGATCGGCTGGAAGGGCCGGCAGGGGCTGGGCGACTCGGCCAACTTCTTCCACTACTACCGGCTCACCGCCGACGACCGGATCCTGTGGGGCGGCTACGACATCGTCTACCACTACGGCGGGAAGGTCCGGCCCGAGCACGACCAGCGCCCGGAGACCTTCCGCACCCTCGCCGAGCACTTCTTCACCACGTTCCCGCAGCTGGAGGGGGTCCGGTTCAGCCACTCCTGGGGCGGGGTGATCGACACCTGCAGCCGGTTCTGCGGGTTCTTCGGCCGGGCCTACGGCGGCCGGCTCGCCTACACCGCCGGCTACACCGGGCTGGGCGTGGGCGCCACCCGGTTCGGTGCGCTCACCGTGCTCGACCTGCTGGAGGGGGCCGACACCGAGCGCACCCGCCTGGCCATGGTGCGGGAGAAGCCGATCCCGTTCCCGCCGGAGCCGCTGCGCTACGCCGGCATCGAGCTGACCAAGCGCGCCACGCACGCCGCCGACCGCGACGAGGGGCGGCGCAACCTGTGGCTGCGCACCCTGGACCGGTTCGGACTGGGCTTCGACAGCTGACCCGGGCCCTTGGCAGGCTCCGAGGCGGTGTGCTTCGATTCACGGAGGCACCGCTCGGGGGGAGGGGCTCACGGTGATGTCCACGGAACGCGACCGCACCGCGTCGGCGATGACGCTGACCCTGCCGGAGGGATTCGCGTCCTGGCTGACCGGGACGGGCGCGATCAGCGCCGCCGCGGCCGACCCGTTCCACGCCTCGGCGCAGCAGGCGATGGCGGCGGCCCGGGTCGGCCCTACCGGGGAGGTGGAGGTGAGCTGCGACGCCGGCGGCCTGTGCGTGATCGGCGAACAGGCCTACCGGCTCGCGCACACCCCCGGCATCCCCGACGACCTGCTGGACGCGGCGCTCACCGCCCTGGACCGGTTCCACTCCGCGATGAACGCCTGGAGCGGCCGGGAGGGCATGTGCGTGGACTGCGGCGGCGGGGGCCGCGCGCCCGGCGGCGCGGCCTGCCCGCAGTGCACCGGATCGGGGCGGGTGCCCACCGGCTGGTAGCCGCGGAGCGGCCGGCCGGGGCCAGCGCCGGGGCGCCGACGGGGGCTCGCCGGGGCACGCTGGGGCACGGCCGGACCGTCCGGACAGGCCCGGACCGTCCCTCCCGCCTGTCCGCAAACCCCGGAGGAAACGTCCGTTACGGGGGGCCATGGGGCTGAAAAGGGGATTTTTCCGCGGGGCCGGGACCGGCCGCGGAACGTGATCCACGCCGCATACCGGTGGGTGTGCATTCCTCGCCGGGGGCATTTCCCCGACGTCCTGATCAGGGCGTAAACCCCTGCGGGCAAGGCGTTTCAGGCGCTCCGGCGGGCGGTGCGCGGGCCGTCCCCGGCCCCCGCCCGGCGCCGCCGCCCCGATGAGCCTCTTGAGAGGCGGGGGTTTTCTTGGGAGCGTTGGGAATACGTCGTCGCGAGAGGCGTTGTACAGGACGGTCGTGAATTTCTGTGTATGTGTTTGACCTTGCGTTTCATACCATGTGTTGACGCTCGCGGGAGTCGTCGCGGGCGCCTTGCTTCTGCCGGGAACGGTGGGGCGCGCCACGTCTCGAAGTGCGATCTGGGCCCGGAAGTCGGGTCCATCACCCATCGACCTGTCAGGAGACAGATATGGCTCAGGGAACCGTGAAGTGGTTCAACGGCGAGAAGGGCTTCGGCTTCATCTCCCAGGACGAGGGCGGCCCCGACGTCTTCGTGCACTACAGCAACATCGCGGGCACCGGGTTCCGCAACCTCGACGAGAACCAGCGCGTCGAGTTCAACATCACCCAGGGCCCGAAGGGCCCGCAGGCCGAGGACGTCCGCGGCATCTGAGACCGATCGGGCCCCGCGCAGGGGCCTGACCGGCGGTGACGTGCGCCGCCCCCGCCTCTTCGCGAGGCGGGGGCGGCGCCTTTTCCGTTCACGGGCGGGGCGTGCGCCCGGTCAGCCCCGGGCCGGCCGCATCAGGGTGATCAGCGCGGCGAAGCTGTCGTCCTGCAGCCCCGCGCCGAGCCCGCGCCGGAAGAGCGCCGAGACCGCGTCGGGCAGGTCGGTGTCGACCCCGGCGTCGCGGGACGCGTGCACCACGTGCTCGATGCTGGCGGCGCCCATCGCCATCCGGTCCTCGTCGCCGGCGAAGTCGCCCTCCCGCACCTGCCGGGCGGTGCCCTCGAAGAAGGCGGCCATGTCGTTGGCGCCGATCAGGTAGGGCGTGATCGTCTCCACCGGGATGCCCTCGGCCTCGGACAGCGCCAGCGCGTGCAGGAACCCGGTCATGGTGGTCCAGAACAGCCCGAGCTGGACCTGGTAGTAGGCCTGGGACAGGCCGGGGTCCGCGCCCCGGTAGTCGACCGAGGTGAGCACCTCCAGCACGCCCCGGAACCGGTCGGCGACCTCCTCGTCGCCGCTGTAGAAGGTGGTCATCTCCGCCGACCCGATCCCCGGGGCCGGCGACATGACGCCGCCGCTCAGGAACCGGCCGCCGCGCTCGGCCACCCACGCCGCGCCCTCGCGCGCCTCCGCCGGGGTGCCCGAGCTCAGGTTCACCACGGCCTTCCCCTCCAGCGAGGGGACGCCCTTCAGCACGTCGTACATGGCCTGGTAGTCGGTGAGGCTGAGCAGCACCGCCTCCGAGGCGGCCACCGCCTCGGCCGCGGAGCCGGCGAACACCGCCCCCTCCCGCACCAGGCCGTCGGCCCGGGACCGGGTCCGCCCCCACACCGTCACCGGGTGTCCCGCCGCCAGCAGCACCTTCCCCATCGCCCGCCCCATCGGCCCGAGCCCGATCAGGGTGACCGCCTGCTTCGCGCTTCCGTCGCTCATCGGAATCCTCGTCTCCGTTCGGTGTCCTCGCTCTGTCCACCCCCACCGTCGCGAAGACCGCCACGCCTTTCCTACGCATCCGCCACCGGTCCGCCACCGACCTGCCACCGACCTGCCGCCGTCCCACCGCCTTGCCGATGATCCCGACGCTGCGGCCCTGCTAGAGCGGGTGGTTTCCAGCGCCCGCCGCAACACCGCACACCAGAGGAGAGGAGGGGGAGAGGGAGGGGAGGGAGGGGAGGGAGGGGAAGGCAGGGGGGCGGCCGGTCGGTCCGGCGCGGCGCCCCACGGAGCGAAGGTCAAGACGGGCGGCGAGGGCGGGAGGGGGACCGGCCGGTCGGTCGGGTGCGGCGCCTCACGGGGTGCAGCTTCAAGCAGGCGGCGACGGCAGCGGTAGGGCCGGGGCGAAGGCGGTCGCCCGGGTGCGGCGCCTCACGGGGTGCAGCTTCAAGCGGGCGGCGACGGCAGCGGTAGGGGCGGGGTCGGGCGCCTCACCCGAGCGCGGCACCCCGCAGAATGAAGGTTCAAGCGGGCGGCGAGGGCGGGAGGGGGACCGGCCGGTCGGTCCGGTGCGGCGGGTCGCGGGGTGCAGGTTCAAGCAGGCGGCGACGGCGAAGGTAGGGGCGGGGTCGGGCGCCTCGCCCGGGCGGGGCGCCGCGTTCACCGGCCAGGCCCGGCGCATGCTCCCGCCGGGGGTGGCCTTATCCCCTATGCCGGGTTCGCGGCGGGGAACAAGCGGGCGCGGGGGGCGGCCTGCGCACCGCGAGAGCACCCCGATTACATCTACCAGCGAGTAGTAAGCCCCCCAGCCCCCACCACCCCCTCCCCGATCACCCAGAGTGGCCAAAGCGGGCCCTCCCGGCAGGGCAAAAGCGACATCCCGCCCCCGCCCCTGCCCTTCCCGGGTTCCGGCCCCCTGCCTTGCGGCCTTGCGGGCCGCTCGACCCCCTGATCAACGGCCCAACCGGGGCGATTCGGGCCCTCAGAGGGCTGATCCGGCCCAGGGTGCGCGCCCAGGAATCACCGAGGTGCTCTCGCGGTGCGCAGGGCGCCCCACCCCACCATCACCCTACGTATTCGCCCAGGTCAGGGAGGAGGAGCGGTTTCACGGGCGGCCGGCCACGCCGCCGGGGCGACGCGGGAACGGCGAACCCGCCGCCCCGGCCCGCCCCGGCTCACTCCGACCGGCCCCACCCGCTCTGCCGCACCCGACCGACCGGCCGGTGCCCCTGCCTGCCTTCGCCGCCGGCTTGAACCTCCGCCCTGTGGGGTGCCGCGCCGGACCGACCGGCCGGTCCTCGCTGCCGCCGTCGCTGCCTGCTTGAGCCCCCGCCCTGTGGGGTGCCGCGCTCGGGCGACCACCCCCGCTCCGCCCCTGCCGCTGCCGTCGCCGCCCGCCTGAGCCTTCGCTCTGCGGGGTGCCGCACTCGACCGGCCGGGCGGCGACCGGAGGATCCGGGGCGGGCTACCTTTGGCGGGTGAGGTTCGGAATCCTGGGGCCGCTGGAGGTCCGCGACGGCGACGGGGCCCTGGTGCCCGTCCCCGGGACCAGGGTCCGGACGCTGCTCGCCGTCCTCCTGCTCGACCGCGGCCGCACGGTCTCCGCGGACCGGCTGGTCGAGGACGTCTGGGGCGATTCACCGCCGGCCGACCCCGCCGGGGTGCTCCAGGCCCGGATCTCCGACCTGCGCCGCGCGCTGGAGCGCGGCGCCCCCGGCGGCCGCGCCCTGATCCGCCGCAGCCCGCCCGGCTACCTGGCCGATATCGCCCCGGACCGCCTGGACGCCGACCGCTTCACCGCCCTGACCAGGCAGGCCCGCGAGGAAGAGGGCCCCGGGCGGCGGGCCGCGCTGCTCACCGACGCCCTCGCGCTGTGGCGCGGGCCCGCGCTGGCGGACTTCGCCGACGAACCCTTCGCCCCGGCGGCCGCCGCACGGCTGGAGGAGCGCCGGATCATCGCGCTGGAGGAGCAGGCGGAGGCCCGGCTCGAACTCGGCGACCACGCCGACCTCGCCGCGGACCTCGCCGACCCGGTCCGCCTGCACCCCTTCCGGGAGCGGCTGCGCGCCGCGCACATCCGCGCCCTGTACCGCTCCGGCCGCCAGACCGAGGCCCTCGCCTCCTATGAGGACCTGCGCACCCGCCTCGCCGACGACCTCGGCCTCGACCCCGGCCCCGACCTGGCCGCCCTGCACCAGGCCGTCCTGGAGCAGTCCCCGTCCCTGGCTCCGCCGCCCCGAGCGCCCACCGACCGGGAGGCCCCCCGCCCGGCGGCCCCGACCGGACCGGGCACACCGGCCGCAGCCCCCGGAACCGCCCCGCCCCCGGAACCCGCCCGGAGGGAAGGAGAGGCCCCCGCAACACCTCTGACAGACCTGCCGTCCGGCCCGGCAACCCCCGCCGCAGAAGCAGAGACCCCGACCACCCCGGCTCCGAACGACTCGGATGCGCCCGCCGCAGGCCCTGCGGGCGTTCCGCCGCAGGCCCGCGCTTCCGACGGCTCCTCGCCGCCCATGGCGGAGGAACCGCCGGCCGGTGCAGACCCGGGCGCTCCGCTGCCGGCTCCGGACGGTCCGGGGCGCAGCGGCCTCCGCGCGGGCGCTGCGGCGGACGGTCCGATCACCGCTTCCGCCACGGCGGACCCCGGTACCGGTGTCCGTGCCGGCGGCGTCCCGGCGCCGGGCCGGGCGGCCGTGGCCGCCTCCGCTCCCGGGCCCGCAGGCGCCCCGCCGTCCGCCCCGGTGGGGCCGGGGGCCGGTGCCGGGGTGAGCGGTCCGCCGCCGGCGGTGCCGCGAAGCGGGCTGCCCGCACCGATCGGTCCGTTCATCGGGCGGGCCGGGGAGGTCGCCCGGGTCCGGGCGCTGCTGGCCACGGAGCGGCTGGTCACCCTCACCGGTCCCGGCGGGGTCGGGAAGACGCGGCTGTCGGTCGAGACCGCCGCCGAAGCGGCCGCGGACTTCCCCGGCGGCGTCCACCTGGTCGAACTCGCACCGGTCGCCCCCGGCGGCGATCCGGCGGAGCGGACCGCCGCCGTGCTCGGGCTGCGCGACACCGGTGCCGACCCGGCCGCCCCGATCGCCGAGGCGCTGGCGCACCGCCGCGCCCTGCTCGTGCTGGACAACTGCGAACACCTGGTGGACGCCGTCGCGGGCCTGGCCGCCCGGCTGCTGGCGGCCGCACCGGAGCTGCACATCCTGGCGACCGGCCGGGAACCCCTCCGGGTCTCCGGGGAGCGGGTGCGCCCGGTGGCGCCGCTCGGGCTTCCGGCCGCCGGAGCCGACCGCGACCTCGGCGTGCTCCGCCAGGCCGCCGCGGCCCGGTTCTTCGAGGCGCGGGCGTCCGCCGCGGCCCCCGGCTACACGCTGACCGCCGCCGATGCCGGGCCGGTCGCCCGGATCTGCCGGCGGCTGGACGGCATCCCGCTGGCCCTGGAACTGGCGGCGACCCGGGTCCGCGCGATGGCCCCGAGCGAGATCGCCGACCGGCTCGACGACCGGTTCCGGCTGCTGACCTCGGGATCCCGCGCCGCCCCGGAGCGGCAGCGCACGCTGCGCGCCGCCATCGACTGGAGCTGGGACCTGCTCACCGGGCCGGAGCGCGCCGTGCTCCGCCGCCTCTCGGTGCACCCGGACGGCTGCACCCTGGAGGCGGCCGAGGAGGTCTGCTCAGGCGGCGGCGTCGACCGGGCCGACGTCCTCGACCTGCTGGCCCTGCTGGTCGACCGGTCCCTGGCGGTGCCCGCGCACACCCCGGTCGGCACCCGCTACCGGCTGCTGGAGTCGGTGGCGGCCTACGCGCGGGACCGGCTCGCCGAGGCGGGGGAGACGGAGGAGGCGCGCCGCCGGCACGCCCTCTACCACGCCGACCTGGCCGGACGTGCAGAGGACGGTGTCCGCGGTCGGGAGCAGTGCGCCTGGCTGGAGCGGGCCGAAGCGGCCGCCCCCGACCTGCGGGCCGCGCTCGACCACGCGGTCGGCGCCGCCGACGCCGAGCTGGCGCTGCGCTTGGCCAATGCCGCCGCCTGGCCCTGCCACCTGCGCGGCCGCAGCACCGAAGCGGCCCGGCATCTCACCGCGGCGCTCGGCGTCCCGGGGGGCTCCGCCTCCGCCCGGTCCGAGGCCCGCGCCTGGCTGGCCGGCCTGTACACCCTGGGCGGCCGGACCGAGGAGGAGCGCCCGGAGCCGCGGAGCGGCACCGCGCCCTCTCCCGGCGAGGCCGCGGCGGCCGACCGCGGCACGGCCCCCTTCCCGGAGGAGGCGGAACCGCTTCGGGCGGCGGGGGACTCTGCCGCAGCCGGAACGGGGGGCTCGGAGCCTCGGCGTGCGGAGCGGTGGCGGGCCGAAGGCGTGGCCGACCCGGTGCGGCGGGCGCGGGTGGAGTGCTTCCTCGCCTTCGCCGAGTGGGGCCTGGGCGACCTGGCCGAGGCGGAGCGGCGGACCCGGGATCTGCTGGCCGGCTGCGAGCGGCGGGGCGACCGGTGGGGGACCGCCGCCGCGTCGTCGGTCCTGGCCCTGGACGCGCTGATCCGGGCCGACCTGGCCGCGGCGCGGACCGCCGCGACCCGTGCGGCGGAGCTGTTCGGCGCGCTCGGCGACCGCTGGGGGGTTCTGCAGGCCTCCGACGTGCTCGGCCAGGTCGCGGAGATCACCGGTGACCACGCCGGGGCCGAGCAGGTGCACCGGGACGGCCTGAAGATCGCCGAGGAACTGGGGATGTGGAGCCAGGTGTCGCTCAAGCTCTCCGGCCTGGGGCGGCTCGCGCTGCTCGCGGGCGACCTGGAGCGCGCCGCCGAGCTGCACGAGCGGGCCCTGGAGGTGGCCGCCGACCACTCCGACGAGTCCGGCCGCCAGTTCGCCGAGGCCGGACTGGGGCTGGTCGCCCGCCGGGCCGGCCGGCTGGACGAGGCCGAGCGGCACGTGCTCGGCTCCCTGGACCGGAACCGCGAGGAGGACGGCCGGATCGGGCTGGCGTTCATCTCGGCCGAGCTCGGTTTCATCGCCGAGCAGCGCGGCGACGCCGACAGGGCGCTGGCCCTGCACACGGACGGGCTCGCCGCGGCGCGCTCCACCGGCGACCCGCGCGCGGTCGCCCTGGCACTGGAGGGCCTGGCCGGGGCGCACTCGCTGGCCGGCCGCCCGCTCCGCGCGGCCCGCCTGCTCGGCCGGGCCGCCGCCCTGCGCTCCTCGGCCGGAGCCCCGCTCCCCGCCGCGGAGCGCTTCGACACGGACCGGATCGAGGCCCGGATCCGCACCGCCCTCGGCGGCGCCGGCTTCACCGCCGCCTTCCGCGAGGGCCGGGACGGGGAACCGGCCGAGGAGGAGCGCCGGCCGTAGCCCCTGTGCCGTCGCCTGCGCTCGGGGTGGTGCGGGGACGCCCACCGCCTTCCTTCCGGCAACGACCTCAGCGGACGTCGGGGCGCCGCTCGCATCCCGCCCGCATTCGGCCGGTCCCCTCGTGGCGCGGCTCTGCCTCATCGCCGGACGGACAGGGCGGCCTCCGGCCGGGATCCCGAGGGGCGGCCCCGCCACCCGGCGAACAGGACGGAGGGGAACGGGCGGCCGACCTGTCGGCCTCCACCGTGTCGCGGATGTGCCGGCCGATGCATCCGGCGGGCCCGTCCCCGGTCCCCGCCCGGCCCCACCGGGGCCGGTCCTTCCGGAGCGGAGGGGAGCCGGGCGCCTCAGGGCCTCCGTGCTTCGCGTTCGGTGTCCCAGCGGGCCGCGATCCGGCGGCATTCGTCGTACTGCTCCGGGCGCACGACCAGGATGAGCCGGTGGTCGTGGTCGCTGTACTGCACGAGGACGTCGATACCGGCCTCGCCGAGGCGGTGGGCGAAGGCGCCGAGCTGCCCCGGGGCCTCCTGGTCGAGCCGGAGCGCGACCACGTCGTCGACGGACACCGGCCCGATGCCGTGCCGCTCCAGTTCGGCCCTGGCCAGGTCCGCGTCGTCGACGAGGAAGTTCGCCACCGCCCGGCCGCCGTGGGTGAACACGCCGCCGCCTTCGAGGCCGACCCCGGCGGCCCCGAGGATCCGGCCGAACTCGGCCAGTGCCCCCGGCCGGTCCGCGAGGACGGTCCCGATGTTCCGGTACGCCTCCCGCCCGCTCATCGGCGCGCCCCCTTCGGCGGGGGACCGGCGGGTGCGGCCGGTGCGGCGGCTTCTTCGGTACGGGTGCGGTGTCCCCGTTCGGCGGGTGCCGCCGGGAGCGTGGGCGCCGTGCAGGTGTGTGCGGTCATGGCCTGCACGGTAGGGGGCGGACGGTTCGGTGCGGGCCGAAGCGTCCGCGTGCACGGCGGCGGCGACGCGGACCGCGCCCCCGTCCGGGGCGGACGGCGGGACCGCTCCGGGGCGGGCGGTCCCCTCTCCCGGGAGGGCGGCGGGACCGGTCGGGGCGGCCGGGAGATGACAAGTGTCATGGGCCGGAGGCGGCGGTCGTCACGGCCGGGCGGTGACACCGTGCTCTACCTCGGGCGGGGGCACCGGCGGGAGAGTAGGGGCATGAGCACGGGAGAGCGCAGCGGCGAGGCCGCGATCAGTGTCCGGGACCTGCGGCAGGCCTACGGCGACTTCGAGGCGGTCCGGGGGATCTCCTTCGAGGTCGCGCCGGGGGAGCTGTTCGCGCTGCTCGGCACCAACGGGGCCGGGAAGACGACGACCATCGAGACCCTGGAGGGGTTCCGCCGGCCCACCGGCGGGCAGGTGCGGGTTTTCGGCACCGACCCCTACGGCCAGCCCGCGGAGCTGCGCGAGCGGGTGGACGCGGTGCTCCAGCACTCCGGGCACTTCCCGGAGCTCACCGTCGCCGAGACCGTCGACCTCGCCCGCGACCTCAGCTCCGACCCGATGGAGCTGGACGAGGTCCTGGAGCTGGTCGGCCTCACCGACAAGGCCGGGGTGGCGGTCCGGCAGCTGTCCGGCGGGCAGAAGCGCCGCCTCGACCTCGGCACCGCGCTGCTCTCCCGCCCCGAGGTGCTCTTCCTGGACGAGCCCACCACCGGGATGGACCCGGAGGCGCGCCGCTCCACCTGGGAGATCATCGCCGCGACGGTGCGCGCCGGCACCGCGGTGCTGCTCACCACGCACTACCTGGAGGAGGCCGAGCGGCTCGCCGACCGGCTGGCCATCATGCACCGGGGCGAGGTGCGGGCCGCCGGGACGCTGCACGAGGTCGTCGCCGAGCGGGGCGACCGGATCGCGTTCCTGCTGCCCGACGGGGTCCGCTCGGACGACCTGCCGGAGCTGCCCGGATCCACCGCCGAGGTGGAGCTCCGCGGCGAGCGGGCCTGGGCGGTCTACACCGTGCGCGGCGCCGACACCGAGCTGCGCGCGCACCGCGCCGCGGAGGCGCTGACCGACTGGGCCGGGGCCCGCGGCACCGGCCTGGCCCGGCTGGAGATGCGCCCGGCGTCGCTGGAGGACGTCTTCCTCGGCATCGCCGACGGCGCCCACGACCTGGTCGCCGACTGACCGCCGCCCCCATACCGCCGCACCCCATACCGCCCCGCCCCGCCCCGTACCGCCCCGCCCGCGATGAGGAGAGACGCAGACATGGCCCTCAGTACCCCGGCCTCCACCGGAGAGCGCGCTCCCGGGCGCCCCGGCGCGCCCCGCCGCCCCGTTCCGGTCCGGCGGCAGATGCTCCGGATGACCCGGGTCGAGCTGCTGCTGTTCTACCGCTACCGGATGGCCGCCTACATCGCCGCCGTCCCGCTGTTCCTGCTGTTCCCCGCGCTGACCCTGGGCGGCCAGAACAACGAGGCCGGGATCGACACGGGCGCGTTCTACACCGCGGCGGTGTTCGTCCTCACCCCGATGACCCTGGGCATCATGCACATGCCCAACGTGTACGCGGCCCGCCGGGAGAGCATGCTGCTCAAGCGGTACCGGGTGGCCGGCGTGCCGCCGACCGCCCTGTTCGGCGCGACGACGCTGGCGGTCTCCGCGGTGGTCGCGGTGCTGTGCGCGGTGGTCGCCGCGGTGCTGATCGGCAGATTCGGCGAGACCCCCGCCGACCCGCTGCTGCTGGTCCTCGGGATCGCCCTGTGCAGCGTGCAGATGTGCCTGTTCGGCGCGGTCTTCACCAACCTGGCGCGGAACGCGGAGAGCGCGCAGATGATCTCCATGGTGCCGTTCCTGGGGATGCTCCTGCTCAGCGGCGCGATGTTCCCGGTGGACTTCCTGCCGGACGGTGTGCGCACCGGGCTGTCGCTGCTGCCCTTCCTGCCCGCCGTCGACCTGGCCCGCAGCGCCTACTTCGGCCAGGACCTGTTCTCCGGCGCGGCGCAGGCCGAGGCGGCCACCGGGCTCGGCCTGTGGGCGGCGTCGCTGCCCGCGCTGGCGGTCATGGCGGCCTGGACCGGGATCGCCGTCTACCTCCTCCGGTTCTTCCGGTGGGACCCGCGCCAGGGCGGGTGAACCGGCTCCGCCGGGGAGGCGGGCGCTCCTCCCCGGCGGCGTCTCGCGGGGGTCGGCAGGACGGGCCGGCCCCCGCGCGTTGGCGTCCGGGGAGCGGACAGGGAAGGATCGGGGCATGACGAGCGAGCGCGGGGCCGCGGAGCCGGCCGGCGGCAGAGGCCACTTCGACCGCCGGCTGCGGGTGGCCGGGTGGACGGTGATCGGCATGCTGCTCTTCGTCAGCCTGCAGATCCCCTTCTACGCGGTGACACTGCTCATCACCATCACCGACGCCCCCAGGGGGGCGGCGTTCTGGCTGGGCGTCGCGGGCGTCGTGGTCTCCGTTGCGCTGTCGGTGCTGCTCTCCTGGATGCTCATCGACCGGGTGCGCCACGGCAGGCGGGACCGCCCCTGGCCGTACTGGGGGTCGTTCGCGCTCACCGTGCTGATCATCCTGCTCGTCGGGGTGTTCGGCTGGACCATGCTGATCGCCGCGGTGTGGTGGTCGGTCGCCGCCATCACCGGCAAGCGGCGGTGGACGGCCGCCGGGACGCTGGTCCTGCTGGTGCTGCCCTGGGCCGTCGCCGCGTTCGTCCCGGACCCGCCGTGGGGCGAGGTGCTGCTGGTCTTCACGGCGAGCGTGGCGTGGGGCCTGATCGTGCTGTTCGGCAACGTCAGCTGCATGTGGCTGTGGGACCTGGCCAAGGACGCCCTGGCCGGGCGGGAGGCGCAGACCCGGCTGGCGGTGAGCGAGGAGCGGCTCCGGTTCGCCCGGGACATGCACGACCTGCTCGGGCACAGCCTGTCCGGGATCGCGGTCAAGAGCGAGCTGGCCGCCCGGCTGGCCGAGCGCGACCCGGCGCGGGCCGCCGAGGAGATGCGGCAGGTGCAGGGCTCGGCCCGGGAGGCGCTGCGCGAGGTGCGGATGGCGGTCAGCGGCTACCGGCAGATCGACCTGGCCGAGGAGCTGGGCAACGTGCGCGGGGTGCTGGTGGCGGCCGGCGCGCGCTGCGAGGTCTCCGGCCGCACCGAGGAGGTCCCGGCCGAGCTGCGCACCCTGGCCGCATGGGTGGTGCGCGAGGCCGGTACCAACGTGGTGCGGCACAGCGCCGCCAGGCGCTGCGACATCACGCTCCGCCGCAGCGAGCGCACCGTCACGGTCGAGGTGTACAACGACGGGGTGGCGGCCGGCCCGGATCCGGAGCGCGGCAACGGCGTCACCGGGCTGGCCGAGCGGGTCGCGGCGGTCGGCGGCTCGCTGTCCGCCAGCCGCAGCGGCGCCGACGGCTTCCTGCTCCGCGCCGTGCTGCCGGTGGCCTCCGGCGGCGACCGGGAGCGGATCGCCCCGGGGGCGTCCGGCCCCGCCACCGGGGCGGAGGGTGCGCGGCCGGCCGAGGAGACTCGGGAGGAGGCCGGATGAGCGGTGGTGCGGCCGGCGCGCGGCGCCCGGCCTCCGGCCGGACCGGGGCCGTATCCGACCGGACGGAAGAAGGCGCAGGCACGGGCGCGGGCCCCGCGGGCGCGGAACCGCCCGCCGCCGGGCACGGCCCCGGTACCGCCCCCGCGGAGTCGGCGGAGGCGGCCGGCGCGCTGACCGACCGCGGGCTCGCCTCGGCCCGGCGCAGCGCCTACGGCGCGCTCGCCGTGATGGTGCTGCAGATCCCGCTGTGGACCGTGGCCCTGGCCTGGACGCTGCACCTGGACGGCTCCATGCGGGAGATCCCGGGCCTGTTCGCGGTGCTGGCCGCCGCGCTGCCGCTCTCGGTGGCGCTGGCCGCCGTCGCGGCGCTGCTGCTTCGGCTCCGGGTCGCCGGCTCCGCGCGGCACCGCACCGCCCTAGTCTGGTCCGGCAACGCGCTGGCGCTCGTCCTGCTGTTCCTGCTCGGCCCGAACCTGAACACCGCGATCGCCCTGGGCACCTGGTGGGCCGCGGTCTCGGTGGTCCCGCCCCGGCGGCACGTGCTGCTCACCACGCCGCTGCTGGTGGCGCTGCCGGTGGTGCACGCGCTGCTGCTCGACCTGTTCGACCCGGTCCAGTTCGCCGTCATCGCCGGGTTCGCCGTGCTGATCTGCGCCATCTTCCGCCTGATCGACCTGGGCATGCTGCAGCTGCTGGAGATCGCCCGGGAGGCCATCGCCGGGCGGGAGGCCCGCGCCCGGCTGGCGGTGAGCGAGGAGCGGCTGCGCTTCGCCCGGGACATGCACGACCTGCTCGGGCACAGCCTGTCCGGGATCGCGGTCAAGAGCGAGCTGGCCGGGCGCCTGGTGCGGCGCGCCCCGGACCGGGCCGAGGCGGAGATGGCCGGGGTGCAGGAGGCCGCCCGGGAGGCGCTGCGCGAGGTGCGCGCCGCGGTCAGCGGGTACCGCAGCGTCGACCTGGCCGAGGAGCTGGCCGGGGTGCGCGGGGTGCTCCGCGCCTCCGGCGCCGACTGCGAGGTCTCCGGCTCCCCCGAGGACGTCCCGGAGGACCTGCGCGACCTGGTGGCCTGGCTGATCCGCGAGGCGGGCACCAACGTCATCCGGCACAGCACCGCGACCCGGTGCCGGATCGCGCTCCGCCGCGACGGCGGCGCGGTCGTCGCGGAGGTGTACAACGACGGGGCGGCCGGGGCCGCGGGCGCGGCCCCCGGCAACGGCATCACCGGGCTGGCCGAGCGGGTCGCCGCGGCCGGCGGCACCCTGTCGGCCGCGCCCAGCGGCGCCGACGGCTTCCTGCTCCGCGCCGTGCTGCCCGCACGCCGGGGCGCCCCCACCGAACCCGAAGAGCAATGAGGAGCGAACACGTGATCCGCATCGTGCTGGCCGACGACGAGCACCTCGTCAGGGGGGCCATCGCCGCCCTGCTCGGCCTCGAAGAGGACCTCGACGTCGTCGCCGAGGTCGGCCGGGGCGACGAGGTGGAGGCGGCGGTGGCCGAGCACGGCGCGGACATCGCCGTCCTCGACATCGAGATGCCCGGCGCCACCGGCCTGGAGGTCGCCGCCCGGCTGAAGGAGAGCGCCCCCGGCTGCGGGGTGCTGGTGCTGACCAGCTTCGGCCGCCCCGGCTACCTGCGCCGGGCGCTGGACGCCGGGGCCCGCGGCTTCCTCGCCAAGGACGCCCCGGTGGACGAGCTGGCCGGCGCCGTGCGCAAGGTGCACGCCGGTGGCCGCTACATCGACACCGAGCTCGCCGCGGCCGCCATGACCAGCGGGGACAACCCGCTGACCCCGCGCGAGGCGGAAGTGCTCAAGGCGGCCGCCGACGGCCTGCCGGTCTCCGAGATCGCCCGCCGCATCCACCTCACCGAGGGGACGGTGCGCAACTACCTCTCCTCCTCGATCACCAAGACCGGGGCCGGCAACCGGCTGGGCGCCATCCGCAAGGCCCAGGAGATGGGCTGGCTGTGACCCGGCAGCCCCGTCCAGCCCTTCCGCGATGATCTCGACGCTCCGGCCCCGTCGGCGCACCGGGGCGGGGCCGCAACGTCGAGATCATCGCCCTGGGGGAGGCGGTCTCAGCCCTGGTGGCGGGCGAAGCGCCAGGCGCCCGCGGCGGTGAGGGCGGCCGCGTAGCAGGCCAGCACCAGCAGGCCGAGGAGCCGGTGCCCGCCTCCGGCGCCCCCGGCTGCGGCGTCGCTCGCGGCACTGGGCAGGTAGAGCGCGAGGTCGGCGCGGCCCGCCAGGGTGAGCAGCGGGAACGCCAGGTACTCCAGGAGCATGGTGACGATGAAGGCCGCGGCGACGGCGGCCGCCGTGCTGCGCAGGGCGGCGCCGGTGCCCACCCCGATCGGCCCCCACAGCAGCAGGGCGGCGGCCAGGCCCGACAGGGACGCGGCCACCTCGGGGGAGCCCAGCGCGGTCGGGAGGCCGTTCGCGGCGAGCACGGCGGCGACCGCCGCGGTGCCCGCGCCGACCGCGGTCACCGCGCAGACCGCCGCCGCACCGCTGCCCACGGCGAGCTTCGCCAGGTAGACGGTGCTCCGGCGGGGCTCGGCGAGCAGCGTCTGGGCGATGCTGCCGGACCGGTACTCGTGGGTGACCAGGACGATCCCGATGACCAGCGGGAACAGGTAGCCCAGCGCGAGCGGGGCCTTGTAGAGCACCACCGTGTCGGCGGCCGAGTCCGGGGCGGAGCCGAGGCCCAGCCAGAGCTGCGCCAGGGCGCCGACCAGCAGCGCGCTGACCGCGGCCAGGCCGGCCAGGAGCAGCCAGGTGCTCTTCGCGGTGGTGAGCTTCAGCAGCTCGGAGCGGATCTGGACGGTCACTGCAGGCCTCCTCGGGCGGGTCGGGTGTCGCCGGTCCGGGTCAGCTCCAGGAACGCCGACTCCAGGGTCCGCGGCTCCGGGGCGCCCCCGGCGGGGACGGCGGCGGGGGCGCGGAGCAGGGCGTCGAGCGGGCCGGCGTGCACCACCCGGCCCCGGTCCAGCAGCACCACGTCGTCCACGGTCCGCTCCATCTCGGCCAGCAGGTGGCTGGAGACCAGCACGGTGCCGCCGCCGTCCGCGAAGTCCCGGAGGAACTCGCGGAGCCACCGGATGCCGTCCGGGTCCAGCCCGTTGGCGGGCTCGTCGAGGACCAGCAGCTCCGGCCCGCCGAGCAGGGCGGTGGCCAGGGAGAGCCGCTGCCGCATGCCGAGCGAGTAGCCCCGGGTGGGCCGGTCCGCCGCGCCGGTCAGCCCGACCAGTTCCAGCACCTCCGCGATCCGCTCCGGGCCGGCCCCCGCCGGTCCGGCGTAGCAGCGCAGGTGGTTCCGGCCGGTGCGGCCGGGCGGGAAGGCCCGCTCGTCCAGGACCGCCCCCACCGAGCGGGCCGGGGAGGGAAGGTCGGCGTAGCTCCGCCCGAACACCTCGGCCCGCCCGGAGGTCGGCCGGGTCAGTCCGAACAGCATGCGCAGCGTCGTCGATTTCCCCGCGCCGTTCGGGCCGAGGAATCCGGTGATCCGGCCCCGGCGGACGGAGAACGAGACGCCGTCGACGGCGGGCGTTCCGCGGAACTCCTTTCTCAGTTCGCGGGCGGATATCACTTCTTCGGCATCGGGCACGCCGCCTCCCAGGGCAGATCGGGAAAAGGGAACGGATCCGCGCCGGCCGCGAAAGGGAATCCGGCGGTGCCTCGAACATAGCGATCCGGGAATGGGAATTCACTGGGCCGTTTGTCATGCCGGCGGCGGTGAGTTTCGCAGGGGATTCCGATGACGGGCGCGGGTTCCCCGGGCCGCCCGGCCTCGGCGAGGATGGGGCGGGCACCGCCGCCGGGGCGGGCCGGGAGAGGGGGGGGACGTGCGCGGACCGACACTGGACGAGCAGGGGCTCCGCCAGGCCAGGAAGATCGTGCTGGGGCTGTACGCCGGCGGGACCTCGGGGCTCGTCGTGCTGCTCGCCGCGAACGGCCTGACCGAGATGTCCGACATCTCTGGCGTCGGGCGGCCGCGGCTGATCGCGGCGGCCCTGCTCGCCCTGCCGCTGACCGGGTGCCTGCTGCTGATGGCCGCCGACCGGGTCGGGATCAGGCCGAGCGGCCCCCCGCTGTTCTGGGGCTCCTACGCGGTGCTGGCCGCGATGGCCGCCGCCGCCGGGGTGCAGATGTGGACGATGATGATCGCCGGAGTCTGGTGGGCCGGGTGCGCCCTGGCCGAACCGAGGCGGCGCGTCCTCGCCGCCGCCCTCCTCCTCCCGGTGCTGTTCGGCCCGGCCGCGCTGACCGGCCCCGAATGGCCGCTCGCGCTGGGGACCGCGGTGTTCATGGGCCTCTACCCGGTGCTCACCGGGGCGTTCGTCTACTACGCCGACCGCTGCCTGCTCTGGCTGCTGGACCTGATCGGCGAGGCGGTCGCCGGGCGCGAGCTGCGGGCCCGGCTCGCCGCGAGCGAGGAGCGGGCGCGGATCGCCCGGGACATCCACGACCTGCTCGGGCACAGCCTGTCCGGGATCGCGGTGCGCAGCCAGCTCGCCGCCCGGCTGACCGGGCGGGACCCGGAGGCGGCCTCGGCGGAGATGCGCGGCGTGCAGCAGGCCGCCCGGGAGGCCCTGGGCGAGGTGCGCGCCGCCGTCGCCGGGTACAGGGAGGCCGACCTGGAGGCCGAGGTGCGCAGCGTCGGCGACGTGCTGTCCGCCGTCGGCGCCCGCTGCGACCTGCGGGTGGACGGCGGCGTGCCGGCCGGGCTGAGCGGGGTGGCCGCCTGGCTGGTCCGGGAGGCGGGGACCAACGCCATCCGGCACGCCCGGCCGCGCCGCTTCTCCGCGGCGGTCCGCCGCCTCCCGGAGGCGGTGGAGGTCGAGGTCGCCAACGACGGCGTGCCCGGCCGCGCCGGCCCCGGAGGGCCCGCCGAGGGGAGCGGCCTGGCCGGGATGAGGGAGCGCGCCGCCGCGGTCGGCGGCACGCTGACCGCCGGTCCGGACGGGGCCGGCGGCTACCGGGTCCGCGCCGTACTGCCGGCCGCGGAACCGGGGCGGGCGCCGGCGCCGCCCGCGATCGACGAACGGGAGGGGACCGCCGCATGATCCGGATCGTGCTCGCCGACGACGAGCACCTGGTGCGCGGGGCGGTCGCCGCCCTGCTCGGCCTCGAAGGCGACCTGGAGGTCGTCGCCCAGGTGGGGCGGGGCGACGAGGTCGCCGCGGCGGTGGCCGGGCACGGCGCGGACATCGCCGTGCTGGACATCGAGATGCCCGGCGCCACCGGCCTGGAGGCCATCGCCGCGACCCTGGCCGCCGCCCCGGGTTGCGGGGTGCTGGTGCTGACCAGCTTCGGCCGCCCCGGCTACCTGCGCCGCGCTCTGGACGCAGGGGCCCGCGGCTTCATCGCCAAGGACGCCCCGGTCGAAGAGCTGGCCGAGGCCGTCCGCAAGGTGCACGCCGGCGGCCTGAGCATCGACTCCGGCCTGGCCGCCACCGCCATGATGGCCGGGGGCAGCCCGCTCACCCCGCGCGAGGCCGACACCCTGCGCGCGGCGGCCGACGGCGGCACCGTCACCGACATCGCCCGCACCCTCCACCTGGCCCGCGGCACCGTGCGCAACCACCTCTCCGCCGCCATCGCCAAGACCGGAGCCGCCAACCGCCTGGGCGCCATCCGCAAGGCCCGGGAGATGGGCTGGCTGTGAGAGGCGTGTCCTCTTCCGGGAAACCGGAACCGTGCGTATGCTTTTTGTAATACGTTCTGGGTCATGTTCAGGGCGGTTCAGTGGAGCGATGCATCCGAAGAGCACATCGGCCGGCACGGGGTGCTGCCGCAAGAGGTGGAGGACGTCCTCTTCCATCCGCCGCGCTGGGTCGAATGGCGGAGGGATTCGACCCGGGCGGTGTTCGGGCGGACGGGGGAGGGGCGCTACCTGGCGGTGCTCGTCGCGGATCGGGGCCGGGGCGAGGTGTTCGTGGTGACCGCGCGGGACATGACCCTCGCGGAACGGAAGACCTATCGGAAGAAGGCGAAGTGAATGGCGAAGGACAGGGAAGAACTGGAACGCCTCGCTGAGCGGTTCGAGACCGAAGACCAGTCGGCGGCGATCGAGCGGGCCGAGCGGGACGACTCGGCGGCCGTCGAGCCCATGGTCGTGACGTCGCTGCGGCTGCCCAAGCCGGTCATGGACGCGGTGCGCGACCAGGCGGCGGAGCGCGGCGTCAAGCCCACGCAGCTCATACGGGAATGGGTGGAGGAACGCGCGGTGGCCGGCATGGAGCTCGGCGGAACGGCGGTGCCCGTCTCGGCGCTGCTCGCCTTCGTCGCGGAGCACGCCGAGCGCCGCACGGCGTGAGCGGGCGCGAGCCGCCCCCCTGAGGGTGCTCCGCACCTCAGAGGAAGCGCAGCACCAGCATCGCCGTGTCGTCGGTGTGGCCGCCCGGGGCGAACTCCTCCAGTTCGCGGTCAAGGCGGCCGATGACGGCCTGGGCGGTCAGGCCCGAGCAGGAGGAGAAGAGCTCCATCAGGCCCTCGTCGCCGAGCATGGAGCTCTCGTTGCGGCGCTCGGTGACGCCGTCGGTGACGGCGAGCAGCACGTCGCCGGAGTCGATCTCCACCGTCTCGGTGAAGAAGTCGACGTCCTCGAACGCGCCGAGCAGCGGCTGGGAGGTGCCGACCGGGACGACCTTGCCCTTGCGGGTGAGCTTGATCGGCAGCGGGTGGCCCGCGGAGACCAGCCGGATGCGCATGCCCTCCCCGGGGTCGCCGAGCGGGGTCATCTCGCCGTAGAGCATGGTGAGGAACCGGGTCGAGGTGTTCTCGTCCAGGATGGCCAGGTTGAGCCGGTCCATGATGTGCGCCGGGGAGAAGCCCTCCCGGGCCAGCGCGCGCAGGGTGTGCCGGGCCAGGCCGGTGACGGCCGCCGCCTCCGGGCCGGTGCCGCAGACGTCGCCGATGGCGAAGCACCAGCGGCCGTCGGTGGCGAACACGTCGTAGAAGTCGCCGCCCACCACGGTCCGCTCGTCCGCCGGGCGGTAGAAGACCGCGTGGTCCACCCCCGGGATGCTCGGCTCTTTCTCCTTGGCCGGCAGCAGGCTCCGCTGGAGCGCCTCGCTCATCTCGGTCTGCCCGGCGTACAGCCGGGCGTTCTCCATCGCCGAGGCGACCCGGCCGGCCAGGTCGTTGGCGACGTCGACGTCCTCCCGGGTGAAGTCGCGGCCGGCCTGGCGGCCCAGCGTCATCCGGCCCAGGGCGCGGCCGTGCGCCACCAGCGGGACGCTGATCGCCGAGCTCTCCGCCAGCTCCAGGGTGAGCTCGTCGGTCAGCCCGGCGGCGGTCACCAGCTCGCGCGACCACAGCGGCCGCGGGCTCTGCTGCTCGGGCGGCGGCAGCGTGGACAGCAGCGTGCGCAGCACGTCGTTGTAGTTCTCGTTGGCGTGCACCGCGTGCGACAGCCGGGTGACGCCCAGGTCGCTGATGATGTGCACGGCGCACCACTCGCCCAGCCGGGACGTGGTGAGCTGGGCCGCCAGGGCCGCGGTCAGCGGCTCGTCCAGCGTCCCGGTGAGCAGGTCGCTGGCCTCGGCGAGGAAGCTCAGCGACGCCCGCCGGGACAGCTCCACCTCGGCCAGCCGGGCGCGCTCCACCGGCAGTGCCATCCGGTCCGCGCCCTCCTGCAGCCGGCGCGCGGCCGTGTCGCCGAAGTGCCGGGTGCGCCGCGAGGCCACCCCGATCAGCCCGGTGATCCTGCCCTCCACGATCAGCGGCGCGGTGACCAGGGAGCGCATCCCCGTGTCGGCGAGCCGGCCGCGGTGCGCGCGGGCGATCATCAGGTCGTCGTTGATCACCGCGCCGGGCGCCGGGGCGGCCGAGGGGAACGTCTCCTCGGTGCGGCTGCGGAACGGTCGCCAGTCCCCGTCGGACAGGCCGGCCCCGGCGCGCACCTCCCACTCGGTCTCGTCGGTGGTGGCCAGCGCGATGTAGGCGGCGTCGCCGCCGAGCGCGGCGCGCGCGTACTCCACGGTGCGGTCCAGCAGGTCGGGCAGGGCCAGCCGGGCGGAGAGCGCCGCGTCCAGCGCGGCCCACGGGCCCGGCCGGGGCGCGCGGCGGCGCTGCGGGCGCACCGGGGCCGGCGGGGCCAGCGGCCGCTCCGCGGACTCCTCGTCGTCGGGCACCCGGAACCAGACGGCCTTGTCCTCTTTGCTGTAGGCGACGCCCCAGGAGGCGGCGATCGCCGCGGCCAGCGCCAGGCCCAGGCCGCCGCTGCGGGCGTTCTCGGTGGAGGGCGAGGTGTCCACCGCCAGCGGGCCGGCCTGGGGCAGGGCCCGCTCCGGGACCCGGTCGGCCACGACCACCTCGACCTGGCCCGCGTAGCGGCGGACCGTGACCTCCAGCGGGCTCTCGGCGTGGATCACCGCGTTGGTCGCCAGCTCGCTGACGAGCAGCACCACGTCGTCGGCGGAGCGCCCCACCGCCCACTGGTCGAGGGTCTCCCGGACGAACGCGCGCGCCTCGGCGGCGGACTCCGGAACGGGAGGGAACTCCCTGCTGGCGACCTTCATCGCATCATGTGGCATCGTGAAGCCGTACGGTTTCCTTCGGTGGCGGACTCTTCGGTGGCGGACGGCTCGGGCGGCCCGGATGCCCGGTGCCGGAAACCCGGTCGGGCACACCAGCCGAGGGTATCCGCCCGCTCCATCCCTACCCCCATCCGCCTACTGACCGACCCGCGGTGTCGGAACGGTCCTCACATGGGCACAGTAGGAGACAACGCAGTCATGATGGCAGAACGACCGTGTATTGAGCAGCCCGGCCGAATAACGTGAACCACCGCGGCCCGTGAGACCCCCCGAGCCACGGGTCTCCGGTGCTCCCCCCGGGGCCTGGGGCGGGCGCGGCCGCGCGATGGGGACAGCCCAAGGAGGGGATCCATGCCCGAGGCCACCCGGGCGCCGGCCACCGAAGCGCAGCTGGACGCGCTTCTCGGCGCCCTCTACAGCATGCGCGACGGCGATTTCAGCGTCCGCCTGGACGAGCGGGCGGACGGCAAGGCCGGCGAGGTCGCCACCGTCTTCAACCAGGTTCTGGACCACTGCGAGCAGCTCAGCAGCGAGCTGCAGCGGGTCGGCGACGTCGTCCGCACCGAGGGGCGGCTGACCGAGCGGGTCTCGGTCAGCCCGGCCCGCGGCGCCTGGGGCAAGAGCGTGCGCGCCCTCAACCACCTCCTCGACGAGGTCAGCGAGCCCGTCACCTCGGTCGCCCGGATCCTGGACGCGGTCGCCGGCGGCGACCTGTCCCAGCGGGTCGACCTGTCCGGCAGACACGGCGAGCTCCAGGGCGACCTGCGCCGGCTGGCCGCGTCGGTGAACCGGATGGCCGACCAGATGAACGGCTTCACCAAGGAGGTCACCCGGGTCGCCCGCGAGGTCGGCACCGAGGGCAAGCTGGGCGGCTCGGCCAAGGTCGAAGGGGTCTCCGGCGCCTGGCTGGACGTCACCGAGGCGGTCAACCAGATGGCCTCCCGGCTGACCGCGCAGGTCCGCGACATCTCCACGGTCACCGTCGCCGTCTCCCGGGGCGACCTGAGCCGCAAGGTCACCGTGGACGTCCAGGGCGAGATGCTGCAGCTCAAGGACACGGTGAACACGATGGTGGACCAGCTGTCCACGTTCGCCGACGAGGTGACCCGGGTCGCCCGCGAGGTGGGCACCGAGGGCAAGCTGGGCGGCCGGGCCAACGTCAAGGGCGTCTCCGGCATCTGGAAGGACCTGACGAACAACGTCAACTCGATGGCCGACAACCTGACCACCCAGGTGCGGGACATCTCCCAGGTCACCACGGCGGTCGCGCGCGGCGACCTGACCCGCAAGGTCAAGGTCGACGTGCAGGGCGAGATGCTCCAGCTCAAGGACACCGTGAACACCATGGTCGACCAGCTCGACTCGTTCGCGGACGAGGTGACCCGGGTGGCCCGCGAGGTCGGCTCGGAGGGCAAGCTGGGCGGCCGCGCCAACGTGAAGGGCGTGTCGGGGATCTGGAAGGACCTCACCGACAACGTCAACTCCATGGCCAACAGCCTCACCTACCAGGTGCGCAACATCTCCCAGGTGACCACCGCGGTCGCCAAGGGCGACCTGACCAAGAAGATCACCGTCGACGCCCAGGGCGAGATGCTGCAGCTGAAGGACACCGTCAACACGATGGTGGACCAGCTGTCGGCGTTCGCCGACGAGGTCACCCGGGTGGCGCGCGAGGTGGGCACCGAGGGGACCCTGGGCGGCCAGGCGCACGTCCGCGGCGTCTCCGGGGTGTGGAAGGACCTGACGGACAACGTCAACTCCATGGCCAACAACCTGACCCACCAGGTGCGGCAGATCTCCGAGGTGACCCGGGCGGTGGCCGCCGGCGACCTGACCAGGAAGGTCACCGTCAACGCCAAGGGCGAGTTCCTGGAGCTCAAGGGCACCGTGAACACCATGGTGGACCAGCTGTCGGCGTTCGCCGACGAGGTCACCCGGGTGGCCCGGGAAGTGGGCACCGAGGGCAAGCTGGGCGGCCGCGCCGAGGTCAAGGGCGTCTCCGGCATGTGGAAGGACCTCACCGACAACGTCAACTCGATGTCGCAGAACCTGACCACCCAGGTCCGCAACATCTCCCAGGTCACCACCGCGGTCGCCAAGGGCGACCTGACCAAGAAGATCACCGTGGACGTGCAGGGCGAGATGCTCCAGCTCAAGGACACGGTCAACACCATGGTGGACCAGCTGTCCGCGTTCGCGGAGCAGGTCACCCTGGTCGCCCACGAGGTGGGCTACGAGGGGCGCCTGGGCGGCCAGGCCAAGGTCGACGGCGTCTCCGGCACCTGGAAGCAGCTCACCGACAGCGTGAACGAGCTGGCCGGCAACCTGACCACCCAGGTCCGCGCGATCGGCGAGGTGGCCGCCGCGGTCACCCGGGGCGACCTCACCCAGCAGATCCACACCGACGTCCGCGGCGAGATGCTGGAGCTGCGCGACAACATCAACGTCATGGTGGCCAACCTGCGCGAGACCACCGCCGCGCAGCGCGACGACGACTGGCTCAAGTCCAACATCGCCCGCATCTCCGCGCGCATCCAGGGCCACCGCGACCTCAACGAGCTGGCCCGGCTCATCATGACCGAGGTGACCCCGCTGGTCGACGCCCAGCACGGCGCCTGCTACCTGCCGGAGGACTCCGAGGAGCAGAACACCTTCCTGTTCTACGCCGGCTTCGGGTTCCAGCCCGACGAGGGGCGCAGCCGGGTCCGCTCCGGGGTGGGCCTGGCCGGCGAGGCCATCGCGCAGAAGCGCGAGCAGCTGGTCCGGAACGTGCCCGCCACCTACGTCACCGTGGAGTCGGGTCTGGGCTCGGCGCCGCCGCTCACCCTGGCGGTGCTGCCGATCGTCTCCGAGGGCCGGGTGCTGGGCGTGGTGGAGTTCGGCTCCTTCGGCGAGTTCCGCGAGGTGCACCTGAACTTCCTCCGCCAGCTGGTCAACCTGCTGGGCACCACGATCAACACGGTGCTGGCCAACTCCAAGACGGAGTACCTGCTGGTGCAGTCGCGGCAGCTGACCACGGCGCTGCAGGAGCGCTCCAACGAGCTCCAGCGCCAGCAGGAGGAGCTGCGCCGCAAGAACACCGAGCTGCACAGCAAGGCGGGGCAGCTGGCCAGCCAGAACCGGGCGATCGAGCTGCAGAACCGGCAGATCGAGCGGGCCCGCCGCTCGCTGGAGGACCGGGCGCACCAGCTCCAGGTCTCCTCCAAGTACAAGTCCGAGTTCCTCGCGAACATGTCGCACGAGCTGCGCACCCCGCTGAACAGCCTGCTCATCCTGGCCCGGCTGCTGGCCGACAACACCGAGCAGAACCTCACCTCCAAGCAGGTGGAGTTCGCCCAGACCATCCACAAGGCAGGCAGCGACCTGCTGGAGCTCATCGACGAGATCCTGGACCTGGCCAAGGTGGAGTCGGGCCGGGTCGAGGTGCAGGCCTCCGACGTCTCCATCGGGCAGCTGGTGGACTACGTGGAGGCGACCTTCCGGCCGATGACCACCGACCGGGGCCTGGCGTTCTCGGTGGAGGTCTCCCCGGACATCCCCAACTTCCTCTGGACCGACGAGCAGCGGCTCCAGCAGATCCTGCGCAACCTGCTGTCCAACGCGGTCAAGTTCACCTCCTCCGGGGAGGTCCGGCTGCTGATCCGGCCCGCCTGGGCGCTGGACGACGCCGACCTCGACCTGGTCGGGGAGAACGAGGAGGTCATCGCCTTCTCGGTGGCCGACACCGGGATCGGCATCTCCGCGGACAAGCTCCAGGTCATCTTCGAGGCGTTCCACCAGGGCGACGGCGGGACCGCGCGCCGCTTCGGCGGCACCGGGCTGGGGCTGTCCATCAGCCGCAACTTCGCCCGCCTGCTCGGCGGCGACATCCGGGTGGACAGCACCGTCGGCGAGGGGAGCACCTTCATGCTGCTGCTGCCGGTCCGGGTGCCGGAGGGCACCGCGGAGCGGATGGACGAGACCGTCGACACCCTGCCCGCCCTGGAGGAGGCCGGGTCCGACATCGAGCCGCTGGCCGACATGGACCTCTCCGACCTGGCCGACCCGTTCGCCGACCCGCTGCCGCAGACCGACGGCGAGCCGGAGGCGGAGCCGGCCGCGGCCGAGGCGGTGCCGGTGCTCCGCGAGCCCGAGCCCGCCGAGGGCGAGGAGGCGGCCGAGGGCGGACCGGCGCCCGACCCGCGCCGCGCCGAGGTGCTGCACGGCAAGCGGGTGCTCATCGTCGACGACGACGTGCGCAACGTCTTCGCGCTGACCAGCGCCCTGGAGGCGAACGGGCTGCGGGTGCTCTACGCGGACAACGGGCGCACCGGAATCGAGAAACTGGAGGCCAACGAGGACGTCGCCCTGGTGCTGATGGACATCATGATGCCCGAGCTCGACGGCGACGCCACCACCCGGGCCATCCGGGAGATGCCCCAGTACGCCGGCCTGCCGATCATCTCGCTCACCGCGAAGGCGATGCAGGGCGACAGGGAGCGCAGCCTGGAGGCGGGCGCCTCGGACTACGTGACCAAGCCGGTGGACCTGGACCACCTGCTGAACGTCATTCAGAAATGGCTGGACCCCGACTCCGGGCAGCACGCCCCGGACGATGAGCAGGAGCAGTAGACGTGCCGCAGAAGGCCAACATCCTCCTCGTGGACGACCGCGACGAGAACCTGACCGCCCTGGAGGCGATCCTCACCTCCCTGGACCAGAACCTGGTGCGGGCCGGCTCCGGTGAGGAGGCGCTCAAGGCCCTGCTCGAAGACGACTTCGCGGTCATCCTGCTGGACGTGATGATGCCGGGCATGGACGGCTTCGAGACCGCCACCCACATCAAGCAGCGGGAGAAGACCCGGGACGTGCCGATCATCTTCCTGACCGGCGTCGGCATCGACCGCCACCAGGTGTTCCGCGGCTACGCCTCTCGCGCGATCGACTACCTCACCAAGCCGTTCGACCCGTGGGTGCTCCGCTCGAAGGTGGAGGTCTTCGTCGAGCTGTTCCAGGTCAAGCAGCGGCTCAAGGACCAGGCCCGGCTGCTCCAGCGCCAGCTGGTCGAGGAGGCCGGGGTGGACGCCGAGCCGCTCAGCGCACGCCTGGCCCGCCAGGTCGGCGAGGTCAACGCGGGCCTGGAGCCGCTGCGCGAGCTGATCGTCACCGGCGACCGCCACACCGACCAGCGCACCGTCGACGCCGTGCGCGACCTGGCCGAATCGGTGGCCCGCCTGACCACCATGGTGGAGTCCATCCGCGGCCCGGAATGACCCGGGGGAACCGGAGTGGCCCGGAGTTGCCTGGAGTGACCCGGGGTGACCCGGAGTGACCCGAGGTGGGGTCGGGCGCTCCGGCCCGACGCGGCGCCCCACGGGGTGGAGGTTCAAGTGAGCGGCGAAGGCGGCGGCGGGGACCGGCTGGTCGGTTCGGTGCGGCGTCTCACGGGGCGGGGGTTCAGACAGGCGGCGACGGCGCCGGTAGGGGCGGGGCGGGGGTGGTCGCCCGGGTGTCGGGCCCCACGGGGTCGGGGTTCAGGCGGGCGGCGAAGACGGGAGGGGGACCGGCTGGTCGGTCGGGTGCGGTAGAGCAGGGCGGGAGTGGTCGGGGCGGGCCGGGGTGGCGGGGCGCCGTTCCCGCGTCGCCCGGGCACCGTTGCCGGCCGCCCTTGAAACCGCCGCACCTCCCTGACCTGGGCGAACACGCACAGTGAAGGCCGGGTGGGGCGCCCTGCGCACCGCGAGAGCACCCCGGTGATTCCCGAGCGCGCATCCCGGCCCGGATCGGCCCCCGGAAGCCCCGAATCGCCTTGATCGGGGCGGTGGCAAGGGGTTCGTGCCGCCGGGAAGGCCGGGGTGCAGGGGGCCGGAACCCGGGGAGGGCAGGGGCGGGGGCGGGATGTCGCTTTTGCCCTGCCGGGAGGGCCCGCCTTGGCCACTCCGGGTAACCGGAGAGGGGGCAATGGGGGCTTCGGGGCTTACTACTCGCTGGTAGATGTAATCGGGGTGCTGTGGAGGTGTGCAGGGCGCTCCCACTCCCGCCCGATCCCCGCCGCAAACCAGGCATATAGGGATAAGACCGCCCTGGCGGGCCGGAGCAGGCGGGCCCGTCCCCTTCGCCGGGGCGCCGCCCCGCTCCCGCCGTCGCCGCCTGCCTGAACCCCCGCCCCGTGAGGCGCCGCGCCCGGGTGAGGTGCTCGCCCCGCCCCTACCCTCGCCGCCTGCCTGAACCTGCACTCCGCGAGGCGCCGCGCCCGACCGACCAGCCGGTCCCCCTCCCGTCGTCGCTGCCCGCCTGAACCTGTACCCCGTGGGGTGTCGCGCCTGGCTGGGGCGCCTGGCCCCGCCCCTTCCTTCGCCGTCGCCGCCCGTTTGGACCTTCGCTCTGCGGGGTGCCGCACCGGACCGACCAGCCGGTCCCCTCCCGTCGTCGCTGCCCGCCTGAACCTGTACCCCGTGGGGTGTCGCGCCTGGCTGGGGTGCCTGGCCCCGCCCCTTCCTTCGCCGTCGCCGCCCGTTTGGACCTTCGCTCCGCGGGATGCCGCGCCCGACTGGGACGCCCGGCCCCGCCGGCCGTTCGGTGGTGGGGAAGGGGCGGCCGGGCGGTGGTGCCCGGAAAGGGGGTCGGTGTCCGGGATCGGCCAGGCCGGTCTCCCGGTGCGGTCGGCCGCCGCCGGGATGGTCCCGGTGACCTGCGGTGCCGCCCGCAGGGGTCGCCGGGGGCCGGAACAGCTTCTCCGGCCTGCGCGCGGCCCCGCCGGGGAGCGCTGCCCTCGGTGATATTCTCGCGGCGCTCTGCAACGGCTACGGACAACGGAAATCCCCCATGGACCTTCGCGACCAGAACTCCCCGCCGCGCCGCTTCGCATCCCCAGGGGTGCTGGGGTTCGTGCTGCTCTGCTTCTTCCTGCCGTTCGTCGGCGTCTCCTGCGAGAGCTCGATGGGGTCGATCGAGGTGCAGGCGAGCGGCTGGGACATGGCCGTCGGCGGCGAGCCCTCGATCACCGGTACCGGCGTCTTCGCGGAGGGGACGGAGACCGACGCCTCCCAGATGACCACCGAGGACCTGGAGTCGGAGACCGGCGAGCCGATCGAGACGTTCAGCCCGCTGATGCTGCTCAGCGTCGTGGCGATCACCGCCGGCATCATCGTCGGGTCGATTCCGGCCAAGCCGTTCGTCCGCGCGGTGGGCGTGCTGTCGGCGAGCGGGCTCGGCCTGCTGCTCTCCCTGGTGAACATCTCCCTCGCCCTGGCCGGCGGCACGGAGGAGTCCTCCTACGGCGTGGTCGTCTCGGCGGGGACCAGGGCGGGCTTCTGGATCACCACGCTGCTGCTGATGGCCGTCGTCGGCTTCGCCGTCTTCGAGATGGTGGCGAGCCGCCGGCCCGCCCCCGTGGTCCCCGGTGGACCGGTCGGTCCGGGCGGCCCGGCGGGTCCGGGTGGGCCCTTCCCGCCGCCCGGCCAGGTTCCGCCCGGCCAGGCCCCGCCGCCCGCCGGTCCCTACCGGGCCGGGCCGCCTACCGGGCCGATGCCCCCGCAGCACCCGCCCGTGCCGCAGCGGCCCCCGATGCCGCAGGCCCCGCCGCCCCAGGGCGGCCCGGCCGCGCCGGCGCCCCCGCCCTGGGCCGCCCCGCCGAACGCCCCGCGCTTCCTCCCGCCGGGGCGGCAGGAGCAGTAGGCCACTGGAGGAGGGGCCCGGGCGCCGGAAGCTGCCCGGGCCGCCCTTTCTCCGATGATCTTGACGGTGCGGGCCCTGTCCGAGGGTGCGGCCAGGGGCGCGACGTCAAGATCATGGGAGGGAGAGGGGAGAGGGAGTGGGCCGCTGGGTGCCGCCGGCTCACTCGCCGTCGGCGGGCGGGGCGTCTGGGTGCGGCGGGAGGGCCAGGCCGATGTGCTCGCCGATCTCCTCGATCAGGCCCAGGTCGGCCAGGCGGAACGAGCCGCGGTTGCTCCGCCGGACCAGGGTGAGGGCGCCGCGGACGCCGCGGCTGCCGATCAGCGGGACGCTCAGCAGCGAGCCGGCGCCCAGGGCGCTGAGCACCGGGGCGCCCCCCGAGTCGGTGCCGAGCACCGTCTCGTCCTCGATGAGCTGGTTGAGGACCGACTTGCCGCTCTCCAGGACCCCGCCGGGGACCTCGGAGGCCATCGGGTCGAGCCCTTCGAGGAGTCCGCGGTGCCCGTCGCTCTCCGGGACGGCGACGACGGCGCGGCGGGCCCGGCGCGGGTCGGCCGGCAGGTCGCAGACGTCGATCAGCACCCAGTCGGCGTAGGAGTCGGCGAGCAGCGCCGCCGCCTCGTCCAGCGCCAGCGGGCTGCCCACCCCGCCCGGCCCGGCCGAGGCGAGCAGCAGCCGGGTCATCCGGGTGAGCACGTCGAGCCGGCGCGCGGCGAGCACCACCACCTGGTCCTCCACCTCCGACTCCAGCGGCGGCGGCCCCTCGTCGTCACCGCCGCCCTCCAGCGGCGGCGAGACGACCGCCAGCACCAGCGGGTTGGCCTCGGTCGGCAGGTCCAGCCGGGTCAGGGTGAGGTGCACGTCCTCGGCCCAGCCGCGCTGGGCGAGCCGGGACTCGAACGACGCCGGGTCGCCGCCGCGCAGCACCGAGGCCAGCCAGGACCGCATCGGCGCCCGGCGGCGCAGGTCCACGAAGTTGGAGAACGGCTTGCCGGTCAGGTAACCGGGGGCGCTGCCCAGCCGCTCGGCGGCGAGCGTGTTGATCCGGCGGATGTAGCCCTCGTGGTCGAGCAGCAGCACCGGCACGGTCAGCTCGCTGAAGACCGCCCGCAGCACCGCCTTCTCGTCGTCCGGCGCCCGCGGCCCGTCCGGCGGGGCGCCGTCGCCCGCCTCGGAGGCGAGCCGCTCGCCGCACTCGCGCAGCAGCTCGCCGGCGTAGCCGAGCTCGGCGAGCGCGGCCTCGGCGGTCCCGGCGGCGTCGTCGGGGTACATGCCGAGCGTGGTGCGCAGGGCCTCGGCCCGCTCGTTCAGCTCCGCGATCTCCCGCTGCAGATCGGCGAGGTTCTCCGGCACGCTCTCAGACTCCAGACATCTAGCCGTGCGGGGCCGCGGCGACGTGCTCCGGCGCTCTTCTTTTCCCCCGCATGACGCTAACGCATGCGGAGCCCTGCGGGTTCTGCGGTTACCGTGGAGTTCGGCCGTGTCCGAGCGGGTGCGGCCCCGAGCGCGACCGGGTGCCCGCGCGGGCACCGGAGAGGGGGCTGCGATGACCGGCGGCGCACCGCAGTGGGTCGAGCGGCTCGCCCGCGAGATCGGCGCGCTGGGGCAGGCCGAGGGCGGCACCCCGGAGCGGGCCCTGGACCGGATGAGCGTCGCGGCGGCGCGCGCCGTCCCCGGCTGCTCGGCGGCGCTGGTGGTGATCTGGCGGGACGTCGGCCCCGGCGGCGACGGCGACGAGGTGGCCGGCGGGCACGTGGTGGTCGACTACGGCGCCTCGCACTCCGACCTGTCCACCGCCTTCGAGTACCAGTACACGACCGACCAGGGGCCCGCGGTGGAGGCGGTGCGGGAGATGCGCCCGGTCGCCATCGGCGACGTGCTGCGCGAGGACCGCTGGCCGGACTACGTCAGCACGGCGGTGCAGTGCGGCGACCGCTCCTCGGTCACCTACCCGGCCGAGCTGGACGGCGAGGTGGTCACCTTCGGGGTGCACTCCGGCCGGGGCGACGCGTTCGACGTGGAGGCGGTCGCCCCGCTGGTGGCCCTGCTCGCCGAGCACGCCGCGATGGCGCTGCACAGCGCGGGCCGCTACACCGACGTGGCCCGGGAGGCCGCGCACATGCGCCGGGCGATGTCCGCCCGCGCGGTGATCGACCAGGCCAAGGGGATCATCATGCACGCCCGCGGGTGCGGGGCGGCCGAGGCGTTCGAGGAGCTGCGCAGGGTGGCCCAGCGGAACCGGATGAAGGTGACCGAGGTGGCGCGGAGCCTGGTCGAGGAGAACACCGCGGAGCGGCCGCGCCCGGCCGCGGCGGCCCAGCGCAGGCGGATGTGAGCTCCGCATGTGGGTGCGGTATCGGTGTGATGACGGTGCGCGGCGCCTTCTGTATCGGGCCCGGGCCGGGCGCTAGGGTGGTTCGGGTGGCGTTCCCGCCCGGCGCGCGCCCGCCCCGGCGGGAGCAGACCGCTGCGGGACGCCGGCGCAGCGGAGGAGGAGAGTGAGCGTGCCGTCGGAGATCCCGGTCCGCCGCGACGGCGGTGTCGCGGTCGTCTCACCCTCGGGGGAGCTGGACGCCGTCACCTCGCCAGCCCTCGCGGAGACCCTCGACGCGCTGCTGCTCGCCTCGGAGGAGCCGGTCCGCGGCATCGTGGTGGACCTGGCGGCCGTCACCTTCTGCGACTCCCGCTGCATCGGGGTCCTGGTCGCCGCCTACCGGCAGGCCCGGGAGCGCGGCATCGGCCTGGCCGTCGCGGCCCCGCAGCGCACCGTGCTCCGGCTGCTCGTGATCGCCGGCATCGACCAGGTGATCACCATCGAGTCCGACCCGGTCGTGGCCCGCGAGGCCGTCCTGGCCTGAGCCGGCCCGGCGGCCCGGCCTCCCCCCGCGATGATCTTGACGTTGCGGGGGCATCGGAGCGTTCTGACACCCCCGCAACGTCAAGATCATCGTTTCCGCCGCCGGAGGGCGGGCGGAGGGTCAGCCGAGGCGGAAGTGGAGCCGGACCCGGGTGCCCTCGGGGCCGGGGAGGACCTCGAAGAAGTCGCAGACCTGGCGGGTGATCCACAGCCCGTAGCCGCGGTCGCCGGAGGTGTCGGCGGGGCGCAGGCCGACGCTGCGGTCGTCCAGCTCGGGGGAGGGGTCGTGCACCTCGCAGACCACCCGGCCGTCCTCGTGCCACAGCGAGACGGTGCCCTTGCCCGCGCCGTGCTCCAGCACGTTCGCGGCCAGCTCGTTGACCGCGATGACCAGGTCGGACCGGCGCTCGTCGGGGATCCCGGCGGCGTCGGCCAGCGCCGCGGCGTCCTCCCGGACCAGGGCCAGGTCGGCGGCCAGGTCCATGCTGAGCACCGGGGCCCCGGCCGGCGGCGGGGCGGGGGCGCCGGCCTCGGGCACCGGGCGGTGCGCGGGGTTGGCGCGGGGCCCCTCGGGGGTGGCCAGGCAGGGGTGCGCGGCCAGGGCCGCCTCGCCCACCTCTTCGGGCAGCTCCGAGGTCAGGTGCGCGCACACCACCCGCAGCCGGTGGCCGGCCAGGGCGGTGCCGAGCTCGGTCTCCAGCCGCTGCCAGTGGGCCAGCTCCACCGGGCGGTCGGCGGGCAGCAGCGGCTCCCCGACGAAGAGCGCGCCGGAGGGCCCGGCCTCCAGGGCGAGCCGGTGCAGGGCGGCGACGGTCCGCCCGGGGGCGTCGTAGAAGGCGCCCCGGTCGGCGAAGCGCAGGCCGGCCCCGGCGTCCGGCCGGGCGGAGCGGAGCCGGTCGCGCAGCCGCGGCCCGACGGCCGCGGTGACGCGCGCGCCGCGCGCCAGGCCGCCGTCGATCTCGGCGAGCAGCGCGTCGCACAGCAGGTCCGGCGCTCCGGCGAAGGCCCCGGCGTGCTCGAACCCGGAGGCCGGGGCGCCCGGATGCGTCGCGTGCGCCACATGCGAGGTCATCCCCGGGCGCTCCTCCTGGCGTTCGGGACGTCGGACAGGGGGCGGCACGGCCGGACCTCACCCGCCGCCCGGACTAGTGTGCATCATCACCGGAGGCGAGCGGGAGGCCGTCCTCGGCGGGCAGCGCCGACCGGTAGATCCGCTCGGTCTCGGCGGCGACCCGCTGCCAGGTGAACCGGGACCGGGCCCGGTCGGCGGCGGCGATGCCCTGGGCGGAGCGGACGGTGGGCTCGTTCATCAGCGAGCGGACCGCGCGGGCCAGCGCGTCCGGGCGGGCGTGCCGGAGCAGCAGGCCGGTGGTGCGGTCCAGCACGGCGCCGGTGGCGCCGCCGGACGCCTTGGCGACCACCGGCAGCCCGCACGCCATCGCCTCCAGCACCGCGCCGCCGTAGGGGTCGTAGGCCTCGGCGGAGACGTAGACGTCGGCCGAGCGGAGCAGCCGCGGCAGCTCCTTGCGCTCCACCGGGCCGGCCAGCCGGACCCGGTCCTCCACGCCGGCCTCCTTGACCAGCAGCTCCAGCCGGCGGAGGTCCTCGTCGAGCGAGGGGTCTGCGGGGGAGGAGGCCGCGACCACCAGCAGCTCGGCCCCGGGCAGCCGGGTGAGCGCCTCGACCACCCGCTCGGCGCCGCCGGAGCCGGGCCGGGCGACGGTGATCAGCCGGGCGCGCTCCTCGCGGCGGTGGCTCCACGGGTCGGTGGCGGCGCCGCCCTCGACGCTGAAGTGGTCGGTGTCCACGCCGAACGGGACCACCGCGACCTGGTGCCGGGGCAGCCCCATCCGGGCCAGTTCGAAGCGGAGGTCGGCGGAGCCGGCGACGACCGCGTCGGCGCGGCCCGCGATGGCCGCCTCCATCCGGACCCGGTCCGGCCGCTCGGGAAGGCCGGAGCGCTGCTCGGCGACGTTGAGGGAGTGGAAGGTCTGCACGATCGGCGGCGTCCCGCCGCGCTCGGCGCCGCGCACCGCGGAGAGCGCGGCCAGCCCGCTGGTCCAGCCGAGGGCGTGCACCACGTCCGGGGCGTCCTCGTCGAACGCGGCGGAGAGCGCCGCGGCGAAGGCGCCGGTGTGCTCGGCCTCCTCCCCGCCGTGCAGCGGCCGCTCCGGCCCGGCGCGCAGGATGTCGGCGTGCACGCCCCGGCCCATCCGGGAGCGGCCCTCGGGGTCCTCGGTGCTCTTGCGCGCGTACACCGTGACCCGGTGCCCGAGCTTGGCCAGCTGCCGGGAGAGCGATGCGATGTGGACGCTGTCACCGCAGGTGGCTTCGCCCCTGTGGGCGGCGAGGGGAGTGGTGTGCTCGGCGATCAGGGCGATCTTCACGTAGGACTCCTCGTTGCGGGACGAGATCGGAAAAGGCGCGCGGAGGCCGGCCGCAGGGCGGGCGGGGCCGGCCGGTCGGAGGCCGGGCGGGGGCACCGGCGAGGCGCGGGAGGGCATCGCGAGAACGCGTCCGCGCGGGGCGCGGACGCGGGGAGGGCGAAGTGGGAACACGGGTCGGAACATGAAGACGCATGGGCAACACACCTTGGGTTTCAGCGGAGAAAGAGGAAACACCGGAAGCGCCCGCCTCGGCACCGGGAGGTGACCTCCCGGGAGGGAGCGCTCTGAGGTAGGTGTGTCTGCGTCTTAGACACCCGGACCGCCCATTCTGCCAGACGCCCCGAAGAGCCGACAACGCCGCTGTGACGTGCGGTGACATGGTGAAGCCCCATGTGGGTGGGGGCGGAGCGGCCCCGCGGGGTGTTTGTCGGCGGGCGTCTCGGGCAGGGTGGCGGCGACGGGCGGTGTTCGCACGGCGCACACCGCGGACCGCGAGCGCGGACGGAGGCGGGTCGGATGGCCGGGATCGTGCCGCGGCAGGCGGAGCGGGCGCGGGCGGGGCGCCCGCGCGGGAACCCGGTGCCCGGCCTGCACCCGCTGCGCGGCGGGCGCGCGCTGGTGGTGGGCGGCTGCGTGCCCGGCCCGGACGGCGCCCCGGCGGAGGCGGTCGCCGCCGCCCTGGCCGCGGCGGGCGCGGCCGTGGCGGTGGCCGGCGACACCGGGCGGCCCGGCGCCCCCGCGGCGGTGCTGCCGGCCGACGGGCCCGGCGCGGTGCCGGCGGCGGCGCGGCGGGCGGCGCGGACCGGCGCCCCGGTGCTGGCCCTGCACTGCGCGGCCGGCTCCGAGGCGGCCTGCCGGGCGGCCGTGGCCCACACCACCCTGGAATTCGGCGGGATCGACCTGGTCGTGGTCTGCGCGGAGGCGGGCGGCGAGGTCCCGGTGCGGACGGCGTCCTGGCTGCTCGGCGCGGTGCGCGAGTTCACCCGGGGCGGTGCGGCGGTGCTGCTGGCCGGGCCGGCGCCGCAGGGCGCCCCGACCGTTCCCGGGGCCCGCCCGGACGACCCCAGGGTGGCGGTGCGGCCGGTGCCGGGGGCGGAGCCGGAGGAGCTGGCCCGCGGCTGCGTGCGGGCGGCCGCGGAGGCGGTGCGCGGCCGGGCGGCGGGTGCGGCGGCGGTGCGGCGGGCGGTCGCGCGCGGCCCGCGGCGCTGAGATCAGCGGTACCGGGATTCCGGGCGGAACCTGCGTGCGCGGGCGATTTCCGCCATGATGTACGCGGTCTTTGGCAAGGGGTACCGGTCCCCCGATACGGTTACTTGATCAAAGCGCCTCCGCTACCGTCCGGGAGAGGCGCCGCTTGGTCGTGAACGGCAGGCCCGCTGCCGATGAAACTGGAGGTAGGGCGCATGGGTGTCGCTGGTGGGGAAGTCACGGTCACGGCCCTAACGCACCGGGGCGCCGTCCGTCCGGCGAACGAGGACGCGGTGGTCATGGGCGCCCTGACCGTCGCCAGCGCGAACATGACCGTTCCGGTCCGCTGCACGATGTCGCTCGCCGAGCCGGTGATCCTCGCGGTCGCCGACGGTCTGGGCGGCCACGCGGCGGGGGAGATCGCCTCCGAGCACGCGGTGCACCGGATGGCGGAGATGAGCCCCCGCCTGGTCGGGCCGGACGACGTCGACGTCCTGCTGAAGAACATCGACGAGGAGATCAAGGAGCACGCCACCCAGCACGCGGAGTTCTCCGGGATGGGCACCACGGTGGCGGGGATCCTGCTCAACGCGGACGGGAACTTCTGGTTCAACGTCGGCGACTCGCGTACCTACCGGCTGGAGGGCAACCGGCTCCGCCAGCTCTCCCAGGACGACTCGCCGCCGCTGCCGCCCTCCGAGGACGGCAAGCCGGTGACCACCAACTTCATCACCCAGTCGCTGGGCGGCAGCGGTGCGACCGCGATGGTCCCGCACGTCGGCCGGGACCCGGAGCCGGACCCCGGCGCCTGGCTGATGTGCAGCGACGGCCTGAGCGACCTGGTCACGCTGGAGGACATGGAGCGGATCATCGCCGAGGCGGCCGACGACGAGGCCGCGGTCTACGCCCTGTGGCGGGCCGCGATGGACGCCACCGGCCGGGACAACATCAGCATCCTGCTGGCCCGCCGCAACTAGGCGGGGGCCGGAACCGGCGAGGGGCCGCGGGCCCGGGGCGCGCCCCGGGCCCGCGGCCCCTCGGTCCGTGCGGGGTCAGGCGCCGCTTCCGCCGCTTCCGCCGGAGCGGTTCCGCAGCAGCCGCAGCACCACGACGGCGACCAGGGCGATCAGCGCGATGCCGATCACCGCGCCGCCGACCGGGCCGAACAGCGAGACCGGGTCGGAGGAGGGCACCGGGGCCTCGGAGGCGTCGCCGCCCGCGGCGGCGTCCTGCTCCCCGCCGTCGCCGGCGGAGTCCCCGGCGGCCGGGCTCTCCTCCGCGGAGGCCCCGTCCTGCTCCGCGCCGGCCACCGCGTCCTCGGTGAGGGTGAAGGAGAAGTCGTCCTCCACCACGTGGCCGTCGGAGGAGACCATCCGGTAGGCGACGGTGTAGTCGCCGGCCTCGGTCAGCTCGTCCAGTTCCACGGTGGCGTCCGGGCCGTCGACGGCGGGCTCGCCGACCGCGTGGTTCGTCCCGGAGGGGCCGTTGACCACCACGGCGTTCCCGCCGTCGCCGATGTCGGCGCTGAAGGTGAGTTCGATCCGCTCGGGGGCCCGGTCCAGTTCGGCGTCGGCCTCCGGGGTGGAGGAGAGCAGGGTGTCGTGGGCCAGGGCGGCGGGGGCGCCGCCCAGCCCGAGGAGGCCGGCCGCCGCCAGGGAGGCGGCCAGTACGGCGCCGCGGCGCAGCGGCTTCTTCACGGTGGTGTCGTTCATCGGTTCGGGCCCTTTCCGGCCGTCGGGGTCGGTTCCTCGGCGTGCGCGCTCAGCGCGCGGCGGCCGGGGGACCGCGCTGCCGGTCGGCGCCGAGCAGCCCGGGGCCGGGACGGGCGGAGGGGGCGGGGGCGGCCGGCCGGGGCCGGGCCGGGGGCGGCGCCCCGCGGAGCGGGGCGAGCAGCCGGGGCAGTGCCGCGAAGACCAGGCCGGCCAGGGCCCACAGCGCGGCCTCGCCGTGCGCGAGCAGCGCGGCGGCGAGCAGCGCCGCCCACAGGTGCCCGGCGAGCATCGCGGGGTGGTAGCCCAGGGCGTGCGCGGCGTGCGGGCCCGCCGCCGCGGCCGCGGCCGGTTCCGGGGCCGGGGCGCCCCAGGTGAGCAGCAGGTGGAGCGGGAGCTGGGCGGCGGCCAGCACCGCGAAGATCTCGCCGAACTCGCGCCGGGCGCGGGTGAACCGGGAGAGCGGCGGCCACAGCGCGGCCCCGGCGAGCAGCGGGGCCCATGGGGCGGTCGGCGCGCCGCCCCAGACCGCGTGCCCGCACCAGGCGATGCCGACGCACGCCGCGGCGAGGACCGCGGCGCGCAGCGCGTGCAGCGGGCCTCGTGCGGGGACGGGCCGGGCGGGACTGTGCACGGTTCTCGAACCTAACCGAGGCGGCCCGGCGGAGGAACCGCCCCATCGCGCCGGGCTCCCGGCGCGGTGCGGGGCGCTGGGCGGGCGGGAGCGCGCTCGGTGCGGCGGGGCGGGAAGGGCGGGGAAGGACGGAGGCCGGCCGCCTCCGCTCGGCGGCCGGCCTCCGAAGGGTGCTCTTCTAGGCGACCGGGGCCAGCTCGCGGCGCATGTAGCGGCGCTCCTCGGGCGTGGTGCCGCCCCATACTCCGTCGGCCTCTCCGGCCCTCAGCGCCCACCGCAGGCATTCTTGGCGAACAGGGCAGCTGCGGCAGACGGCCTTGGCCAGGTCGGTGCTCTGCCGGCCGGGGCCGGTGCTGCTGACCGGGAAGAAGAGCTCCGGGTCGTACTGGCGGCATGCTCCGCTGCGGACCCAGTCTTCGCTGTCGTGGTAAAGGCGATTCACCGGAAGCCTCCGTTCCCATGCTCACGTCCCGCCCCACCGGGCGGGGGGACCGCCGGCGGGACCGCCGCCGACCGGGACCTCGCGTGAAGGCTGTCGATGGCCGTGCGATCGAGCTTCACCGAGACATCGACCCGCTGTAGTACTACAACGGGTCGTACTACACGCAGTCTGTTCGATAACGCCGCTCAGTTCAACCCGTGGGACGGTTCCCGTGAAGGAACGAGGCCACCGTCACACGATCCGTGCAATCACCCCGCTGACCCGCCGGACTGCGGGAACGCCGGAGGTTCCGGCGGGCGGAGCGGAACGGGGGTGGGCGCTTCGTGGTCTGTCGCGAGGATTCACCCGAATCAGTGTGACTTAGAACACTGTTCTCGGCGGCGTGTCCGTGGCGTATGTTTGCCCGGTGAGAGCCGGGCGCGGCAGCATGCCCCCGGAACTCCTCCGCCGGACGGCCCGCGCGGCGATCGGGGTGAAACCCCTGGTGGCCCCGGAGTCCCGAGCGCTTCCGGGCGGGCCCGACCGGCCGCCCCCGATCCCCACGGATTGTGACGGCGAGCGCCAGAAGGGCTAGCTCTACCCGGTGCAACAGCGTCGAAACACATCCGCCGTTTCCAAGAAAAACGCTGCTCAGGAACGTTCGCTAAGTTCCTTCGACGTGCCTCACCGAAGCAGCGACCTCGCAGATCCCGAGTCGGCCGACCGCGGCCCGCTCCCCAGGGTGACCGCCGGAACCGGCGCCGATCCCGACGGAGCGGTCCTCTCCCGGCCGGTGCTCGACGACGGACCGGACCTGTGGCGGCTGGCCCGCGACTGCGGCCTCGACGTCAACACGCCCTACGCCTACGCCCTGTGGTGCCGGGACTTCTCCGACACCTCGGTGATCGCCAGGGACGCGGACGGCACGCCGCTGGGCTACGTCATCGGACATCTGCGCCCGGCCGCGCCCACCACCTACTTCCTGTGGCAGGTGGGCGTCGCCGAGCGGGCCCGGGGCCGCCGCCTGGCCAGGCGCATGCTGGACCGGATCGCGGAGCGCTTCGCCGGCCTCGGCGTCACCCACCTGGAGGCCACCGTCACCCCGGGCAACGCCGCATCGCGCGCGCTGTTCGCCTCGTTCGCCCGGGAGCACGGGGCCGAACCCGTGTGGACCCCGCTGTTCGAGCACCGCCACTTCCCGGCCGAGAGCGGCGGCCACGAACCGGAGGACCTGGTCCGGATCGGCCCGCTGCACACCCCCGACCCCTCCTGAACACCCCGACTTCCAAGCCGAGAGCCCATGAAACTGGGGAAAGGAACGAAGGAACCCACGATGGAGATCTTCGAGCGCCTCGAGTCCGAAGTCCGCAGCTACTGCCGGAACTGGCCGGTCGTCTTCAACGAGGCGCGGGGCAGCTACATCTACGACGAGTCGGGCCGCGCCTACCTCGACTTCTTCGCGGGTGCCGGTTCCCTCAACTACGGTCACAACAACCCCGAGCTCAAGACCCGGCTCATCGACTACATCCTCTCCGACTCGGTGGTGCACAGCCTGGACGCCTACAGCGCGGCCAAACGCGAGTTCCTCACCGCCTTCGAGGAGGTCCTGCTGGGCCCGCGCGGCCTCGACTACAAGGTCCAGTTCCCCGGCCCGGCCGGGAACAACGCGGTGGAGGCGGCGCTGAAACTGGCCCGCAAGTACACCGGGCGCGAGACCGTCATCAGCTTCACCAACGGCTTCCACGGCATGACCCTGGGCGCGCTGGCGGTGACCGGCAACTCGATGAAGCGCGGCGGCGCCGGCGTCCCGCTGGGCCACACCGCCACCATGCCGTTCGACAACTACCTCGACGGGCGGACGCCGGACTTCCTCTGGCTGCGCAGCCTGCTCGAGGACAGCGGCAGCGGCCTGGACAAACCGGCCGCGGTCATCGTCGAGACGGTCCAGGGCGAGGGCGGCATCAACGCGGCCAGCGCCGAGTGGCTGCGCGGCCTGGAGGCGCTCTGCCGCGAGTACGGCATCCTGCTCATCGTCGACGACATCCAGATGGGCTGCGGCCGCACCGGCGGGTTCTTCAGCTTCGAAGAGGCCGGGATCACCCCGGACATCGTCACCCTGTCCAAGTCGATCAGCGGCTACGGCCTGCCGCTCGCGCTCACCCTGTTCCGCCGGGAGCTGGACGTGTGGGAGCCGGGCGAGCACAACGGCACCTTCCGCGGGTTCAACCCCGCCTTCGCCACCGGCGCCGCCGCGCTCCGCGCCTTCTGGAGCGACGACGAGCTGGAGAAGGCGACCCTGGCCAAGGGCGAGCTGATCGCCTCCCGGCTGGCCGACATCGCCGAGGACGCCGCCGAGGCGGGCGCGCACGTCCGCGGCCGCGGCATGGCGCGCGGCCTGGCCTTCGAGCGCCCCGGCGCGGCCAAGGCGGTGGCCGCCGAGGCGTTCAAGCGCGGCCTGCTGCTGGAGACCTCCGGCCCCGAGGACGAGGTCGCCAAGCTGCTGCCGCCGCTCACCACCGCCAACGAGGACCTGGAGCGAGGGCTGGACATCATCGCGGAATCCACGCGTGCCGCGGTGAAGACCCCCCAGCCGGCCTAGCGCCCTGATAAACCGGGTTGCATCATCCGGAACGGCCCGCGGACCCTGTGAAGGCGGACGCCCCGCGCGGAGCGGGGTCCGCGGGCCACTGCACGAAGCAAGCGAAAAGGGAGCAGCCACAGTGATCGTGCGCAGCCTGAAGGACATCGACGGCACCGAGGCGGACGTCCAGACCGAGACCTGGCGCAGCCGTCGGATCGTCCTCGCCAAGGAGGGCGTGGGCTTCTCGTTCCACGAGACGGTGCTGTACGCGGGCACGGAGACCAGCATGTGGTACGCCAACCACATCGAGCTGGTGCACTGCATCGAGGGTGAGGCCGAGGTCACCAACGACGAGACCGGCGAGGTCCACCTCATCACCCCCGGCACCCTCTACCTGCTCAACGGCCACGAGAAGCACACCGTCCGCCCGAAGACCGACTTCCGGGTGCTGTGCGTGTTCAACCCGCCCGTCACCGGGCGCGAGGTGCACGACGAGAACGGTGTGTACCCGCTGCTCACCGAGGCCGACGCCTGAGCGCCCGGGCGGGGCGCGCCGCGCCCCGCCCGCCCGCGCCCGCGCTCGGCCCCGGCCACGAACGCCAGAGAACCGATCACGAGCAGAAGAAGGAGAGAACCCCGCAGAGGGGTGACGCCATGACTGCGTTGACGGAGACTCAGCTGCCGGCCCCGGACGAATACCCGACCCGCAAGGACCGAGCGCCGGCCCTGCTCTACCGGACCCACCCCACGGTGTGGGGCCCGGTCGAGGACGGCCCGTGCACCACCGAGGAGATCGAGGCCTACGCGGCCACCGGATACGCCCGCACCGAAGGGCTGCTCACCGGGGACGAGATCCGCGGCCTCAGCGCCGAACTGGACCGGCTCCGCGGGGACGACGGGATGCTGGTCGACGACCGCACCGCGATCGCCGAGGGCCTGGACGGCGCCCAGGTGCGCTCCGTCTACGAGGTGCACCGGATCAGCGACGCCTTCGCCGAGCTGGCGCGCGACCCCAGAGTGGTCGACCGCGCCCGGCAGATCCTCGGCTCCGACGTCTACCTGTACCAGACCCGGGCCACCCACGTCCCCGGCCTCGACGCCGCCGACGTGCACTGGCACTCCGACTTCGAGACCTGGCACGCCGAGGACGGCATGCCGGCGCCGCGCGCGGTGGCGGTCTCCATCGCGCTGACCGACGCCGTCGAGGAGAACGGCGCGCTCCGGGTGATGCCGGGCTCGCACAAGACCTTCGTGTCGTGCGTGGGGGAGACCCCCGACGACCACTACCTCGACGCCGGCAAGAGCCAGGAGGCCGGCCTGCCCGACGACGGCAGCCTGTCCATCATGACCGGCATGTACGGCGTGGACGTGCTGGCCGCCGAGGCCGGCGCCGTGACGCTGTGCGACGCCAACCTGATGCACGGCGCCGCCGCCAACGCCACCTCCGACCCGCGCTCCGAGCTGCTGCTGGTCTTCAACAGCGTGGAGAACACCTGCGTGGACCCGTTCTCGGCGGACGCGCCGCGCCCCGCCTTCCTCGGCGCCCGGGAGGCCCGGCCGCTGAGCTGACCGCGGGCGCGCTCCGCGCCGACCGCGCGGGCGCCGCCCGGCCGCTCCGGCCGGGCGGCGCCCGCCCCCTCCGCTCCGCCGGGGACCGGTCCGCTCCGCCCTCCGGGACTGACCCGCTGAAGTCGCCCGTATCCCTAAGGTGATCAGGTCGTTCTTCCCGGGTAGGTCTCCCGGGGCGACCCGATCGTTACGGGGCCGGACCCGGCCAGAGCGTTGGGGAACAAGTGGATAACGACCCCGTTAGGGGCCGCCGATCTTGGGGACGTGAGCCCGAACAAGGCGGCACCGACCGGCGATCCGCGCGCTCGCCGGGCGGCCGCGGACCCGCGCGACAGCGGGCCCGCGGCCGCCCGGCGGGCGCCGTCGGTGTCCTCCTCCCGGGGGAGACCCGCTCGGGGAGGACCGCCGCACCATTCCCTTAGCCCCCGATGAGGAGAAGTCAATGAGCAAGAACAGGCCGCACGGCCGGTACGGACGCCGCGATCTGGTCCGTGTGGGCGCACTGGGGGCGGCGGCCGTCCTCGGGGCGACCTCGCTGACCGCGTGCTCCAAGGCCGACACCGGGCCGATGAGCCTGGACGACCTGCGCGAGCAGGGCTACATCCGGGCCGCGATCAACAACGAGCCGCCGTTCGGCTTCATCGACGAGGACGGCGAGGTCACCGGTGCCGCTCCGGAGCTGCTCCGGGAGATGGCCAAGGAGCTCGGCATCGAGGAGGTGCGGGCGGAGTCGGTCGCCTGGGACGCGCTCATCCCCGGACTGAACTCCGGCAAGTACGACGTGGTCGCCGCCGGCATGTACATCACGCCGGAGCGCTGCGAAGAGGTCGCCTTCATGGAGCCCGACTACAAGGTCGAGCAGGCGCTGATGGTGCCCAAGGGCGACGCCGAGGAGCTGCCCGACTTCGCGGCGGTCGCCGAGGACGGCGAGGCCAAGATCGCGGTGCTCAACGCCTCGGTGGAGCAGGGCTACGCCGAGGCCGCCGGGGTGGGCAAGGACCAGATGGAGCTGGCCGGAAGCGCCACCGAGCTGCTCGACCTGCTGGAGAACGGCCGGGTGGACGCGGTCGGGCTGAGCACCTTCTCGCTCAACTACCAGATGGAGCAGCGCGGGATGGAGGACGACTTCGAGGTCACCGAGGGCTTCATCCCGAAGAACGAGGAGGGCGAGGACGAGAGCCCCGCCGGAGGCTTCGCGTTCGCCAAGCAGAACACCGAGGTGCGCGACGAGTTCAACACCGTGCTCGCCGGCTTCAAGGAGGACGGGACGCTCCGCGAGACCGTCGAGCCGTTCGGCTTCGACGAGTCCTCCGACCCGGGCGACCTGACCACCGAGCAGCTCTGCGCGGCCGGCTGACGGAAGGGCCACGTGGACTTCTTCGTACAACGCTATCCGCTCTACCTGGAGGGCGCCTGGGTCACGATCCAGCTCACCCTGGGCGGAGCCGCGCTCGCGTTCGTCCTGGCCATGGTGGTCGGGACCCTCGGCACCCTGCAGAACCGGTTCGCCCGGGCGGTGGCCACCGTCTACACCGAGGTCTTCCGCGGCATCGCCGCGCTGGTCCTGCTCTTCTGGACGACCTACTCGCTGCCCCAGCTCACCGGCTACGAACTGGATCCGATGTTCGCCGCGATCCTCGCCCTGGGCCTCAACCTCGGCGCGTACGGCGCCGAGGTGGTCCGGGCGTCGATCAACGCGGTGCCCCGGGCCCAGGTGGAGGCGACGATCGCACTGAACATGACCTGGTGGCGCCGGATGCGCCTGGTGGTCCTGCCGCAGGCGTGGGCGCAGATGCTGCCCACCTTCGGCAACCAGGTCATCGAGCTGATGAAGGCGACCGCCATCGTCTCGATCGTCGGCCTGACCGACCTGACCAAGGTGGCGCAGGACTTCCGCGCCTCGGCCGCGGCGGACACCTTCACCGTGTTCTTCGCCGCCCTGGTGCTGTACTTCCTGATCGCGCAGGTGCTGATCCTGCTGGTCCGGATCCTGGAGCGGCGGGCCAACCGCCGGCTGGGCCGGGTCCCGGAGGGCGGCGGGCTCCTGGCGCTGCTCCGGCCGCCGTCCATCGGAACGACGACGGGGGGTGCGCGCTAGATGTGGGACGTCGAATTCACCCGGATCCTCATCCCCGCGCTGCTCAGCGGGCTGTGGGTGACCCTGCAGGCCACGGTGTTCGGGTACGCGCTGGCCCTGGTGCTGGGCCTGGCGATCGCCATCGTCCGCCGGGTCCCGGTGGTCGGCTCGGCCGTCTTCGTGGTCATGGAGTTCGTCCGGACCACCCCGCTGCTGGTCCAGCTGGTCTTCATCTTCTCGCTGAGCGGGCTCTCCCAGGTGTCGCCGCTGGTGATCGGCATCGTGGTGCTGGGCGTGCACTACTCCGCCTACACCGCGGAGGTGTACCGGTCCGGCATCGAGGGCGTGGCCAAGGGCCAGTGGGAGGCGTGCCGGGCGCTGAGCCTGCCCACGTACCGGGTCTGGGGCGCAGTGGTGCTCCCGCAGGCCATCCGCAAGGTCATCCCGGCTCTGGGCAACTACCTGATCGCGATGTTCAAGGACACGCCGCTGCTGTTCGCCATCTCCGTCCCGGAGATGCTCAGCGTGGCCAACGGCCTGGGCGGGCAGTACTTCCGTTTCTTCGAGGCGTTCACCCTGGTGGGCGTGGCCTTCCTGGTGGTGAGCGTGCCCTCCGCAGTGATCATCCGCCGTCTGGAGCGACGTTATGCAGCAGTCTGACGAGAAAGAGTCCCCCGGTATGGCAGACCAGGCTTCCGGCGGCCCGCTGATCACCTTCGAGGACGTCGTCAAGAAGTTCGGCGACAACGTGGTCCTCAACGGGCTGAACCTGGAGATCAACGCCGGCGAGCGGGTCACCCTGATCGGGCCCAGCGGCTCCGGCAAGACCACCATCCTGCGCCTGCTCATGACGCTGGAGCGGATCAACGGCGGCCTGATCCGGGTCGGCGGGGAGCCGTTCAGCCACATGGACAAGGGCGGGAGGCTGGTCCCGGCCAGCGAGGCATACCTGCGCGCCAAGCGCAAGCGGATCGGCATGGTCTTCCAGCAGTTCAACCTGTTCCCGAACATGAGCGTGCGGAAGAACATCACCGAGGGCCCGGTGCACACCCTGGGGGTGGGCAAGGACGAGGCGAACCAGCGGGCCGAGGAGCTGCTGGAGATGGTGGGGCTGTCGGACAAGATCGACGCCCACCCGACCCGACTCTCCGGCGGCCAGCAGCAGCGCGTCGCCATCGCCCGCGCGCTGGCCATGCGCCCGGAGATCCTGCTCCTGGACGAGGTCACCTCGGCGCTCGACCCGGAGCTGGTCGCGGGCGTGCTGGACGTGCTCCGGGACATCGCGCGCAGCACCGACATCACCATGCTGTGCGTGACGCACGAGATGGGCTTCGCGCGCGACGTCTCGCACCGCGTGTTCATGTTCGACCAGGGCCGGATCGCCGAGGAGGGGCCGCCCGAGCAGCTCTTCGGCGACCCCCGGGAGGAGCGGACCAAGACCTTCCTCAAGGCGGTCCTGGAGACCGAGTGACCGCAGGCCGCCGAACACGGCGGGGGCGGGCCGGACGCATCCGGCCCG
>NZ_ANBB01000016.1 GCF_000341105.1 Nocardiopsis potens DSM 45234
CGGAGCAGGGGCGCACCCCGGCCCCCGGTCAGCCCGTCGCGGACGGGTCCGGCGGGAACGCTCCGGAGCCGGGCTCCTCGCGGGCCGGTGGGGCGGGGGCGCCGCCGAAGGGGCCGAAGGGCCACTCCGCGCCGGGGGCCGACGGGAACGGGGCGGGCTCCTCGCCCCGGAGGAGGTCGCCGGTGAAGGAGGTCCAGGCGTCCGCGGCGGTGGCGGCGGCCGCGGCCGAGTCCGGGGCGATCCGGCCGCCGTCGGCGCGGGCCAGGACGAAGGCGACCGAGTAGCGCGGGGTGGCGCCGACGTACCAGGCGGCGGTGCGGCCGCCGGCGTAGGTCCCCGGCATGCCGGCGACGGTGTGCCCGGCGGTCGGGTCGTCCGGGCCGACCGGCCGCTCGCGCAGGTCGGCCAGGGTCAGCGCGTGCACGGTGCCGGCGGCGGCCCCGGCGCTCACCGCGGCCGTCCCGGAGTCCGGCTCCGCGCCGTCCACCGGCTCGCGCGCCTCGCCGTGCTGGTCGGTCACCCGGGTGATCAGGTGCGCCGGCATCCGCACCCCGCCGTTGGCCAGGGTGGCGTAGCCGCGGGCCTGGTCCAGCGCGGTGACCTGGTAGGTGCCGACCGCGATGCTCGGCTCCAGCTCGGCGGTGTCGAACTGCTCCCCGGCGATCCCGGCGGCCTCCGCCAGCCCGGCCACCTCGGCGGGTCCGGCCTCCCCGGCCAGGCCGGCCAGGAGGCCGTCGTCGGCCTCCCGGTCCGGCCGGAGCAGCCCGCCGCCGGCCTCCGGCTCCCCTCCGTCCGCCGCACCGGCGGCCGCGTCGTCCGGGGCGAGCAGCCGGTCCAGGTCCCCGCCCTGCTCCAGGGCGGCGGCGAGCACGTAGGGCTTGAACGCGGTGCCGGCCTGGGCCCGCTCCACCAGGGACGGGTCGGGCTCGCGCAGGAAGTCCGCGCCGCCGGCGAAGGCGAGGACCTCCCCGGTGCGGGCGTCCATCGCGACCAGCCCGGCGCGGGCGCCCTCCGGGGCGCCGTCCAGCGCCCCGCCGGCCGCCCGCTCGGCCGACTCCATCAGGTCCTCGCGCAGCGAGGTGGCGACCCGGTAGCCGCCGCCGGCGATCTCGGCGTCGGAGAGGCCGTAGCGCTCCCGCAGCTCCCGCTCGACCGCGGCCTTCACGTAGCCCCTGTACCCCTCGAAGCGCCCTTCGGGGTCGCGCTCGGCCACCTCGGGGAAGTCCAGGGCGTCCGCCTCGGCCCGGGAGAGGCCCTGGCCGGGGTCGGCCTCGTGCATCTCCACCATGCCGTCCACCACGTAGGCCCAGCGTTCCTCCAGCAGCCGCTCGGCCTCCGGGTCGGAGCCGTACCGCTCGAAGTTGCCGGGCTGCTGGATGACGGCGCCGATGAACGCGCCCTCGGCCCGGTCCAGCTCGGAGACGTCCTTGCCGAAGTATGCCTGGGCCGCGGCCTGCACCCCGTAGGCGTTGCGGCCGAAGTAGATGGTGTTCAGGTAGGTGGTGAGGATGTCGTCGCGGGACATGGTCCGCCCGACCTTGATCGAGATCAGGATCTCCTTGAGCTTGCGGGCGTAGGTGCGCTCCTGGGAGAGCACGTCGTAGTAGTTCCGCGCCATCTGCTGGGTGATGGTGGAGCCGCCCCCGGAGGAGCCGCCGGAGAGCACCGCGCGGGCCAGGCCGGTGACCGAGACGCCGGGGTCGGTGGCGAAGGTGCGCTGCTCGGCGGCGAGCACCCCGTCCACCACGGTCCGCGGGATCTCCTCGCGCTCGACCGGGATGCGCTGCAGCTCGCCGAAGGTGACGGCCTGCTCGCCGCCGGCGTAGTCGATGCTGGTGCCCTTGAGCTCGGCGGCGGCCTGCGGCTCCAGGTCGGCGGGGTCGGGGGTGTGCCGGTAGGCGACCACCCCGGCGGCGGCCGCCGCCCCGGCGCCGAGCAGGGCGGCGACGGCGGCCGCCTTCCCGGTGAAGGCCAGGGCCCGGCGCAGCCGGGTGCGCCTCGCGGCGGGCCGCCGGCCGCGCCCGCGCCTCCGGCGCCGCCCGTTCCTCCGGTGCGAGCCGGGGGCGCGGGCGGCCGGCTCCTCCCCGGTGCCCTCCGCCCGGCCTCTCGCCTGGTCCCCGGCGCCGCCGGGGCTCCCGAGGCCCTCCGGGCCGCCGTCGCCGTGCTGCTTCCCCGCGTCCATGCGGCTGCTCTCCGTCCCCGTGGCCGCCGTGTCCGGGCAGCACCCTGTCCGGTCGATGTGAGCCGGGTGTGAGCCGGCGGTGAGGGGCGGGTATGCGGCCGGAGGGCCCGGGGCTGCGGGGCGGGGCGCGGCCCGTGCCACCCTGGGGGCATGGCACGCCTGCTGATCGTCCACCACACCCCCTCGCCCGCCACCCAGGAGCTCTTCGAGGCCGTGCGGGCCGGGGCGGCCGACGACGAGATCGAGGGGGTCGAGGTCACCGCGCGGGCGGCGCTCGCCGCGACCGCCTCCGACCTGCTCGCCGCCGACGCCGTGGTGCTGGGGACCCCGGCGAACATCGGCTACATGTCCGGGGCGCTGAAGGTCTTCTTCGACGCGGTGTACTACCCGTGCCTGAACGACACCGCGGGGCTGCCCTACGGCCTCTACGTGCACGGCAACAGCGACACCGCGGGCGCGGTGCGGGCCGTCGAGCAGATCGCGAAGGGGATGGGGTGGACGCGGGTCCGCCCGCCGGTGGAGGCGGTGGGCGCGGTGACCGGTGAGGTCCGTGAGGCCTGCTGGGAACTGGGGGCGGTCACCGCGCTGGCCGCCGCGGGGGAGGTCTGAGCCCGGGCGGCCCCCGCCGCCCGCCCGCGGGCCGGGCCGGGAGCGGCCCGCACCGCCCGCGGGGCGGCGCCCGAGGACCGCCCGGACCGGCCGTTTCCGGAGGACTCCGCCCCTAACGTGACCAGCCGCGCGCTCGCCCGGCTCGCGACATTCCGTGGTCGATACGTCGCAATCCGTTCCTCTCCGGTCAGACTGAGGAGGCGACCGGGACAGAATCGAGTGACAGTGGCGTACAGGTGGGTGCTGTGGGGAGGGGCCGCCGTCGTGGCGGTCCTCGCCGCGATCGTGGTCGTCGCGGCCCTGGCCGGCCGCCCGGAGATGCCGGCGGAGATGCACTGGCTCGGCCTCGGGGCCTTCTGGGGCGTGTGGCTCCCGGTCGCCGTCGGCCTGCTGCTGACCTGGTTCCTGGGCAGCCGGACCGGCCAGGCCGAGCTGCACCGGCGCACCGAGACCGCGCTGATGGGCCACCCGATCGGGGGCGAGCTCGTCGTGCTGCTGGCCTCGCTGGTCGGCTACATCGTCGCAGGCGTCGGGCTCTACCAGCTGTTCACGCTGGTGGCCGGGGGCGTCCCGCCGGGCATGGGGCTGCCGGTGGCGCGGGTCGTCTTCCTCTTCCTGATCCCCGTGCTCCTGGTGGACCGGGGCGGTTTCACGGTCAGCGGGCACAGCACGGCGATGCCGGGGCTGTCGATGCGGATCCGCGAGCCGTGGCGCTGGCTGGGCCTGATCACCGTGGTGGTCTGCGTCGCCCTGGCCTCGCTCGACATCGGGGAGGTCGCCGTGGCCGGGCCCCGGGCGGCGCTGTTCGGCGCGGCCGTCGCGGTGGCGGTCTGCATGATCGAGGAGATCTTCTTCCGCGGCATGGTGCAGACCCGGCTGGAGCTGCTGATGGGGCGGGTGCCCGCGGTGGTCCTGGCCGCGCTGCTGTTCGCCGGGGCGCACGCGGTCAGCGGGCACTTCAACCCGGCCAACCCGCTCAGCTACACCGGGTTCGTGGAGGGGGCGGGCGCCTCCGTGCTCACCTTCGGCCTGCTCGGCCTGCTGCTCGGCTACGTCTGGCTGCGCTACCGCAACATCTGGGTCAACGGGCTGCTCTACACCGGGCTGGTGGTCGCGGGCATGCTCCCGGCGACCTACGCCGACCAGATCCCGTTCTCCTGATCCCGGACGCCCCGGGACGCCCCCGGATCCCGGGCCGGGGTTTCCCCGCTATCGTCATGTATCAGGGCGAAACCGGTAAAATTCCTGCTCGGGTGCTGCCGGGCGCCCGTCCGGGACTCACGGGGGCCAGGTGGCATCGATCGACCTCAGCGGCGGCGGGCCGGCGACCGGTGCGGAGAGCCGGGTCGGCCGGATCATCGGGGGGACGGCGGCCGCGGTGTTCGCCGCCTGCATCCTGGCCCACCTGCTCGGGGGCGGCGCCGGCGAGGGGCGCGCCGCCGCGCTCTTCTGGGCGGGCTCCGCGGCCGGGGTGCTGCTGATCCGCCTGCTGCCGCCGCGCGCCCCCGAGGCGGGGATGCTCGCGCGGGTGCGCGCCCGGGCGGCCGGGCACCCGGTCGCGGCCGAGACCGCCGTGCTGCTCGGCTGCGCGGCCGCCTTCGCCGGCGCCTACACCGTGCTCACCCCGCTGTTCGGAGCGATCGGCCCGGCCGCGGAGCCGCTGGCCTACTACACCGCCAAGATCATCTTCCTGCTGCTCTTCCCGCTCCTGTTCGCCGGCGGATCCGGGCTGATGCGCCGGTCCAGCGGGCCCGACCTGCCCGACCTGGCCCTGCGGGTGCACGAGCCGTGGCGGTGGGCCGGGCTGCCGGTGGCGCTGCTCGCCCCGCTCACCTTCGCCGCCCCCTGGGCGCCCGACGTGGTGCTGCCCGGCGGGCTCCCCGGCGACCACGCGGTCGGCGCGGCGCTGCTGGTGAGCTACATCGGCATCACCGCGGCCGAGGTGCTGTTCTTCGCGGTGCTGCTGCAGACCCGGCTGGAGCTGCTGCTCGGCCGCCGGCCGGCGATCCTGCTCACCGCGCTGCTCTACGCGCTGCTCTCGCTGGTCGGCCGGCCGGTGGCGGGCGGCCCGGACGGCCTTGCCGACGCGGTCGCGCTGCTCGGGGTGGGGGCGGTCCTCTCCGGCTACATGTGGTCGCGGCACCGCAACGCCTGGTCGGTGCTGGCCATGCACGGGCTGCTGACCACCTTCGCCGTGCTTCCGGGCGGTGTCTTCGCGGTGACCACCGGCTGATCATCGCGCGCCGTTCCGGTATCGGTGGGCCGCGCCTCATTCTCCCGGGCCGTCCGATAAGCAAGAATGAGCGCTGTACACGCGTTATGCCCGGAAGAGCGGTGGTCATGGCGGAAGAGGCGGCGGCGCTGCCGGAAGGGCGGTTCCTGGACCGGGAGGAAGGCTGGCTCCGGTTCAACCAGCGGGTCCTCGAACTCGCCGAGGACACGGCCATGCCCCTCCTGGAGCGGGTCCGCTTCCTGGCGATCTTCGCGAGCAACCTGGACGAGTTCTTCATGGTCCGGGTCGCCGGGCTGAAGCGCCGGCTGGCCACCGGGCTGGCCGTGCCCAGCCCCAGCGGCCACCACCCCAAGGAGCTGCTGGAGCGGATCTCCAAGGTCAGCCAGGAGCTCATGCAGCGGCACGCGCGCACCTTCCACGACGCGGTCGCGCCCGCCCTGGCCGACGCGGGCATCCGCATCCTGCGCTGGGAGGAGCTGGGCGACGCCGACCGGGAGCGGATGCACCGGTTCTTCCGCCGCGCCGTCTACCCCGTGCTCACCCCCTTCGCGGTGGACCCGGCGCACCCCTTCCCCTACATCTCCGGGCGCTCGCTCAACCTCGCGGTCACCGTCCGCGACCCGCGCACCGGCCGCACCGCTTTCGCCCGGATCAAGGTGCCCTCGGCGCTGCCCCGGTTCATCCGGATGGAAGGGGACGGCTTCGTCCCGGTCGAGGACGTCATCGCCGCCCACCTGCCCCAGCTGTTCGCCGGGATGGACGTGCTGGAGCACCACGCGTTCCGGGTCACCCGCAACGCCGACCTGGAGGTCGACGAGGACGAGACCGACGACCTGGTGCAGTCGCTGGAGAACGAGCTGCTCCGGCGGAGGTTCGGCCCGCTGGTCCGGCTGGAGGTGGAGGAGACCATCACCCAGGAGGTGCTGGACATCCTCTGCAGCGAGCTGGGCGCCGAGGACGAGGAGGTCTACCGGGTCCCCGGCCCGCTCAACCTGGCCGGCCTGGACCTCATCGCCGACCTGGACCGGCCGGAGCTGAGCTTCTCCCCGATGGTGCCGGTGGAGCCGCCCGGCCTGGACCGCGGCGACCTGTTCGGTGCGATCGACGGGGGCGAGCTGCTGGTGCACCACCCCTACGAGTCGTTCGCCACCACCATCGAGCGGTTCCTCGCCCTGGCCGCCACCGACCCCAGCGTGGTGGCGGTCAAGCAGACCCTCTACCGGACCAGCGGCGACTCGCCCATCGTGCAGTCGCTGATCGAGGCCGCCCGGGCCGGCAAGGAGGTGGTCGTCCTGGTCGAGATCAAGGCCAGGTTCGACGAGCAGAACAACATCGCCTGGGCGCGCAAGCTGGAGGAGGCCGGCGCGCACGTGGTCTACGGCGTGGTCGGCCTCAAGACGCACTGCAAACTGGCGCTGGTGGTGCGGCGGGACGAGGACGGCGCGCTGCGCCGCTACTGCCACGTCGGCACCGGCAACTACAACCCCAGCACCGCCCGGATCTACGAGGACTTCGGGCTGTTCAGCACCGACCCCGAGGTCGGCGAGGACCTCAGCGACCTGTTCAACCGGCTCACCGGGTTCTCCCGCAAGGTCCACTACCGGCGGCTGATGGTCGCCCCGGACGGCCTGCGCACCGGGCTCACCGCGCGGATCGACCGGGAGGTGGCGGCCGCCGCCGAGGGCCGCCCGGCGCGGATCCGGATCAAGGTCAACTCGCTGGTCGACGAGGAGGTCATCGACTCGCTGTACCGGGCCTCCCAGGCCGGCGTCCCGGTGGACCTGTGGGTGCGCGGCAGCTGCGTGCTCCGCCCCGGTCTCCCCGGGGTGTCCGAGCGCATCCGGGTGCGCAGCATCCTCGGCCGGTTCCTGGAGCACTCCCGGGTGTTCGCCTTCGAGAACGGCGGCGACCCCGAGGTGTGGCTGGGCAGCGCCGACCTGATGCCGCGCAACCTGGACCGCCGGGTGGAGGCGCTGATCCGGGTCGCCGACCCCGGGCACCGCCGCCGCCTGGTCGAGCTGCTCGACGCGGCGATGGACGAGCGGACCTCCTCGTGGCACCTGGCCGCGGACGGGGACTGGACCAGACACACGCGCGACGCGGACGGGGCGCCCCTGCGCGACCTGCAGAGCGCCCTCCGCGGCGACCGGCACCTGAGAGCGTTCGATGGCTGACGAGTACCCCTATGACGAAGCCTCCATCACCAGCGCCTGGCCGCCCCGGGACACCGCGCCCGGCGGCTACATGGAGCCGATCCGGGCGGCCGGCGCGGTGCTGTGGCGCGAGGCCCCCGGCGGCGGCCGCGAGGTGGCCCTGGTGCACCGCCCCGACCGCCGGGACTGGACCCTGCCCAAGGGCAAGGTGAAGAACGGCGAGCACGTCCTGGACGCGGCGGTGCGCGAGACCGCCGAGGAGGCCGGCCTGCGCCCGGTCCTCGGCCGCCGCCTGCCCCCGCAGCGGTACCTGCGCGACGGCTGGCCCAAGCTGGTCGACTGGTGGGTGGCCCGCCCCTCCGGGGAGTCCTCGTTCGAGCCCAACGACGAGATCGACGCGGTGGAGTGGTGCGCCCCGGCGGAGGCCAGGGAGCGGCTCACCTACGACCACGACGTGCAGGTGCTGGACAACGTCTTCTCCGGGCCGCTGGAGACCTTCCCGCTGGTGCTGCTCCGGCACACCTCGGCCGGGGAGAAGCGCGACTGGAGCGGCAGCGACCTGCTCCGCCCGCTGGACGAGGGCGGCCGGGACGACGCCTGGGGGCTGGCCCGGGTGCTGGGCGCCTACGGCCTGATGCGGGTGCTCACCTCGGCCGCGGCGCGCTGCACCGAGACCGTGCTGCCCTACGCCGCGGAGCAGGGTGCGGAGGTGCGCACCCTGCCCGCGCTCACCGCGGGCGTGCACGGCGACGCCTCCGCGGTGGACGCCGAGGCCGCGCGCCGGGAGTTCGGCCGGCTGCTCGACGAGGGGCTGCCCACCCTGGTCTGCACGCACGGCGAGCTCGTCGCGCACCTGATGCGGGAGGCGCTGGGCCGGCTGGACGCGCCGGTCACCCAGCAGATCTCGCTGCGCAAGGGGAACTTCTGGGTGCTGCACATCCCGGTGGGCGAGCGCACCCTGGCCGCGGTCGAGCGCCACTCGGCCTCCGGCGGCTGACCCGCCCCCGCCCCTCCCGCGTCATTCCCGGGGGGAGGGGGCGGCGTCGGGGCCCCGGGGAGGTTGAGAGGATTCCGGCATGGGACAGCTCAGAGTGGCGCGCAGCGCCGTCGTCGACGCACCGGCGTCGCTGATCTTCGACATCATCGCCTCGCCCGCCCGGCACGCCGAGTTCGACGGCTCCGGCACCGTCCAGGAGGCCGCCGACGGCCCGGACCGCCTCGGCCCGGACGTCGAATTCGGCATGGGCATGCGGATGGGCGTGGAGTACCGGATGGGCAACCGGGTGGTGGAGTTCGAGGAGGGGCGGCTGATCGCCTGGCGGCACTCGGGCGCGCACCGCTGGCGCTGGCAGGTGGAGCCGCTGGACGCCGGCACCGCCAGGGTCACCGAGACCTTCGACTACTCCACGGTGCCGGCCCCGGTCGCCTTCCTCTACCAGATGCTCGGGTTCCCGTCCCGCAACGCCCGCTCCATCGAGGCCTCGCTGCTCCGGCTCAAGGCCCTCGCGGAGAAGGAGCACGCGGCCGGCTGAGCCCCGGCCCCCGGCGGACGCCGCGTCCCTGCGGACGCTGCGGCGCCGCGGCCCCCTCGGGGATCAGGGACAGGGCCGCGGCGCGGCGGCCCGCTCGGGCGGACCGCCGCCCCGTCCGCCCGGCGGCGGTCGGGGCGCGTTCGGCGGGCGCTACTCCTCGCTGGTGTAGGTGTACTCGTTGCCGTGCTCGTCGTAGCCGTGCTCGATGTTGATGCCGTGGTCGGAGTCGACGTCGAAGCCGTCCCGGTCGATCGTGACGACCCCGTTCTCCTCGACCCAGCGCCAGAGGTCCTCCCAGAAGCCGCCGGACCGGTGCTGGACGGAGTCGTGGCGGACCTCCGAGTCGCTCGCGAAGGCGGGGCCGGCGGTGGCCGCGAGAGCGGCGCCGGCGGCGGCGGTGACCGCGGCGGTGGCAAGGAAACGGTGCAGAGACACGGATCATCCCTCCATAAGGTGGTCGTTCGACCACGGACGGTGACAAGCCTAGGAAGGTTCGGGCGACACGCCGGGAAGCGGGGCGGGGCGTGTCCGGGATCTCCCGAACGCGTCGATCCCGGCGCCGCCGCCGTCCCGACGCCGGCCGAGGCGGCGACGGCGCCGGGATCGGCGCCGGGTCAGGCCGGGTAGCACTCCACCTCGGTGGCCTTCACCGACGCCCACACCTCGGCCCCGGGGGACGGGGACAGCTCGGCCAGCGCCGCCGGGGTGATGTCGGCGCTCAGCGGCAGCTCCCCGCCGAGCCGCACCCGCACCTGGTCGCCGAAGCGCTCGACGCCCTCCACCCGCAGCCGCCACACGTTGCGCGGGGTGCCCACCGGCTCCTCGCGGTAGAGCGCGACCGCGCGCGGCGGGAACGCCGCGAACACCCGGCCGCCGCCCGGCGAGGCCGCCTCGATCCGGGCGCCGCCCGCAGCGCCCCCCTCACCCGGATCCACCTCGATCGACGTGCCGTGCCGCACCCCCCGGTAGAGGTTGAGCCCGACCAGCCGGGCCACGTAGTCGGTGCGCGGGAAGCGGGCCACCTCGGCCGGCGGGCCCTCCTGGACCACGCCCCCGCCCTCCAGCACGGTGACCCGGTCGGCGAGCACCATCGCCTCCAGCGGGTCGTGCGTGACCAGCACCGCGGCGCCGCCGAAGTCGTGCAGCCGGCGGCCGAGCCCGGCGCGCACCTCCACCCTGGTGTGCGCGTCCAGGGCGGCCAGTGGCTCGTCCAGCAGGAGCAGCCGCGGGCGGACCGCGAGCGCGCGGGCCAGCGCCACCCGCTGGGCCTGCCCCCCGGACAGCCGCCGCGGCCGGGTGTGCGCGTACGCCTCCAGCCCCATGTCCGCCAGCAGCGCGGCGGCGGCCGCGCGCGCCTCGGCCCGGCCCGCGCCCCGGCAGCGCGGCCCGAACGCCACGTTCTCCAGCGCGCTCATGTGCCCGAACAGCAGGTAGTCCTGGAAGACCACGCCGATCGGGCGGCGCTCCACCGGGTCGGCGGTGATGTCCCGCCCCTCCAGCAGCACCCGCCCGGCGGAGAGCGGCTGCAGCCCGGCCAGGGCGCGCAGCGCGGTGGACTTGCCCGCGCCGTTCGGCCCGAGCAGCGCCACCACCTCGCCGGGCCCGGCGGTGATCCGGGCGTCCAGCCGGAACCGGCCCCGGTCGACGGCGATCCGGGCGTCCAGCGCCGGCTCCGCGGCCTCCGCCCCGGAGGCCCCCTCCGGCGCGCCCCGGCGGGCGCCGCCCCCCTCGGTGCTCATGGCGTCCCCACCCATCGGTCGCGCAGCGCGACGAGCACCGCCAGCGAGACCAGCAGCAGGACGAGGCTGAGCACCACCGCCTGCTCCGGGCTCTCCTGCATGGCCAGGTACACCGCGAGCGGCATGGTCTGCGTCGTGCCGGGGAAGTTCCCGGCGAAGGTGATGGTGGCGCCGAACTCGCCGAGCGCCCGCGCCCAGGCGAGCACCGCCCCGGCCACCACCCCGGGCGCCGCCATCGGCAGGGTGACCCGGCGGAACGCGGTCCACCGCGAGGCGCCCAGGGTCGCCGCGGCCTCCTCGTAGCGGCGGTCCGCGCCGCGCAGCGCCCCCTCCACGCTGATCACCAGGAACGGCATGGCCACGAACACCTGGGCGACGACGACCGCGGCGGTGGTGAACGGCAGGGAGAACCCGGTCCACTCGTACAGGTGCCGGCCGAGCAGTCCGCTGCGGCCCAGCACCAGCAGCAGCGCCACCCCGCCCACCACCGGCGGGATCACCAGCGGGACGGTGACCAGGGCGCGCACCGCCCGCCGGCCGGGGAACTCGGTGCGCGCGATCAGCCAGGCCAGCGGCACCCCGAAGAGCAGCGAGACGGCGGTGGCGGCGGTGGCGGTGCCCAGCGAGAGCCACAGCGCCCCGCGGACCTCCGCGGAGGAGAGCAGCGGCAGCAGGTCGCCCCACGGGGTGCGGATCAGCAGCCCGGCGAACGGCAGCACCAGGAAGGCCAGCCCGATCAGCGCGGGGACCAGCAGCGCCCACGGAGTGCGGCCGCGCCGGACCGCGGCGGCGGTCCGGCGGCCCGGCGCGCCGGCGGCCATCACGGCTCCGAGGCGGGGCGGAACCCGGCGTCGGTCAGGGCCCCGGCGCCCTCCTCGGAGAGGACGAAGTCGACCCACTCCCGGGCGAGCCCGGGGTCGCCGGAGGAGGCCAGCGGGACGATCGGGTAGTCGTTGGCGGCCTCCTCGGCCCCTTCGATCCCGATGCCCTCCACGTCGCCGTCGGCGGAGCGCACGTCGGTCTCGTAGACCAGGGCGGCGTCGACCTCGCCCAGCCGGACCCTGGTCAGCGCCGCCTTGACGTCCTCCTCCTGCGAGGCGGCGCCGATCCGCACCCCGGTGGCCTCCATCAGCTCCTCGGCCGCGGCGCCGCACGGCACCTCCGGCGCGCACACCGCGACGGTGACCCCGTCCCCGGCCAGGTCGGCGAAGTCCTCGACGCCGGCCGGGTTGCCCGGCGGCACGGCGATCCGCAGCACGTTGCGGGCGAAGACCTCCGGGTCGCCGTCGGCGAACCCGCCCTCGGCGACCTCGTCCATGGTGGGCGCGTCGGCGGAGGCGAACACGTCGGCCGGGGCGCCGTCGGCGATCTGCCGGGCCAGGTCGGAGCTGCCCGCGAAGGAGAACTCCACGGTGGAGCCGGTCTCCTCCTCGAACCGCTCGCCGAGGCCGGTGAAGACCTCGGTCAGCGAGGCCGCGGCGAACACGGTCAGTGAGCCGCCCCGCGCGCCGTCGCCGCCGGGGGCGCCCCCGCATCCGGCCAGAGCGGCCAGGAGCAGGGCGGACGCGGCGGCGGTACCCGCCCTCAGGCGGCCGTCAGTCATGCCGGACCCCTCTTTCGGTGTCGCTCTCCACGATGACGTTGGTGGACTTCACCACCGCGGTGACGGCGGAGCCCGGTTCGAGCCCGAGCTCGTCGGCGGCCTCCCTGCTCATCAGGGAGACCAGCCGGTGCGGGCCGGCCTGGATCTCCACCTGGGCCATCACCCCGTCCCGGAGCACCGCGGTGACCAGGCCGCCCAGCCGGTTCCGGGCGGAGGTGCGGTGCCGGGCCGGGTCGTCGCGGTCGCTGCGCAGGAACGCGGCCAGGGCGGCGCCTTCGACGAGGCGGTGCCCGTTGGCGTCGCGCTCGGCGGGCAGCCGCCCGGAGTCGACCCAGCGCCGCGCGGTATCGGGGCTCACCCCGGCGAGCGCGGCCACCTCACTGATCCGGAACGTCGGCATGCCCGGAAATCTACCGGTCGCAGATGCGAGAGGGAATAGCGGATCGGCCAGCAGATGCGATGGGAACCCCCGCTTTCCTTGGACGATCCGCCGGACGCCCCGCCCCTGTTCCGATGATCTTGACGCTGCGGCCCTATCAACGCGCATTGATAGGGCCGCAGCGTCAAGATCATCGGGGAGCGGGGAAAGGGGGTGCCTGCACTACCCCCGGCGGCGTGGTGCCGCCATGGAAACCGCGCCGCCGCGGACCGTAGTTTTGGAACCGAGAGACGGGGAGCGGGTCCTGCGGTCGGCGAGGAGGCGGAAGGCGGTGCGGGCGCGGATGGCGAGCGGTGCTGCGGCCCGGGCCGGGAGCCGGTGGCGCGCCCTGTGCGCCGTGCTCCTCGCCCGGCGCGGCTGGAGTGAGCGGACGGTCGCCCTGCTCGGCGTGCTGACCTCGTTCGTGCTCTCCTTCCTCTACCTCCTCCCCGCGGGCATGCTGGTGGTGAGCGCCAGCTCCCTGGCGGTCCCGCTGGTGCAGAACGTGATCGGGGTCCGCTACGATCCGGCCTCGCTGCCCTGGCAGCTCCTGTTCTCCGCCGTGATGCTGGTCGGCGCGCTGCTCGCGGCCCGGCTGTGCTGCAGGATCCAGCGGAGCAGGCTCGGCGACACGCACGGCGTCCGGGAGTCCGCCCTGCCCGACCCGCTCGCCCCCCGGACGCTGCCCGGCCGGGCGCTCACCCTGGTCTTCGGGGCGGAGTCCTGGCACTCCCTGCTCTACGCCTCCCTGGCCGGGGTGCAGGGCCTGCTCGCCGGCGCGTTCGCGCTGGGCATGCTCTTCTACGGCGTCGGCGGCGCGGTGGGCTCCATCATCCTCTTCGTCGCCACCCTGGTCGGCGCGACCGGGCTCTCCCCGCTGGAGGTCCTGCCGCAGCAGCTGCTCAGCCTGGTCGCGGGCACGGCGGGGCTGCTGCTCGGCCTCTGGCTGTCGCCGCTGCTGGTCGGGATGGAGGTGGCGGTGGCCCGCCGGCTGCTCTTCGACGCGCCGGAGATCCGGGTCCGCCGCCGGCTGCTCCAGGTCCAGGACAGCCGCTCCCGGATGGTGGACGCGGCCGAGGCCGAGCGCCGGCGGATCGAGCGCGACCTGCACGACGGCGCCCAGCAGCGGCTGCTCGCCGTCACCATGACGCTCAGCCGGGCGCACGCCCAGTTCGACCGGAACCCGGAGAAGGCCAGGGCGCTGCTGGAGGAGGCGCGGCGCGAGGCCAAGGAGGTCATGGGCGACCTGCGGGACGTCGCCCGCGGCCTGCACCCCAGGGTGCTCACCGACCACGGGCTGGAGGCGGCGCTGCCGGTCGCCGCGGGCCGCGCCCCGATCCCGGTCAAGGTCGAGGCGGACCTGGGCGGGCGGCCGTCGCCGCGCGCCGAGGGGGTCGCCTACTACGTGGCCAGCGAGGCGCTGACCAACATCGCCAAGCACGCCGGCGCGGAGCGGGCCCAGGTCGCGGTGGCCCGGGTGCGCGGAGCCGGGCGCGACGGCGCGGACCTGCTGCGGGTCACCGTCACCGACGACGGCGCGGGCGGCGCCGACCCGTCCCTCGGCTCCGGGCTGTACGGGCTGTGGGACCGGGTCGACGCGGTCGACGGCGAGCTGCGGGTGCACAGCCCCGAAGGTGGGGGCACCGTCCTCACCGCGGACATCCCCTGGGAGGCATGAGGAATGCGGATCATCATCGCCGAGGACTCGGTGCTGCTGCGCAGCGGCATGGTGAAGCTGCTGGAGGACGAGGGCATCGAGATCCTCGCCGCGGTCGGCGACGCCGAGCGGCTGCTGGCGGCGGTCGAGGAACACGGCGACGTCGACCTGTGCCTGGTCGACATCCGCATGCCGCCCGGCTACTCCGAGGAGGGCATGGACGCCGCGATCCGGATCCGCCGCGCGCACCCGGACGTGGCGGTGCTGCTCCTCTCCCAGCACGTGGTCAGCAGGTACGCCGCCGAACTGCTCGGCGGCGGCTCGGCCAAGGTCGGCTACCTGCTCAAGGATCGGGTCGCCGACATCGACGAGTTCCTGGCGGTGCTGCGCCGGGTGGCCGGCGGCGGCGCGGCGATCGACCCCGAGGTCGTCTCCCAGCTGCTCAGCCGGAACTCCGACAGCGCGCTGGACCGGCTCAGCCCGCGCGAGTCGGAGGTGCTGGGCGTGATGGCCGAAGGGCTGAACAACGCGGGCATCGCGGCCCGCCTGGTGATCACCGAGCGGGCGGTGGAGAAGCACATCCGGTCCATCTTCACCAAGCTCGACCTGGGCCAGGACGACCACGACCACCGCCGGGTGCGGGCCGTGCTGGAGTACCTGCGCGGCACCGGCGGACAGGACTGACCGGCACCGGCCGGCGCGGCCCCGGGCGGGGCCGCGGGGACAGCAGGGGAGGAGCGATCCGAACCCCGGGAAGGAAGCGGAGATGACGTTCCAGGCACGAGGGCTGTACGCCTCGTCGAGCAAGGAGCCGCGCAGGCGGCGGTTCCGCTGGCTGTGGGTGGGCGCGGTGGTCGCGCTGCTGGCGCTGCTGGGCGGCGCGGCCGGCGCGCTGGGCGCCGTCCCGGTCGGCACGGAAGGGGACTCCCGGTCGTTCGACGGGGCCGAGGGGCTGGTGGTGGAGAACCGCACCGGCGGCCCGGTCACGGTCACCGAGGGCGGCGGCGAGAGCCTCCGGATCGAGTCCGAGCTGCGGAACACCCTGCTGAACAAGGCCGAGTCCGAGCTGGACCAGGACGGCGACGGGGTGGTGCGGGCCGTGGCCGAGTGCGAGGGGGCGTTCGGCGCCGCCTGCTCGGTGGAGTACGAGATCACCGTGCCGGCCGGGACCGAGGTCACCGTGGAGACGGTGAGCGGAGAGGTCGAACTGGCCGGGCTCACCGGGCCGGTGCAGGTCGACACCACCTCCGGGGAGATCGAGGCGAGCGACCTGAGCGGCAGTGCGGACCTGAGGAGCACTTCCGGCGAGATCGACGTCTCCGGTGCCACCGGGGACGCGCTGCGCGCCGCGACCACCTCGGGCGAGGTGGACCTGGAGGGCGTCGACACCGCAGAGCTGGAGGCGGAGAGCGTCTCCGGCGGCATCGGCGTCGAGGGCGGCTTCGACGCGGCCCGGCTGAGCACCACCTCCGGCTCGGTCGAGGTGGAGGCCGAGCGGCCGTTCGAGCGGCTGACCGCCGAGACGGTCTCCGGCGGGGTGGAGCTGCGGGTGCCCGAGGGCCGCACCTACGACGTGCGCACCGACACCACCAGCGGCTCCGCCGAGGTCGGCGTGGACACCGCCGAGGACGCGGAGAGCCTGATCGACGCCTCCACCACCAGCGGCTCGGTGGAGATCACCGGCGGCTGAACGGGGTGTGCCGGGCCCGGGGGAGAGGCTCCCCGCGGGCCCGGCTCCTCGTCCGGGCCCCGCGGCCGCCCGCGGCCGCCGCCGTACCGGCGCCCGCCGGCCCCGGTGCCCCGGCGCGGCCGGGGCGAGCAGCGGTTCCGCGGGGCGGGGAGGGCCGCCTCCCGTCGTGCAGGGTGCCCCGGATCGCCTAGTGTTCCTGGGGCACGGGTCCTGCCCGTGCCCTGGGAACGCCGAGCCGATCGAGACGGGAAGCCGCCATGGAGGGCACATCGTTCGAGCAGGTCGTGGACGAGGTCTTCTCGACCCAGTCCGCGCCGCAGTGGTGGCTGGTCCTGGCGACCGGGATCATCGCCCTGGCGCTGGTCTCCACCGGCGGCCCGTGGCGGGTGGCCCGCAACGTCGTCACCATCGCGCACGAGGGCGGGCACGCCCTGGTCGCGCTGGCCAGTGGGCGGCAGCTGACCGCGATCCGGCTGCACTCCGACACCTCCGGGGTGACCGTCTCACGCGGCCGGCCGGACGGCATCGGGATGATCCTCACCGTGTTCGCGGGCTACATCGCCCCCTCGGTGGTGGGCCTGTTCGGGGTGCTGTTCCTGCTGAACGGCCGGATCACCGCGCTGCTGTGGATCTCCATCGTCCTGCTGGCGGCGATGCTGCTGCTGATCCGGAACTTCTACGGGGTGCTGTCGGTGGTGGGCACCGGCGCGCTGGTCTTCGGGATCTCCTGGTTCACCCCGGAGGAGGTGCAGGCGGTGTTCGCCTACTTCTTCACCTGGTTCATGCTGGTCGCCGGGGTGCGGCCGGTGTTCGAGCTGCAGGCGCAGCGGCGCCGCCAGCCCTCGCCGCACTCCGACGCCGACCAGCTGCACCGGCTGACCGGGGTCTCCGGGACCGCCTGGGTGATGGTGTTCGGCGCGGTGAACCTGGGCGCGCTGGCGCTGGGCGTGTGGCTGCTGTGGAACTCGGCGGCGCCGGTGGTGTGAGCCGCGGGGCGGTGCCGCCGTGCGGCGCCGCGGACGCGGGGCGATGAGAAAGAACACCCGGCCGGATCCGGCCGGGTGTTCTTTCTCATCGGGTGCCGGTCAGCCGCCGATGCTCAGCGGCGCGGCGAGCGCGGAGGGCACGTCGGGCAGCACCGGGATCCGGGTGTCGATCGCGGTGACGTGCAGGATCTGCGCGACGCGCTCGTTGGGCGCGGCGAGCAGCACGGTGGCGTAGTGCTCCTTGGCGAGCTTGTGCGCCTGGATCAGCACCCGCAGCCCGCTGGAGTCGATGAAGTCGAGCCGGGTGCAGTCCAGCACCACCCGGCCGTGCGGGCGGGACTCGACGGCCTCCCGCGCGGCCTGGTGGAACCGCTTCTCGGTGGCCATGTCGATCTCGCCGTCGAGCACCAGGACGAGGCCGTCGTCGTGGGCGCGGCTGGTGATCCTCAGGGCGGGCATGTTCGCTCCGGGAGCTCCGGGAAGGGACGCGGAGACAGCGGGCCGGCCTGCGGCCGCATGCTGGTCGTGGCGGAACTGCTGTCTCATCGTGTGGCTACCCCTCATGCCGGGATACTGCCTACCGGCACCTGCGTGGTCATCGTCGTGCGCGAATGCTTCGACGTCGGGGCGGGCAGCCGGGTCGCGGTCGGCCGGGCCGGGAGCGGCCTTCGGGGGCGACGCGTGTGCGCTGGCTCGTGATGGTCGGCGCCCGCTCGTTGCTAAGGAGCTTAAAACAAGCATCCGACAGGGACGATACCACACGGCCGTGGCCTATTCGTGACATGGGCGAAGCGGGAGTGTGTTCGGGGTCGGGCACGGACGGTGCCGGCGCCGGCGCCGGGTCTGGGGGAGCGGGCCGCCGGATGCTAGCCTCAGAAACCAAGCATGTGCTTGTTCGACAAGGAGGCGTCTCGGCATGGCCATCGAATTCAGCAGAGCCACGGCGCGCGTCGGTGCCTACGTCACCGGTGCGGACCTCCGCAAGGAGCTCTCCGCCGAGGAGGTCGGCACCATCTACGCCGGGCTGCTCGAGCACGGCGTGCTCTTCTTCCGAGACCAGCACATCACCGACGAGGAGCACCTCCGCTTCGCGCTGCGCTTCGGCACGCTGAGCATCCCGCCGATGAAGATCCGCAAGGACACCGGCGACCCGGTGGCCGACGCGGTGCACGTGCTCAACCAGACCAGCCCCAAGGGCGAGGGCGGCGACAACTGGCACGCCGACAACACCTTCATGCCGAACCCGCCGCTCGGCTCGATCCTGCGCGCCGTGGTGCTCCCTTCGGTCGGCGGCGACACCCTGTGGGCCAGCGCCTACTCCGCCTACGAGGCGCTCTCCCCGCAGCTCCGCGCGCTGGCCGAGAACCTCGTCGGCGTGCACGACATCACCCCCGGGGTGACCAAGGCCAAGGCCAAGGGCCACCCGCTGGACCTGGAGCGGCTGCAGCGCGAGTGGCCGCCGACCGAGCACCCGGTGGTCCGGGTCCACCCCGAGACCGGCCGGAGGCTGCTCTACGTCAACCGCAGCTCGGTCACCCGGCTCAAGGGCCTCACCGAGTGGGAGAACGAGGCGCTGCTGCCGCTGCTCTGCGACCAGATCCGGCACCCCGAGTTCCAGGTCCGGCTGAAGTGGGAGCCGGGCACCATCGCGTTCTGGGACAACCGCGCGGTGCAGCACTACGCCGTCCCCGACTACACCGAGCGCCGCGAGATGCACCGGGTCACGGTGGACTTCCCCAAGGGGTTCGCCGACTGAGCCGGGCCGGCGCCGCCCGGCTCAGCGGCCCACGGTCTCCCCGCCGCCGGACGGGACCCCGTCCCGGGCGCCGTCCGGCCCGGCGGGGCCCTCCGGCTCGGCCGCCCCGTCCGCCTGCGGGCCCTCGCGCTGCATCACCCAGACGGCGGCGGAGAGGGTCAGCGGCACCGCCACGGTCAGCGCCAGCGCCGGGATGGCGATCCCCGAGTCGTTCGCGGCGAACCCGACCAGCGCGGTGACCAGCGAACCGGTCAGCCCGGCGCGCAGCGTCGGGGCGTACTCGTAGGTGCGCTGCAGCGCCCCCATCCGCCAGTTGGTCGGCTTGTTCAGCACCGCGAACAGGAACAGCAGGGCGCACGCGGCGAGCAGGGTCAGCTGCCAGTTGCCCAGGGTGCCCAGCATCGCGCCGAGCTTGCGCGCGACCACCGGGCCCGCCTCGCCGCGCAGCACCTGCTCGGCGAAGAGCCCGAAGTGGCTCCGCTCCGCGGGCGGGCCCAGATAGTCCCAGTAGGACACCGCGGCGAGCAGCACCGCGCCCGCGGCGCACACCAGCGCCATCCGCCCGACCGTCACCCGGCGGCCGGCGATCATCAGCACCGTCACCGCCAGCCCCGGCAGGATCGCGATCAGCCCGCCGAAGTCGGTGCCCAGCCCGGGCGTCCCGATCACCACCATGGTGGCCAGCCCGATGGCCGCGGCCGCGGCCACCGCCGCGCGCCGCCGCCCGCGCTCGATCAGGAAGTGCGCGACCCCCGCCACCAGCATCAGCATGCCGGTGGCGAAGGTGGCGAAGGCGATGTTGCCCAGCCCGTAGAACCGGCCCGCGACGATCGGGGTGTACCCGGTCGGCGAGTTCATCTGCAGGTTGGAGCCGGTGCACATGTCCACGAAGAGCACCGCCGTGGTGATCCCGGCGACCACCGTCATCGGGCCCAGCACGGTGCGCCGCCACGGCCCGGCCACCGCCGCGAGCACCACCAGCGCGGCGCAGGCCAGCACGCACACCGGCAGCGCGACCTGCGGCACCGAGGAGGACCACCACGGCACCAGGTTGGCCAGGTAGCTGGAGACCGGCACGGCCGCACCGCCCAGCGCCACCAGCCGGGTCACCGCCAGCACCTGGGCCCGCTTGGTGCGGTTCCGCTCGCCGTACCGGTGCACCGCGTAGGCCGCGGCCGCGTAGATCAGCAGCTGGATCGCGACCAGCAGGCTGAAGAAGCCCGCCATCAGCGCCTGCACCACGTCGGCGGCGGTGGCGAAGGCGGTGAGGTCGCCCACGGACCGCTCGGTCCCCTCCGGGCGCTCCACCGCGGACCAGGTCCGGCCCACCATCGCCCGGGTCGGCTCGGTGCCCATCGACCGGACCAGGGTCATGGTGGCGTCGGTCAGGGTGACCAGGCCGTCCCGCCGGGTGGACTCCGAGCGCAGGTGGCCGCCGCCGTAGCCGGCCGCCTCCGGGCCGGGGCCGTGCAGCAGCGCCGCGTTCAGCCGGGACGCCCCGGCCTCCACCGACACCCCGGCGACCATCAGCGTCGCACCCTCCGGCAGCTCGTCCAGGACCCGGCCGAGCTCGGCGTCGGCGTCGGCCAGCGCCTCCCGCCGCTGCCGCTCCTGCACCGGGCCGGGCTCCGGCTCGGGCTCCTCCTCGCTGTTGGCGGTGGACTCCTTTTCGTCCGGGGTGGCCTCCGGGTCCTCGGGCGGGTTCAGGTAGAGGTCGGCCAGCGGGTCCACGGCGACCACGGTGAGCCAGGCCGACTCCATGTCCTCGCGGCGCAGCGCCTCGGTGCCGGACAGGTAGTCGTCCACCCGGCCGTCCTCGTCGGCGGCGGCCAGCGCGGCCCCCGGGCCGACGGCCAGGGTGGTGCCGCCCATCTCGTGCACCGACCGGCCGAGCAGCCCGACCTCGGCGCCGTACGGGGAGCCGGCGTTCACCTCGACGTGGTCGTCGAAGTCGGGCACCACGGCGCCGCCGTCCGACCGCTCCGGCGGCACCGGCAGCTCGCAGATGGAGTACTGCTGCCGCAGGCTGAACGCCCGCTGCCCGGCCGAGACGGTCAGCCACCCGTCCACCGGGCAGGTGCGCGAGGTGGCGGTGCGGATCGACATGTTGCCGATCGCGCTCCCGCCGGCCAGCTCCCACAGCACCGGCATGGTGCCGGGGCCGACCTCCTCCCAGCGCAGCCCGGGGACCCCGACCAGCACGGCGGGGCCGCCGGGGGGTCCGCCCCCGGCCGCCACCGCGTCGGAGGCCTGCGCGTGCGCGGCGGACGCGGGCGGCCCGCCCTGGGCCGGCGGCGCGGACGCAGCGCCCCCGGCGGCCAGCGCCGCGCCCACCGCGACGACGCGCAACAGCAGACCCGCCAGCGCCACGGCGCCCCCTCGATCCGAACCGGAAAGCCCTGCCCGTGCCGCTCACGGTAGTGCTCCGGCCACGGAGATCAAGGCCGTGCCACGCACCCCGCCCCATCCCGCCCGGAATGCCCATGGGACGCGCCTGCCTTGTCGAGCCCAGGGCCGCCGCTCTCCCCAGGTCCCCGGCCCCGCGCCCGCCTTGTCGAGCCCAGGGCTGTTGCTTTTTCCCGGCCCTGAACACGCGTCCCGCGCGGGACCGCAAGGCGGTGGCCGGGCAAAAGCAACAGGCCGGGGCTCAACACCGTCGTGGTCCGCGATGACGTCGAGCTCGACGAGGTGGGCGCGGGGCGGCCTGCCGGGTCAGTGCCGGCGGAGGCCGGTGAAGGCGGTGGCGGCGACCTGGTCGGCGAGGGCGTCGGCGTCCAGGCCGCGGCCCGGGCGGTACCACTCGACCAGGGAGTTGACCATGCCGAAGATGAGCCGGGCCGCCACCTCGGGGTCGGCGTCGGGGCGGATCGCGCCGTCGGCCACGCCCTCGCGGACCAGGTCGGCGACGAAGTGGTCGAACTCGCGGCGCCGCTTCAGCGCGCGGCGCTCCACCTGGGTGTTGCCCCGCACCCGGAGCAGCAGGGTGACGTGCGGCAGCTCCGCGACCAGCACCCGGACGCTGCCGCGCAGCACGTACTCCAGCCGGTCGATGGCCGGCCCGGCGGTGGCGCCCGGTTCCCGGGTGACCGCGAACAGGGCGTCCATCGCCCGGTCCAGGGAGCGGCGGAGCAGCTCGGCCTTGCCGGAGTAGTGGTGGTAGATGGCCGACTTGGTCACGCCCAGGGCGCGCGCCAGGTCCTCCATGCTGGTGCCGTCGTAGCCGCGCTCGTTGAACACGCGCACCGCGGTGCGCAGCACCGATTCGGCGTCGTGGCCGGGGCGCCCGGCGCGGCGCCGGGCGGGGGCGGAGCGGCCGGAGGGGGCGCGCTCGGGCGCGGTCGAGTGCGGCATAGAGGGTGAATCTACCCGCGCGGCCGCGGCCCCGGAGCCCCGACCGGCGCCGTCCGGCTCAACCGTGCCCAACGCCACAGCCCCCGCTCACCGGGGCCGCTGGTCGCTGATCCGGCGGACCTTGCCGACCGACCGCTCCAGCGCCTCCGGGTCCAGCACCTCCACGGCCGCACCGACCCCGGTGTGCTCGCGGACCGCCTCGGCCAGCGCGGCGCCCGCGCGCCGCCGCTCCTCCCCGCCGGTGCCGGGCCGGCACTCCACCCGCACCGTCATCTCGTCCAGCCGCCCGGGGCGGCGCAGCACCAGCTGGAAGTGGGGGGAGAGCGCGGGGATCCGCAGCACCTGCTCCTCGATCTGGGTGGGGAACAGGTTCACCCCGCGCAGCACGATCATGTCGTCGCTGCGCCCGGTGATCCGGGACATCCGCCGGAACGCCGGCCGCGCCGTGCCGGGCAGCAGCCGGGACAGGTCGCGGGTGCGGTACCGGACCACCGGCATCGCCTCCTTGGTGAGCGTGGTGAACACCAGCTCGCCCTCGCCGCCGTCGGGCACCGGCGTGCCGTCCACCGGGTCCACGGTCTCCGGCAGGAAGTGGTCCTCGAAGACGTGCGGGCCGTCCTTGGTCTCCACGCACTCGTTGGCCACCCCCGGCCCCATCACCTCGGACAGGCCGTAGATGTCCACCGCGTCCAGGTCGAAGACCTCCTCGATCTCGGCGCGCATGTCCTCGGTCCACGGCTCGGCGCCGCAGATCGCGGTCCGCAGCGACGAGGCGCGCGGGTCCAGGCCCCGGGCGCGGAACGCGTCGGCGATGGTCAGCAGGTAGGAGGGGGTGACCATGATGACCTCGGGGCGCAGGTCCTCGATCAGCCGCACCTGCCGCTCGGTCTGCCCGCCGGACACCGGGATCACCGTGCAGCCCAGCCGCTCGGCCCCGTAGTGCGCGCCCAGGCCGCCGGTGAACAGCCCGTACCCGTAGGCGACGTGCACCTTCTGCCCGGGGCGGCCGCCGGAGGCGCGGATGCACCTGGCCACCAGGTCGGCCCAGACGTCCAGGTCGCCGCGGGTGTACCCGGCCACCGTGGCCTGCCCCGTGGTGCCGCTGGAGGCGTGCAGCCGCAGCACCCGGTCCATCGGGGCGGCGAGCGCGCCGAACGGGTAGGCGTCCCGGAGGTCCTGCTTGGTGGTGAAGGGGAAGCGGGAGAGGTCGGAGAGCGATCCCAGGTCGTCCGGGTGCACCCCGGCGGCGTCGCACTTGCGCCGGTAGAACGCCTGGTGCTCGTAGGCGCGGCCGAGCGTCCAGCGCAGCCGGGACAGCTGGTGCTCCTCCAGCATGTCCCGGGAGGCCCGCTCCATCGGGTCGAGCGCGGCGGGCTCCGGCGGCAGGCCGAGCCGGCGCGGTGCGGAGCCCCCGCGGGGGCGGGGCGGCGCGGCCGGGCGGGATCCGGCCGCCTGGCGGGGTGCTTCGGTCACGGCGACGTCCTCTCGGCGGGGGCGCCCCGGCGGCGGGCACGGGCGCGCGCGAAGGCGGAGCGGGGGCCTGCGGCCGCGCCGCGCCCCCTTGCGGCCTGAACGAACGGTCGGTTAGTAATACGGCATAGACAAGCACCACCGGCCGGGGAGCTGTCAAGAGGCGGCCGGTCCCCGGGAACCCGAAGGCGACCAGAGCACCCGAAGACGACGTGTTGGGAGAACCGGCATGGCCCCCTCCGAGCTGTACGAGCGGCACCGCGCGACCCTGGAATCGGCGGTCGAGGCGATCCGCGGCCGCCACTACTGGTCCCCCTACCCCGAGTCGCCCAGCCCCAAGGTGTACGGGGAGGGCGCGGCCGCCGCCGGCGAGGCGGCCTTCCAGGGGTACCTGGGCAAGGACTTCCCGCTGGACCAGGTGGGCTCCGACGACCGGGTCATCACCGAGCGCTCGCCCTACGGGCTGCCGCTGGGGGTGGGGTACCCGCGGGCCGGCGCCGACGCGCTGATCGCCGCCTCCGCGGCGGCCGCCCGCTCCTGGGCGCGCACCGACCCCGACGAGCGCGCCGGGGTCTGCCTGGAGATCCTGAGCCGGATCAACGCGCGCAGCTTCGAGATGGCGCACGCGGTGCAGCACACCAGCGGCCAGGCGTTCGTGATGGCGTTCCAGGCCGGCGGCCCGCACGCCCAGGAGCGCGGCCTGGAGGCGGTCGCCTACGCGCACGACATGATCACCGGCTACGGGCGGACCGTGCGCTGGGAGAAGCCGCAGCGCCGCGGCGAGCCGCTGGTGATGGAGAAGCGGTTCCGCGCCGTGCCGCGCGGCATCGGCCTGGTCATCGGCTGCAACACCTTCCCCACCTGGAACGCCTACCCGGCGATCTTCGCCGACCTGGCCACCGGCAACACCGTGATCGTCAAGCCGCACCCGGGCGCGGTGCTGCCGCTGGCGATCACCGTGGCCGTCGCCCGCGAGGTGCTCGCCGAGAACGGGCACGACCCGGACGCCGTGCTGCTGGCCGCCGAGCGCGCCGAGGACCGGATCGCCGCCGACCTGGCGCTCCGCCCCGAGGTGCGGATCGTCGACTTCACCGGCTCCACCGAGTTCGGCGACTGGCTGGAGGAGAACGCCCGGCAGGCCGCGGTCTTCACCGAGAAGGCCGGGGTGAACGCGGTGGTCGTCGACTCCACCGACGCCTACCGGGCGATGCTGGGCAACCTGGCGTTCTCGCTCTCGCTGTACAGCGGGCAGATGTGCACCACCCCGCAGAACATCTTCGTGCCGCGCGAGGGCGTCGACACCGACGAGGGCCGGAAGAGCGCCGAGGAGTTCGGCGCCGACCTGGCCGGCGCGGTCACCCGGCTGCTCTCCGACCCGGCCAAGGCCACCGGCTTCCTCGGCGCGATCGCCAACCAGGGGGTGCTGGACCGGCTCTCCGGGGCCGGCGCGCTCGGCGAGCCGGTGCTGGAGTCGGCCGAGGTGGTCCACCCCGACTACGCGGAGGCGGTGGTGCGCACCCCGGCCGTGGTCCGGCTGGACGCGGACCGGCGCGACGTCTACGGGCGCGAGCACTTCGGCCCGGTGTCGTTCCTGATCGGCACCGCCGGCACCGAGGAGTCGCTGCGGCTGCTCCGGGAGACCGTCGCCGAGCGCGGCGCGCTGACCGCCTCGGTCTACTCCACCTCCCCGGAGGTGCTGGAGGCCGCCGAGGACGCGGCCGCCGACGCCGGGGTGAACCTGTCCGAGAACCTCACCGGCCAGGTCTTCGTCAACCAGTCCGCCGCGTTCAGCGACTACCACGGCACCGGCGCCAACCCGGCGGCCACGTCCTCGCTGACCGACCCGGCGTTCATCGCCGGCCGGTTCTCCTTCATCCAGTCCCGGCGGCACGCCTGACCGGGCCCGCGGGGAGGGCGGGGCGTTGACCGGCCCTCCTCCGCGGGGTAATTTCCAACTGAACGTTCGGTCGGTAATGCCGACGGGAGAGGACCAGCGATGACGACGGAAGCGCCCGCCGCCCCCGGGGCGCACGACGCCCAGCGGCGCTTCGACGGGATGATCGCCGCGGACGAGCGGATCGAGCCCCGCGACTGGATGCCGGACGGCTACCGCCGCACCCTGATCCGGCAGATCGCCCAGCACGCCCACTCCGAGATCATCGGCATGCAGCCGGAGGGCAACTGGATCACCCGCGCCCCCTCGCTCAAGCGCAAGGCGGTGCTCATCGCCAAGGTCCAGGACGAGGCCGGGCACGGCCTCTACCTGTACAGCGCCGCCGAGACGCTCGGCGTCTCCCGCGAGGAACTGCTCGACCTGCTGCACGAGGGCCGCCAGCGGTACTCCTCGATCTTCAACTACCCCACCCTGACCTGGGCCGACGTCGGCGCCATCGGGTGGCTGGTGGACGGCGCGGCGATCACCAACCAGGTGCCGCTGTGCCGCTGCTCCTACGGCCCCTACGCCCGCGCCATGGTGCGCATCTGCAAGGAGGAGAGCTTCCACCAGCGGCAGGGCTTCGACTCGCTGTACGTGCTGGCCCGCGGCACCGGGGCGCAGCGCCGGATGGCCCAGGACGCGGTGGACCGCTGGTACTGGCCCTCGCTGATGATGTTCGGCCCGCCCGACGCCGAGTCGGCCCACTCCGAGCAGTCCATGGCCTGGAACATCAAGCGGTTCACCAACGACGAGCTGCGCCAGCGCTTCGTCGACATCATCGTGCCGCAGGCCGAGGCGCTCGGGCTCACCCTGCCCGACCCGGACATCGCCTGGAACGCCGAGCGCGGCCACTACGACTTCGGCACCCCCGACTGGGACGAGTTCAAGCAGGTCCTCAAGGGCGGCGGGCCGTGCAACCGGCAGCGGCTGGAGCACCGGCGCCGGGCGCACGCCGACGGCGCCTGGGTGCGCGAGGCGGCCCGGGCGCACGCCGCCAAGCGGGCCGCGCGCGACACGGCCGGGGAAGCGGCCTGAGGGAGGGAGGCGACATGACCGACTGGCCCCTGTGGGAGGTCTTCGTCCGGGCGCGGCGCGGGCTGTCGCACGTGCACGTGGGAAGCCTGCACGCAGCCGACGCCGAGCACGCCCTGCGCAACGCGCGCGACCTGTACACCCGCCGGCAGGAGGGGGTGAGCGTGTGGGTGGTCCCCGCCGAGCGGATCACCGCGTCCGCCCCGGAGGACCGCGGGTCCTTCTACGACCCGGCCGAGGACAAGGTGTACCGGCACCCCACCTTCTACCCGGTCCCGGACGGGGTGGAGCACCTGTGAGCGGAAACGAGAACGGCGCGCCGCAGGCCGAGGTGGACACCGCCACCGCCGCCTACGTGCTCCGCCTCGGCGACGACGCGCTGATCGCCTCCCAGCGCCTGGCCGAGCTGGCCGCGCGCGGCCCCCAGCTGGAGGAGGACGTCGCCCTCGCCAACATCGCCCTGGACCTGCTCGGCCAGGCGCGCGTCCTGCTCGACTACGCGGGCCGGCTGGAGGAGCAGCTCACCGGGGTGCTGCGCACCGAGGACGACCTGGCGTTCCTCCGCGACGAGCGGCAGTTCTGCAACGCCCGGCTGGTGGAGCTGCCCAACACCGACTTCGCGCACACCGTCGCCCGCCAGCTGCTCTTCTCCGGCTACGCCCTGGAGCTGTACACCGCGCTGCAGGGGTCGGCGGACGAGACCGTCGCCGGGGTCGCGGGCAAGGCGGTCAAGGAGGTCGCCTACCACCGCGACCACGCCGCGCGGTGGGCGGTCCGGCTCGGCGACGGCACCGAGGAGAGCAGCGAGCGGATGGCCGCCGCGCTGGAGGCCTGCTGGCCCTACACCGGCGAGCTGTTCACCCCGGACGAGGTCACCCGCACCGTGGCCGCGGCCGGCGTCGGCGCCGACCCCGCCGGGCTCCGGCCCGGCTGGGACGCGTTCATCGACGGCGTCCTCGCCGAGGCCGGGCTGCACCGGCCGGAGACCGCCCAGATCACCGGCCCGGCCGGCCTCGGCGGCCGCCAGGGCGTGCACACCGAGCACCTGGGCTACCTGCTCGCCGAGATGCAGCACATCCACCGCTCCCACCCGGGGGCGACATGGTGACCGGCCCCCGCCCTCCCGCCGGCGCGCCGACCGCGGAGCCGCGGGCCGTGCCCCCGCCCCCCGGCCCGCCGGAACCCGCCGCCGCCCCGGCCGGCGGGGAGCGCCGTCCGGCCGCGCCCGACCTGCCCGCGGCGGTCGGCGCCCCGGCCGCCGAGCCGGGCCCCTACCGGGTCCGGGAGCAGGGCGGGCCCGGGGACCGCGACCGGCGCGGCGCCGCGCCGGCCGCGCCGCCGGCCCCGCCGGAGGCGGGGCGGAGCGGGCCCGGAGCGGAGTCCGGAGCGGAGCCCGGGGGCGCGGCGGAGCTGGCCGAGATCGAGCGGATCGCCGCCTCGGTGCCCGACCCGGAGATGCCCATGCTCACCCTGGAGGACCTGGGCATCCTGCGCGCCGTCCGGCGCGGCGGGGACGGCCGGCCGGTCGTGGAGGTCACCCCGACCTACTCCGGCTGCCCGGCGATGGACGCCATCCGGGAGGACGTCCGCGGCCGGCTCGCCGCGCACGGCCACACCGGCGCCGAGGTACGCACGGTCCTCTCTCCGCCGTGGTCCACCGACCTGATCACCGAGGAGGGCCGGCGCAAGCTCGCCGAGCACGGGATCGCGCCGCCGACCGGGCGGGCCCCCGCCGCCGGCGCGGTCATGGTGCCGCTCTCGGTGCGCTGCCCCCGCTGCGGCTCCACGCGGACCCGCGAACTCAGCCGGTTCGGCTCCACCGCGTGCAGGGCCCTGCGGGTCTGCGACGCCTGCCGCGAACCGTTCGACCACGTCAAGCCGCTCTAGCCGGAACAGGGAGCCATGACCGCAGCAACGCACGAGCGGGGCGCCGCGCCCGCCCGCCGCAGGGGCGTCTTCCACCCGCTGACCGTCGCCGCGGTGGAGCGGCTGACCGACGACGCCGTCGCCGTCACCTTCGACGTCCCGCCCGAGCTGGCCGAGGAGTTCCGCTTCGAGCAGGGCCAGCACATCACGGTCCGCCGGGTGTTCGGCGGCGAGGAGGTGCGGCGGAACTACTCGATCTGCTCGCCCGCCCCGGACGGGCCGCTGCGCATCGGGGTGAAGCGGCTGGAGGGCGGCGCGTTCTCCGAGTTCGCCAACGACGGGCTGGCCCCCGGCGACACCGTGGACGTGATGCCGCCGCTGGGCCGGTTCAACGTCCCGCTCCGCCCGGAGGAGGCGCGCACCCACGTCGCGATCGCCGCGGGCAGCGGCATCACCCCGGTCCTCTCCCTCATCGCCACCACCCTGCGGGACGAGCCGGAGAGCACCTTCACCCTGGTCTACGCCAACCGCACCGCCCGGGACGTGATGTTCCTGGAGGAGCTGAGCGACCTGAAGGACGTCCACCCGGCCCGGTTCCAGCTGCTCAACGTGCTCAGCCGGGAGCAGGGCGAGGCCCCGCTGACCAGCGGCCGCGTCGACGGGGAGAAGCTGGGCGCGCTGCTCACCGCCATCGGCCCGGCCTCCGGCGTCGCGCACTGGTACCTGTGCGGCCCGTTCGAGCTGGTGGACGCGGTCCGCACCGACCTCGCCGGGCGCGGCGTCCCCGCCGAGCGGATCCACTTCGAGCTCTTCCACGTCGAGGAGGACGCCCCGCCCCCGCGCCGCCGCGGGGCGGACGGGCCCACCGCGTCCACCCGGCTCGCCTTCACCCTGGACGGCCGCACCACCACCGTTGACACCGACCCGGACGAACCCCTGCTCACCGCCGCGCTCCGGGTCCGCGCGGACGCCCCTTACGCCTGCCGCGGCGGCGTCTGCGGCACCTGCCGCGCCCGGCTCTGCGAGGGCACCGTCGACATGCCCCGCAACTACGCCCTGGAGCCGGCGGAACTGGCGGCCGGCTATATCCTCACCTGCCAGTCCCGCCCGACGTCGGAGGCGGTGACGGTGGACTACGACGCCTGACGCCCCCGGAAGGGACCGGAGGGCCCGGGGCGCGGCCCCCTACCGAAGGAGGCGCCGGTGGAGCGGGACGGCCACCAGGACATCCGGCCGGAGCAGGCGGCCGCCATGGCCGGGAAGAGGCGCGCGGTCGAGCGGACCCGGGCTGCGCACGCGGGGGAGTCCTGCGCCGAGGTCCGCCGCGCCCTCATCGCGGCGCTGCGCGAGGAGGGGGTCGAGTGGATCGTGCCGCAGGCCCTCGACGAGGTGGCGGAGCGGATCTCCGCCGAGAGGCGGCCCACCCGCTGACCGCTGCGCCCGGCAGGCCGCCCCGCGCCCCGGGGCCTTCCGGACGGCGGGCGGGACAGCCCGGGGCCGCCGGCCGGCGCCCGCAGGAAGCGGGCAGGCGATCGGCGCGGGCGGAGGCCGGGCGGACGCACCGCCTCCGGCGCCTGACCCGGCCCGGCCAGGTCACTCCGCGGTCGGCGGGTCGCGGAGTTCGATCCGGATGCGCTTGTTGCTCTTTCCCTTGGACGAGGTGCCGGTGACGGCCACCCGGCCGACCTCGGCGGTGTCGGCGACGTGGGTGCCGCCGTCGGCCTGCTTGTCCAGGCCGACGATGTCGATCACCCGCAGCGGGTCGATCTCCCGGGGGATCAGGCCGGCCGCGGTGCGGATCAGCGCCGGGTCGAGGTCGGCCTCGGAGCGGTCCAGGAAGTCGACCAGCACCTCGCGGGCCCGGTCGACCTCCTCGTTGATCCGGCGCTCCACCCGCCGCCCGAGCCCGGTGTCGATGTGCTCGAGCGGGAAGTCCAGCCGTCCGCGGCCCGGCTCCATGTTGCCGCCGGTGACGGCGATCCGGTACTCCGACCAGATCACCCCGCACAGGATGTGCAGGGCGGTGTGCGTGCGCATCAGCGCGTGCCGGCGCTCCCAGTCGAGCTCGCCGAAGACCTCGGTGGAGGCGGGCGGGGGCTCCTCGGCGTCCAGCCAGTGCCAGATCCGCCCGGCGTCCCGCTTCACCCTGGTCACCCGGGCCGATCCGCCGTCCCAGCGCAGCGTCCCCACATCGTGCGGCTGGCCCCCGCCGCCCGGGTAGAACGCGGTGCGGGCCAGCGCCACCCGGTTCTGCTCGCGGTCGACTTCGAGCACGGTGCCGTCGAACGACCTGCGGTAGGCGTCGACGGCGAACAGCTCGCTCTTCTCGATCTCCGGGGGAGGCGTCCCCCTCGCCCCTGGAACTCCCATGGCGGACCTCCGCTCCGGCCCGATCGGCTCCGGCCGCCCGGCCTCTTCGCACGCTAGCACCGGGACCCGGCGGAACGGGGCCGCCCGGCCGGGCCGGGCGCGGCCGCCGCGGGGCGGTGGACGGGGCGGGCGGGGCGGCGGGACGATGCCGGTCGGGCGCGCCGCACCGGACCCGCTGCGCACCCCGCTGCACCCTCTGCACCTTCGGACGGAACGAGGTCGAACGGATGGACTCCAGATGGGCCGAGCTGGCCGGGCACCGGGCCTGGCTGCGGCGCGAGGAGCTGCGGCTGCTGGACTTCGGCGCCGCCGCCGCGCTGCCGGGCGGCGGATTCGGGGCGCTCGACGCCCGGGGGCGGCCCGGCCCCGGGCCCGCCGAGACCTGGATCACCGGGCGGATGGCGCACGTCTACTCCCTGGCCCACCTGCGCGGGGTCCCCGGGGCGGGCGCGCTGGCCGACCACGCTCTGGACGGGCTGCGCGGCGTGCTGCGCGATGCCGGGCACGGCGGCTGGTACGCGCAGGCCGCGCCGGACGGCGGGGTCCCCGAGGACGCGACGAAGAGCGCCTACGTGAACGCCTTCGTGGTGCTGGGCGCCGCCTCGGCCACCGCCGCCGGCCGCCCCGGTGCCGAAGAACTGCTCGCGGAGGCGCTGTCGGTGGTCGAGACCCGGTTCCTCGACCCGGAGACCGGGCTGGGCCGGGAGAGCTTCGACCGCACCTGGACCGCCTGCGAGGACTACCGGGGCGCCAACTCCGGGATGCACCTGGTCGAGGCGTTCCTCGCGGCCGCCGGCAGCACCGGCGACACCCGGTGGCGGGACCGCGCGCTGCGCATCGCCGAGTTCCTGGTGCACACCGCCGCGGCCGGCAATGGGTGGCGGCTGCCCGAGCACTTCACCGCCGACTGGCGGGTGCTCCCCGAGTACAACGCCGACGCGCCCGGCGACCGGTTCCGCCCCTACGGCACCACGGTGGGCCACTGGCTGGAGTGGGCCCGGCTGCTGGTGGAGCTGGAGGCGGCGCTGGGCGACGGCGCCCCGGAGTGGCTGCTCGCCGACGCGCGGCGCCTGTTCGACCTGGCGGTCGAGCACGGCTGGGCGGTGGACGGCGCGGACGGCTTCGTCTACACCCTGGACTGGCAGGACCGGCCGGTGGTGCGGGAGCGGATGCACTGGGTCGCCGCCGAGGCGGTGCTGGCCGCGGCCGCGCTGGGCCGGCGCACCGGCGAGCCGCACTACGAGCGGTGGTACCGCACCTGGTGGGACTACATCCGGCTGCACCTGGTCGATTCGGAGCGGGGCGGCTGGCACCACGAGCTGGACCCGGCCAACGCTCCGTCCTCGACGGTCTGGGAGGGGAAGCCCGACCTGTACCACGCCTACCAGGCGGTGGTCCTGCCCACCCTGCCCCCCGGCCCGGCCGCCGCCCACCTGCGCGACCACCCGGAGACCGCCGCCTGACGCGGGGCCCGCCGCCGCCCCGCCGGGGCGTGCTCCGGCCCCCGCCCGCTCCGTGCGGGGGCCGGGGCCGGGGGGCGTCCGCAGGCCCGGCGGCCCGTTCGCGCGGGGCGGGACGGGGCGCGCTCCCCGGGGCGGGCCCGGCGGCCGCTTCCGTCGGCGGGGTCGGACGGTGCGGGCTCAGGGCCGCCGAGGGGTGATCCGCGGCCGCGCCGGCGGAGGCCCCGGTCAGCCGCGGTCCGTGCCGGCGAAGGCGCCGGAGCGGGCCGAGTCGGCGGCGGCGTGCGCGTAGCGGGCCGCGTCCTCGGCGGAGACCGGCTCGCGGCCGATGAAGAGCCGGTAGTAGACCGGGGCGATCGCGGCGCGGACCACGTCGGCGCCGTCGGTTCCGGGCGGGACCTCGCCCCGGGACTCGGCGGCGCCGACCACCGCGGCGCAGCGGGCCAGCCGGTCGGCGAGGAAGGCGTGCAGGGCGTCGGCGGCCGCGGCCGACTGGAACGAGGCGGCGATGCAGGCGCTCGCGATCGCCGCCCCCTCGCCGCCGCCGGTGAAGCCCTCGGCGACCTCGCGGGCGAGCTCGGCCAGGTCGCCGCGGAGCGAACCGGTCTCCGGCGGCCGCCAGTCGTCGTCGGCGGAGTACTCCAGGGCCGCGGCGAGCAGGCCGTCCACGCCGCCCCAGCGGCGGTAGACCGTCGCCTTGTGCACCCCGGAGCGGGACGCGACGCGGTCCACGCTCAGTCCGGCGTAGCCGTGTTCCCCCAGCTCGGAGAGGGTGGCGTCGAGTACGGCCGAGGTGTTGCGGGCGGTGCGGCCGCCGGGGCGGCGGCTCTTCTCCGCGGTGGCGGGTCCGGTGGCGGTGCCGGCGGGTTCGGAAATCATAGTGCGACTCTAGTTGCATTTGCGGGGAGGGCGTGTCATCATCCTTATCGCGACAACGGTCGCACTAACGTCTTCTCGAAGGGGTGATCACCGTGGGCCTGCCGATCAGGGCGGACCGCCGTCCGAACGCCGCATGCACCGTTCCGCTCATCCCCGAGGAGGCCCCCGCTTGTCCAATGCGCCCACGCACGCCCCGCACGCCGCGGTCCTGACCGGAGTCGGCTACGCCTGGCCGGACGGCACCGCCGTCTTCGACCGGCTCGACGCCGTCTTCGAGGCCGGCCGCACCGGCCTGATCGGCCGGAACGGGTCCGGCAAGTCCACGCTGCTCAAACTGGTCTCCGGCGAGCTGCGCCCGGAGTCCGGCGCGGTCTCGGCCCCGGAGCGGACCGGGCTGCTCGACCAGTCCCTGCCGCTGGACACCGGCCGCACCGTCGCCGAACTCCTCGGCATCGCCCCGGCCCTGGCCGGGCTGCGCGCCATCGAGGCGGGCGACGCCTCGGAGGCGAACTTCACCGCGGTCGGCGACGACTGGGACATCGAGGAGCGCGCCCTCGCCCAGCTGGCCCGGTTCGGCATCGCCCTCGACGGGCCGGACCCGCTGGGCCGCACCGTCGGCACGCTCTCCGGCGGCGAGGCGGTGCTGGCCGGGATCGCCGGGCTCGTCCTGCGCCGGCCCGCGCTCACCCTGCTCGACGAGCCCACCAACAACCTGGACCGCCGCGCCCGCGGGCTGCTCTACGAGGCGGTCGACGCCTGGCCGGGCGCGCTCGTGGTGGTCAGCCACGACCGCGAACTGCTGGACCGGATGGACCGGACCGCCGAACTGCGCGGCGGCCGGATCCGGATGTGGGGCGGAAACCACACCCACTACACCGAGCGGCTGGCCGAGGAGCAGGAGGCCGCCCGGCGCGCGGTCCGGGTCGCCGAGGCCGGAGTGCGAAAGGAGAAGCGCCAGCTCGCGGAGGCCCGGATCAAGCTGGACCGGCGGGTCCGGTACGGCAACAAGATGTACGCGACCAAGCGCGAGCCCAAGGTGGTGATGAAGCAGCGCAAGCGGGACGCCCAGGTCGCGGCGGGCAAGCACCGGATCATGCAGGAGGCCCGGCTGGACGGGGCCCGCGAGGAGCTCACCGCGGCCGAGGACGCGGTCCGCGACGACGACGCCATCCGGATCGCCCTCCCCGGCACCGAGGTGCCCGCGGGGCAGGACGTCCTGGTCCTGGCGGCCGGCGAGCGCAGGCTGCACCTGCGCGGACCGGAGCGGATCGCGCTGACCGGCGGCAACGGGGCGGGCAAGACCACCCTGCTGCGCGCGGTCGTCGCCGCGGCCCGGGGAGAGGAGCCCCCGGTCCGCCCGGCCGGGACGGAGGTCGCCCGGGTGACCGCCCGGGTCGGCTACCTCCCGCAGCGCCTCGACCTGCTGGACGACCGGCTCAGCGTGCTGGAGAACGTGCGCGCCGCGGCGCCCTCGGCCGCCCCGCAGGCGATCCGGGCCGGCCTGGCCCGGTTCCTCATCCGCGGCGACCGGGCCGACCTGCCGGCGGGGGCGCTCTCCGGCGGCGAGCGCTTCCGGGTCGCCCTGGCCCGGGTGCTCCTCGCGGACACCGCCCCGCGGCTGCTGATCCTGGACGAGCCCACCAACGACCTCGACCTGGACAGCGCGGCCCGGCTCACCGAGGCGCTCTCCGCCTACCGGGGCGCGCTCCTCGTCGCCTCGCACGACGAGGCGTTCCTCCGCGACATCGGCACCACCCGCCGCTGGCGCGCCCGCCGGGGCCTCCCCCCGGAGGACTCCGCCCCCGGAACCGGCTGACGCGAAGGGGGCGGCCTGCGGCGCACCCCCTCCCCGCAGGCCGCCCCCGCACCGCCCTCAGCCGAGGAGCACCGCCCCCTTCCCGGAATCGGCCGCAGGCCCGCCCCTCCTGGGAGAGGAGGACCGGCGCGGCGCCGATCGGCCGGGCGGTCCGGCGATCGGTGAAGGCTCAGGGGCAGCGGACGATCTGGCCGGCGTAGGAGAGGTTGCCGCCGAAGCCGAAGAGGAGGGCGGGGGAGCCGGTTTCGAGTTCGCCGCGCTCCAGGAGCTTGGAGAAGGCCAGCGGGATGGAGGCCGCCGAGGTGTTGCCGGAGTCGGCGACGTCGCGGGCGACGACCGCGCGGGCGGCGCCCAGGGAGCGGGCGATGGACTCGACGATGCGCAGGTTGGCCTGGTGCAGGATGACCGCGCCGAGGTCCTCGGGGGCGACGCCGGAGCGCTCGCAGACGGCGCGGGCCAGCTCGGGCAGCCGGGTGGTGGTCCACCGGTAGACGGTCTGGCCCTCCTGGACGAACCGGGTCGGGGTGCCGCCGATCCGGACGGCCTCGCCCAGCTCGGGGAAGGATCCCCAGAGCACCGGGCCGACCTCCGGCTCCTCCGCCGCGGTGAGCAGGGCGGCGCCGGCGCCGTCGCCGACCAGCACCGAGGTGGAGCGCTCCTCCCACGCCACCACGTCGGTCATCTTGTCCGAGCCGATCACCAGGGCGGTCCGGGCGGCGCCGGCCCGGATCGCGTGGTCGGCGGTGGCCAGGGCGTGCGGGAAGCCGGAGCAGACCACGTTGACGTCGAGCACCGCGGGGGAGGGGGAGCCCAGCCGGGCCGCGACCCGGGCCGCCATGTTCGGGCTGCGGTCCACCGCGGTGGAGGTGGCGACCACGATCATGTCCACCTCGCCCGGCTCCAGCCCGGCGTTGGCCAGCGCCTTGGCGCCGGCGTGCGCGGCCATCTCGTCCACCGTCTCCTCGGGGGCGGCGACGTGCCGGGTGCGGATGCCGACCCGGCTGCGGATCCACTGGTCGCTGGTGTCGGTGAGGCGGGCGACGTCGTCGTTGGTGAGCACCCTGGTGGGTTGGTAATGGCCCAGCGCGCTGATCCGCGACCCGGTCATCCGTCTATCCCCCGCTTTTTTCGGCCTTGTGAGCGACGCCAGTCTCAGTGTTACCGGTCAGTCGCACAAGCGGCGGCGGGAAGAAAACCGCACTTCGGAAGGATCAGGTGATCCCGGGGCGCGGGGGAGCGGACCGGTTCAGTCCCGGTCCGGCCGGATCGGTGCGCCGGGGTCGTAGGCGCGGTGCCGCCCCCCGTACCGGCGGCGCGGCCGGTCGGAGACGGCGTCCCGGTAGCCGCTGCGGTAGGCCTCCTCCTCGGCGGCGGCCCGGGCGGCGGGGCCCGCAGGGGCCGGGCGGAGCGCACCCGCCCCCACCCTGGCCAGCAGGAAGACGACGGCGGCCCCGGTGACCGCGTTGACCGCGGCGGCGGCGACCTGCGCCGGGAGCGGCCCGGACAGGGCGAACGGGACCAGCGCCGCGGCCGCCGCACCGGCCCCGGCGATCCAGCGGAACAGGGCGGTCGGCCGAGGGGCGGAGGCGAGCAGCAGGTGGAGCAGGGCGGTGGCGGCCAGCGCGGCCGCGGCCGCCAGCGCCGCGTGCAGCGCGGTGCCGAGGTCGCCGAACTCGCCCGCCTGCCCGCGGGCGAGCGCCGGAACGCCCAGCACACCGCGCACGGCGAGGGTCGCGACCAGGATCGACAGGGCGGCGACCATCGCGGTGGCGATCCCCCCGGACCACAGCCGGGAGGCGTCGACGGCGCGGGCGCCCCGGTAACCGCTCATGCCGTACCCCCCGATACGGAGCCGAATCCGGTCACCCGGCCCATACCCCGGGTCAACGCCGATAACCGCCGGTGGCGGGGGTGCGGAGGGGGCCGGGTCCGTTAAGGGACCGCGGAAGGGGAGGGAAACGGACGGCGGCGCCGGGTCAGGGGCCCTCGCCCCGCCAGCGCCAGGCGCCGTCCACGGCCGCGCGGCCGGGCAGGGTGCCGCGCCCGGTGCACCAGAGCAGCTCCGCCCACGGGTCGCCGGTGCCCGGCGCCTGCGGGAAGAGGCGGCCCAGGGCGCGCGCCACCGGCTCCTCGGGCGGGGTGAACTCCAGCCCCAGCCCGGCGGCGATGTCGTGGGTGTGCAGCAGCGCCTCGACCATGCCCATCGCGGCGAACCCGATCGGCCCGGCGTCGCCGTAGGAGTGCCAGGCGCGCACCTCGGGCGGGGTGGTGCGGACGGCCGCGGCCAGCACGCCGGCAGAGGCCTCCAGCCCCTGCACCAGCTGCTCGGGGGTGGCGTCGTCGTCCGCGACGACCTCGAAGGCGACGTAGCCGCGGGTGCGCCGGCCGGTCAGCTGGGTGGCGTAGCCGAACATGTCGTCCCAGACGTGCACCGCGGTCGCGGTGCAGGTCCAGTCGAGGCCGCCGGCGGGGACGCTCCAGTCCGCGTCCGCCCCGCGGCGCAGCGCGGCCGCGCAGGCGGCCACCGACCGCTCCAGCAGTGCGGCCCACTCCTCCCGGGGATCGTCGGAGGAGGCGGCGGAGAAAGAAGTGTGATCGGGCATGCGCGGAACCCTAAGCCTCCGAACCCGCCGGCGCCTACGGCTTTTCCCGGACGCACCGGACTCCACGGGTCGGGGCAAGCGGGCAGCGACGGCAGGGAGGGGGACCGGCCGACCGGTCGGGCGCGGTGCATCGCGGAGTGCAGGTTCAAGCGGGCGGCGACGGCGGAGGAAGGGGCGGGGCGGGGTGGTCGCCCGGGTGTCGGGCCCCACGGGGTCGGGGTTCAGGCGGGCAGCGAAGGCGGCGGTGGGCACCGGCCGGTCGGTCCGGCACGGCGCCCCACGGGGTGACGGCTCAGACCAGCGGCGACGGCAGAGGCAGGGGCGGGGCGGAGGCGGTCGCCCGGGCGCGGCGCCTCACGGGGTCGGGGTTCAGGCGGGCGGCGACGGCGGGGAAGGGGACCGGCCGGTCGGTCCGGCACGGCGCCCCACGGGGTGACGGCTCAGACCGGCGGCGACGGCAGAGGCAGGGGCGGGGCGCAGGCGGTCGCCCGGGCGCGGCGTCTCGCGGCGCGGGGGTTCAAGCGGGCAGCGAGGGCGGGAGGGCGTGCCGGCCGGTCGGTCCGGCACGGCGCCCCGCAGAGCGAAGGCTCAGACCGGCGGCGACGGCAGCGGTAGGGGCGGGGCGGAGGCGGCCGCCCGGGCGCGGTGCCTCACGGGGTGGCGGTTCAGGCTGGCGGCGAGGGCGGGCAGGGGCACCGGCTGGTCGGTCGGGTGCGGCGGAGCAGGGTGGGGCGGTCGGGGTGAGCCGGGGTGGCGGGGTGGCCGTTCCCGCGTCGCCCGGGCGCCGTTGCCGGCCGCCTCTGAAACCGCTGCACCTCCCTGACCTGGGTGAATACGCAGGGTGATGGCGGGGTGGGGTGCCCTGCGCACCGCGAGAGCACCCCGGTGATTCCCGGGCGCGCATCCCGGGCCGGATCGGCCCTCTGAGGGCCCGAATCGCCCCGATCGGGCCGTTGATCAGGGATTCGAGCCGTCCGCAAGGCCGCAAACCAGGGGGCCGGAACCCGGGAAGGGCAGGGGTGGGGGCGAGATGTCGCTTTTGCCCTCCCGGGAGGCCCCGCTTTGGCCACTCTGGGTGATCAGGGAGGGGGTGGTGGGGGCTTCAGAGCCCGCTACTCGCTGGTAGATGTAATCGGGGTGCTCTCGCGGTGCGCAAGGCGCCCCCGCGCCCGCCCGATCCCCGCCGCAAACCCGGCATACGGGATATGACCACCCTCGGCGGGGGCGCGTGCCGGGCCGGGCCGGTGAACGCGGCGCCCCGCCCCCTCCCGCCCTCGCCGCCTGCCTGAACCCCCGCCCCGCGAGGCGCCGCACCCGGGTGAGGCGCCCGACCCCGCCCCTACCGCTGCCGTCGCCGCCGGTTTGAGCCGCCACCCCGTGGGGTGCCGCACCGGACCGACCGGCCGGCACGCCCTCCCGCCGTCGCCGCCTGTCTGAACCTTCACTCCGCGAGACGCCGCGCCCGGCTGGGACGCCCGGCCCCGCCCCTACCTTTGCCGTCGCCGCCCGTTTGGACCTTCGCTCCGTGGGGCGCCGCGCCGGACCGACCGGCCGGCACGCCCTCCCGCCTTCGCCGCCTGCTTGAACCCTCGCCCCGCGAGGCGCCGCACCCGGGTGAGGCGCTCGCCTCGGCCCTACCCTTGCCGTCGCCGCTGGCTTGAACCCTCACCCCGTGGGGCGCCGCACCCGACCGACCAGCCGGTTCCCCACCGCTGCCCTCGCCGCCCGTCTGAACCTTCACCCCGCGAGGCGCCGCGCCCGGGTGCGGTGGTGCGGAGGGGTCAGACCGCCGGGCCCGGTTGGCGGACCGAGGCGGCCACGGCGCGGGCCAGTTCCGGCATGTCCGCGACGTCCAGGGCGGAGACGGTGATCCGCAGCGCCGGGCCGGTGGAGGCGCGGAAGCGGTGGCCCGGGGTGACCGCCCAGCCGCGGGCGAGCAGGCCCGCCGTGGCCGCGGCCTCGTCCGGCACCGACACCCACACGTTCAGGCCGGACCGGCCCCGGGCGGACAGCCCGTGCTCGGCCAGCGCCGCGATGAGGGCGTCCCGGCGGGCGGCGTAGGAGCGGTCGGCCTCCCGGGCGCCGATCCGCGGGCGCCGCAGCAGCTCCACGAAGGCCTCCTGGAGCACGTGGCTCACCCACCCCGGGCCGGTCTGCATCAGCGCGCGCACCCGGTCCACCGTCACCAGGTCCCCCGCCAGCATCGCCAGCCGCAGGTCCGGCCCGTAGGCCTTGGCGACCGAGCGGATCACCGCCCACCGCCGGGTGGCCCCGAAGACGCCGTGGAAGGGCAGGTCGACCAGGTCGAACCCGTGGTCGTCCTCGATCGTGAGCACCTGCGGGTGCCCGGCCAGCACCGCGCGGAGCGCGGCCGCGCGCTCCGCGCCGATCGCCGCCCCGGTCGGGTTCTGCGCCCGGTTGGTCAGCACCACGGCGCGCGCCCCCGAGCGGAGCGCCGCCGCCAGCTCCTCGGGCAGCGGCCCGTCGTCGTCCACCGCCATCGGGACGCTCTTCAGGCCGGTCGCGGCGAGCAGGTCGTACTCGCTGGGCCAGCCCGGGTCCTCCAGGGCGACGGTGTCGCCCGCGCGCAGCGCGGAGCGGAGCACCCGGTCGATCCCGTCGAGCGCGCCGGAGGTCACGGTGAGCGCGTCGGTGGGCACGCCGTCCGGGGCGAGCAGGGAGCGGGCCGCCTCCTCCATGGCGGGCAGCACCGGGGGGTCGCCGTACAGGGTCGGGGCGCGGCCGGCGCGGTTCCGGGCGACCTCGGCGAGGACCTCGGCCAGGTCGGGCAGGAGCCGCGGGTCGGGGTTGCCGGTGGCGGCGTCGCGGGCGCCCGGCGGGACCGCGCCGGGGCCGGCCTCCCTCGGGGCGGCCGCGGGCCGGGGCCGGACCCGGGTCCCCCGTCGGCCGCCGGTCTCGACCAGGCCGCGCTCCCGGAGCAGCCGGTAGGCGGCGGCCACGGTGTTCGGGTTGACGCCGAGGTCGCCCGCGAGGTCCCGGATGGGGGGCAGGACCGTGCCCGCCTCCAGGGCACCGCCGGCGATCTCCCGTTCCACGCTGTCGGCGATCTCGTGCGAACCCCGTCCGGTGATGACCATGCCCGCATTATCCAGCAGTTCGGCACCGGGGGCGTACCCGGTGGGCGGCCGCCGCCCGCCGGGGACCGCCCGGGCCCCTCGGCGTCCGGGCGCGCATTATAGCCGGACGGGGATTCCCGGATATTCTCCGGGTATTTCCGGTGAATGAATCAGTGATGTCGGTACAAAGTGTTGCGCGGTGCGATTCCCTGTTGCGCTCTGGTGAACCCGCGGTGCCGCGGGCGCGGATCACCCGGCGTTGTCCGGGTGTCGATCCCGCTGTGCAGCAGGATGATTTTATCCGTCCTGACCTGCCCGTTAACCGCTTCTTGTCGGGAGACCCCTTGAATTAGGGGGTGGTTCGTGCTTTTCAATATATATACGCGAAGTTTCACCCTCGGGGCAGTGTGCCGCGCGCGCCTCGGGGTGTTCTAGTGTGAGGAGTCGACCTATCAAAGGGCAGGATCAGCAGCGTTTTGGAGACGACCCGCTAGCCGTTCGCGACACCGACCACTACAAAGCCGAATACGTGACCGGGTTCGTCGACAAGTGGGACGAGCTCATCGACTGGAAGCGCCGCTATGAGAGCGAGGGCCGCTTCTTCATCGATCAGCTCAAAGAGCGGGGTGTGCGCGAGGTCCTCGACGTGGCGACCGGCACCGGGTTCCACTCGGTGCGCCTGGTCGAGGAGGGCTTCGAGACCGTCAGCGCGGACGGCAGCCCCGAGATGCTGGCCAAGGCCTTCTCCAACGGGCAGAGCTACGGCGGCCACATCCTCCGGGTGGTCCAGGCGGACTGGCGCTGGCTCAACCGGGACGTGCACGGCACCTACGACGCGATCATCTGCCTGGGGAACTCGTTCACCCACCTGTTCTCCGAGCGGGACCGGCGCAAGGCGCTGGCCGAGTTCTACGCGATGCTCAAGCACGACGGCGTGCTCATCATCGACCAGCGCAACTACGACGCCCTGCTGGACGGCAAGTACGGCAACAAGCACACCTACTACTACTGCGGGGAGGAGGTCTCCGCGGAGCCCGAGCACGTCGACGAGGGCCTGGCGCGGTTCGTCTACCGCTTCCCCGACGCCTCCACCTACCACCTCAACATGTTCCCGCTGCGCAAGAACTACATGAGGCGGCTGCTGCGCGAGGTCGGCTTCCAGCAGGTGGACACCTACGGCGACTTCCAGGAGACCTACCAGGGCGACGAGCCGGACTTCTTCATCCACATCGCGGAGAAGGCCTACCTGCGCGAGGGCGGCGACCCGGCGGAGCGGTACTCCGCGGCGGTGCGCACCGCGCGGGACTACTACAACTCCTCCGACGCCGACACCTTCTACCACTCGGTGTGGGGCGGGACCGACATCCACATCGGGCTGTACGACTCCGCGGACGGCGACATCGCAGAGGCGAGCCGGCGCACCGTGGAGCGGATGGCGGCCAAGCCGGGGATCGGCCCGGACACCCGGGTCATCGACATCGGCTCCGGCTACGGCGGGTCGGCTCGCTACCTGGCCCGGACCTACGGCTGCCGGGTCACCTGCCTCAACCTCAGCGAGGTGGAGAACGAGCGGAACCGCGAGGCCAACCGGGAGGCCGGACTGGACCACCTGATCGAGGTGGTGGACGGCTCCTTCGAGGACATCCCCTTCCAGGACAACGCCTTCGACGTGGCCTGGTCCCAGGACGCCCTGCTGCACAGCGGCGACCGGCCCCGGGTGCTGGAGGAGGTGGCCCGGGTGCTGCGCGCCGGCGGGCACTTCGTCTTCACCGACCCGATGGCCGCCGACGACGCGCCGCAGCAGGAGCTCCGCCCCATCCTGGAGCGGCTGCACCTGGACACCATGGGCACGCCCGGCTTCTACGACCGGGAGACCGCCCGGCTGGGCATGTCCAAGGTCGGCTTCGACGACCTCAGCGAGCAGCTGCCCCGGCACTACGGGCGGGTGCTGGAGGAGACCGAGGCGCGCGAGGCCGAGCTGACCGGGAAGATCAGCGAGGCCTACCTGACCCGGATGAAGACCGGGCTGCGCAACTGGGTCCGGGGCGGCGAGTCCGGCTCCCTGGCCTGGGGGATCCTGCACTACCGGGCCTGAACCCGGCGGGCCCGCTCCCCCACGGGCCCGCCGCCCGGTCCGGCGCCCGACGCGCCGGACCGGCCCCCGCTCCGGGCGCGCCCCGGCCCGGAGCGGGGGCCTTTCCGCGCTCTGCCTCCGCGATCTGCCCTCTGTTCCGCCCACCGGAGCCGCTGCCGGACTCGGCGCCGGGGCCGGCGGTCCGCGACGGTCTCGACGCTGCGGGGCGACCGGAGCGCTCCGACGGCCCCGCGACGCCGGGTCACCGGTCCTGGAGGGGCCGGCCCTGCCCGGCGGGGTCCGGCAGCAGCGGGTCCAGCAAGGTCGCCACCAGGGCGGGGGCCGGGTCGGCGGCGGGGTCGTCGGCGGCCCGGAGCGCGTCGGTCAGGTGGGAGAAGAACGCCTGCTGGAAGCAGGCCCCCAGGAGCAGCGCGGCCGCGGCGCGGGCGTCGGTCCCGGGGCGCAGCCGGCCCCGGTCCCGCTCGGCGGCGATGTAGGCGGCGAGGCCGTCCACCGGGACGTGCGGGCCGACCCCCCACTCGGAGAGCCGGGCCCGGTAGTCCTGCAGCAGCCGGGCCTCGGAGAACAGCGAGGTGCCCAGCGGCACCGCCCGGGTGTAGAAGCCGATCGCGGTGCGCGCGACCTCCTCCAGCACCTCCCGGACCGGGGCGCCCCCGGCCCGCTGCTCCAGGCGGTCCATCAGCCGGCCGAACTCCGGCGTCTGCCGGGTGAGCACGCTCAGGAACAGCTCGTGCTTGTCGGAGAAGTGCTTGTACAGGGTGGCCTCGGAGTAGCCGGCCTCCTTGGCGATGAGCCTGGTGGTGGCGCGCGCGGCGCCGTGCTCGCGTATCACGCGCTCGGCGGCGCCGAGGATCGCGTCACGGGTTCCCGCCATGCGATGTCCGTTCCCGGTATTGACGTGAGTGGGCGCTCACCACCATAGTCGTGGTGAGTAAGCGCTCACTACCCGAAAGGCGTCCGGGAATGAGGATCACCGTTCTGGGAGCCGGCGGCGGGGTCGGCCGCGAGATGGTCGCCCAGGCCCTGGCGGCGGGCCACGAGGTCACGGCGGTGGTGCGGGACCGCGTCCGCGCCCGGCTGGGCGGGCACGACCGGCTCGATGTGGCCGTGGCCGACGCCCTCGACCCGGCCTCGCTGCTGCCCGCGGTCAAGGGGGCCGACGCGGTGCTCTCCGCACTGGGCGGGCGGGGCGGGCTCTCCGAGCCCACCACCGTCTGCGAGCGGGGCGCCCGCGCCGCGGTCGAGGCGATGCGCACCGCCGAGGTGCGCCGCATCGTCGCGATCAGCGCGGCCACCGTCACCGCCGAGGGGGACGGGCCGTTCACCCGGCTCGTGGTCAAGCCGGTGCTGACCAGGGTGCTGCGGCACCCCCGCGCCGACTCGATCCGGATGGAGGAGGTGCTGGCCGGCAGCGGCCTGGACTGGACGGTGCTGCGCCCGCCGATGCTGCTGGACCGCCCGCGCACCGGCCGGTACCGGATGCGCGACGGCGCCAACGTCCGCGGCGGTCTGCGGATCGGCCGCGCCGACGTGGCCGACGCGGCCCTGGCCGTACTCCCCGACCCGGCCCGGTTCCGCACCGCGGTGGGCGTCGCCTACTGACCCGGCCCTCCCGCGTTGATCTTGACGCCGTCGCCGTCTCGACCGGCCTTGCCACCAAGTGGCCGTTGCAACGAGGAACTCGGAGAGGGGAGAGAGGCGGAAGGGGGACCGGCCGGCACGCCCTCCTGCCCTCCCTGCCCGTTTGAACCTTCGCTCCGTGGGGCGCCGCGCCCGACCGGAATGCCGGATCGCTGAGGGAAGAGGGAAGAAGGGCGGTCGACACCGGGGAAACGCCCCGCGGGGGCGGGTCCTCAGAGATCCCGGTCCCAGACCTCGGAGACCAGGCCGTCGCCGAAGTCCTGGTGCGGGTGGGACTCCCGCAGGGTGAACCCGGCGCGGGCGTAGATGGAGCGGGCGGCGGTCAGGCAGGACTGCGTCCACAGCGTCATCCGGCGGTAGCCGGCCCCGCGGGCGAAGTCCATGCACTCCTCCACCAGCCGCCGCCCCAGCCCGTGTCCCCGGGCGGCCGGTTCGAGCAGCAGCAGGCGCAGCTTGGCGGTCTCGTCGTCGGCCCGGGTGCAGAACACGCTGCCCACCCGCTCCCCGCCGAGCTCGGCGATCCAGCCGCGCTCCCGCTCCGGGTCGTGCCCGGACGCGAACTCGGCGATGATCCTCGCGACCAGCGCCTCGTAGGCGGCGCCCCAGCCGTACTCCTTCGTGTAGAGCGCGCCGTGCCGGTCCAGCACCCAGCCCAGGTCGCCGGGGGCGAGCGGGCGCAGCACCGGGGTCGGGGCGCGGCCGTCCGCCGGCCGATCGCCTTCCGGTCGGCCGCCCTCCGATCGGCCACTCTCCGGCCGGTCGGGGGCGAGCAGCTCCCGCACCGCGGTCAGCGCCTCGGCCAGCCGGGCGCGCTCCTCCGGTGCGAGCGCGGCGAGCAGGCCGCCGATCTTGGTGTCGGCGCGCTCGTCCATCAGCGCGGCGGCGCGGGCGCCGGCCGAGGTCAGCTCGACGGTGTTCCTCCGGCCGTCGGCGGGGGAGGGGGCGCGGACGACCAGCCCGGTCGACTCCAGCCGGGCCAGCACCCGGCTCAGCTGGCCGGCGTCGATGTCCATCGCGCGGCGCAGGTCGGAGGTCTCGGAGCGGCCGCGGTGCAGCAGCTCGTGGAAGGTGCGCACCTCGGTCAGCGACCAGGGCGAGTCGAGATGGCCGGGGTCGAGCGCCCCGACGCGGGCGGTGAGGAAGCGGTTGAAGGCGCGGAGCCGGGCGATGTCGGCGGCGGGGACGGCGGTCCCGGCCGGAACGGACGCGGTGCTCTCCAGGGAATCCATGGCTGCCCCGATCAAAGTCGTTGACTCTGTCAACGATTCTCGCGCGGCGGGCCGCCGAAGGCAAGGCCCCGGGGTCCCGCCCCGCGTTGATCTCGGCGCCTTCGCCGCCTCAAAGCCGGTCGGCCCGGCGGTCGCGCGGAGATCAACGCGAGGGGGAGGGGCGGGCCTGCGGACGGGCCGGCGCGGGTCAGGCCTCCGGGGTGCGGTGCAGGCCGGCAGCGCGGCCCTTGGCCGCGATGACCAGGGCCATCTTCCGGGACGCCTCGTCGAGCATCTCGTCGCCGAGCATCACCGCGCCGCGCCGCTGCACGGTGGTGGCGTGCTCGTAGGCGTCCAGGATCCGCTCGGCGCGGTCGTAGTCGGCCTGGTCCGGGGCGTACACCTCGTTGGCGGCCTCCACCTGGGCCGGGTGCAGCACCCACTTGCCGTCGTAGCCGAGGCCCGCCGTGCGCCCGGCCGAGGCGCGGAACCCCTCGACGTCCCGCACCTGCAGGTAGGGGCCGTCGATGGCCTGGAGGCCGTTGGCGCGGGCGGCGGTGAGGATGCGCAGCAGCACGTAGTGGTAGGCGTCGGCGCCGTAGCCGGGCGGCTGCCCGCCGACGGTCAGCGTGCGCATGTTCATCGACGCCATGTAGTCGGCCGGGCCGTAGACCAGCGTCTCCAGCCGGGGCGAGGAGGCGGCGATGGCGTCCACCGCGGCCACGCCGCGGGCGTCCTCGATCTGCGCCTCGATGCCGATCCGCCCCGGCTCCAGCCCGGTGGCCCGCTCGACCTGGGTGAGCAGCAGGTCCAGCCACTGCACGTGCGCCGCCTCGGTCACCTTCGGCAGCACCAGGCAGTCCAGCTCGGCGCCGGCGCCCTCGACCAGGGCGATCACGTCCCGGTAGGTCCAGGCGGTGCCCAGGTCGTTCACCCGGACGGTGCGGGTCCGCCCGCCCCAGCCGCCCTCGTTGAGCGCGGCCACCGCCGCCTCCCGGGCCCGCTCCTTCTCCGACGGCGCCACCGCGTCCTCCAGGTCCAGGAAGAAGGCGTCGGCGGCGAGGTCGCGCGCCTTCTCGATGAACCGGGGGTTGGACGCGGGGACGGCGAGGACCGACCGACGCGACCTGGACGGAGCCGCAGCCATGTTTCCACTCCTGGGGATCGACCGAACGGGAGGCGCGGCGGTGCCGCGCACGGACATGCTCGCAAACCCGGAGCGGTCCCGGAGCGTCAGCCCTTTCACAAGGCGCCGCATGCGGCGCCACGGTACGGCTCCGCCCGGGGCGGGCGGGCCTGCGGTGCCGCGCGGTGTGCCGGACGCGGCGCCGTACGGGGGTGGGCACACGAAGAAAGGAACAATAGGGTGCATTCCAGGCGCGGGGAGTCCGCCGAGCGTCCGCAGCGCGGGGAGAGGGGACCGATGAGCAACCGGTCGCAGAGCGAGGCCGTCGCATATCCGACCAGTTCGCACTGGGGCAGCTACCAGGTCCTGGTCGAAGGGGACCGGGTGGTCGGCGCCCGGCCCGACCCGGACGATCCCGCCCCCTCGCCGCTGATCGGCAACGCGCCCGGCGCCCAGCACCACGCCACCCGCATCGCCCGGCCGTCGATCCGCCGCCGCTGGCTGGAGCGCGGCCCGGGCCCCGACCCGCGCCGCGGCGCCCCCGGCGAAGAGTTCGTCGAGGTCGACTGGGACACCGCGCTCGACCTGCTCGCCGCCGAGCTGCGCCGGGTGCACACCGAGCACGGCGCCGAGGCGGTCTTCGGCGGCTCCTACGGCTGGGGCAGCGCGGGCCGGTTCCACCACTCGCAGAGCCAGCTGCACCGGTTCCTCAACACCATCGGCGGCTACACCCGCAGCCGCAACACCTACAGCCACGCCGTGGTCGAGGTGCTCTTCCCGCACCTGCTGGGCGCGCCCGCCGCGCACGACCTGCTGGAGCGGCCGCCGTCCTGGAAGGCCATCGCCCGGCACACCGACCTCATCGTGACCTTCGGCGGCCTGCGCGCCTCCAACATGTGGATCTCCTCCGGCGGCCGGGCCGCCGGCACCGCCCTGCCCGCGATGGAGAAGGCCGCCGCCGCGGGCGTGCGCACCGTGTCGGTCAGCCCGCTGCGCGACGACACCATCGACGAGATGGGCGCCGAGTGGCTGCCGGTCTCGCCCGGCACCGACGCCGCCGTGCTGCTGGCGCTCGTCCACGTCCTGTTCGACGAGGGCCTGGCCGACCGGGACTTCCTGGACCGCTACACGGTCGGCGCCGAAGTGGTGCGCCGCTCGGTCATGGGCATGATCGACGGCGTCGTGAAGACCCCGGAGTGGGCCGAGGAGATCAGCGGCCTGCCCGCGCCCCGGATCCGCGCCCTGGCCAGGGAGATGGCGTCCGGCCGCACCCTGGTCAACGTGGGCTGGTCGGTGCAGCGCGCCCGGTACGGCGAGCAGCCGATGTGGGCCGGCCTGGCGCTGGCCGCCTGCCTCGGCCAGATCGGCCTGCCCGGCGGCGGGTTCGCCACCGGCTACGGCTCCACCGGGCGCTACGGCGGCGGCTCCACCCCCGGCGGCCTGCCGCGCTTCCCGCAGGGCGCCAACCCGGTCGACCGGCACATCCCGGTCAACTGCACCGCCGAGATGCTGCTCAACCCCGGCGGCGCCTTCGTCCACGACGGCGAGGAGCTCACCTACCCCGACATCAGACTGGTCGCCTGGTCCGGCGGCAACCCGTTCCACCACCACCAGGACCTGGCCCGGCTGACCGAGGCGTTCGGCCGCCCGGAGACGGTGTGGACGGTGGAGACGCACTGGACCGCCACCGCCCGCCACGCCGACATCGTGCTGCCCTCCACCACCACCCTGGAGCGGGACGACATGGCGGCCAGCCGGGGCGACCTGCGGCTGCGCGCGATGCCCAGGGCGGTCCCGCCGCACGGCGAGGCGCGCGACGAGTACGAGGTCTACCGGGCCCTGGCCGCGCGGCTGGGCCGGGAGGGCGACTTCACCGAGGGGCGCACCGCCGAGGAGTGGCGCCGGCACATGTACGAGGAGTGGCGGAAGCGGCAGAAGGAGGAGTTCTCCGCCGACCTGCCCGACTACGACGCGTTCTGGGAGGCCGGCTCGGTCGACCTGCCCGGCCGGGTCGAGGACGAGGCCCTGCTCGGCGACTTCCGCGCCGACCCGGTGGCCGCGCCGCTGCGGACGCCCAGCGGCCGCATCGAGCTGTTCTCCGCCACCATCGAGGGCTTCGACCTGCCGGACTGCCCCGGCTACCCGGTGTGGCTGCCGGGGGAGGAGCGGCTGGGCTCGCCCCGCTCCCGGCGCTGGCCGCTGCTGCTCCTGGCCAACCAGCCCTCCGGCCGGCTCCACAGCCAGCAGGACATGGGCGCCTACAGCCGCGGCCAGAAGATCGCCGGGCGGGCGCCGATCCGGCTGCACCCCGACGACGCGGCCGCCCGCGGCCTCGCCGACGGCGACGTGGTCCGGGTCTACAACGACCGCGGCAGCCTGCTGGCCGGCGTGCGCGTCTCGGACGACCTGCGCCCCGGCGTCGCCCAGCTCTCCACGGGGGCCTGGTACGACCCGTCCGCGCCCGGCGTCACCTGCGCCCACGGCAACCCGAACGTCCTCACCTCGACCGCCGGCACCTCGGGGCTCTCCCAGGGCTGCACCGGCCAGCACGTCCTCGTCGAGGTCGCCCGCCACCAGGGAGACCTCCCGCCGGTCCGGGCCCTGGACCCGCCGGTGATCATCACCCTGGAGCAGCAGGACGCCGAGGGCTGGGAGTAGCCGGGCGGGGAGCGGCGGCGCGGGGCCGTTCCCCCGCCTCGCGGCCGCCGGGTGAAGGGCGTCACCTGGGACGCCCGCTTTTTCCAGATTGGTGGATAGGTTAGCCTCTACTAAGTCGACCGCCGGGCCCGGGCACGGGTTCCGGTGGTGTGTGGTGTCCGGCGCCGGTCGGACGGCTTGGTGCTCGGGAAGAGCCGGAGGAAGACTGTGTCCTTGGGATGGCGGCTGAGCCGCCCCGCCTGCCGCGGCGGGGCCGGATGAGCTCGGAGCGGACGACGGCCGTCATCGGGGCGTCGGCGGAGAAGGCCCGGGCAGAGGCCGAGCGCGAAGAGGCCGCCGCGGCGCTGGAGGAGCGGACGCGGAGCCATGTCCGGACCCGGGTGGTGCGCGCCGTCGGGCTGCTCGCGGCGCTCGGCGCCCTGGCGGTCTGCGTCGGCCTCAGCGTCTCGGTCGGAGCCAAGCCGATCCCGCTGTCCACCGTGTGGGACGCGCTCTGGAACAACGACGGCTCCTACGACCACAGCGTCATCGTCGAGCTGCGGGTCCCCCGCGCGGTGCTCGGCGTCTTCGTCGGGGCGGCGCTCGGCCTGGCCGGCGCCCTCATGCAGGGCCTGACCCGCAACCCGCTGGCCGAACCCGGCATCCTCGGGGTGAACTCGGGCGCGGCCGCCGCGGTGGTCTTCGCGATCTACATGTTCGGCGTGACCAGCCCCGACGCCTACGTCTGGTTCGCCTTCCTCGGCGCCGCCGTCGCCTCCGTCGCGGTCTACGCGCTCGGCTCGGGCGGCCGCAGCCAGGCGACCCCGGTGCGGCTGGCCCTGGCCGGCACCGCGATCGCCGCCGTGCTCCAGGGCCTGGTGTACACGGTCATCGCCCTCGACGACTTCGTCTTCGACCGGATCCGGTTCTGGCAGGTCGGCTCCCTGGTCGGGCGCGACCTCGAACTGTTCCTGAGGGTCTGGCCGTTCCTGCTGGCCGGCGTGGTGATCGCGCTGGCGCTCGCGCCCGCGCTGAACACCATCGCGCTCGGCGACGACCTGGCCTCGGCGCTCGGCGCCCGGCTCAACCGCACCCGGGCGCTGGCCGCCCTGGCGATCGTGCTGCTGTGCGGCTCGGCCACCGCCACCGCCGGGCCGATCTGGTTCGTCGGGCTCACCGTGCCGCACGTCGCGCGCGCCATCGTCGGTCCGGACCAGCGGTGGCTGCTGCCCTACTCCGCGGTGCTCGCCGCGATCCTGCTCACCGCCGCCGACACCCTCGGCCGGGTGGTGCTGCCCAACGGCGAGCTGGAGGTCGGCATCATCACGGCGCTGGTCGGCGCCCCGGTGTTCATCGCGTTGGTCCGGCGGAAGAGGATGGCCCAGCTGTGACGGCGACCGAGACCCCCACCGAAACCGCGGTGCGGAGCCGCTCCCGCCGGGCCCGCCCGGCCCGGATCCTCCGGTTCGGCGACCGGGTGTCGCTGCGGGTGCGCCCGCGCGGCCTGGCCGTGGGCACCGGGCTCGTCGCCGCGATCACCGCGGTCTTCGCGGTCCTGCTCATGGTGGGCGAGTACGAGATCCCGCTGGACAAGGTGGTGCTGGCGCTGGCCGGCGGCGGCGAGCGGCTGGACCTGTTCTTCGTCCGCGACGTCCGGCTGCCCCGCGCCTGGACCGCGGTGCTGGTCGGCGCCTCCCTCGGGGTGGCCGGGGCGGTGTTCCAGAGCCTGTCCCGCAACCCGCTGGGCAGCCCGGACATCATCGGCTTCACCGGCGGCGCCGCCACCGGCGCGGTCGCCGTCATCCTGCTGTTCGGCGGCACCATGCTCCAGGTCTCGCTGGGCGCGGTGGCCGGCGGCATCGGCACCGCGGCCCTGGTCTACCTGCTCGCGATGAAGCGCGGGGTGCAGGGCTACCGGCTGATCCTGGTCGGCATCGGCATCAGCGCCATGCTGCTGTCGGTCCGCGACTACCTGCTGACCCGGGCCGACCTCACCGAGGCGAAGACCGCGCAGATCTGGATGATCGGCAGCCTCAACGCGCGCGGCTGGACCGAGGTCATCGCGGTCCTGGTGTGCATGGCGCTGCTGCTGCCGGTGATCTTCGCGCTGGCCCCGCGGCTCCGGCTGATGGAGATGGGCGACCAGACCGCGGGCGCGCTCGGCGTCCCGGTGCAGGCCACCCAGGCGGTGGCGCTCATCGCGGCGAGCGCGCTGACCGGCGCCGCGATCGCCGTCGCCGGACCGATCTCGTTCATCGCGCTGGCCGCGCCGCAGCTCGCCCGCCGGCTGCTCCGCTCCACCGGCACCGCCTTCTTCGGGGCGGCCCTGATGGGCGCCCTGCTGCTGATCGCCGCGGACCTGGTGGCCCAGCGCGCGCTGGCGCCGGCGCAGCTCCCGGTCGGCGCGGTCACCGCCGTCATCGGCGGAAGCTACCTGGTCTGGCTGCTCTACCGTGAATGGCGGACCGGCCGTGCCTGACGCAGAACCCCGCCGCACCGCAAACCTTGGAGAGAACGCGATGTCCGAACCGTCCCGGCTGTGGGGAGAGAACCTGACCCTGGCCTACGACCAGAGCGTCATCTCCAGCAACCTGGGGATCAGCATCCCGGACAACTCCTTCACCGTGATCGTCGGTCCGAACGCGTGCGGCAAGTCGACGCTGCTGCGGGCGCTGTCCCGGATGCTCAAGCCCACCAGCGGCGCGGTGCACCTGGACGGCAGGCTCATCTCCTCCTACCCCTCCAAGGAGGTGGCCCGGCGGCTCGGGCTGCTCCCGCAGTCCTCGGTCGCCCCGGACGGCATCACCGTCGCCGACCTGGTGGCGCGCGGCCGCTACCCGCACCAGAAGCTGCTCCGGCAGTGGTCCCGCTCGGACGAGGCGGTGATCGGCGAGGCGATGGACGCCACCGGCGTCTCCGACCTGGCCGAGCGGATGGTCGACGAGCTCTCCGGCGGGCAGCGCCAGCGGGTGTGGCTGGCCATGGTGCTGGCCCAGCAGACCCCGCTGCTGCTGCTCGACGAGCCCACCACCTACCTGGACATCGCGCACCAGATCGACGTCCTCGACCTCTGCGCCGAGCTGCACGCCGACCGCGACTACACGCTGGTCGCGGTGCTGCACGACCTCAACCACGCGTGCCGCTACGCCACCCACCTCATCGTGATGAAGGACGGCGCCGTCGTCGCCGAGGGCGACCCGACCGAGATCGTCACCGACGAGCTGGTGGAGAAGGTCTTCGGGCTGCCGGTGCGGGTGGTGCCCGACCCCGAGACGCGGACCCCGATGATCGTCCCGGTCGACCGCAGGGGCATCGCCGCCCGCCGCGCGGAGAAGAACGGCGCGGCCGGCGCGGCCGCGGAGGCCGCTGTGGAGCAGCCCCGCTCGGCTTGATCGGCCCCCGGCCCCGGCCCCGGCCCTGATGATCTTGACGCTGCGGGGGTGACAGAGCGCTCTGATACCCCCGCAACGCCAAGATCATCGCGGGGAGGGCGGTCAGCCGTCGGCCGGGGCGGTGCCCTTGCGGATCCGGTACCGCATGACCGCAGTCTCCCCGGAGCGCCGGACCCACAGCGGCTCCAGCTCGGTCCGGACCGACCCCGGGCCGCCGAACAGCCGGGTGCCGGCGCCGAGCAGGACCGGCAGCACGTGCACCTGGACCTCGTCGACCAGGTCCGCCGCGATGCACTGCCGGGCGACGTCCGCGCCGGCGACGATGACGTCCTTTCCGCCGGCCGCGGCGAGGGCGCGCCGGACCGCCTCCCGGACGTCGCCGCTGAGGAAGACGGTGTCCGGGTCGTCCTCGGGCGGCCGGTGGGTGAGCACCAGCTCGGCGCCGGACCAGGCGCCGCCGAACGCCTCCCCGCTGGGCTTCCCCGCGTCCCGCCGCGCCACGTCGTAGCCGCGCCGGCCGCCCAGCATCGCCCCGGTCGCCGCCATCACGTCATCGACCTCGCCTTCGCCGGCGGCGTACTCGAAGACCCAGTCCATCGCGTCGTCCGGGCCCGCGATGAACCCGTCCAGCGACATCGAGGTGTGCCAGAGGACGATCCCGCCGCCCTCCCGTGCCGTTCCCGCCATCGTCCGCCCTTCGCTCCGCCGGTTCCGCGCCGCGCCGGGCCCGCCGGGCCCGCGCCGCGCCGTACCGTACAGACCGCGGCGGGGGCGGGAAGTCATCGGCGGCCGCGCCCGGCCGGAGCGGCGGGCTTGACCCTCCCACCGTGTCAGGCCCTTTGATCGGGAGCACCATGTTCGGAATCGGAGACTTCGCCCGGCACGGCCGGGTGTCGGTGCGGATGCTGCGCCACTACGACGCGGTGGGGCTGCTGCGCCCGGCGCGGGTCGACCCGGCCAGCGGGTACCGCTTCTACGAGGCGGCGCAGCTGAGCCGGCTCAACCGGATCATCGCGCTGAAGGAGCTCGGCTTCACCCTGAGCCAGGTGGGTTCCATCCTGGACGAGCAGGTGGGCACCGAGGAGCTGCGCGGCATGCTCCGGCTGCGCCGGGCCGAGCTGGAGGAGGCCCGGTCGGCGGCGGAGGCGCGGCTGGCCCAGGTCGAGGCGCGGCTCCGGGGGATCGAGAGCGAGGGGCTCATGTCCGAGTACGACGTCGTGCTCAAGGCGCTGCCGGCGGTGCGCCTGGCCGAGCTGTCCGGGACCGCCCCGGGGTTCGCCCCGGAGGAGATCGGGCCGGTCATCCGGCCGCTCTACCGGGAGCTGTGCCGGCGGCTGGACGAGGCGGGGGTGGTCCCGGACGGCCCGGGGCTGGCCTACTACCGGGCCGCACCGGAGGGCGGCGGCGCGGTGGTCGTCCACGCCGGGCTGCCGGTCCCCGCGGGCGCCCGGGTCGGCGGCGGGGTGGCGCTGGTGCACCTGCCCGCGGTGGAGCGCGCCGCCACGCTCGTGCACAAGGGGCCGATGGACGACGTGCTGCCCGCGAGCCAGGCCCTGGCGCACTGGATCGAGGAGAGCGGCCGCGAACCGGTCGGCGACTGGCGCGAACTCAACCTGGAGGTCCCCGAGGACCCGGCCGGCTGGGTCACCGAACTCCAGCAGCCGGTGTCCTGAGCGCCCGCGCGGCGGCACCCCCGTTGCGGCGGCACTCCCGCCGATCCCGGCGCCGCGGCCGTCCCAACGCAGGTCGAGACGGCCGCGGCGCCGGGATCGGCGCCCGGCGGGCGGGGTCAGCCCGCCGCGGCCAGTTCGGCCGGGAGCGGGGCGGAGTGCACCACGTGCAGCCGGCTCACCGCGCGGGTGAGGACCACGTAGAGGCGGTTCAGGCCGCGGTGCTCGGCGGCGGCGATGGCGGCCGGTTCGGCCACCACCACGGTGTCGAACTCCAGGCCCTTGGCGAGCGAGGCCGGGACGCAGACGAGGCGGTGCGCCTCCATCGCGTCCGCGCCCTCCTCCCCACCGTCCCCGCCGCCGAGCAGGCCCGGGGCGAGCCCCGCCGCCCGGGCCGCCTCCAGCAGGGCGGGGACTTCGGCGTCCGCGGCGATCAGCGCCACCGACCCCTCGCCGTCCAGGGCGGCGCGGCAGGCCTGCACCGCCGCCTCGCCGACCCGGTCCGCCCCGGTGCCCTGCACGCTCAGCGAGCCCGGCGCGCGGCGCACCGCGACCGGGGCGCCCAGCCCCGGGGCGATCCGCGGGAGGAGCCGGGCGGCGAAGTCGATGATCTGGGCGGGGACCCGATAGCCGCGGTCCAGCACGTGCAGCCGGCCGTCCTCCTTGCCGAGGTGGCGCAGGAGCACCGCCCACTCCTCGGCCGCGGCGGGCGCGGTGCCCTGCGCGATGTCGCCGAGGACGGTCATCGAGCCGCCCTGGGAGCGCCGGCCCAGCGCCCGGCACTGCATCGGGCTGAGGTCCTGCGCCTCGTCCAGCACGATGTGGCCCAGCCCGGAGGGGCGGCGGATCAGGCAGGCGGCCTCGTCGATGAGGGCGAGGTCGGCCTCGGACCAGCGGGCGCTCTTGGGGCCGCGGGGGCGGCCGGGCAGCAGGACGGCCTCCTGCTCTTCGGGGGTGAGCAGGCCCTCGGCGGCGCGGGCCAGCCGGTCGGGGTCGGTGAGCAGGCCGAGGACCAGCTTGACCGGGTCGGCCTTGGGCCAGATCGCGGCCACCGCCGAGCGCACCGCCCGGTTCCGGCGGACCTGGTCGTGGGTGCGGTCGTCGCAGGCCTCCCCGGCGGCCTCGATCAGGGTCAGCACCGCGTGCGCGATGCGGTGCTCCAGCAGCCCGCGGCCGGACTCGTAGGCGACGCCGCGCTCCCGCAGCTCTTCGGTGAGCTCGCGCAGGTCCTCGGGGTGGACCCGCCAGCGGCGCGCGCCGCGCTGCACCACCACCGCCTCCTCCGGTTCGCGGAGCAGCGACCACAGGTCGCGGCGGATCACCTCGGCCATCCGGGCGTCGCCCTTGACCCGGGCCGCCTCGGCGGTGTCGGTGCGCCGCACCGGGACGATGCCCAGCAGCTCGGTGAGGGTGGTCTGCCCCACGTTCACCTCGCCCAGGGCGGGCAGCACGTTGCGGATGTAGGAGAGGAAGGAGCGGTTGGGGCCGACGATGGCCACCCCGGAGCGGGCCAGCCGCTGCCGCTCGGTGTAGAGCAGGTAGGCGATGCGGTGCAGGCCGACGGCGGTCTTGCCGGTGCCGGGGGCGCCCTGGACGCACAGCGTGGTCTCCAGCGGGGCGCGGACCAGGTCGTCCTGCTCGGGCTGGATGGTGGCGACGATGTCGCGCATCGGGCCGGTGCGCGGCCGCTCGATCTCGGCGGCCAGCAGCCCGCCGCCGGGCGCGCCGCCCTCGGCGGTGCCGCTCCCGTCCTCGGCTCCGCCGCCTGGTCCGCCGGCGGTGAGGTCCTCGTCCTCGAAGGCGGTGAGCTCCCCTCCGGCGCCGAACCCGTACCGGCGGCGACCGCGCACCCGCATCGGCGAGGCCGGAACGGCCTGGTAGAACGCCCGGGAGATCGGCGCCCGCCAGTCCAGCACCATGGCGCGGCCGCCCTGGTCGTGCACGTGCCGGCGGCCGATCCGCACCCGGTCGGCGCCGTCCTGCGCGCCGTCGTCCTGTGCATCGCCGTCCTGCGCGTCGCCGTCCTCGAAGACGGTCCCGGGCTCGAAGTCGAGGCGGCCGAAGAAGAGCGGCGCGCCGGGCAGGTCGGCGAGGGCCTCCGCGCGCATCTCCCGGGCCTGGCGGAGCACCTGGGTGGAGACCCAGTCGCCGAACACCTCGGGGGTCTCGGTGGCCAGCACGTCCTCGCGCATCCGGCGCAGCGCGTCGCGGGCGGCGTCCAGCCGGGCGCGCTCGGCGGCGAGCTCGCCGGGGACGGCCGGGGCGGCGGAATCGGGGGTGGGGGCGGACTCGGGCACAGCGCACCTCGCGTCGGGATCGGAGCCGGTGGACCAGGGCGGCGGGTGCGCGGGTCCCGCCCCGGCAGGGTCCGCCGGTTCGTTCCGATCCTCAGCGCGCCGGTTTTCGAAGCCGCCGCAGAGAAGCCGATACGTTACCCGAGCCGAGCGGGACATGCAATGTCCGATACGTCTCTATCGGGTGAGTTTTCGGAAAGGGGAGCACGGCGCGCCGACGGAGCGGGCGTGGTGTCCTGTTCGGGATAACAATGAAATAAATAGCTGGCGGCGGCGCCCTTCTGATCAATGATCGGGCTCCGGAAGGGGTATTCCGTCGGTTATTTCCGCCGTTGCGATCGGAGGCGATGGTGACAACGACGACCATCTTCGTAGGCGAGCTGTTCGGAACGGCTCTGCTGATCCTGTTCGGCGGCGGCGTCGTCGCGGCGAACGTGCTGAACAAGTCCAAGGCCAAGGAGACCGGCTGGGTCCTCATCACCTTCGGGTGGGGTTTCGGCGTCATGATCGGCGCCTACTTCTCGCTGCCGCTCTCCGGCGGCCACATCAACCCGGCCGTCACCCTGGGCCTGGCGGCCTCCAGCGGCGAGTGGTCCACCGTGCCGGTCTACATCGTCGCCCAGATGCTCGGCGCGATGCTCGGCGCCTTCCTGGTCTGGCTGGTCTACCTCGGCCAGTTCAAGGACTCCCCGGGCCCGTTCCTGGGGATCTTCTCCACCGAGCCCGAGGTCCGCAACCCGGTGCAGAACTTCATCACCGAGTTCATCGCGACCATGACGCTGCTCTTCCTGGTGGTGGCCACCGGCCAGAACAACGAGCTGGCGCTGTCCGGGGTGGGCGTGCTGATCGTGGCGTTCACCGTCGTCGGCATCGGGATGAGCCTCGGCGGCCCGACCGGGTACGCCATCAACCCGGCCCGAGACCTGGGGCCGCGGATCGTCCACCAGCTGCTGCCGCTCAAGGGCAAGGGGAGCTCGGACTGGGGCTACTCCTGGATCCCGGTGGCCGCCCCGCTCCTCGGCGGCCTGGCCGGCGGCCTGCTCGGCGCGGCAGTGCAGGGCATGGCGGCCTGACCGGCGCCCCGCGCGCCCGAAGGGCCCGGAGCCGCCCTCCCCGGCGGACCCGGGCCCTTCGGGCGGCCCGCCCCCGGTCCGGTTCCTCCGCAACCCGTACTACGCTGTGTAGTGCACATCGGGGCCGCTCACCGGGGGTCGGTCCCGCGGAAAGCGGTCGAGGAGTGCGGGTGTGATCGGCTGGTTGACGACCACGATCGAGGCGGTGTCCCTGCTGATGGCCGCCTGGTTCCTGATCCAGGCGTTCCGCGACAAGGCCATGATGGTCCCGCACCTGATCGGGATGGCGGTGCTGTGGCTGCTGACCATCGGCCAGGCGGTCGTCTCCGCGGTGATGGCGGCCGGCGGCGACGGCCCCGAGGAGGCCGTGACGTTCATCGGCTACCTGGCCACCGTGGTGCTGCTGCCGCCGGCCTGCGCGGTCTGGGGCTTCATGGAGCGGAGCCGGTGGGGGCCCGCGGTGATCGCGCTCGCCTGCTTCATCCTCCCGGTCCTGATGGTCCGGCTCGAACAGACCTGGAGCCCCGTCCTTGCCTGACCCCGTGAACGGCGGGTCCAGCCGCTCCGGCCCCGGCCGGCTGCTGGTCGCCGTCTACGCCCTGTTCGCGCTGGCCGCCACCGCGCGCGCCGGCGTGCAGATCGCCACCCGCTTCGACGAGGCCCCGCTGGCGTACCTGCTGTCGCTGCTGGCCGGGATCGTCTACATCGTCGCCACCGTCGGCATCGCGCGCAGCGACCGCACCTCGCACCGGATCGCGTTCGCCTCCTGCGCTGTCGAGCTGGCCGGGGTCCTCGCCGTGGGCACCTTCAGCCTGGTCGACCCGGCCGCCTTCCCCGACGACACCGTCTGGTCCTCCTACGGTGCCGGCTACATGTTCATCCCGCTGGTGCTGCCGGTGCTCGGCCTGCTCTGGCTGCGCCGGGTGCGCCGCGAGGAGAAGGCCGCCGACGCCGCCGCTCCACTAGGGGGTGCCGCGTAGGGTGGCCGCATGACCGAGCAGAACCTGGACCTGCCCCCCGTCGTCTCCGCCGACCTGCTCCGCCGCCGCCTGGCCGAGCGGCCGGAGGCCACCGCCGTCGTCGACGTCCGCTGGTACCTGGACGGCCGCTCCGGCCGGGACGCCTACCTCGCCGGACACCTCCCCGGCGCGGTCTGGGCCGACGTGGACCGGGACCTCGCCGCCCCGGCCACCCCGGAGGGCGGCCGGCACCCGCTGCCCGCACCGGAGGACTTCGCCGCCGCGCTCGGCCGGCTGGGCATCGGCGACGGCACCGCGGTGATCGCCTACGACGACGCCGGGGGCTCCACCGCCGCCCGCCTCGTCTGGCTGATGCGCATCCTCGGCTCGCCCGCCGCGGTGCTCGACGGCGGGCTGCAGGCCTGGACCGGCCCGCTGGAGACCGGTGAGGCCGCCGCCGAGCCGCGGCACCGCACCCCCCGGCCCTGGCCCGCGGACCGGTTCACCGGCGCCGAGGAGCTGCTGAAGGGGGCCGGCGCCGCCGGCGCGCTCGTCCTCGACGCGCGCACGCACGGCCGCTACACCGGCGAGGCCCCCGCCCCGGTGGACGCCCGGCCCGGCCACATCCCCGGCGCGCGCAGCGCGGAATGGCAGGGCAACCTGGACGCCGACGGCCGGTTCGCCTCCCCGGAACGGCTGCGCGAGCGGTTCGCCGCGCTCGGCGCCGACCGGGCCGGCGGCATCACCGCCTACTGCGGCTCCGGGGTGACCGCCTGCCACGACCTGCTCGCCCTGGAGCGCGCCGGCTACTCCGGGGCGCGGCTCTACCCCGGGTCCTGGAGCGCCTGGGGCGCCGACCCCGCCCTGCCGGTCGAGACCGGCGACCCCGCGGAGCGCCCCGGCCCCTGACGGCCGGCCCGCCCCTCAGGGGAACCGCCCCGCCGGGGACTCGCCTCTCCGCGGAACTCGCCCCTCCGCGGAGAGGACAGGGGGGAGCGGGCGGTGCCGCGCGGACGCGCCGGCGCCGCTCCGGGCATGCACCGCGTGGCCTGGTCCTTGGGTCGGCAGGCGGCCACGCGGTGGGATCGGATGAGGCGGGAAGGGGGCGTTCACCATGTTCCGCCACGTTCATCCGGGAACGGGAGCGACGCGCCGGTCACACCTCGAAACCGCGCCTATCCGCCGTCTCACCGGAATCTAACCCGTGCGACCCATAATCTTCGCAGGCAGGGAAGACAAGCGGAGGTGCCAGGATGAGCGGGACGGATCCCCAGGGGACGGCGCCGGGCGAGGAGCCCCGGACCCCCGAGCGGCGGGACTTCGCGCCTCAGGACGAGGAGCGGCGGGAGGCCGCCGGGGCGGGCGCCGAGGGCGGCGCCCCGGCCGGCTCCGGTCCCGGCACCGGCGCGGACCGGGAGGAGCCGCCGTCCGCCGCGGACGGCGGGCGGCCGCAGGAGGCCGGTGCCGGGCAGGGCGCCGGAACCGGGCAGGACGCACCGCCGGCGGCCGGAGGCGCGCCGGAGGCCCCGGCCCCGGCGCCGGAGCCGCCCGCCCCCGGTCCCGTACCGCACACCGAGGCCGGCGCGCCGTCCGCGCCCGGCCCCGCCCCGCACCCCGGCCACGGCGGCCCGGACTGGCAGCGCGGCCCCGCGGAGGCGCTGCGCTGGCACACCGGGGCCCGGCACACCTGGGGGCCGGGGCAGGGGTGGAGCGGACCGGCGGAGGCCACCCGGGTCTTCGGCGCCGCGCCGCCGCCCGAGTCGGCCGCCTACTCCGCACCGGGCGGCGCGCCCGGAGCACCCGGTGGTCCCGGCGGGCCGGGGACGCCCCCGCCGCCCTGGGCCGGCCCCGGCCAGGCGCCGCCGCCCCCCGGGCCGCAGGACCCCGGGGCGAAGGGCAAGCGCAAGCGGCCCGGCACGGTCGCCGTCGCCGCGGCGACGGCGCTGGTCACCAGCCTGATCGTCGGCCCGGCCGCCGCGCTGGTCACCACCTGGGCGGTGCCCGGCGGGGGCGGCTCGATCAGCTCGCTCGCCGACGGCAACCAGGGCAGCTCGACGTCGACCGGCAGCGTCAGCAAGGTCGCGGAGAAGGTGCTGCCCAGCGTGGTCTCGATCGAGACCGGCAGCGGCAGCGGAAGCGGCGTGGTGATCGGCTCGGACGGGCAGATCCTGACCAACGCCCACGTGGTGGCCGGTGCGCAGGGCGATACGGTCCGGGTCCGGTTCAACGACGGCTCCAGCGCCGAGGCGCGGATCCTCGGCACCGACTCCGTCTCCGACATCGCGGTGCTGCAGGCCGAGGACGTCAGCGGGCTGACCCCGGCGACCCTGGGCGACTCCTCCAAGGTCGAGGTGGGCGCGGACGTGGTGGCCATCGGCTCCCCGCTGGGGCTGTCCGGAACGGTCACCTCGGGCGTGGTCAGCGCCGTCGACCGGCCGGTGAACACCGGCGTCGCCGACGGCGGCGAGCAGGGCGGCGGCCAGCAGGACCCGTTCGGCCCGCAGCAGAGGCAGGAGCCCCAGGCGACCACCTCGACCGTGATCAACGCGATCCAGACCGACGCCCCGATCAACCCGGGCAACTCCGGCGGGCCGCTGATCAACATGAACGGCGAGGTCATCGGGATCAACACGGCCATCGCCGGCATCGGCGGCCCGAACGGCGAGGAGGCCGGCTCCATCGGCCTGGGCTTCGCCATCCCGGTCGACCAGGCCGAGCCGATCGCCGAGCAGCTGATCGAGAACGGCAGCGCCGACTACGCCGCCATCGACGCCACGGTCTCCCCGACCCAGAGCGGCGACGGCGTCCGCGTCGTCCAGCCGAACAAGGGCGGCGCCGCCGACCAGGCCGGCCTGGAGAAGGACGACGTGATCACCTCCGTGGACGGCAAGGGCGTCTCCGCCCCGGACGAGCTGATCGCCGCCATCCGGGCCAAGCAGCCCGGCGACGAGATCAGCATCGGCTACGAGCGGGACGGCAAGGCGGACCAGACCGAGGTGACCCTCTCGGCGCAGTCCTCGGAGAGCATCGGAGGATGACCTCCGCCCGGCGGGGACGGGTCCTGCCCCGCCGGCGGCACGGGGAGCGGGGGCGCGGCCGCAGCGGCCGCGCCCCCGCCGTGCCCCGCCCGGGCGCCCCAGGGCGATGATCTCGGCGTTCCGGCCCTATCGGAACGCCCTGATAGGGCCGGACCGCCGAGATCATCGGAGAGAAGGGGGGCGACGCGGGGCGGACGGGAAGTGCGCCGGACTTCCGCCGTTTTCCCGGCCGTTCTCCGATCCGGTGCGGAAAACCCATTCCATCCGCTTCCGCGGCACCGCGGAGCGGTGCGCCGGAGCCGCCGGCGCCGAGGGTCACGGTTGGGAAACGCCCCGGTCAGCGGGGCCGGGAGGGGAACGGGGCGGAGCTCGGAGACGTTTGGACCGGATAGCGGGGGAATGAACCCCCGATACGGGGTCGGCCGGAAACGGCCGAGGGCGGCGGCCTGCGGATTCCTTCCTCATTCGCAGCCGCCGCCCGCTGTTTCCTGGCAGTTTCCGCGGCGGGATCATACGCTCGGTAAACAGTCGGCAACACCGATGGAGAAACGGGGCCGGGGCCGCGGGGCGCGCAGTATCGTCCCCGACGAGCAGAGGGCCGGACCGCGTGCGGGCGCCTCCGGCGGAAGGGGCCGGAGGAGCCGGCCGGAGGCGGGCCCGCCACCGACGGCGCGGTTCCGTTCCTCCGCGCACACCCCTCAGGAGGGCCGCCATGGCCGCCAAGTCGACGACAGCACCCCGGGAGCGGACGGACAGCGGGCGCGGCCCCGGGAAGGAGCCCCGGCTGCGGGTGCTCATCGGCAGCGACACCTACCCCCCGGACGTCAACGGGGCCGCCTACTTCACCGAGCGGCTGGCCCGCGGACTGGCCGCGCGCGGCCACGACGTGCACGTGGTGTGCGCCTCCACCGCCGGCCGGCCCGGGGTGCACCGGGCCGGCGGGGTGGTCGAGCACCGGCTCCGGTCGATGCCGTCGCTGGTGCACGAGAGCGTCCGGCTGGCGCTGCCGCCCGGTGCCCCCGGCCACCTGGACCGGCTCCTGGCCCGGCTGCGGCCGGACGCGGTCCACGTGCAGAACCACTTCCTCGTCGGCCGGCTGCTGCTCGGCGCGGCCCGCCGGTGCGGGGTGCCGGCGGTGGCCACCAACCACTTCATGCCGGAGAACCTGTTCAACTACCTCTACGTCCCCGGGCCGCTCCGGTCCGGCATCGGCCGGCTGGCCTGGCGCGACTTCCGGCGCGCGCTGGCCGGCGTGCAGCACGTCACCACGCCCACCCGGATCGCCGCCCAGCTCCTGCTCGACCAGGGGTTCGACCGGCCGGTGGAGGCGGTGTCCTGCGGGATCGACCTGGAGCGGTTCCACCCGCCCGGCGGCGGCCCCGGAGAGCGGGCCCGGATCCGCGCCCGGCTCGGCGTGCCGGACCGGCCGACCTTCGCCTTCGTCGGCCGGTTGGACGAGGAGAAGCGCATCGAGGACCTGATCCGCGCGGTCCGCCGGGTCCCGGTGGACGGCGCCCAGCTGGTGCTGGCCGGCACCGGCGCGCAGCGGGCCCGGCTGGAGCGGCTGGCCGAGGAGGAGGGCGTCTCGGACCGGGTGCGCTTCCTCGGGTTCGTGCCGGAGGAGGACCTCCCGCTGGTCTACCGGGCCGCCGATGCCTTCGCCATCTCCGGGATCGCCGAGCTGCAGTCGATCGCCACCCTGGAGGCGATGGCCAGCGGGCTGCCGGTGGTGGCCGCGGACGCGATGGCCCTGCCGCACCTGGTGCACGTCGGCCGGAACGGCTACCTCTACGAACCGGGCAGCGCGGACGACCTGGCCAAATACCTGGGGGCGATCCTGGCCTCGGCCGGGGAGCGGGCCCGGATGGGCGCGGAGAGCAGGGAGATGGCGGCCCGGCACGACCACGAGCGGTCGCTGGACCGGTTCGAGCGGATCTACCGGGACGTGGCCAGCCGGTCGGCGGTGCTCGGCTCCGCCCCCTGAACCGGCTCCGGCCGCGAGGACCGGGCCAGCACCACCACCCCGACCGCGCCGACCACCGCGGCGACCACCGCGATCGTGCCGTTCACCGGGTCGGTGGGCAGCCGCTCGCCGAAGCAGAGCACCCCGATCAGGGTGGCCGCGATGGGGTCGCTGATCAGCACGATCGCGTAGGCGAGCGCGAAGTGGCCGGCCCGGTAGGCGTTCTGGGTGAGCAGCCCGCCGGCCAGGCCGACGGCGACCGCCAGCGCGGTCAGCGGGTGCAGCACCGCGGCCGGGTCGTCCACCGCGACGCTGCCGATCACCCGGCCGAAGGCCGAGGCGACCGCGTAGGCGATGCCGCCGCCCAGGGCCAGCGCGCAGGCCCGGGTGCAGTCGTTCCGGGCCCGGCCGACCAGGGTGCAGGCGAGCATGGCGCCGGCGCCGACCAGGCCGATGACGACCATGTCGGAGGCGCCGGGGTGCGGGCCCTCGGAGGGCGGGATGGTCGACAGCAGCCCGGCGAGCGCGGCGGTGACCGCCAGCGCCCCGAGCACCTGGGGGGTGCTGAGTCTGCGCTTCTTGAAGAACGCGGAGAGCATCACGGCGAAGAGCAGGCCGCTGATCCCGATGGGCTGGATGACCACCAGCGGGGCGTGCCCGAGCGCCCACAGGTGGGCCCCGATGCCGAAGAAGGAGAGGGCGGTCCCGGCCACCCAGAGCGGGCGCCGCGCCATCGCGCGGATCAGCTGGAGCTGGCCGATGCCGGTGAACGGCGCCGAGGTCAGCGCCCGCTCCTGGAAGGCGGCCCCTGCGGCCGCGGCGAGGGCCCCCACGATGGCGGTCGCCACAGCCCACAGCATCAATGGTCCGCCCTTCCCGGTGCCGATCGGGCACCGAAGCGCGCATATCCGCCCTGGTCAGGCGGTTTCGGACAAGGCCCTTGCGCTTCGCCGCTGATCCGGGCACACGGGTGCCGGAGGTGTACTGCGGCGCGTGCCAGAGGAGTGGGAACACCGGGCGGCGAAGGCTACCTGAGGTTACTCCAGCTCAGGGATAAAGGGAGCATCAAGGGCTCTCTACCGGGACCGACGCGGAGAGCGGTGCGGATATTCCCCATGGGCTCCCCTGTGACGGAGCACCGGCGATGCGGCCATGGCGTGCGCGGACGGCACCAGGGACCGGAACCATCGCGAGGGCGGGGCTCAGCGGCGCGGCACCGAACGGCCGAAACCGGACGAATTTCGCGGCGCACTTGAATCAACGGCAGACCACGTGTTCGGCACGGAACGGCACGTTTCCGTCGACGCGCCCCGCACCCGAAGCCCTCCGGCCGGCGGTCCCGCCCTGCTCCCCCGGGCCCCTCCTTCTTCCCGGCCCCGGCGGCCGGTGCGCGGGTTCCCCGGGGAGCGTGCTTCTCGGGGGAGCCGGGAGCGCCGGCCTCCGATGCGGCTCTGCGCGGGGCCGAGGCTCCCGCCCCGTGATCACCCCCGGTCTGCGGGCGGTGGACCGCTCGGTGGTCCGTTCGGCGGTGCGGGCGGCGGTCCGCCCCGGGGGGCGGGGGTGTCGTTCGGGGCGGGGGGTTCGGCCATGGTCGGCAGGGTGAAGCCGATGACCGCGCCGCCCCCCTCGCGGTTGGCGGCGAACACCGTGCCGCCGTGCGACCGGACGATCTCCTCCACCATGGACAGCCCCAGGCCGGAGCCGGGCAGCGCGCGGGCGGCCGGGGAGCGGAAGAACCGCTCGAAGACGTGGCCCAGCTCCGCCTCGTCGATGCCCGGGCCGCGGTCGCGGACCTCCACCCGGCCGTTCCGGACCGAGATCTCGATGGGCGCGGTGCCCTCGGCGTCGAACTTGGCGGCGTTCTCCACCGGGTTGGACAGCGCCCGCTCCAGTGCGGTCGGCCGCCCGTGCACGGTGCTGCCGTCGGCGTCGACCACGACCTCGCGGCCGGTCCGCCGCCGGGTGCGCTCGGCCACCCGCTCGGCGAGCCCGGCCAGCGGCACGTCCCGGGGCCGCTCGTCCTCCCGGGTCCCGGTGGCGAGCTGCACCAGCTCGTCCACCAGCCCGGACAGCTCCCGGGTCTCGCCCTGCAGGTCGTCCAGGAGCCGCCGCTGCGCGTCGGGGGAGAGCCGCTCGAACGAGCGCAGCACGCTCACGTTGGTGCGCAGGCTGGTCAGCGGGGTGCGCAGCTCATGCGAGGCGTTCTGCACCAGGCGCCGCTTCTCCTCCTCCGAGCCGGCCAGCCGGGCGAGCATGGCGTTGAACGCCCTGCCCAGCCTGCCCACCTCGTCCGGGGAGTCCCCGCCGTTCTCCGGCGCCACCAGGTCCAGCCGCCCGGTCGAGCTGACCCGCTCGGCGGTCTCGGTGAGCAGCACCAGCCGGCCGGTGACCCTGCGCGACACCAGCCAGCCCGCCCCGGCGGCGCAGAGCACCACCAGCGCGCCGACGCCGAGGATCTGCAGCGCCAGCACGTCCAGCATCCGCTCCATCGGGGAGAGGCGCTGGCCGATCTGGATGGCGCCGCGCCCGTCGCCGATGGAGACCGTGGCGATCCGGTACTTCTCGCCGTTGCTGGCGTCCTCCCTGGTCCGCATGGCCCCGGGGGCCTTCTCTGCGGCGACGGCCCGGTCCGAGGGCCGCACCGGCAGCACCTCGATGCCCTTGTCCGCGCCGATCGGCACCGATACCGCGCCCGAGGAGCTCAGTCCCTGGTAGGTGAAGGACTCGGAGTGCAGGAAGTTCAGCGTGCCCCCGGAGCCCAGGGCGAGCGACGGGCTGCTCAGCTCCGAGGAGAGCTGCTCGGCGGTCGCCTCGAACTCGTCCTGGGCGTCGGAGCGGATCAGCAGCGCCGCGGTGCTGTAGCCGAGGGTGCCCATCAGCAGCCCGACGACCGCCGTCACCAGGGCGAACAGTGCGGCGAACTTGGTCCCCAGCCGCCAGCCGCCCGGCGAGCCGAGTCGGCGCAGCACGTCGTGCACCGTGCTCACTCCCCCTGGGGGCGCAGCGTGTAGCCGACGCCCCGGACCGTCTGGATCAGCGGCGGCGCGTCCGGAGCGTCCAGCTTGCGGCGCAGGTAGCTGATGTAGACCGCGAGGTTCTTCGACTCGGGGCCGAAGTCGTAGCCCCAGATCCGGTCGTAGATCGTGGAGTGGTCCAGGACCAGGCCGGCGTTGCGGGCGAGCAGCTCCAGCAGGTCGAACTCGGTCTTGGAGAGCTCCACCTCGCGGCCGCCGCGCCAGACCCGCCGCGCCCCGGGGTCCAGCCGCAGGTCGCCGACGTACAGCACCGGGTCGGTGCCCTCCTCCGGGGCGGGCGCCGCGCGGCGCAGCAGGGCGCGGATGCGCGCCAGCAGCTCGTCCAGCTCGAAGGGCTTGGGCAGGTAGTCGTCGGCCCCGGCGTCCAGGCCGGCGACCCGGTCGGGCGTCTCCACCCGGGCGGTCAGCATCAGGATCGGGGTGCGGTCGCCCTCGGCGCGCAGCACGCGGGTCACGCCCAGCCCGTCGACGCCCGGCATCATCACGTCCAGGACCAGCAGGTCGACCGGGCCCCCGTGCACGGTCGCGATGGCCTGGACGCCGTCCTCCGCGGTCAGCACGTCGTACCCCTCCAGCTGGAGCGCGCGCTCCAGGGACTCGCGGATGGCACGGTCGTCGTCGGCGATGAGCACGCGGCTGGAGGAGGTCATGGGCGCAATGCTCGCCCATCCGGGTGAGATGAGGGTAAGAGGACACGGCGGATCGGGTGAGCGGTGCCGGCGGAGAGGGGCGCGGGCCGGGTGCGGACCGGGCGCGGGTGAGGGGGAGGCCACCGGGTGCCGTGACGGACGGGACTCCGCCGCGGTGCCTGCCCCCGCCGACCGCGGGGTATGACCCTGCACAGCCGCCCCGCCGGGCGGGGAGCCGCCCGGGGCGCGGGGGAGTCCCGATGGAGAGCGAGGAACGCGAGATGGGTTCCGTTTCCGGACAGAACTGGGTCGTGGTCGGCGTGGACGGCTCGGACTCCAGCAGGTACGCGCTGGAGTGGTCGGCCAACCAGGCGGCCGGTTACGGCCTGGGCGTCCGCATCGTCACCGCGGTCTGGCCGCCCGACTCCGAGGGCCTGTTCGGGGAGGGGATCCGGTTCCGGGAGGGCGAGGAGACGCCCCGGGAGCACGACGCGCGGGCGCTGCTGGCCTACGCGCGCGACTGGGTGCTCCGGCTCTTCCCGGAGCTCGATGTGGAGACGCGGGAGGTGCACGACCGCCCGTCCCAGGCGCTGCTGGACGCCGCCGGGGAGCCCGGCGTGGCCTGCGTGGTGGTGGGTTCGCGCGGGCTGGGCGGGCTGGCGTCGGCGTTCGTCGGCTCGGTCGGCGTGGAGCTGGCCGCGAAGTCCCCGGTGCCCACGGTGGTGCTGCCCAAGTCGCACGAGACCGCGGAGGGGAGGCGCGGCCGGATCGTGGTGGGCGTGGACGGCTCCGAAGCCGGCGGGCGCGCCCTGGACTTCGCCTTCCGCCAGGCGGAGCGGAGCGGCGCGGAGATCGTCGCGATCTGCGCCTGGCAGCCGATGGCGGCGTTCGCCTCCTCGATCGGCCCGGTGCCGCCGGAGGCCTTCGACGACGAGGTGGTGGAGGCGGCGGCGCGCCGCACCGCGGAGGCCGCCCTGGAGGAGCCGAAGAGCCGCCACCCCGAGGTCGCGGTGGAGCTGCGCACCGTCCGGGCCCACCCGGTGGTGGCCATGCTGGAGGAGAGCACCCCGGCCGACCTGATCGTGGTCGGCTCGCGCGGCCGCGGCGGCTTCAAGGGCCTGCTGCTGGGCTCGGTCAGCCAGTCGGTGCTGCACGGCGCGCACGGCCCGGTCGTGGTGGTGCGCTGACGCCGGTCGCCCCCTTCATTCCCCGATCAACGGCAGGGGGAGGGGCGCTCCGCGGTCTGCGGCCGCCTCCGCCCGGCCGACCCTTGACGGTCGGGAGGCGGGCACGGTTCACTTGCCGGAACCGACCGGTTGGTATCTGTGCTCGAAGGGTGGAGGCGGCAGTGAAGGCGTTGCGGGTGCACGGTCCGGGTGAGCCGAAGGACGTACTGGTCGCGGAGGAGGTCGACGTCCCCCGCCCGGGCGAGGGCGAGCTGCTGGTCCGGGTGCGCGCGGCCGCGGTCAACTTCCCCGACGCCCTGCTCTGCCGGGGCATGTACCAGGTCCGGCCGGACCCGCCGTTCACCCCCGGCGTGGAGCTCTGCGCCGACGTGGTGGAGGCCGGCCCCGGCGCGCCCGCCTCCGCCCCGGCCCCCGGTGCCCGGATCATCGGCGGCACCGCGCTGCCCGCCGGGGCCTTCGCCGAGTACGCGCTGGTCCCCGCGGACGCGGCCTTCCCCGCACCCGAAGCGCTCGACGACGGCGAGGCCGCCTCGCTCTTCATCGGCTACCAGACCGGCTGGTTCGCGCTGCACCGCCGGGCGAACCTGCAGCCGGGGGAGACCGTCCTGGTGCACGCCGCCGCGGGCGGCGTCGGCAGCGCCGCGGTCCAGCTGGCCAAGGCGGCCGGAGCCCGGGTGATCGGCGTCGCCGGCGGGCCGGAGAAGGCGCGCATCGCCCGCGAGCTCGGCGCCGACGTGGTGGTCGACCGGCACACCGAGGACTTCGTCGCCGTGGTCAAGGAGGAGACCGGCGGGCGCGGCGCCGACGTCGTCTTCGACCCGGTCGGCGGCGACTCCTTCGCCCGCTCCACCAAGTGCATCGCCTTCGAGGGCCGCATCGTCGTCATCGGCTTCGCCAGCGGCGACATCCCGAAGCAGGCGCTCAACCACGTGCTGATCAAGAACTACTCGCTGCTCGGGCTGCACTGGGGGCTGTACCGGCAGCGCGCGCCCCAGCACATCCCCGCCTGCCACGAGCGGCTGACCGAACTGGCCACGAAGGGCCTGATCAAGCCGCTGGTGAGCGAGCGGATCGGGTTCGGCGGCCTGGCCGACGGCGTGCAGCGGCTCGCCGACGGCTCCACCACCGGCCGCCTGGTGTTCGACCCGACCGCCTAGACCACCCCCGATGACCTCGGCGCCGTCGCCGTCACGGTCGGCTTCGAGACGGCGACGACGCCGAGATCATCGCCCGGATGCCCGGATGCCCGGATGCCGACCCTCGTCCCCCGCCCCCGATCCACCGCGCAGAAAGGCAGGACCCTCCCCATGCCAGGTCCGTTCTCCACCCCCGGCAGCACCGCGGTCGTCACCGGCGGCGCCGGCGGCATCGGCCGGGCGATCGCCGAGCGGCTGCTGGCCGACGGCGCCGCGCACGTGGTCGTCGCCGACCTCGACGCCGGGCGGGCCGAGGCCGTCGCCGCCGAACTCGGCGACCGGGCCACCGCCGAGGCGTTCGACGTCGCCGACGAGCGGGCCGTGGCCGAGGCCGCCGCCCGGATCGAGGCCGAGGTCGCCCCGATCGACCTGTGGTGCTCCAACGCCGGCGTCGCGGCCGGCGCGGGGCTCGGCGACGACCGGGACTGGGAGCTGTCCTGGCGGGTGCACGTGATGGCGCACGTCTACGCCGCGCGGGCGGTCCTCCCGCGGATGGCGGCGCGCGGCGGCGGGCACCTCATGGTCACCGCGTCCGCGGCCGGGCTGCTCACCAACCTGGACACCGCGCCCTACACGGTGACCAAGCACGGCGCGGTCGCCCTCGCCGAGTGGCTGTCGATCCGGCACGCGGAGGAGGGCATCTCGGTGTCCTGCCTGTGCCCGCAGGGCGTGAACACGGCGATGACCGCCGGGGACTCGGCGGAGGCCTCCACCCGGCTGGGCGGCGCCTACCTGGAACCCGCCGAGGTCGCCGACTCGGTCGCCGCGGCGCTGCGCGACGGCTCCTTCCTCATCCTCCCGCACCCCGAGGCGGCCGTCTTCGAGCAGCGCCGCGCCACCGACCGGGACCGCTGGCTGGCCGGCATGCGCCGGGCCTGGGCCAAGCTCTCCGCCACCCGCTCCTGACCGGCCCGCGCGCCCGCCGAGGGACGGGAGCCTCCTCGGATCAGGGCCGCCCGCTCTTCGGGCGACCGCGGGGCGGTGCGGGGGCCGGAGGACGCCCGGAGGCCCGTGCCCGTGCGCCCGGTGCGGGCCGGGCGGGAGAGCACCGGCGCCGGCTCCCCCCGGGGGGCGCGGGGTCCAGGGATCACCGGGGCCGAAGCGGGGAAGGACGGTAGCCGGGCCGGTTCCCCGCTCCGGGCGGGGCGCCCGGCCCGCGCCGCAGACGGTTCCGACGAACGGAGGCCCCCGTGCCCGCCCGATCCCCCTCCGGTCCGCCCCGCCGCCCGCGCCCCTGCGGGCCCGCAGCCGGGGAGGCCCGATGATCGTGCTCGGGCTCTCCTCGGGGACCTCGGCGGACGGGATCGACGTCGCAGCGGCCGACCTGCGGCTGGACGGCGACGAGGTGCTGCTGCGGCCGCTGGGCCACCGCACCGACCCCTATCCGGACGGGCTGCGCGAGGAGGTCCTCGCCGCGCTGCCGCCCGCCCGGGTCACCCTGGAGCGGGTCTGCCGGATCGACGCCGGGATCGGCCGGGCCTTCGCCGCGGCCGCGGTCCGCGCGGTCGCCGAGCTGTGCCCCGGCGGCCGGGCCGACCTGGTGGTCTCGCACGGCCAGACGCTCTACCACTGGGTGGAGGACGGCGAGGTGCGCGGATCGCTCCAGCTCGGCCAGCCGGCCTGGATCGGCGAGGCGACCGGGCTGCCGGTCGTCTCCGACGTGCGCGCCGCCGACATCGCCGCCGGCGGCCAGGGGGCGCCGCTGGCCTCGGTGCTCGACGTGCTGTGGCTGGCCGGGCGGGGCCTGCCGGCCGCCGCGCTGAACATCGGCGGGATCGCCAACGTCACCGTGGTCTCCCCGGGCGCCCCGCCGGAGGCGTTCGACACCGGGCCGGGCAACGCGCTGCTGGACGCCGCCGCGGAACTGGCCCCCGGCGCCGCGCGGATGGACGCCGGCGGCGAGCGGGCGCTGCGCGGCCGGGTCCACCCCGCCCTGCTGGAGCGGCTGCTCGCCGAGCCCTACTACGCCCGCCCGGCGCCCAAGTCCACCGGCAAGGAGCTGTTCAACCGGGTCTACCTGGAGCACGTGCTGGACGGCCTCGGCGCCGACTGGGACGACGTCTTCGCCACCCTCACCGAGCTGACCGCGGTGACCGTGGCCGACGCCTGCCGGTCCCGCGGCGTCGCCGAGGTCGTCGCCTCCGGCGGCGGGGTGCGCAACCCCGCCCTGATGGCGGCGCTCCGCTCCCGGCTCGACCCCGCACCGGTCCGCGACTCCGCCGAACTGGGCCTGGACGGCGACGCCAAGGAGGCCTACCTGTTCGCCCTGCTCGGCTTCCTCACCTGGCAGGGCCTCCCGTCCACGGTCCCCGCCTGCACCGGCGCCCGCCACCCGGTCCTCTCCGGCCACCTCACCCGCCCGGCCCCGCACACCGCCCTCCCCTCCGGCCTGCGGATCCTCCAAGAGGAGGAGTGAGACCGTCCGTGCGGGTCGGGGACTCCGGGTGCTTGAAGGCGTTTCCGGGCGTCGCGGCCGTCTGAAAACCGGGCGGGATCCGGGGCCGATGGGAACAATGGGACCGACCGGTGCGTCGCAGGGGCGCGGGCGGTCCGGTGGGCCGGGGACGAGCGGACGGAGGACGGAACCGTGCAGGCTGCTTCGGTGAGGACGGGCGGGCTACTGGCCGGCGGTGCGCTGGTGCTGGCCGCGGCGGGGTGCGGGGCGGAGCCGCCGGACCGGGGGGACGCCGAGGAGGAGGCGCTGCAGAAGCAGGCCGGCCTGGGGGAGAGCGGGATCGCGCTGACCGTCCGGGAGGCCGGGGAGTTCGGCGACATCGTCGCGGACGGGGACGGCTACACGCTCTACCTGTCCACCCGGGACGGCACCGAGCCGCCGTTCTCCTCCTGCACGGGGGAGTGCGCCGAGCAGTGGCCGCCGGTCCCCGCCGAGGGCGAGATCGAGGGCGTCGACGAGGATCTGGTCGGCCGGGTGGTGCGGGAGGACGGCGAGGAGCAGCTCACCCTCGGCGGTGCGCCGCTCTACCGGTACGCCGGCGACGTGGAGCCCGGGGACGCCAACGGCGCCGGCCTGGAGGGGGCCTGGTTCGCGGTGGCCCCGGACGGCACCCGGATCGAGGCGCCCGTCCCGTCCCCGCCCGGCGCCCCGTCCCAGCAGGACGGCGGCTCCGAGTGGGTCGGCCCGGGGTACTGACCGCCGCCGGCGGCGTGCAGGCCCGCGGCGGCAGGGGATCCCGGCCCTCCGGGGCGCCGCCGGAGCGGCTCCGGCGGTCCACTCGCGCGGGGGCGCCTCCCTGTGACGCATCACTCGGAGCTCCGCCGCGCCGTTCCGCCATGAAATCGGCAGAATCCGCTCTGACCTGCAATGACATCGGGTACGACGGGAGAGAGGGGCGAGGTGCCCGGAAGGCGCCGCCCCGGCCCGCACCGGCCGCGCGCCCCGTGTGCGGTGCGAATTCGTGAAAATAGACCACTGGTCTACACCTGTTGTCCAGACCAACTGGCCTGCTCGTGGGCGCATCGTCGATGATGCGGACCAGACGACGAGAAGGAGCCGCTGTGTCTGTACGTGTACCTGACACGGGTACCGAGCCCACGAGCCACAAAGAACTGAACGAGTGGGTCCGCGAGGTCGCCGCCCTGACCAAGCCGGACGAGGTGGTCTGGTGCGACGGGTCCGACGCCGAGTGGGAGCGCCTCACCGGTCTACTCGTGGACAACGGCACCTTCGTCCGGCTGAACCCGGAGCTCCGGCCGAACAGCTTCTACTGCCGCTCCGACCCCAGCGACGTCGCCCGGGTCGAGGACCGCACCTTCATCTGCTCCGAGCGTGAAGAGGACGCCGGCCCGACCAACAACTGGATCGCGCCCGCCGAGATGCGCGCGACCTTCGCCGACGTGTTCGACGGCTGCATGCGCGGCCGCACCATGTACGTGGTGCCGTTCTGCATGGGCCCGCTGGGCGGCAAGATCTCCCAGCTCGGCGTCGAGATCACCGACTCGCCCTACGTCGTGGTCTCGATGCGGATCATGGCGCGGATGGGCGAGGCCGCCCTGCGCCTGATCGAGGAGCGCGGCGACTTCGTCAAGGCCGTGCACTCCGTCGGCGCCCCGCTGGAGCCGGGCCAGGCCGACGTGCCGTGGCCGTGCAGCTCCACCAAGTACATCTCGCACTTCCCGGAGACCCGGGAGATCTGGTCCTACGGCTCCGGGTACGGCGGCAACGCCCTGCTCGGCAAGAAGTGCTACGCCCTGCGCATCGCCTCGGTGATGGCCCGGGACGAGGGCTGGATGGCCGAGCACATGCTCATCCTCAAGGTCACCCCGCCCGAGGGCGAGGCGAAGTACATCGCCGCCGCCTTCCCGAGCGCCTGCGGCAAGACCAACCTGGCCATGCTCGAGCCGACCATCCCCGGGTGGAAGGTGGAGACGGTCGGCGACGACATCGCCTGGATGCGCTTCGACGACGAGGGCCGGCTGCGCGCCATCAACCCCGAGGCCGGCTTCTTCGGCGTCGCCCCGGGCACCGGCGCCTCCACCAACGCCAACGCGGTCAAGACGCTGTGGGGCAACAGCATCTTCACCAACGTCGCGCTGACCGAGGACGGCGACGTGTGGTGGGAGGGCCTCACCGACGAGCCGCCCGCGCAGCTCACCGACTGGAAGGGCCGGGCCTGGACGCCGGAGGCCGGCGAGCCCGCCGCGCACCCCAACGCGCGGTTCACCACCCCGGCCGGGCAGGCCCCGACCATCGCCCCCGAGTGGGAGGACCCCGCCGGGGTGCCGATCTCGGCGATCCTGTTCGGCGGCCGCCGCGCCACCGCGGTCCCGCTGGTCAACGAGGCCTTCGACTGGCGGCACGGCGTCTTCCTGGGCGCCAACGTCTCCTCGGAGAAGACCGCCGCCGCCGAGGGCACCGTGGGCGAGCTGCGCCGCGACCCGTTCGCCATGCTGCCGTTCTGCGGCTACAACATGGGCGACTACTTCAAGCACTGGCTGGAGATCGGCGAGTCCGCCGACGCGGAGAAGCTGCCCCGCATCTTCTACGTCAACTGGTTCCGCAAGGACGCCGACGGCCGCATCGTGTGGCCCGGCTTCGGTGAGAACAGCCGCGTCATCAAGTGGATCGTGGAGCGCCTGGAGGGGCGGGCCGAGGCCGTCGGCACCCCGATCGGCAACGTCCCGGCCCCGGCGGGGATCGACACCGAGGGCCTGGAGCTGTCCGCCGAGGACCTGGAGTTCCTGCTCACCGTCGACACCGACACCTGGAAGCAGGAGGCCTCGCTCATCCCCGAGTTCTTCAAGACCTTCGGCGACCACCTGCCCGCCGAGCTCTGGGACGAGTACGAGAAGCTCATCACGCGGCTCGGCTGACCCGGTCGGACCGATCCGCCTCCGCCGAGGGGAGGCCCGCCAGGGGTGGGCCTCCCCTTTCCGCTTTCCGCGTCCTCCGCACTGCGGAGGCGGAGCGGGGGCGGGATGGAGGCGGGGCGGGGCGGAGGACGCGCATCCCCGGTCGGCCCCGGCAGCCCCGGTCAGGCGCGCTCGGCGCCGATCCGGTCCAGGGCGCCGGCCAGGGCGCGGATCGCCGCCTCCGCGTCGCGGAGCCCGTCCGCCCCGAGTTCGGCGGCCAGCCGCTCGGCCAGGGCACGGTGCTCCGGGTGGATCCGCCGGACGGCGTCGAGGCCGGCCCCGGTGGCGGCCAGCAGCTTGGCCCTGCTGTGCGCGGGGTTGGGGCGGTACTCGGCGAACCCCTGCTCCACCAGGGAGTCCGCGGTGCGCTGCACGGCCTGCCGGGTCAACCCCAGGTTCCGGGCGATCCCGGCGACCGGGGCCGGGGTGTGCAGCACCGACCCCAGTACCTGCCAGCGGGCGGCGGTGAGGCCGCCGGACCGGGCGAGCCCTTCGGAGACCGCGAGGAAGGCCCCGTTCAGCCGGAAGGCGCCCATCGCGGCGGCGGAGAGCAGCCGCTGCGCCTCCTCGGCAGAGCCCTCCGCGGGGGAGGGGGCCGCCGCCGGGGCGGCGGCCTCGGGCCGCGCGCCGCCCGGCTCCGGGGACATTACGCGCTCGCCTTCGCCAGCACCTCGAACGCGCTCGCGTCGCTGTGCCGGAAGAGCCGGTACCAGGCGTCGAGGACCTCGGGTTCGAAGACGTCGAGCCGGGCGAAGACCTCGCGGGCGAACGCGACCGGCTCGGTCGGCCCGGCGGTGATCAGGTCGCCGTCGGTGACCGCGTCGGCCTCCCGGTAGTGGTCGCCGCCCCGGTAGCCGGTGGCGGCGAGGTGCTCGGCCGCCGCGCCGGTGTGCTCGCGGTCGTCGAGCAGGCCCTCCCGGGCCAGCCCGGCGGTGGCGCCGCAGATCCCGGCCACCGGGACGCCGGCGTCGAGGAAGGCGCGCGCGGTTCGGGTGAACGGGGCGTTCAGTTCCGGGTCCTCGTCCCAGGAGGAGGACCCGGGCAGGATCAGCAGGACCGAGTCGGCCGGGGCGAGGTCGGCGAGGACGGTGTCGGGCAGGATCCGGCTGCCGCCCATGGTGGTGACCGGGTCCTGGGTGAGGCCGACCGTGCGGACCTCGAAGGAGCCCGGCCGCCGGTGCGCCAGGCCGTTGCGGAGGTGCGCGGTGGTGTGCCCGGTCTCCCAGTCGGCGAGCCCGTCGGGCAGGGCGAGGTGTACTGTCCCTTTGCTCATGACAGCACCTTGTCATGTCGACAACATGTTGACAAGAGGGTGCGGGGCGTTGATCGTGACGCCGTTGCCCTCAAGCGGCCGCTGCAGCGAGGAACTCGGGGAGGGGGACCGGCTGGTCGGTCGGGTGCGGCGCCCCGCGGAGCGAAGGTCAAGACGGGCGGCGACGGCGGAGGAAGGGGCGGGGCGGAGGCGGTCGCCCGGGCGCGGCGTCTCGCGGGGCGGGTGTTCAGGCCGGCGGCGAGGGCGGCGGTGGGGACCGGCTGGTCGGTCCGGTGCGGCGCATCGCGGAGTGAAGGTTCAGGCGGGCGGCGACGGCGGGGAAGGGGACCGGCTGGTCGGTCGGGTGCGGTGCCCCACGGGGTGACGGCTCAGACCAGCAGCGACGGCAGAGGCAGGGGCGGGGCAGGGTGGTCGCCCGGGTGCGGCGTCTCGCGGGGCGGGTGTTCAGGCCGGCGGCGAGGGCGGCGGTGGGGACCGGCTGGTCGGTCCGGCACGGCGCCCCACGGGGGGACGGTTCAGACCGGCGGCGACGGGGCCGGGGGGGGCGGGGCGGAGGCGGTCGCCCGGGCGCGGCGTCTCGCGGGGCGGGTGTTCAGGCCGGCGGCGAGGGCGGCGGTGGGGACCGGCTGGTCGGTCCGGTGCGGCGCATCGCGGAGCGAAGGTTCAAGCGGGCAGCGACGGCGGGGAAGGGGACCGGCTGGTCGGTCCGGCACGGCGCCCCACGGGGTGACGGTTCAGACCGGCGGCGACGGCGCCGGTGGGGGCGGGGCGGAGGCGGTCGCCCGGGTGCGGCGCCTCACGGGGTGAGGGTTCAGGCGGGCGGCGATGGCGGGGAAGGGGACCGGCTGGTCGGTCGGGTGCGGTAGGGCGGGGCGGGGCGGCAGTGGTGGGGCAGGGGGCGGGATCGCCGTTCCCGCGCCGCCCGGGCGCCGGGGCCGGCCGCCCTTGAAACCACTGCACCTCTTTGACCTGGGTGAATACGCAGGGTGATGGCGGGGTGGGGTGCACTGCGCACCGCGGGAGCACCCCGGTGATTCCCGGGCGCGCATCCCGGCCCGGATCGGCCCTCCAGGGGTCCGAATCGCCCCGGTCGGGCCGGTGTTCGGGGGTTCGAGCGGCCCGGAAGGCCGCAAGGCAGGGGGCCGGAACCCGGGCAGGGGCGGCGTGGGGCGGGATGTCGCTTTTGCCCTGCGGGGAGGGCTCGCCTTGGCCACTCTGGGTAACTGGAGAGGGGGTGGTGGGGGCTTCGGGGCTTACTACTCGCTGGTAGATGTAATCGGGGTGCTCTCGCGGTGCGCAGGGCGCCCCCGCCTGCGCCCGTTCCCCGCCGTGAACCGGGCATATGGGGATAAGGCCCCCTGGTGGGCGGGGCGCGGGCGGGCCCACCCCCACCTTCGTCGGGACCACGCGCCGGGCCGGGCCGGTGAACGCGGCGCCCGCCCCTCTCCCGCCCTCGCCGCCTGCCTGAACCTCCGCTCCGCGAGGCGCCGCGCCCGGCTGGGACGCCCGGCCTCGCCCCTTCCTTCGCCGTCGCCGCCGGTTTGAGCCGCCACCCCGTGGGGCGCCGCGCCGGACCGACTGGCCGGTCCCCTCCCGCCTTCGCTGCCTGCTTGAACCTTCGCTCCGCGAGACGCCGCACCCGACCGACCGGCCGGTGCCCCTCCCTGCCTTCGCCGCCCGCCTGAACCCTCGCCCCGCGAGGCGCCGCACCCGGGTGAGGCCTGCGCCCCGTCCCTTCCTCTGCCGTCGCCGCCTGCCTGAACCTGTATTCCGTGGGGCGCCGCGCCGGATCGACCGGCCGGTCCCCCTCCGGTCCCCTCCTGGGCGGTGTTGCAGCTGATACTGGAAACCCCCGCCGGTCGAGACGGCGACGGCGCCAAGATCAACGGGGGATCAGCCCTCGCCTCCGGCGTCCGGGATCGGGCGCCAGTACTGGCGCTTCTTCTCGTCGCGGACCACCACGCCGACCGAGAGGAGTTCGCGGCGGAGCTCCTCGGCGTCCTCCTCGCCGTCCGCCTCCAGCGCCTCGGCGCGTGCCTTGAGCAGGGCGTTGGCCTTGGCGGAGAGTTCGGGCAGGCCGTTCACCCAGCGCTTGAAGTCGCCGCGGTGGGGGTCGGACTCCAGCCAGGGCCAGCCGTGGTCGGTGAAGGCCCGGCGCACCTCGCCGGAGTTCAGGTCGCAGGGGACGCGGACCAGCTCCTCGGTGCGCGGGCCGAGCAGCACCAGCCGGCCCTCGTCCAGGAACCCGCCGTCCTTGGCCTTCGGCTCCAGGAAGACGCCGTGCACCTCGGAGCGGTCCACCTCCTCGGTGGTGCCGGTGCGGCGGAGCACCGCCCGGTCGGCGGAGACCGCCAGGCCGAGCGTGTAGTGGTGGTCCAGGAAGGCCAGGATCAGCCCGCCGACGCCGCCCACCGCGCCCGCGGCGATCGTCGACCCGGGCTCCGGGAGCGCCTCCAGCAGTTCGAACACGCCCTGGAAGGGGGCGAACGGGAGCGAGGCGACCCAGGCCGCGGCCCATCTGACCAGCAGTCCCACCCCGACGCCCAGCACGGGCAGGAGGACGTGGACGAGGATCGGGCGGGCGACGACGCTCGCCGCCCCGCCGCTGCCGCGGTCGTGAGTGCTCATACGGACCAGGCTAGGGAAGCGGGCCGCGCGCGGCATCGACCGTGCGTGCGAACCCCGGGCGACCTCGGTCGGAACCGGAGGCGGGCCGGTCGTACTTTCGGACGACGGCCCCGGCCCCGTCCCCTGCTCCCGCCCCGCCCCGGGGCACCGCGCGGCCGCCCTACTGGCGGTAGCCGGAGAGGAACCGGCCGATCCGGCCGATGGCGGCGTCGATGTCGTCCGGGTGCGGCAGGGTCAGGATCCGGAAGTGGTCCGGGGACGGCCAGTTGAACCCGGTGCCCTGGACGACGTGGATCTTCTCCTGCAGCAGCAGGTCGAGCACGAACCTCTCGTCGTCGACGATGCGGTGCACCTTCGGGTCGATCCGCGGGAAGGCGTACAGCGCGCCCCGGGGCTTCACGCAGGAGACGCCGGGGATCTCGTTCAGCCGCTCCCAGGCGGTGTCCCGGCTCTGCAGCAGCCTGCCGCCGGGCAGCACCAGGTCGCGGATGCTCTGCCGGCCGCCGAGCGCGGCCTGCACCGCGTACTGCGCCGGCACGTTCGGGCACAGCCGCATGCCGGCCAGCGTGGTGAGCCCCTCCAGGTAGTCGGAGGCGTGCCGCTTGGGGCCGGTCACCGCGACCCAGCCGGAGCGGAAGCCGGCCACCCGGTAGGCCTTGGACAGCCCGCTGAAGGTCAGGCAGAGCACGTCCGGGGCGATCTCGGCGGGGCTGTGCATGACCGCGCCGTCGTAGAGGATCTTGTCGTAGATCTCGTCGCTGAACACGATCAGGTTGTGCCGCCGGGCCAGGTCGCACACGGCCTCCACCAGCTCGCGCGGGTAGACCGCGCCGGTGGGGTTGTTCGGGTTGATCAGCACCACGGCGCGGGTGCGGTCGGTGATCTTGGCGGCCATGTCGTCCAGGTCGGGCAGCCAGTCCGCGGACTCGTCGCAGACGTAGTGCACCGCCTTGCCGCCGGCCAGGGTGACCGAGGCCGTCCACAGCGGGAAGTCCGGCGCGGGCACCAGGATCTCGTCGCCGTCGTCGACCAGGGCCTGGATCGCCATCTGGATCAGCTCGGAGATGCCGTTGCCCAGGTAGACGTCGTCCACGCCGAGCTCGGGGAAGCCCCGGTCGGCGTAGTGCTGCACCACGGCCCGGCGCGCGGGCAGGATGCCGCGGGAGTCGCTGTAGCCGTGCGCGCCGGACAGGTTCCGGATGATGTCCTGGACCAGCTCCTCGGGGGCCTCGAAGCCGAACAGCGCGGGGTTGCCTGTGTTCAGCCGGAGCACGCTGTGGCCGGCCTCCTCCAGGGCGTTGGCCTGCTCGATGACCGGACCCCGGATCTCGTACGAGACGTTGTTGAGCTTGCCGGACTGCCTGTACTCCATCGTCGCCCTTCCCTGCGGTCCCCGCCGTACCGGGGGCACTACTTGGTTCTACCAAGTGCGGACTTGGAAAGTCCAACCTGTTGTCTAGACTGTGGTCCATGCCGCGCCGAAGCTACGACCAGTACTGCGCCGTCTCCCGCGCCCTCGACGCCGCCGGCGAGCGCTGGACCCTCCTCATCGCCCGCGAACTGCTCGCCGGTCCGCGCCGCTACACCGACCTCCACGCCGACCTGCCCGGCGTCAGCACCGACGTGCTCGCCTCCCGGCTGCGCGACATGGAGCGGGACGGCCTGGTGGAGCGCCGCCGGCTCACCCCGCGCGGCGCCGCCACCGCCTACGAGCTGACCCCCCGCGGCCGGGGGCTGCTGCCGGTGCTGCGCGCGCTGGCCGAATGGGGGGCGCCCGGGCTGGCCGAGCGCCGCCCCACCGACGCGTTCCGCGCGCACTGGCTGGCGCTGCCGCTGGCCGGCGTGCTGGAGCGGGCGGCCGGCGGCGCGGCCGGCACCGTCGAGGTGCTGCTGGAGGGCGGGGCCTTCCACATCGTCCTGGAGGACGGGGGCGCCGCGGGGTACGGGGACGGCCCCGCCCCCTCCGCCGAGGCCCGGCTGACCGCCGCAGAGGAGGTCTGCGCCCGGATCGCCCGGGGGGAGCTCCCGCTGGTCGAGGCGGTGGCCGCCGGCGCCGCCGAGGTGGCCGGATCCGGCCGCCTCGCCGCGGCGCTGGCCGGCGGCGCGCAGGCTGGGGCGGCGGGCGGCGCGCCCGGAGTGCCCGGCCCCGCGCCCGCCGAGGAGGGGGCGCGGCACAGCAGAGTGTGAGCTGCACCGCATATCTGTCGGTGGGGTGTGCCAGGGTGGCGTCAACGACTCGCCTTCAGGGGGAACGATGGCGTACCTACTGGTCATAGGCACACGGAAAGGGCTGTTCCGGGCCACCTCGGATGACCGGCGGCACTGGGAGGTGAGCGGGCCGCTCCGCCTCGACGACGACGGCTATGCCGACATGATGGGCATCTACGCCGTCGGCATCGACCCGCACACCCGCCGGGTGCTGGCCGGCGCGGAGAGCCCGCACTTCGGCCCCAGCGTCTGGCACAGCGACGACCTCGGCCGCACCTGGTCCGAGCCGGAGAAGGCGCCGATCGCCTTCCCCGACGACGTCGAGGAGTCGCTCACCCGGGCCTGGCAGTTCGCCTTCACCGGCGAGCCCGGCGAGGTCTACGCCGGCGCCGAGCCGCACTCGCTGTTCCGCTCCACCGACGGCGGACTCCACTTCGAACTGGTCCGCGCGCTCTGGGAGCACCCGCACCGCAAGGACTGGTTCCCCGGAGCGGGCGGCGGCGCGGTGCACACCGTCATCCCGGGACGGGTGGACGCCCGCGGGACCGACCCCCGGGCGGTGACCGTCGCCATGTCCACCGGCGGCGTCTACCAGACCCGGGACGGCGGCGCCTCCTGGGCGCCCGCCAACGCCGGCATCACCGCCACCTTCCTGCCGGAGGAGACCCCCGAGTACGGCCAGTGCGTGCACAAGGTCGCGGTCGGCCCGGACGGCGCCTTCTACGCGCAGAACCACCACGGGGTGTTCCGCAGCACCGACCCGGCCCAGGGCTGGACCTCCATCGCCGACGGCCTGCCCAGCGACTTCGGGTTCGCCCTGGTGGCGCACCCCGGCCGCCCGGGGACCGCGCTGAACTTCCCGGTGATCAGCGAATCCTGCCACCTGCCGCCGGAGCACCGGCTGCGCCCGCACCGCACCGACGACGGCGGCCGCAGCTGGTACCCGGTCGACGCGGGCCTGCCCACCGAGCCCTACTACGGCATCGTGCTGCGCGACGGGGCCGCCACCGACGGCGCCGAGGAGCCCGGGTTCTACTTCGGCACCCGCTCCGGCGACGTCTACGCCACCGTCGGCGATTCCGGCTCCTGGACCCAGGTCGCCGCGCACCTGCCGGACGTGCTCTGCGTCCGGGCCGCGGAGGTGTAGCGCGGTGTCGGTGACCGTGATCCTGCCCCAGGTCCTGCAGGCCGACGCGGGCGGCGCCAAGCACATCGCGGTGGAGCGGCCGGCCGGCGGGGAGCCGCTCCGCGCCGTCCTGGACGAGCTCGCCCGCCGCCACCCGCGGCTGGACCGCCGGGTCCGCGACGAGCAGGGGGCGCTGCGCCGGTTCGTCAACGTCTTCGTCGGCGACGAGGAGTGCCGGGCGCTCGCCGGGCTGGACACCCCGGTGCCGGACGGCTCCGAGGTGCGCATCCTCCCGTCGGTGGCCGGGGGCTGAGAGGGTCGGCGGCGGCCGCCCGGGAGCAGGGCCCTGGAGCCCCGGGGTCCCGGAGCGGAGCCCCGGCGCCGCGGAACGGAGAAGAGCGGAAAAAGACCAGCGGACCCGTGAGGAGGACCGGAAGCGGAGCCGACGGGACGGCACCGTCCCGCGCAGAGCCCCGCTGACCTGCACCTGAGCCGCGCGCAGCGGAGGATCCGGCCGCGCCGCCGACACCCCGGCGGAGGGCCCGGCCGGCCCCTCCGCTCCGCCGTGCCGGAAAAATCTCCGCGGAAACCGGCGAGTTTTCGATCCCCGCCCGGTCTCAACCTGTGCGAGCGAGGTGGACCCGGAAGCAGGAGGGGCCGGAATGGGCGGACGGACGGTGCAGGGCGGGACGATCGAGAGCGGGGTCGGCGCCGACCCGCTGGCGGCGCTGACGGCGCGCGACATGGCGGGCGACCTGCTCGGACCGGAGCTGCTGCGGCAGGCGGTGGGCCTGGTCCTGGGCGCGGTCCAGCGGGTGGAGCCGGAGATGCTGGCCGAGCCGACCCCCTGCCCGGCCTGGGACCTGGAGATGCTCCTGCTGCACGTGGCCGACTCGCTGGCCGCGGTGGAGGAGGGGACGGGCGCGGGCCGGGTCGGGCTGGTGCCCGGGCCCGGCGCCGTCGAGGAGGAGCACGGGGCGGTGTCGGCGGTCCGGATCCGGGCCTGCCGGCTGCTGCCCCCGGACCGGGCGCGCCGCGCGGGGGCGGCCGCGGTCGGCGACCGGTCGATGGGCGTCGCGGCGCTGGCCGGGGTCGGCGCCCTGGAGCTGGCCGTGCACGCCTGGGACATCGGCCAGGCCTGCCGCCGCCCGGTCCGGATCCCCGCCGCGCTCGCCGCGCAGCTGCTGGACATCGCCCCGCTGGTGGTCACCGACGCCACCCGGCACCGCCTGTTCGGCCCGCCGGTCCCCACCGCCCCGAACGCCCCGGTCGGCGACCGCCTGGTCGCCCGCCTCGGCCGCACTCCGTCCCCGCTTCCGGGCTGACCCCGGCCGCGGGCGGGGGTGCCGCCTGGCCGCGCCCGCCTCGGCCGTGCCCTGTTCCCGTTTCCGGGCCGACCCCCGGCCGCGGGCGGGGGGACGCCTCCCGGCCCGTCCGCCGGACCGGAGGTGCCCGTCCGCCGGTCCGGAGCGCTACTCGGCCTACTCGGCCTCCCGGGCCGGGGCCTCCTTCGCGGCGGCCTCCTGTTCGGCGGCCTTGCGGGCCGCGCGGCGGCTCTCCCGGACGCCGGAGAGCACCGCGAGGCCGACGATGATGGCCAGGCTGACCCAGAGCGCGTACTTGTCCACCAGCAGCACCACGTCCACCGCGTGCTGCCCCAGGCCGTAGCCGAGGCCGGCGACCAGCCCGGTCATCGCCAGCGCCCCCGCGATGTCCAGGACCAGGAAGGTCACCAGCCGCATGCCGGTCCACCCGGCCAGCGCGTAGACCAGGGCGCTGGGCACCCCGGGCAGCACCGCGGCGAGCACCCCGAGCCGCAGGATCCACGGGTTCAGCTCCTGGGCCCGGGCGGCGAACCGCTTCGCGCGGTCGCCGGAGGCGAACAGGTCGACGATGCCCCGTCCCCACTGCCGCCCGGTCCACCAGAACAGCCAGTCGAACTTGGCCATGCCCACGGTCCCGGCGAACACCGCGAGCCAGAGCGGGATCTCGCCGATCCGGGCGAACGCGGCGGCGGAGCCGACCGCGGCCTTGCTCCCGGTGAGGAACTCCAGCAGCACCGGGTTGGAGGCGATCAGGTAGGGCCGGACCGGAAGCAGCACCATCATCAGCGCGAAGATGCCGAGGATCGAGCCGAGCAGCGCCTTGTCGGTGGTGGTCGCCTTGCCCTTCCAGGGCAGCACGTCGCGCAGGGTCGGCTGGGCCGGCCGGGGCGGATCGCCGCCGCCCTCCGGTGCGCCCTGCACGCCCTGCTCCTCGGGGAGGTCTCCGCGGGCGCCCGGGCCCGTCCGCGCTGTCGTCATGCCCACGAGTGTGGCGGACCGGTGGGCCGGGGGACAGACGCGGGAGTCACCGCACCGGTGTGAGCGGCGCGGAGGGGCGGGATGACGGATGTCATGCCGGCCCGCGCGGACCTGTCCTGGAGTGCCCCGAACCGCCCCGGAGCGCCTGGGAGTGCCCCGGAGCGCCGTGCGGGACGGGCGGGGCGCGCGGGACGGACCTGGCCCGTACCGGCCACCGGAAGGCCCGGTGCGGCGCCGCCCCCTCCGCTTAGCCTGCGGGCATGCGCGCTTCCAGGGGAGTCCCCGCACTGCTGGCCGCCCTGCTCCTCGCCGGAGGGTGCGGGTGGTCCGGCGGAGAAGCGGCGGACGAGGAGGACGGCCCGCTCTTCCCCGCCTCCGGCCTCAGCCCGGAGGAGCCGCTGCTCTGCGAGGACGGCGAGCGCGACGGCGAGGACTGCACGGCCGGCGGCGAACTGCGCTGGTCCGTCCCGCTGGACGACGACGGCGCAGAGTACTTCGTGGACCTGGAGGCCTCCTTCGAGGATAAGGAGAGCGTTTCGCTGTTCAGCACCAGGAGCCGGATTCGGGCCCCCGCGGTTCGCGAGCAGGGGAAGGCGGCCGACGGGACCTTCTTCTACGCCGAGGACGACCGGATCCGGGCGGTGGACCTGGAGACCGGGCGGCAGCTCTGGGCGGTATCGCTGCGCGAGAACCGGGTGGGGGAGACCAGAGGGCTGCACCGGCTGGAAGGCCGCCTCCTCGTCGAACTCGGGTACGGCGATCTGATGGGTGTGCCGCCGGAAGGGGAGCTCGTCGTGCTCGACCCCGAATCGGGCGAGGTGGTGGAGCGCACGCCGCTGGAGGATGGGGACCGGGTCGTCGGCGTGGCAGGCTCCGCCGTGATCACCGAGCGGGGAGGCGGAACGGCCGGCGCCTACGCCGGCGGCGAGCGGAAGTGGAGCGCGGAGCCGGAGGAGTTCCCGGAGGACGGAGAACGGCGCGCCTCCGACCGGGTCGCGCTGCGCGACGGCGGTGTCTACCTGGTGCGCACCGTGCGGAAGTACACCGGCGGAGACTCCTCGGAGGAGGGGGCCTGGGCGGACGGCGGTGAGTGGAAGGAGGAGCGCACCGAGGTCCGCCCGGTCGACCTGGAGAGCGGTGAGGCGGGCGAGGCGCTGCCGCCCGGTTCGGCCGAGGCGTTGCGGGTCGTCGCCGACGACGGGGAGAGGAGGCCGCGCGGGGCGGTCGTGTACCCGGCCCACCAGTACGGGCCGGACGAGGGCCTGCAGTTCATGGCCCTCCCCGGCCACGCCTGGAAGGAGCAGGCGCTCGCCTACAACGGTTTCGGCATCAGCAGGGTCGGGGCCTTCGACGGCCCCGGCGACGGGCTGGAGGTCGGCGTCGGATGCGCCCCCGACTCGGTCCGCCCGCAGCCGGAACCGGAGGCGATCGGGAAGGCCCTCCGCTGGGGCAACCCCCGGCTGTTCGCGCTCAACCTCTGACCGGTGCGCCGCAGTGCGGCCGGTCGCAGGCCAGCACCCGGGGCAGGTACTCCGCTGGCGGGTCTTCCTCTTCCCAATAAGACCAGTCGATGGGATCCGGCTTGACGAGGAGGCGCGGCCGGTCCGCTGCGTCGAGGGTCAGGACGACGTCGTCGAGCGGCCGCTCGAGGGGGGCCAGGTCCACCCTCCGCACCTCGGTGCATCCGGTGTCCGCGCAGGCGAGATAGGCGAGTTCGGCCCCGTCCCCGGTGGTGGCGGCGAGTTGCGGGCGCCCGGCCGAGTCGAGGGCCAGCCCGGCGAGCGGGCGGCGCCAGCCCGGTCCGGTCAGGGTGCGCTCCTCCGATGCGGAGCAGGCGGCGTCCGCGCAGTCCACCAGCCGGACCGACCCGTCCTCAGGGGCCCGGTAGGCCACGACGGGCCGCCCGTCCGGCCGGATCTCGATCCGCGACCCGGTCATCGGTGATCCCGCCTCGACGTATTCCCTGGCCGGGTACCGGTGCTCGGCGACCACGGTGCGGACCGGGTCGGAGCAGTCTCCGCCGGGGCAGGCGAACACGGTGACCGCTCCGGTGCTCCGATCGTGCACGCTCACCGCGACCGAGCCGTCCGGGTGCGCCGCGACGTCCACCGGGGCATGGCGAAAATCGCCCGCATGCAGACGGAAGACGGGGAACCGGCCGAGCCGGGAGGTCTCGCTCCCAGTGCAGTCCGCGGCGGAGCAGCGGTGCAGCTGCAGCTCCTGCTCGCCCCAGCCGGGGGTGGGCGCCATCGAGGCGATGTAGCGGGTGCCGTCCAGCGCGGTGGCGGCGGCCGTCCGGTACTCCGGGCGCCCGAAGGCCGCGGCATCGTTGATCTCCTCCTGGGAGCCGTCCTCCTCGATCTGCACCTCGCGGAGCGGGACCGCGCGGTCGGAGCAGCCGGTGCTGCGGAGGCAGGCCTCGCCGGCGGTGAGCACGCCGTCCTCCCAGTACGCCCGGGTGAGCCCGGTCTCGACGTCGCCGGCGTAGACGGCGCTGTTCGGGCCCTCGGAGCTCTCCTCGTCGTTCTCCTCAGGGAAGACCCGGCAGTCCGGGGCGCACCGGACCCGCAGCGGCCGACCGGTTTCGGTCTGGAGGATCAGGTCCTCACCTGCGGCCGCCCGGACCTCGGTCTCCTCCACCGGCTCCAGGTCGGCCAGCGGCCGCACGTCGTAGGACGGCGCGGTGGAGGGCACCGCCCACACCAGCGAGGGCAGTGCTGCGGCGGCCGCGGTGAACAGCGCCGATAGCGGGACCGGGCGGAGGGGGAGGAGCGGTCGCGGGTCACCGCGGGGCAGCCCGTCACGGACGGCGCGGATATCGGGGGTGCGGAGCACGGGGAGGTTCAGGGAGTAGCGGACGTGTTCGTGCAGCACGGCCACCGCGCACAGGCAGGCCAGCAGCATCCAGGACCCGGTCGCGGCGAGCAGCCGGACCGGCGGGCCGATGGCGGCCGACAGCAGGCCCGGGATCGGCGCCTGGTCGAGGGCGTACTCGATGCCCGCCTGCACGCCGGCCGAGGCCGCCAGCAGGAGCAGCGGCAGCCCCAGTGCCCGGCCCCAGCGCCTGCGGAGCAGCGGGCGGACCCGGCGGAGCGCGGCGAAGTAGCCGGTCCGCTCCAGCAGGGCGCTGACACCGGCGTACCCGGCCGGAACGGCGGCCAAGGAGACGGCCGGCGCCGCGACGAACGCCGCCCCCCGGATCAGCGGGGACAGGTACAAGTGCTCCGAGGGGAGCCGCTCCGCCTCGTGGAGCATCCCCAGCCCCACGGCGGCCGCGCAGGCAAGGACCGCCGTCATGGCCCCCAGCGCGGCCAGCGCCGGCCACGGGCGGAGCGCCCGGCGCAGGGCGGCCCGCGCGTCCACCGGGCCGCCGCTGAGCACCCCGGCCGCGACCAGCAGGGAGGCGGTCCAGGAGACGGCGGCCGCGTACAGCGTCGGCGGCAGCAGGGCCAGCGAGGCGGCGAGCACCGGGGGCGGGACGTCGGCGCCGTCCGGGCCGGGGAAGAGCAGGAGCTCACCGTCGGCGTAGGCGAACCGCACCGGCAGGGCGAGGAAGAGCAGGCCGAGAAGCGCGAGCGGGAGGAAGGGCGCCGCTGCGGCGGTGAACAGCGGCCCGGCGCCGCGCCGGAGGGCGCGCACGGCGCCGACCAGGGGCGCCCGGTGCAGCCACCAGCCGAGCTCCTCGTGGATCGGCGGCTCGGGCACGGGCTCCGCATCCGCATCCGCATCCGCGGCCCCAGGTTCCCCATCCACGGCTTCCGGTTCTCCATTCGCGGCCGCCGTCTCCGGTTCCCCCGGGCTCTTCGGGGCGGGGGCGGAGCCGTGGAGGCCGTCGTCCTCCTCGCCAGAGTGTTCGCGGTCGCTCATGCTGCCCCTCCCGGCTCCGGCGGACGCGGTGGATCCATGCTGCCCGGCGCCGGGCTCCGCCGCCCGGTAGTGTCCTCGACCGGCCAGCGGAGCGGGGAGGCCGGGACCCGTGGGGTCGGTGCTCCCCGATGCTCCCTGGTTCTCTCCGGTGGTCCCGGCGCTGCGGTCCGGGCGGGCGAACCGGCAGCCCGTTTTTGGATGGGGCGTTCCAAAACGTGTTAGGGTTCCCGGCATGGGACGGCCGAGGAAGTTCGACGAGGACGAAGTGGTCGAGGCCGCCGCCCGGGTCTTCTGGAGCGGCGGCTACGACGGCACCTCCACCGACGACCTGTGCCGGGCCACCGGCCTGACGCGGAGCAGCCTGTACAACTCCTTCACCTCGAAGGAGGAGCTGTTCGTCCGGGCTCTCCGGCGCTATGCGGAGGAGCGGGCGGACCGGCAGGCCGCCGTCCTGGAGGACGAGACCAGGCCGGGGCTGGAGCGCATCCGCGCGATGCTCGCGATGATCGTCGAGGACGAGATGGGCAACCGGGAGCCGGGCGGCGGGGTGGGCTGCTTCACGGTGAACACGCAGACCGCACCGGTCCGGCGGAACCCCGCCGTGGCCGAGGTGCTCGACGCCGACCGGCGCAGGCGGCTGGGCGTGCTGGAGGGGACGATCCGGGCGGGCCAGGCCGACGGGTCCATCGCCGCCGGCCGCGCCCCCATGGAACTGGCCTGGTACGTGAACTCACTGGTGGGCGGTGCTCGGGTGGCGGGCCAGGCGGGCGTCGGCCGGGAGGTACTGGAGGGCATCATGGCCACCGGCCTCCGGGCGCTGGAGCCCTGATGGCGGGGCGTCCCAGGGGACTGGGCGGTCCGGGGGCGCCTTCCAGGGCGGCTCCGGGGCGCCGGCTCTGCCGCTCGGCCCGCCGCTCGCTCCGCCGGTCGATCCGCCGTCGGGCGGGCCCTCCTGCTCCGTGTCGCCGGGCGACTCCGCCTTCCCCGCCTTCCTGGCCTTCCCGGGCCGTCCGGGGCGGGGTGGCCGGCCCGCCGGCCGGGATTCCGCCGCCGGACCCCTCTCCGCTCCGCGAGCGCTCCTCCAGAGCGCCGCCTGCGGACGGCCCGCCGCCGCGACCCGCCGGCGTCCCTGATCCGGCCTGACCCGACCTGATCCGGTCCTGCGTGCGCCCTGCGCATCGCTGTGCGCATCACTGCGCGCGGCACCGTGCGCATCGCCGTGCCCGAGTTTTGGGCAGAGCATTCCAAAATCGAATCCGCGTGAACGAGAGAAAGAGGCACCCGTGCCCAGAACCGTCCACCTGATGGCCCTCGGCATCTTCGCCATGGTCACCAGCGAGTTCCTGGTCGGCGGACTGATGCCGCAGATCGCCGCCGACCTGGGGGTGAGCATCCCCCGGGTCGGCTACCTCATCACCGCGTTCGGTCTGGCGATGGCCGTCGGCGGCCCGATCGCCGCCACCGCGCTGATGCGGCTCGCCCCCAAGACCGCGCTGCTCATCCTGTTCGCCGTCTTCATCGCGGGCAACGCCCTGGCCGCGGCCGCCCCCGACTACACGGTCATGCTCCTGGCCCGGGTCGTCACCGGTGCCGCCTCCGGCGCCTTCTTCGGGGTGGCGATCACCGCCGTCATCCGGCTGGTCTCGGAGGACATGCGGGGCCGGGCCACCGGCGTCGCGATGCAGGGGCTGATGATCGGCACCCTGCTCGGGCTGCCGCTCTCCACCCTCCTCGGCGGCCTGTGGGGCTGGCGGGCCGCGTTCGCCGCGGTCGGCGCGCTGGCGGCGGTCGCCGCGCTCGCCGTGCTGGCCTCCATGCCGCACCTGGCCCCGGCGGAGGACTCCGGCGGGCTGCGCGACGAGGCGGCGGTGTTCCGCAGGCCGGGGCTGCTGCTGGCGCTGCTCGGCTCGACCTTCATCATCGGCGCGACCTTCTCCGCCTTCTCCTACTTCACCCCGATCCTCACCGAGGTCACCGGCTTCTCCGCGGGGACGGTCCCGGTGCTGCTGCTGGTCTACGGGGCGGCCTCGGTGGTCGGCAACGCGGTGGTCGCGCGGTTCGCCCAGTCGCACACCCGGACCGCCATCGCCGTCGGCCTGGTGCTGAACGCGCTCTTCCTGGCCGGCTTCGCGCTCTTCGCCGGACTCAAGGCCCCCGCGGTCGCCGCCATGGTCGGCATCGGCCTGGTCGGCGTCACGCTCAACCCGGCGATGGCGATGCGGGTGCACCGCGAGGGCAACGCCCGCGCGCTGGTCAACACGGTCCACACCTCCTTCATCACCATGGGCGTGGTGCTCGGCTCCTGGGTCGGCGGCATGGGCATCGACGCCTACGGGCTGCTCGCCGCCCCCTGGATCGGGGTCGCCCTGGCCGCGGCCGGGCTGCTCACCCTGGTCCCGGAGGCGCTCCGGGCCCGGGGCGGCGGGTCCGGAGCGCGCACCGCCCGGGGCGGCGGCGCACCGGAGGCGGCCGGGCCGGCGGAACCGGTCGGCGCGCCGGGGACCTGACCCGGCCGGCACCGGTCCCGGTGCCGCGGCCCCGCCGGAGGTTCCGGCGGGGCCGCGGTTCTGCGCAGGCGGAACGCCGCGTCCGAAAAGGCGTGGTTCGGACCACCGCAATCGGTGCGAAAGGGTTGGAAACGGGAGTGGCTGTGAACTGTGACACCGCTGTGACCAGGCGGTGTGACGCTGTCGGGTACGTGTCGCAGGGAGGACGCCGGGGAAGGCCGTCCGATCCTGGAGGGGCGTCGCCACGAGCGGCACCCTGGGACACGCCTTCTCCTGAAGCCAGAGGGGACACTCTGCAATGACCGATGCCATCCAGGCGGCCCTGGACGCCGCGTCCTCCTTCATCTGGGGGCCGTTCTTCCTCATCCCGCTGCTGCTGCTCGTGGGTGTCTACCTCACCGTCCGCCTCCGCGGCCTGCAGTTCCGGGTGCTGTTCCACGCACTGTGGCTGGCGCTGGTCCGGCGCTCCGAGAAGGACGGCGCCAAGGGCGACATCTCGCACTACCAGGCGCTGAGCACCGCGCTGGCCGCCACGGTCGGCGTCGGCAACATCGCCGGCGCGGCGCTGGCCATCGGCGTCGGCGGCCCCGGCGCGCTGTTCTGGATGTGGGTCACCGGCCTGCTCGGCATGGCCACCAAGTACTGCGAGGCGCTGCTCGGCGTGAAGTACCGCCGCCCCGACTCCAAGGGCGAGATGAGCGGCGGCCCGATGTTCTACCTGCGCTACGGCCTGGCCGAGAAGTTCGGCCCGGGCAGCGCCGGCGCCAAGCTCGGCGTGGTGCTGGGCTTCCTGTTCGCGCTCTTCGGCGCCCTGGCCTCCTTCGGCATCGGCAACATGACCCAGGCCAACGCGGTGGCGGGCCAGCTCGAGTCGACCTTCAACGTGCCCACCTGGGCCTCGGGCATCGCGATGGTGGTCCTCGTCGGCGCCGTCATCCTCGGCGGGATCAAGAGCATCGGCCGGTTCGCCGCCGGGGTGGTGCCGATCATGATCATCGCCTACGTGGTCTCCGCGGTCCTGGTCCTCGCGGTGCACGTGGCCGACATCCCGGCCGCCCTGGCGCTGATCGTCACCGACGCGTTCACCGGCACCGCCGCCGTCGGCGGGTTCGCCGGCTCCGCCTTCATCATCGCGATGCAGCAGGGCATGGCGCGCGGCATCTTCTCCAACGAGTCCGGCCTGGGCACCGGCGGCATCGCCGCGGCGGCCGCCAAGACGAAGCAGCCGGTCCGCCAGGCGATGGTCTCGATGACCCAGACCTTCATCGACACCATCGTCGTGGTCACCATGACCGGCCTGGTCATCATCGTCACCGGCGCGTGGAGCAGCCAGGCCGAGACCGGCGACGGCGCGCTGATGACCAACTGGGCGATGACCGAGGCGTTCGGCGGCATCTCCCCGGCCCTGGCCCCGATCGGCGGCTACGTGGTCGCGATCAGCCTGATGTTCTTCGCCTTCACCACCCTGGTCGGCTGGTCCTACTACGGCGAGCGGTGCCTGGACTTCCTGGTCGGCCGCGCCGCGGTGCTGCCGTTCCGGCTGGTGTTCGTGCTGGTCGTCTACGTCGGCGCGACCTCGGAGCTGAGCCTGGCCTGGACCTTCAGCGACGTGGCCAACGGCTTGATGGCGGTGCCCAACCTGATCGGCCTGCTGGTGCTCGGCGGCGTCGTCGTGGCCGAGACCAAGAAGTACTTCTCCGACCCGGACTGGAAGAAGCCGGACCTGGTCGACGCGCGCAACGGCGACTGACCGCCGCGGCCGCAGCGGGGCGCCCCGGACCACCGGGGCGCCCCTTCGCGTTCCCGACCCTCCTCCAGGGCGGTGATCGGGGCCCTGCCAGAGCGCTCTGGCAGGGCCCCGATCACCGGGGAGGGGCGGGGCGGGGGGGGGCCC
>NZ_ANBB01000017.1 GCF_000341105.1 Nocardiopsis potens DSM 45234
CGTAGACCGGGAACGGGGAGCCGGCGCGGGCGCCCTCGGCGATCGCGCCGCACCGCTCCAGCAGCTCCTGCAGGTCGCCGCCGTCCGGCAGGGCCTGGACGGCGGTGCGCATCCGGGCGGCGCGCTCGCCCGCGGGACCGGAGCGGCCCAGCGCCAGCTCCATGCAGGCGGCCATGTCCTCCGCCTCGAGCCGGTTCCGCTCACCGGCCGGACCGAGCGCGGCGAACGCCTCCGCCGCGGCCTCGGCCCTCCCGAGCGCCTCCTCGGTCGCGGCGACGTTGACCGCGTACTGCTCGGGGGAGTCGACGTCCTCGTCCGGCACGCCGTCGGTACGGCGCAGGCTCAGCCGGGCCCGCTGCATGTGCGTCTGGCCCAGCTCGCCCCGGAGCTCGCCGCGCTTCCCGTCCTCCTCGGCCCCGGAGACCGCCGCCTCGTTCTCGCGCAGCGCCTCGGCCATCGCCTCCTCCGCCGCGTCGGCGCCCTCCGTCCCCAGCAGCTCCCAGGCGCAGGCGCGCAGCGCGCGGACCGCCATCGCCTCCTCGCCCAGCCCCCGCCACAGCTCCAGGGCGCGGCGGTAGGCGCGGACCGCCTCGGCGGGCAGGCCGGCCGCGCTCAGCGCGCCCGCCGCCTCGTGGGTGAGCTCGGCGTGCCGGTACCCGTCGGGCCACTCCCGGGTGGCGTCCGCGGCCAGCGCGAACTGCTCGGCCGCCGCCTTGGGGTCCCCGGTCCGCCGGAAGCAGTGGGCCAGCCAGACCCGCGCCTGCACCTGCATCCCCTCGCCGTGCTCCGGGCCGAGGTTCGGCAGCAGGTCCTCCAGCGTGGTCGCGGCCTCCTCGAACCGCTCCCGGGCCAGCAGCGAGCGGCCCAGCTCCAGCTGGGCGGAGGCGCCGGTGCCGCCGGCCCGGACGTGCAGCGACATGGACTCCAGGAAGAGGGCGCCGGCCTCCTCCGCGGAGCGGCCCTGCTCCATCAGGGCCCGGCCGAGGAGGTAGGGCAGCTCGGCCCGCTCCCCCGGACCGAGCAGCGCGACCCGCTCCGGGTCGCCGTGCACGGACCGCGCCGCGGCCTCCGCGGCCTGCGGCTCGCCCCGCTCCAGCTGGAGCCGGGCGATGAGGAGCACGTCGGCGGCGGCCTGCGCGGTCCGGCCGGACTCCCGGTGCCCCTCGGCGGCGTCGGCGAACCGCAGCAGCGCGGCCTCGGGGTCGAACGGCACGGCCAGCCGACCGCGCAGCTCCGCGATGTCGGCGATCCGGGCCCGGATCGCCGGGGCGGCGGGGAGCCCGCGCGCGAAGCCGGCCAGCCGCTCCAGGTCGGCGTCGAGCGCGGCGGCGGCCTGCGCCGGGTCCTCCTCCGAGCCGAGCAGCGACAGCCGGAGCCGACCGCGGAGCAGCGGCACCGCGACCGCCTGTTCGCCGCTGGCGGCGCCGGCCGCGTGCAGCCGCTCCGCCTCGGCGCACAGCTCCTCCATCCGGGCGGACGCGCCGTCCCACTCGCCGACCGCGGCCCGGGCCACCACGGCGCGGGCCCGGGCCAGCGCCGCCCCGCCCGGCTCACCGGCCTTCTCGTACAGCTCGGCGGCCTCCTCCAGCTGCCCGGCGGTGCCGGGGCCGGTCGGCAGGCCGAGCGCGGCGCCCTCGGCGATCTCGGCGCGCTCTCCGGGGGAGGGCTCGGCGCCCGCGGCCTCGAACGCGCGCCCCGCCCGCCGCCAGGCCTCCGGGGCGGACGGGTGTCCGGCCTCGGAGAGCCGGCGGGCCTCGGCGAGCAGCCCGGCCGGGTCCGCAGCGGAGGGGACCGGGGCGGACGGCGCGGGCGGGGCCGGGACCGGGGTCCGGCGGAGGGCGGTCCCGCTCAGCCCGAGCGGGAGCTCCTCCAGCAGCGGCTCCGCGTCCATCCGGGCGCGGACCCGGTCGGAGACCACGGTGGAGCCGTTCCGCCGGTCGTAGCGGGCGGCGAGGGCGAGCGCCTCGCCCCGGGCGTGCTCCAGCAGGGACGAGCAGGTCCACTCGCGCCCCTTGGGGCCGGGGACGGGGCGGTCCCCGTGGCCCAGCTCGGCGACCCGGCGCATCAGCAGCGCGGTGCAGGCCGCCCACCCCATCAGCATCACCAGGTCGCCGTGCTGCTCCCAGCGCTGCGCCTGCTCGCCGAGGATCTCCAGCCCGCGGGCCTCGTTCCCGGTCAGCGCGCAGAACTCCAGGTGCGCGGCGACGGCCTCGGTGAGCGCCTCCTCGGACCGGACCAGCCGGTAGCCGCGCAGGTGGTGGTTGCGCGCCTGGTCGGCCCGGCCCAGGCGGACCAGCGGCAGCAGCGAGTCGGAGAGCACGTAGTGCGGCTCGTGCAGGCAGCGGCTGGCGCCGTCGAGCACCGGGGCCCACGCCTCGACGGCCGCCTCGTCCCGGCCCTGGTCCGCCTCCCACCGGCCCAGTTCGCGGACCTCGCAGGCCCGGCAGTCGGCCATCCGGTCGCGGTCGGCGGCGAGCATCGCCGACCGGGCGCGCTCGGCGCGCTCGGCGTCGCCCAGATACGCGGCGAACTCGAACTCCTTGCCGTGCGCCGGCCGCTCGGAGTGCCCGGCGAGCCGGTACCGGCGGAGCATGTCGGCCAGCAGCCCCTCGACGGAGTCGAGCGACACCTCGGGGTGGCGGATGGCGTCGCCGCTCACCCACTTGAACTTCCAGTGCAGGTCGTGGACGTCGCCGGAGTCGAAGTCCTCCGGCCGCTCGTCCCACATCCGCAGCATCCGGGAGAACGGGACCAGCATCTTGGGGCCCTCGGAGCTGAAGCTGTACGCCGAGACCAGCCGGTCCAGCGCCTTGATCAGCAGCGGCCGGTCGCCGGTGGAGTCGGCCTCCGCGGTGAGCGCCTCGGCCCGGGCGGTGTACGCCGGGCCGTAGGACTCCCCGCCGAGGCGGCGGATGTCGGTGAGGATCTCTTCGGGGGAGCGGGCGGTCATCGGGCGCCTCCGGTGGGGCGGTCGGTCGGCGGGGTCTGCGGGGCGGGGGCCACGGCCCAGTCCAGTAGTTCCAGGAAGGTGCGGTTGAGCAGTGCGGAGTCGGCCGGGCGGAGCGGGCGCCGGGACATCAGCAGCGCCTGGCCGTAGAGCGCCTCGACGGCGGTCCCGGCCAGCCCGGCGTCGTCCACCCGGGCCATCCTCCGCACCAGCGGGTTGAGGTGGTTGAGCACCAGCCGGGCGCGCGGCCGGCTCTCGCGCAGCGAGCCGAGGATGCCGGCCCACAGCCCGTCGGAGGCGGCCTCCTCCTCGGCCCGGGCCCGCTCGTGCCGGGCGCCGCGGTCGTCCAGGTACAGGGCGGGCACGGAGGCGGGCCGGTAGGCGCGGAGCGAGACGTCGCAGTCGAGGCGGTCCAGGGCGGTCCGGGCGGCGGCGAGGAACGGCGCCAGCGCCAGCTCCTCCCCGCCGTCCACCGGGTCGAGGTGGGCGGTGACGGTGTCGGTGTCCAGCTCGGCGACGGAGGTGCCGGGCCGGGCGCCGGGCAGCAGCTCCACCAGCTCGGCGTCGTAGGTGTAGCCGCCGTTGACCACGCCGATGCCCTGCGCCGCGGCGATCGCCGCGACCTGGTGGAACTCCTCGGTGGTGCGGGTGTAGTGCACCACCGGGTGGCGGCGGGCGAACTCCTCCAGCGACACCCGCCCGTCGGTGGTCTCGAACGGCAGCCACGGCAGCATCGACCGGAGCATCTCCGGGTCGTGCCGGGCCAGCGACTTCACCCCCAGGTGGTGCACGGACAGGAAGCGCGCGAGCAGCTCGGGGGAGCCGGCGGCCAGCTCGGACAGCCAGCCGCGGATCCGCTCGCCGAGCGCCTCGCGCACCGCGGCCAGGGTCTCGTCCTCGTAGAGGCCCTCCCGGGACGCGGTGGGGTGCAGCCCGTCGGTGTCCAGCACGCACCGGACGAAGAACGCCCAGTCCGGCAGCAGCCCGTCGGCGCGCTCGGTGAGCAGCATGCCCTTGAGGTGCACCCGGTGCGCGCCCTGCTGCGACGGGCTGACCGACTCGGGCAGCACGTAGGCGACGCCGCGCACCCCGGCGAGCGGTACGTCCAGCTCGATCGCGTCCAGCGGGACGAAGCCGAAGACGTCCGCGCAGTGCTCGGCGAACGCGGCCCGCCGGGCATCCGGCCCGGCGTGCGGCCGGTCCCACACCGGCCGCTCGTTGACCGGCTCGTCGCCGACCCGCACGTCGTAGCGGAGCAGCGAGCCGAAGTACCGGGCCAGTTCGGTGACCCGACCGGCCTCCAGCCACTCCCCGGTGCCGGGGCGCGCGACGAGGTGCACCGTCGTCCCGGGCTCGGGGCGTTCCTCCTCGGGGAGGGTGCGCACCGTGTAGGAGCCGTCCTCGCGGGCCCGCCACTCCACCGGCGGCGCCTCGGGGTCCCGCGCGGAGCGGCTGACCACCCGGATCTCCTCGGCCACCACGAAGCAGGCGAGCAGCCCGATCCCGAACTGGCCGAGGAAGTCCGCCCGCGCCGTCTCCAGGCCGCCCCGCTTGGAGCTGCGCCCGATGGTGGCCAGCAGGTCGTGCACCTCGGCCTCGGTCAGCCCGATCCCGGTGTCCTCGACCCGCAGGCCGCCGTCCCCGGGCAGCAGCCGGACGGCCGCCGGCGCATCGGGGTCGAGCGCCCGCCGCGCGGTGATGGCGTCCACTCCGTTCTGCAGCAGCTCGCGCAGGTAGACCTTGGGGCTGGAGTAGAGGTGGTGCGAGAGCAGGTCGACCAGTCCGCGCAGGTCGACCTGGAAGGTATGCGACATGTCCTCGATCCTCGGCGAAGGGGGCTCACGGCGGGCGTCCGGGAACCGGGCCCGCGCCGCCGCGCCCCGCCGTCCGGTGGAGCGCCGTGCAGGGACGTCCTACCTGCCCGGTGGGACAGACGGCGAACCGGGGGCGGGCCGCCCGCCGTTCCGGCACGGCGCCCATCCCGGCCGCGCGGGCCTTCCGCGCCTGGGACGGCCCGCACCCGGCGCCGGTTCCCCGATCCGCCCCCGGCTCCGGCCCGCTGCAAGGCCGTTCCAGAGCCGCCGCCGCGGACCCGCCTTCATGCCGCTCGCGGACTCATCGGCCGCTCCCCGTCCGCGGAGCCGGAAATCGGCCGGAAGGGAAAAGGCCCGGCGGCTCTGTTCGGCCCGAATGGCCGCCGCTGCGGTATGGCGGAGGTCATGGGCCCGTTGCGGCGCAGGCGGTCCGCACCATGACCGAGGTCATTCTTTCCGCCCGTCGCCGCAGTAGGGAAAGGGCGGAGGAAGGACGTGCGTCCGGGGCGATGCCCGCAGGTGCGCACCCGGCATAGCGTTCTTCTGGAAAAGGCGCGGCGCCCGGAGGCCCGTTTCCGGATTCACCGACGGACGAATCGGTTTCCCTCTCGGGGCGCACCCATTTCCCGCTGGACGAGGAGGCGCAGAATGGCCGGAACACCGGTCGGACCACCGCGGAGCGGAACCGGGAGGCCCGCCGGGCCGGCGCCGACCGCGCCCTGGCGGGGCATCGCGGTCACCGCCGCCTGCCTGGCCGCCATGGCCGCGGCCTCCCTGCTGCTCTGGGACCGGATTCCCGAGCTCGTCACCACCCGTGAGGCGACCCCGGCGCGCCCCGGAACGGAGGTGCCCAGGGCGGTCGCGGTGTCGGCCGTCCCGGCGGTCCTGCTGCTCGTCGCGGCGGTACTGGCCGCTTCGGCCCTCGGCGGCCGCGCCGTCCGGCGGCGGCTCGGCGCCGCTCCGGCGCCCGCGCGGAGCGCGGCCGGTGCGCTGGACGCGCCGCTCATGCTCCTCTCGCCGTTCCTCGCCGTGCTGCACCTGGTCCTTCTGCTCCTCTCCGCCGGGATCGGAGTTCCCGCCGGGCGCATCATGGCGGTCGCGGTCGGCCTGCTCCTCACGGGGCTGGGGTCGGCGCTGCCCGGTGCGGTCCGGGCGGGTGCGCCGGGGCCGCCGGAGCGTCCGGCGGCGGCCGCCTGGGTCCGCGCCCAGCGACCGGGCGGCGCCGCGCTGGCCGTGGTCGGAGCGGTGTCCGCCGCCGCCGCGCTGGTCCTGCCGCCGCTGCCGGTGGCCGTCGCCGCGGCGCTGGCCGCGCCCTCGGTCTACCTGGTCGTCTCCGTGTCGAGGGTGCTCGGCCGGGGGTGGTCCGGGCGGTGGGGCGGGGCCGCTTGAGGAGAAGGGGGGCGGGCGGAGACGCGCGGTCGCGGGGGATGGGGGCGGCCGGGGTGGGCCCGGGGCCGTGCCTTGTGGTGGCCCCAGCAGGATTCGAACCTGCGACACCGGCTTTAGGAGAGCCGTGCTCTGTCCCCTGAGCTATGAGGCCTTCAGGGACCAAGGGTAGCGGAGGACCGCGGGAGGTGCTGCACCGCCGGGGAAGGAGGAGGGGCGGGGCGGTCGGGCCCGGGCTTTGAGTACTCTTTTCCCTATACGGTTGTCATCACCCGCGCGTGACATGTGCCACATTCGAATGCGTGCGCCGGTGCGGGCGGTGCGCCGGGGCGGCCGCCGCGTGCGGTCGGCGAGCCGGGACACGGTGGTGACCTGGGGATCCGCGAAGACACGAGGTCGGGGCCGGGAAGAGCGGTCCGCGATCACCCTCGGCGGATCATGCCGACACGTCCGGTTGTGGACTTTGTAGTACCTTGCCATGCGGCCACGCCAACGTCCGAAGATCCGAAACAGGCAGTCCGGAGGACCAGGTGCCGTTCTTTCGCGTATCGCCGCGGTCGACCGACCGCGGTTCGAGAGGCGGATCCGGTTCCGTGCTCTCCCTCTCCGAGGGGGCACGGTCCCGCGCGGCGCGCGGTGCCGTCGTGGTGCTGCTGCTGGCGCTGGTGCTGATCCCGGCGGGCGAGGGCGCGCTGGCGCCGATCACCGCCCCCGCCTTCGCCGACGAGGACCTCGACGCGCTCGCGGAGAAGGCGGAGAAGGCCAAGGAGGACCTGGAGAAGGCCACCGAGGACTACACCGACCGGGAGAAGGACCTCGAGGCCGCCCAGGACGAGCTCGTCGACACCCTGCACGACCTGCAGCAGACCGAGCTGGAGCTGAGCGACATGCGCGAGCCGCTCGCGGAGATGTCCAGCACCCTGTACAAGCAGCCCGACGCCGGCGTGCTCGGCCTGATGACCTCCGGCACCATCGAGCAGGACCTGCACGTCGACTCCTACGTCGGCAAGCTCGCCGAGGACAAGGACGCCCTCATCGAGGAGGCCAACGACCTCCGCGACGAGCAGGTGGAGCTGACCAACCAGGCCCAGCAGCTGCAGTCCGAGACCCAGCTGGCCAAGGTCGAGCTCCGGGACGACCTGGACGCGCTCAAGGACCAGTCCGAGGAGAGCACCAACGCGCTCACCAAGGAGCTGAAGGACCGCGGGCTGGACGTGGACGCCTACATGGCCGGCGTGGAGTGCGACGCGGAGAAGGGCAAGGCCGCCAAGGACTACCCCAACGGCCTGCTGCCGCAGGGCGCGCTCTGCGAGCTGCCGCAGGGCGGCCACTTCCTGCGCGCCGACGCCGCAGTCGACTTCATGAAGATGGACCAGGCCTACCAGGAGCAGTTCGGCGGCCCGATGTGCATCACCAGCTCCTACCGCGACCTGCCCAACCAGCACCGGGTCTACGCCGAGCAGCCGCCCGGCAACGCCGCGGTCCCCGGCACCAGCAACCACGGCCTGGGCCAGGCCATCGACCTGTGCGGCGGCGTGCAGAACCAGGGCAGCCCGCAGTTCAACTGGCTGGAGGCCAACTCCAGGGACTACGGGTGGTTCCACCCGGCCTGGGCCTACTCCAATCCGTTCGAGCCCTGGCACTGGGAGTACGAGCGGTAGGCGTCCCCGCCCACCGCGTTGCGAGGCGGGGCCGGTCAGTCCACCGCGACCGGCTTGTCCGGGGCGATCTCCGAGGTGCAGTGGGGGCACCGGTCGGCCTGTCGGCTGATCTCGCTGAAGCAGCGCGGGCAGTCCCGGGTGGCCGCCTCCTCCTGCTTCATCAGCCGCTCCATCAGCTTGCTGACCGGCAGCACCACGAAGAAGTAGAGGATCGCGGCGGTCAGCAGGAAGCTGATCGCGGCGTCGATGAACGCCCCGTACATGAACCGGCTGCCGTTGATCTCGAAGTAGAGCTCGCCGAACTGCGGGACGCCGCCGAAGATGCCCAGCAGCGGGGTGATGAACCCTTCGGTGAACGCGGTGATCAGGTTGGAGAAGACGGCGCCGATGACCACGGCGACCGCCAGCTGCACCAGGTTCCCCTGGAGCAGGAACTTCTTGAAACCGTCCATTGGACCTTCCTCTGTACGTCCGGAGCGCGGCCGGAACACGGCTCCGCCCGGCACCGGGGCGCCGGGCGGAGTGGAATGCGCCGAACAGGATTCACTACGCTACGTCTAGGGTCAACCGCGAATGGTTAAAACGACCGTCCCGGCCTGGGAATACCCGGCGAGCCGGCGTGCTTCGGCGGCCGTCGCCGCGACCACGACCAGCGCCCCCGGGGAGCCGCCGGCCGCCCCGCCGGGCGGCTCCGGCACCGCGATCACCGGGCGGTCCTCCGCGACGACCCGGGCCGGCGGCGGCCCGCCCGGGCCCATGTCCAGTGCGGGGGCGGCGGCCAGCAGGTCGACCCGGGAGCCCGGCTCGACCAGGGCGACCGCCCCGGCGTCGGCGACCCGCACCGGCACCGCGACCAGGCCGCCGCCGTAGTCGGCCGCGGGCGGGTCGGCGAACCGCGCGGTGGTCAGCACCTCGCCGCGGCGCACCGGGCCGGTCAGCGACCGCCCGGCGGGGTCGCTCTCCGGGGGCAGCGCGCCGTCCGGCACGGCGCCCCGGGGGAGTTCGCGCACGGCGGTGTCGGCCGCGCCGACCGGCGCGCGGGGCGAGAGGTCCCGCACGGCGACCAGGACCGGTTCGACGGGTTCGGGGGCGGGGCGCAGCACCAGCAGCGCCCCGGCGAGGGCGAGTGCGGCACACGCGCAGCCCAGGGCCCCGCGGTGCCGGGCGACGGCGAGGGCCGGTCGGTACGGCATGCCCCGGACGCTAGAGCGGCCGGGGCCGCGGCGGGAGGGGCGGTTCCGCCCCTGTGGACGGCGGGCGGCGCGGGCGGCCGGGAGAAGCCCCCTCCAGGGCGGTGGTCTTGACGCTGCGGCCCTATCAGAGCGCTCTGATGGGGGGCGCAGCGTCAAGATCATCGGGGGAGTGCCCGGAAACGGCTGCGGCCGGCCCCGGGACGGGACCGGCCGTGCGAGCCGAGCGGCGGGGAGAAGCGGGCAAGAGCTCTCGGTCCGCCGCGGGGAGTCAGGCCTTGGCCGCCACCGGGGCGCCGGAGCCGCTGTCCGCGCTCTTCGAGGAGGCGCCGGAGGAGGACGACTCGGACGAGGCGGAGCCGCTCTTGGCGGAGTCGGAGGAGGAGTCCTTGGCGGCCGGCGCGGCGGAGTCCCCGGAGTCGGAGGAGGCCGACCCGTTGGAGCCGCCCTTCGACGACCCGGCCAGCACGGAGCTGTCCGAGCTCTTGGCGCTGTCGGTCCGGTAGAAGCCCGAACCCTTGAAGACGATGCCCACCGCCGAGTACACCTTGCGCAGGCGCCCGTCGCACGAGGGGCAGACGGTCAGCGCGTCGTCGCTGAAGCTCTGCACGACCTCCAGGGGCTCGCCGCACTCGGTGCAGACGTACTGGTATGTAGGCACGTGGTTCCTCCTTGCTGGCACTCTTGCCCGTCGACTGCCAAATAGTACGCGGTTGAGCAGCGGGGCCGCGACATCGGGGCCGCCATGGCAGGGCGGTCGGCCGCCGGTCGATGCAACGCGGCGGGAGGGCCCGCTGTTCCGCGACGGCCGGCGGAGGCGGGACCGGGGAGGCCGGTCTCAGAGCATCCGCACCCCGCCACCGGGCGTGACGACCCCCTGTACCGGGCGATCGTGCGGTTCGGCCGGGACCTCGTCCAGGAACTCCGTGTCGTAGATCACGCCCAGGGTGAGGGTGTTCGGCCCGACCAGGGAGAGCGCCCGGTCGTAGCAGCCCGCCCCCTTGCCCAGCCGCCGGCCGGCCCGGTCCACCGCGAGCGCCGGGCACACCACCGCTGCCGCCCGCGCCACCGCGTCCGGGCCGTACCGCGGCCCGGTCGGCTCCAGCAGCCCGAACCGGGCCGGGGCCAGGCTGTCCGGCCCCTCGTAGGCGGCCCAGTCCAGCGTCCCGCCGGGGAGGAAGACCGGCAGCAGCACGTAGACGCCCTGCTTCCACAGCGCGGCGACCAGCTTGCGGGTGTCCGGCTCGGTGCCCACCGAGTAGTAGGCGGCGACCGTCCCGCCCATCGACAGCCGCGGCAGCACCGCGACCGCGTCCCGGATCGCCGACCCGGCGCGGTCCCGCTCGGCCGCGGTCGTCTCCTCCCGGGCGGCGAGCAGTCGCCGGCGCAGTTCGGCCTTGGGGCCCGCGGCCCGCGGGGCGGGGGGCCCGGATGCAGCGTCCATGGCGTCGAGTCTCGCAGAGACCTCCCGGTGAGGGGGCGGGGAAGGGGTGGTGAACGCCGGGTGCCGACCGGCCCCGTTCTCCCTGGACACGGAGAGACGCCCAGGTCAGCGCGGGCGCGGTGGCGCGGAGGCGGCGCCGAGGTGCCCTAGAGTTCGCTCATGATGGATAAGCGACTCTCCCCGTCCGGGATCACCAAGGCCGTCGTGCCCGCCGCTGGCCTGGGAACCCGCTTCCTGCCGGCGACCAAGGCCACGCCCAAGGAGATGCTCCCGATCGTCGACAAGCCCGCGATCCAGTACGTGGTCGAGGAGGCGGTCGGCGCCGGCCTCGGCGACGTCCTGATGATCACCGGCCGGAACAAGCGCTCCATCGAGGACCACTTCGACCGGGCCTACGAGCTGGAGGAGGCGCTCCGGGCCAAGGGCGACGAGGAGCGGCTGCGCGGGGTGCGCGCCCCCAGCGAGCTCGCCCAGGTGCACTACGTCCGCCAGGGAGAGCCGCGCGGGCTCGGCCACGCCGTGCTGTGCGCCGCCGCGCACGTCGGCGACGAGCCGTTCGCGGTGCTGCTCGGCGACGACCTCATCGGCGAGCGGGAGGCCCTGCTCAACCGGATGCTCGAAGTGCAGGCGGAGCGGGGCGGCAGCGTCGTCGCGCTGATGGAGGTCGAGCCGGAGCAGGTGTCGCTGTACGGCTGCGCCGCCATCGAGCCGACCGGCGACGGCGACGTCGTCCGCGTCACCGACCTGGTGGAGAAGCCCTCGGCGGAGGCCGCGCCCAGCCGGTGGGCGGTGATCGGCCGCTACGTGTGCGCCCCCGAGGTGTTCGACGTGCTGCGCGACACCCCGCCCGGCCGCGGCGGGGAGATCCAGCTGACCGACGCGCTGCGCGAGCTCGCCCGCCGCAAACCCGACGAGGGCGGCCCGGTGCACGGCGTGCTCTTCCGCGGCCAGCGCTACGACACCGGGAACAAGGCCGACTACCTGCGCACCGTGGTCGAGTTCGCCTGCGCCCGCCCCGACCTGGCCGACGACTTCGTGCCCTGGCTCCGCGAGTTCGCCCGTGACCTCCCCGACGGCACCTGAGAACGCTGAAAGAGCTTCCTCCGCACTGTCCCGACCGTCTTCCGGCCCCGGCCCCGCGCCCGCCTCGACGTCATCGCGGACCACGACGGTGTTGAGCCCCGGCCTGTTGCTTTTGCCCGGCCCACCGCCCCGGCGGTCCCGCCCGGGACGCGTGTCCAGGGCCGGGAAAAGCAACAGCCCTGGGCTCAACAAGGCGGGCGCCGGGCGGCCTTGTGGGAGAGTCCGGTTGTACCGGCCGCCGGGGGCCGGGATGATGGCCGGGGCGGCCCGTGCCGCCTGGTCCGGAGGCGGGCCCAGGGGTTCCTCGGAGGTGCATGGTGAAGAGCGTCGAGCAGCACATCGCGGACATCCTCGGGGTGGTGCGCCCGGTCGCCCCCATCGAGCTCGACCTGCAGCGGGCGCACGGCGCGGTGCTCGCCGAGGACGTGTACTCCGCGGTGTCGCTGCCGCGCTTCGACAACTCGGCGATGGACGGCTACGCGGTGCACGCCGCCGACGTCGCCGCCGCCCGGGAGGACGCCCCGGTGCGGCTGCCGGTCGCCGCCGACATCGCCGCCGGCGACGCGTCCGCGCACACCGTCCTGTCCGGGCACTGCGCCCGGATCATGACCGGGGCGCCGATGCCCTCCGGCGCCGACGCGGTGGTGCCGGTGGAGTGGACCGACGGCGGCCAGGCCGAGGTGGCGATCCACCGGCCGGCCGCGGCCGGCGACGCGGTCCGCCCGGAGGGCGGCGATGTGCTCAAGGGCGACCTGGTGCTGCGCGAGGGCGCCCGGATCGGCGCCGCCGAGATCGGCGTGCTCGCCGCGATCGGCCGGCGCAGCGCGCCGGTCCGCCCCAAGCCCCGGGTGGTCGTCCTGGCCACCGGTGAGGAGCTGGTCGAGCCGGGCGACCCGCTCGGCCCCGGCCAGATCTGGGAGTCCAACGGCCACATGCTCACCGCCGCCGCCATCGACGCGGGCTGCGCCGGCTACCGGCACGCCTTCGTCGGCGACGAGCCCGGCGCGGTCATGGCCGCCCTGGAGGACGTCCTGGTCCAGGCCGACATCGTGATCACCACCGGCGGCGTCAGCATGGGCGCCTACGACGTGGTCAAGGAGGAGCTCTCCCGGCTGGACACGGTGCACTTCGAGAAGGTCGCGATGGAGCCCGGCAAACCGCAGGGGTACGGGACGATCGGCGAGGACGCCACCCCCATCGTCACCCTGCCCGGCAACCCGGTCAGCGCGTTCGTCTCCTTCCAGATCCTGGTCCGCCCCGCGCTGCAGCGGATGCGCGGGCTGCCCCCGGAGCCGCTGCCCACCGTCCGCGCCCGGCTGACCGAGAGCGTGGCCTCGGCCCCCGGCCGGCGCTCCTACCGCCGCGTCGTCCTGGACCGGGTGCAGGGCGGCGCGGTCGCCACCCCGGTCGCCCGGCAGGCCTCGCACCAGCTGGGCGCGCTCGCCGAGATCAACGCCCTGGCCGTGGTCCCCGAGGAGCTGACCGAGCTGCCCGCCGGCACCGAGGCCGAGGTCGTCCTGCTGCCCCGGCCGTGACGGCGGCTACAGTCGGACCCGACCGTCCCGAAGCAGGAGAGCGCAGCGCAGCCATGTCCACACCCCACCCCTCCGGGTTCAGCCACCTCGACTCCGCGGGCCGCGCCCGCATGGTCGACGTCACCGCCAAGGAGGTCACCGCCCGCACCGCCACCGCCACCGGGCGGGTGCTGGTCTCCGCCGAGGTGATCGAGGCCCTGCGCGGCGGCACCGTGCCCAAGGGCGACGCGCTCGCCGTGGCCCGGATCGCCGGCATCCAGGGCGCCAAGCGCACCCCGGACCTGGTTCCGCTCTGCCACCCGATCGCGGTGCACGGCGCCGACGTCGAGCTCACCGTGCGCGAGGAGGACGTCGCGATCACCGCCACGGTGCGCACCGCGGACCGCACCGGAGTGGAGATGGAGGCGCTGACCTGCGTGATGACCGCGGCCCTGGGGCTGGTCGACATGGTCAAGGCGATCGACCCGGAGGCCGTCGTCACCGACGTCCGGGTGGAGGAGAAGACCGGCGGCAAGACCGGCCACTGGACCCGCTCCGGCGGCGGCCGCGGGGAGGGCGCGTGACCGCCGCGGAGCAGGGCGGCGGGGGGCCGGGCGGCGCGCCGAGCGCCGTCGTCATCACCGTCTCCAACCGCGCCTCCGCCGGGGTGTACCCGGACCGCTCCGGACCGGTCCTCGCCGAGGCGCTGCGCGGCGCCGGGCTCCGCCCCGACGGACCCTGGGTGGTGCCGGACGGCGAACCGGTCGCCGAGGCGCTCCGCCGCGCCCTGGCGGCCGGCTACGACGCCGCCCTGACCACCGGAGGGACCGGGCTGACGCCCACCGACGCCACCCCCGAGGCCACCCGGCCGCTGCTGGCCTACGAGATCCCCGGCATCCCGGAGGCGCTGCGCGCCGCCGGGCGGGAGAAGGGCGTCCCCTCCGCGGTGCTCTCCCGCGGGCTGGCCGGCGTCGCCGAGCGGGACGGGCACCGGATGCTCGTGGTCAACCTCCCGGGGTCGCGCGGCGGCGTCCGGGACGGCATGGAGGTGCTGGCCCCGGTGCTGGTGCACGCGATCGACCAGATGCGCGGGGGCGATCACTGACCGGCCGCCGGATGCCCCCGTCCGGCCGTGGTGGAATACTGGGGTGAGCCGCCCGAAAAGGCGTGGAGAGGCGCTCGGGCGGGACCGGAGGAGAGCACGGAAGTGAACCGGATACGCGGTTGGCCGGTCACCCTGGAGGAAGGGGAGGTCGGCCTGCGCCCGCTCCGCGTCCGCGACGCGCGGGCGCTGCGCGAGACCCGCCTGCGCAACGCCGACTGGCTGCGCCCCTGGGAGCCCACCTACCCGGAGATGCCGCTGCGCTCCTCCTCGCTCACCCCGTACGTGGCCATGCTCCAGGCCATCCGGCGGGAGGCCCGGCACGGCCTGTCCATGCCGTGGGCGATCACCGTCGGCGGGGAGTTCGCCGGCCAGCTGACGATCAGCGCCATCGTGTGGGGCTCGGCCCGCTCCGCGCAGGTCGGCTACTGGATCGACCGGGCCCACGCGGGCAAGGGCGCCACCCCCACCGCGGTCGCGCTCGCCGTCGACCACGCCTTCTTCGTCGTCGGCCTGCACCGGATCGAGGCGAACATCCGCCCGGAGAACGCCGCCAGCCGGCGTGTCGCGGAGAAGCTCGGCTTCCGCGAGGAGGGCGTGCGCAAGCGCCAGCTGCACATCGACGGGGCCTGGCGGGACCACATCTGCTACGCGCTGACCACCGAGGACGTCCCCGGCGGACTGCTCCGGCGGTGGCGGGCGCACCGCGACGGCAGCGCCGCGGAGGGCCGTTCCTGAACCCGGACCGTCGGTCGGCGCCCCGGTCTTCGCGACATAGCCGCCGCCCGCCCGGGCGCACGGTACCGTCGTACGGTCGGCGCCCCCGGGCGGGCGGGCCGGGGCCCGCCGCACTCCCGGTGGAGAGGCCGGGGCAAGAAGAGGAAGACTGCAATCTCACGACACTCCGGCCCGAATACCGCGCATTTACGGACACTCGGTCGTACCGTGCGGAACGTAGACGCATCAGGGATGTCGGCAACACGTGCATACGGCGCATGGAGGACGGCGCATGGGACGCGGACCGCTGAGAGGCGCGGCCGCCGGGCCGTGAGGCGGGACCGGGGAACCGGCTCGCAGCCGCACTCCGGCCGCCGTCGCCGGAGGGCCGTGTTCGAGGGGCGTCCGGGAATGTCCGATGGCCGGTGGTGCGAGGAGGGGCGATGAACAGCTCAGCCTTGTACTTGGCCATTGTCGTGGTGTGGCTGGTCGTCCTGGTCCCGATGCTGCTCCGGCGGGACGCCGCCGACCCCGACCCCGCCGCCCTGGACCGCAGCGACCCCCGGGCGGCCGGCCTCGGCGCCGATGGGGACGGCGATGAAGACGGCGAGGAGGACGCCGCCGACCGCGCGGAGCGGGCCCCGGGCGGCGCCGCCGACGGCTACGACTACGACGAGTACCTCCCGGGCCCCGGATCCGGCGAGGACGGCGGCCCCGCGCCCGCGTACCCGGACGGCGCCGGCCGGGAGCCGGGCGCCGGCGGCGGGGACGAGGAGCCCGAGCCCTTCGCCGACCCGGCGGACGGCCCCGGCGGCGCCCCGGAGGAGGAGCCCTACCTGCACCCGGAGGCGCCCTCGGTCTCCCGGGCCAGGGTCATCGCCCGGCGCCGCCGCCGCACGTCCGGCCTGGGCGGCCTGCTGGCGGCCACCGCGGTCGCCGTCGCGCTCGACCTGGGCCCGTGGTGGGTGCTGGTGCCGCCGGTCCTGCTCTTCGGCGGCCACCTGGTGCTGCTGCGCGAGGCGGCCAAGGCCGACGCGGAGCGCCGCGCCGCGCTGGAGGAGCAGCGCCGCGCCGAGCTGCGCCGCGCCCGCCGCGAGGAGGCCGCCCGCCGGGCCGAGGAGGAGCGCGGCGCCGACGTCGTCGACCTGCCGGCCCCGCGCGGCCAGGAGGTCTACGACCAGTACACCGACGCCCACCAGCGCGCCGTCGGGGACTGAGGGCGCCGGGCTCGCGGGGAGGGCCCGGGGCGGCTCGGCGCAAAACCGTTCAGAGCACCTCTGCGGAGCTGCTAGAGTTTAGAACGTCTTCAGGGGCTGTAGCGCAGTCCGGTAGCGCACCTCGTTCGCATCGAGGGGGTCAGGGGTTCGAATCCCCTCAGCTCCACCTGAGACGGAAGGCCGGTCCCCGCTCCGGGGGCCGGCCTTCGGTGTTCTCCGGGTCTTCCGTTCTCCGGATCTTCCGAAAGGCCCGGTACCCGCCGACCCCCGGCCGTTCCGAGCGGCATCGCGGGGCCGCGGGCCGGTGTTCCGGCGGCGCCGCCGCGCACCCCGGGCGGAGCGGGGAATTCGCGTGTCGCCGTGCACCCCCCGTCCCTGCCGGGGACAATGGGGAGCGGGTGCGGGCTCGTTCGCTCACGTGCCGTGAGCGGGTCGTCTTTCCCTGCGGGATGCCCACTTTAGCCTGGTGGATACGGTAAGTTCATGGTGCGTGCCGAATTCACCCCGCTGGTCCGAACAATTCACCCGCCCGGTCCATTCGTAACCGTGTTCGGAAGGGGCGGGTTCGCCTTGGGGAACTCTTGGCTCCGGCAGGGTGATCGGGAGTATGTGCAGGTCACGCCTTTTATGTGTGACGAAATTCAGCGGTGCGCGGGAGACCGCCTACTGTGTCGTACTTTTCTACTACATGGGCGGAAATAGGCCTTAGATCAACATTAATATTTGCTTCTGGGCCTTGTGCGCACTGTGACCGATAGGTCATCTTATTGAACGGGGATGGACGACCAGACGAGCGAAAGGTGCGTTGTGCTGAAGAAGTTGTTCGTGACCGCGGCCATTGCCGGCGCGGTCACCATGGGTGCCGCGCTCCCGGCCTCGGCCGATGCCGGCCCCGCCGCCGACTCCGGCGGCTGGAGCTGGCAGGCGAGCGGGTGGAGCTGGTGGGCAGGCGGCTGGAGCTGGTGGAGCGGCGGCTGGAGCTGGTGGAGCGCCGACGGGATGACCGAGACCTCCATCGCCATCGCCGAGGACATCGTCTCGGCCATCGAGTAACGGAACACCGATAGCGGAGCGCGCGGACCGCGAGGTACGGCCAACCGGCGGAGGCCGTAAAGGCGGACCGGCCGCTCCCCGAGGAGAAGAAGCGCCGCCGCGCCGGAGACCGATCCGGCCCGGCGGCCCGAAAAAGGGGCCCTGACCGGGAAAGACCGGGCGGGGCCCCGACCCGTTTCCGGTAATGGATTTCCGGCGCCGGGCCGAGGGTAGGAGACCGGGGGACGAGGAGTTTCCGCGGCCGGCGGCCGCCGGGGCCTCCGCAGCGAAGGGCCCCGGGCCTCCGGGCCCCGCGGACCACCGACCGGTCGAGGGAGGAACGGCGTGCCCGAGCACCCGGAGGCCGCACCCGGGCCGCAGCACCCCCGGCGTCCGCAGTTCCCGCGCGGCGCCGAATACCCCGAAGGGGAGGCCGCGCCCGGCGGCTACCAGGCACCGGACCCCGGCTACCTGCACGGCCCGCCCCGGCCGCCCGCGCCGCCCGCCGCCCCCGCGGACGCCCGGGCCGACGAGGAGCCCCGGGCCGCGGGGGAGCCGTTCCGGCGGGCCACCCGGGCGCGCCGCAAGCCCATCCCGGCGATGCGCGGCGGCGGGCACGGCCGGCTGATCGCGGTGGCGGTGCTGTTCGTGATGGTCACCGGCGGGTCGGCGGACTACATCTCGTCCGGCTGGCGGGCCGCACTGCACCTGCTGTTCTGGGGCGGGGTGGCCGCGGCCGGGGTGATCACCGCCGTCCGCGAGGAGCGCAACGGCTGGGAGCCGTCGCCGCGCTGGGTGTGGCCGGCGGCCGCGGTCGGCGGGACCCTCCTCGCCGAACTGCTGATCGCGCTGTTCGGCTCACCGGCGATCATCGCCGGCTCGGTGGTGGTGGCCGGCCTCTTCCTCTTCCTGGTGATGCTGTTCGGCTGAGCGGGCGCCCCGAGGCTTCCCGGTCAGGTGGCCTCGTCGTCGAACGGGGGACGCTTGCCGTTCAGCTGGGAGGCGGGGCGCCGGTCGCCGTCCTCGTCCTCCTCGGCCTCCCAGAAGTGCTTCTGCACGAAGCGCTTGGGGTTGAGGTCCTGGACGTCGAAGTCCTTGAACTCGGGGCCGAGCCCCTCGCGGAGGTCGTCCTTGGCGCTGTCGGCCATCCTGCGCAGCTGGCGGAGGACCCGCCCGACCTGCTGCGCGGCCTTGGGAAGCTGCTCCGGACCGAAGAGCAGAAGAGCGAGTACACCGAGGAGGACGAACTCCCCACCGCCGATGTTGAACATGCCCTTCCTTCCCTCGGCCCCCGGCCTCACCTGCCGGTACCAGCAAACAGGTTAACCGCTCTCCAGGTCGCCCGGCACAGCGGACCGCCCCCGGGCCGGGAGCCCGGCCGCGGAGCGCGGCGGGCTAGTGTTGTCCGGTATGCCCACCCCGCCGCGCGGGCGGGAGACGGACGGGAGGAGCACGGTGCCGGAGCCGACGACGCGCGAGCGGGCCCAGCGGATCGTCGAGTCGGGATGGTTCCGCAACGGGGTGATCGTCCTCATCCTGATCAACGCGGTCTCGCTGGGGATGGAGACCTACGAGGACCTGTTCACCGCCGCCCCCGACGTGTTCGCGGTCACCGAGGGCGTCTTCGTCGGGCTGTTCGCCGCGGAGCTGGCGCTCAAGGTGTACGCCCACGGCCGGTCCTTCTTCCGCGACCCGTGGAACTGGTTCGACGCGATCGTGGTGGGCATCGCCCTGGTGCCCTCGTCCGCGGGCTTCTCGGTGCTCCGGCTGCTGCGCATCCTGCGCATCCTCCGCCTGGTCAGCGTGGTCCCGCAGATGCGGCAGATCATCGGGGCGCTGTTCCGCTCGGTGCCGGGGATGAGCACGGTCATCGGTCTGCTGCTGATCACCGTCTACACCACCGCGGTGCTGGCCGAGAAGCTGTTCGAGGACGCCTCCCCGGAGTACTTCGGCGACCTGCACACCTCGCTGTACACCCTGTTCACCGTGCTGACCACGGAGAACTGGCCGGACATCGCCGATTCGGTGGCCGAGGAGCACCCCTGGGCCCCGCTCTTCTTCGTCGGCTACATCGTGGTGACCGCGTTCATCCTGCTCAACCTGGTCATCGGGGTGATCGTCACCGCGCTGGAGGAGGAGGTGGAGGCGCAGCGCTGGCAGGAGGACCAGGAGCTGGAGCAGGAGCAGCACGAGGTGGTGCTGGACCGGCTGGAGGCCCTCTCCGAGCAGGTGGAGCGGCTGAGCCGGCAGGTGGCCGACCTCGGCGGGGAGACCGGGGCCGGAGGGGCCGCCCCCGGAAAGTGAAACAGCCCTCCGCCCGAGGAACGGGCGAAGGGCCGAGAATCGGAATCAGCAGCCGTCAGACGGACCGCACATTGGAAGCCTGCGGCCCCTTCGGGCCCTGGGTGATCTCGAACTCGACCGACTGGTTCTCTTCCAGGTTCCGGAAGCCGGTACCCGCGATCGCCGAGTAGTGAACGAACACGTCCGGGCCGCCGCCTTCAACGGCGATGAACCCGAAACCCTTCTCAGAGTTGAACCACTTCACGGTGCCCTGAGCCATTTGCTCTCCCTTTGGGGACTACAACGGGACCGCACCCTGCTGGTCCCGGGTTGCCGAGCGCCCGTCCCGAGAGCCAACGCCCCGAACGACCAGCGCCCGCGTGAAGTTCCGCGAGGCGCCGAAGCATCCGTGAAACCACAACCGCAACCAGTGGTCGAGACTACCAGCAGACATCCGGGATGCCGAGACCTTTCCGGATGAAAATCCCGCTAAGGAAAAGTGGAATTTCACCCCCTCGCCGGGCGTTGTTTTCCGGCGGTCCGAAGGGCCCGCGGGGTCACGCCCCGCCGCCGCTGCCGAAGATCCAGGTATCGAACCACATGCGCTCCCGCCACGCCTGATAAGGCAGCTGCTCCGCGCTGAGCACCGGGTACATGTAGGCGAAGTTGATGATCACCAGCAGCATCACCACGCCGAACACGATCCCGCCGAAGATCCGCCGCCCCGGCATGTACTCCGGGCCGGCCTCGTCGTCGCCCATCGCCAGCCCCAGCGCCAGCACCACCGCCAACACCAGGAACGGCAGGAACGGCAGCGCGTAGAAGACGAACATGGTCCGGTCCGGGTAGGCGAACCAGGGCAGCCAGCCGGCGGCGACCGCCACCAGCACCGCGCCGGCCCGCCAGTCCCGGTAGACCAGCCACCAGCCGGCCATCACCACCAGCGCGATCACCGACAGCCACCACAGCGCCGGGGTGCCGATCGCCAGGATGGCCGAGGAGCACTTGGCGGCGCCGCACCCGGTCTGGTCGCCCTCGTAGAAGAACGCCACCGGCGTGCGCATCACGATCCACTCCCACGGCTTGGACGCGTAGTCGTGCGGCGCGTCCAGGGTGTTGTGGAACTGCATCATCTGCGCGTGGTAGTAGACCAGCCCGCGCACCGCGTCGATCGGCCCGGACAGCCAGTCCGGCAGCCGCTCCAGCGCGGGCGAGGGGTGCTCCGCGCCGTACTGCCGGGCGTAGCCGCCGGAGGTGGCGAACCAGCCGGCCCAGGAGGCCAGGTACACCCCGGCGGCGACCACCACGGTCTGCAGGAACGCCGGCACCGCGTCGAACAGCAGCCAGCACCGGAGCAGCAGGCTCCGGCGGAGCGCGAAGGCCAGCCCGACCCCGGAGAGCGCCAGCAGCACCGCGGCCGCCACCGCCGGCCCCGCCCCCAGCGCTGCCCGGACCAGCGCGGCGAGGGCCGCGCCGACCAGTGCGCACAGCACCAGCAGCGCTGCGGTGCGCACCCGCAGCAGCAGCTCCCGGCCGGCCGCCGCCCCGCCCTGGGGGGCGCGGCCGGTGAGGATCGACGACCAGCGGCCGCCGCCGTCGCCGCGCTGCCCGGCGCTGCGCCGCGCCCCGAAGTCCCACGCCACGGTGAGCAGCCCGAACGCGGCGATGAAGAAGAGCGCGTTCCACTTGGTGGCCACCGCCATGCCGAAGCAGAGCCCGGCGGCCAGCCGCCACCAGCGCATCCCCAGCCAGGCCGCGGCGGGGTCGGCCAGCAGCCGCTCGCGCATCCGGTCCCGGTCCACCAGCAGGCAGGCGAACCCGGCCAGCACCCAGAAGGTCAGGAAGATGTCCACCATGGCGATCCGGCTCATGGTGAAGTGCAGGCCGTCCAGGGCGAGCAGCAGGCCCGCCGCGCAGCCCAGCAGCCAGGAGCGGGTCAGCCGGACCGCCACCCGGACCAGCACCAGCACCGACAGCGCGCCGAACAGGGCGGCGGCGAACCGCCACCCCTCGGGCGTCATGGAGTCGCCGAACGGGGTCAGGCCCCACAGCCTGTCGCCGAGGGCGATGACCCACTTGCCCATCGGCGGGTGCACGATGAAGTCGGCTCCGCCGGTCCACAGGTCGTGGCCGCCGCGGGCGAGCAGCTCGTCGGCGTTCTCCACGGTCTCGTGCTCATAGCCGAACCGGAGCAGGGAATAGGCGTCCTTGGCGTAATAGGTCTCGTCGAAGTAGATCGAGGGGGGCTCGCCGAGGCGGACGAACCGGAGCACGCCCGCGAAGACCGCGAGCAGTACGGCGCCCGCCCATCCGGCCCATGCGGGGGTCGGCATCGGCGGGAGGTGCGGGCGCGCGGGCTCGGCGGAGGGGGGAGGGGCGGCGTGCTCCGCTCTGTAGGGCGGTGCGGTGGAGGTCATCGCTGCTCTTATAGTCGATCGGAGACGGGCGGCCGCGGGTGGGGGCCGGCGGCCGGAGTAGTGCCAACCGTAGCGTCTATCAACGGGAGCGGTGTGTGACGGAGGGGGCGAGTGAGGGGCGGCGCGGAACGCTGACCCTGGCCGGGATCCCGATCGGCAACGGGGACGACGCCCAGCCGCGGCTGCTGGCCGCGATCGAGGGGGCCCGGCTGATCGCGGCGGAGGACACCCGCAGGCTGCGGCAGTTCGCCGCGCGGATGGGCGTCCGCCCGGGCGGCGAGGAGGGCGCGCGCATCGTCTCCTACTACGACGCCAACGAGGCGCGGCGCGCCGCCGAGCTCCTCGCGGAGCTGGAGTCGGGGACCGACGTGCTGCTGGTGACCGACGCCGGGATGCCGGGCGTGTCCGACCCGGGGTACCGGCTGGTGGCGGCCTGCGCCGAGGCCGGGGTGCGGGTCACCGCGATCCCCGGGCCGTCCGCGGTGACCACCGCCCTGGTGCTCTCCGGGCTGCCCACGGACCGGTTCTGCTTCGAGGGCTTCCCGCCGCGCAAGGGCCGGGTCCGGCACTTCGCCGAGCTCGCCGCCGAGCGGCGCACCATGGTCTTCTTCGAGAGCCCGCACCGGCTGGCCGGCACCCTGGAGGCGATGGCCGAGGCGTTCGGCGCCGACCGCCCGGCGGCGGTCTGCCGCGAGCTCACCAAGACCTACGAGGAGGTCCGCCGGGGCCCGCTGGGCGAGCTGGCCGAGTGGGCCCGCGGCACGGTCAAGGGCGAGATCAGCGTGGTGGTCGGCGGGGCGCCCGCGGCGGCCCCCGCCCGGGCCCCGGAGGACCTGGCCGCGGCGGTCGCCGAGCGCGAGGCCGCCGGCGTCCCGCGGAAGCAGGCCATCCAGGAGGTCGCCAAGGAGGCCGGCGTGCCCAAGCGCGAGGTCTACGCCCTGGTGCACAACCCGCCCGCCGCAGACGGCGAGGACTGAGGCACCGGGGCCTCCCCCCTTCCCGATGATCTTGACGTTGCGGGGGTATCGGAGCGCTCCGATACCCCCGCAACGTCAAGATCATCGGAGGGCTCGGCGGCCTGCGGAAACGGGGGAGCCCCGGCCGGGCGTCCGGCCGGGGCTCCCCGGGGTGCAGGGCCCGCCCCGGGAAGGGCGGGCCGGGCGGGTCAGACGACCGCGCCGTCGCTCTGCTCCCGGGCCGTGCGCAGGTCCTTGCGCTGCTTGGCCTTCTTCTCCTTGACCACGTGCGGCGGCGGCGTCTTGTCGAACCGCTGCATCCACTCCGCCAGCGGCACCGCCACGAAGACGGTCGAGAACACCCCGACCACCAGGCCGACCAGCATCGCGATGGAGAAGTCGCGCAGCGTGGAACCGCCGAGCAGGGTCAGCGCCGCCAGGATGAACACGCCGCCGATCGTGGTGTTCACGGTACGCGGCACGGTGTTCAGCACCGCCAGGTTGGCGATCTTGCGGAAGGGCGAAGAGGCGTCCTTCGCCCATTCGTCCCTGACCCGGTCGAACACCACCACCGTGTCGTTGACCGCGAAGCCGATGACGCTCAGCAGGGCGGCCAGGAACACGCCGTCGATCGGCTTGCCCAGCCACACGAACAGGCCGATGACCGAGGTGAGCGTGACCGCCAGGGACAGCATCGCGGAGACGCCGAAGGACCAGCGGAACCGCCACGCCAGGTAGATCATCTGCAGCACCAGCGCGGCCACCAGCGCCAGCAGCGCCTTGTTGCGCAGCTCGTCGCCGAGGCTCGGGCCGATGTTCTCGTCGCTGATCCGCTCGGCGCCGCCGGCCGCCTCGCCCAGCGCGTCCTGCACCCGCTGCGCCTCGGTGTCGTCGATCGGGCCGGTGCGCACCGCGATGTCGCCGTCGCCGGACTCCTGCACCACCGCGCTGGGCTGGCCGCCCTCCTCGGCGACCGTCTGCCGGGCCTCGGTGACGCTGATCTGCTCCTGGGTGGCGAAGTCCATGACCCGGCCGCCGGTGAACTCGACGCCGAAGTTGGGCGGGCGCACCACGATGCCGATCACCGTGGCGACGACGACCAGCGCGGCCACGGACAGGCCGACCTTGCCGAACCGCATCAGGTCCGGGCTGCGGTCCACCAGCCACTGCCGGACCTTGCTGTACCGGGAGATGCCGCTCAGGCCCGGGTGCTTGCGCACCACTGCGCGGCGCACCGCCCACTCGCACAGCACCCGCGCGATGACCAGTGCGGAGACCATCGAGGCGATGGTGCCCAGGCCCAGCGTGACGCCGAAGCCCTGTACCGTGCCCGAGGCCAGGAAGAACAGCAGCGCGGCCGCGATGAGCGTGGTGATGTTGGTGTCCAGCACCGCGCTCCACGCCTTCTGCGTGCCGGCCACGAAGGCCTTCTGCAGGTTGGGCGGGATCGCCCGGCGGCGGCGCCGGGACAGCACCCCGGCCTCGGCCTGCTTGGCCTCCGCCTCGGTGGCGTCGGCCATGCCGGCCGACTTGTTGGCGTCGTAGACCTTCTGCTGCTGCCGGTACTCCTCCCTGGCGCGTTCGAAGATCAGTACGTTGGCGTCGATCGCCATGCCGATGGCCAGCACGAAGCCGGCCAGGCCGGGCAGGGTGAGGGTGGCCCCCAGCGCCACCAGTGCCGCGTAGGCGATCAGGGTGTAGCAGGCCAGCGCGATCGAGGCCAGGAAGCCGACCAGGCGGTAGGCGACGGTGATGTAGAGCGCGGTCAGCGCGATGCCGATGGCGCCCGCGATGAAGCTGGCCTTGATGGCGTCGGCGCCCAGGGTCGGGCCGACGGTCTGGCGCTGGATCTCGGTGACCGGCAGCGGCAGCGAGCCGCCCTCGATCAGCACCGCCAGCTCCTTGGCGCTCTCGTCGTCGAACGAGCCGGTGATGGTGGTCCGCCCGCCGGTCTGGCCGCCCGGGCAGCTGTCCGCCGACACCTCCGGCGAGGAGATGATCTGGTCGTCCAGGACGATCGCGATCCGCCGCTGCGGGGTGCCCATGTCGGCGTCGCAGGCCTTCTGGGTGACCTCGGTCCACTTGTCCCGGCCGTCACCGCGGAACTCGACGTTGACCTGCCAGTTCTGCCGGGTCGCCTGGTCCAGCACCGCCTCGGCGCTGGAGATCTGGTCGCCCTTGATCTCGGTCGGGCCGAGCTGCAGCATCTGCCCCTGCTCGTCCGGCAGGGTCGTCTTGATCTCGCCGGGGTCCGGGGCCGAGGTGTCCGGCGCCGGGGGAGTGGCCCCCTCGCCCTCGGCGGGCTGCTCGCCGCCCTCCTCGGAGCCCCCGCCGTCGCCGCCCTCGTCCTTGCCGTCGGAGGGGGCCCGGGCCTCGTCGGCCGGCGGGTTGGCGCTGTCGCCGCCCATGCCCGGGATGCCGCCCATGCCGGGCATGCCGCCCATTCCGCCCTGCGGCGCCTCGGCGCCCAGCACCCGGTGCACGGTGAGCTGGGCGGTCTGGCCGATGATCTCGGCGGCCTCGGTCGGGTCCTGGACGCCCGGGAGCTCGACGATGATCCGGTCCTCACCGGACCGGGACATGGTCGCCTCGGAGACGCCGAGCGAGTCGATGCGCTGGCGGAGCACCTCGATCACCTTGTCGGTGTTCTCGGCGTTCGCCTCGACGTTGCCGTCCTCGCTGTCCTGGGTCTGCAGGACGATCTGGGTGCCGCCGCTGAGGTCGAGCCCCAGCTTCGGCGGCAGGAACCACCCGGCGGCGAACGCGCCGAGCACGATGACGAGGGAGATGATGCCGCGCAGCCAGCGCGACCCCGCTCCCTGTTGAGTTGACAATGGACTACCTCTCACGGTGGCGGATCACGGAACGGCGTTCGGGCCGCCGGCGCCGGGCGGTGCTCGGCCGGGCACCCGTCAGGCGGCGGTGCGGCCCTGCGGGGCGCCGGGCGGCGCGCGCCCCAGCGGCAGCTCCGACGCCTCCGACTCGCCGTGCGGGTCCAGCCGCGCCGGCGGTGCGGCGGACCGCCACGATCCGCCGAGGTCGGGAAGGACCGGCCGGTCCGGCGCGTACCCGTCGGGCAGGTCCCGCGGCCCGCCCTTGGCCGCCGGCAGCGCGGCGGCGCCCTGGTCGGCCTGGACCAGCAGCCCGTGGCCGCGCGGGCCGACCAGGAAGCCGAACCAGGGGGGCCGCTCGTGCGCGGCCGCCCCCTCGGCGGCGTCCGCGGGCGGCCCGGCGGAGTGCGGCGCCCCCGCCCCGGCCGGTGCGCCGGGCGGCGGCGGTGCGCCGAGGACCAGCAGGAGCGCGGCCACGGCGGCGGCGAGCACACGGGAAACCGTGGGGACCACCGCCTTCGCCTCCTGGGATCGCCGTGCGCCGCGGTCCGCGGCGCGACCCGGGGCGCGCCCGCTCCCGCGGCGGCGGGGCGGTGCGGTGCGGCGGAGCCGCTCGGCCCGGACCTTCCCGCCACCCTACCGAGCCGGGGCGCCCGCCGACGAGGGGCGGACGGAGGGCTGCGGACGGCGGCGCGCCGGGCCGTCCACAGGGACCGGAAAACCGTGCGAAGCCGACCGCCGCCCCCTTTAGTCTTGTGGCATGTCGTCGAAACGCCACATCCTGACCGCGGTGGCCTGGCCCTACACCAACGGGCCGCGCCACATTGGGCACGTATCCGGGTTCGGGGTCCCCTCCGACGTCTTCGCGCGCTTCCAGCGAATGCGCGGCCACGACGTGCTCATGGTCAGCGGCACCGACGAGCACGGCACCCCGATCCAGGTCCTGGCCGACCAGGAGGGCGTCAGCGCCCGCGAGCTGGCCGACCGCTACAACAGGATCATCGTCGAGGATCTCGTCGCCCTCGGCCTCTCCTACGACCTGTTCACCCGCACCACCACCGGCAACCACTACCGGGTGGTGCAGGAGCTGTTCACCGGGCTCTACGAGAACGGCTACATCTTCGCGCACACCACCAAGGGCGCGGTCTCCCCGTCCACCGGCCGCACCCTGCCCGACCGCTACATCGAGGGCACCTGCCCGATCTGCGGGTACAGCGGGGCCCGCGGCGACCAGTGCGACAACTGCGGCAACCAGCTCGACCCGATCGACCTGATCGGCCCGCGCTCCCGGATCAACGGCGAGACCCCCGAGTTCGTCGACACCGAGCACTTCATGCTCGACCTGCCGGCCTTCGCCGGGGTGCTCGGCGACTGGCTCCGCTCCAAGTCCGGCGAGTGGCGGCCCAACGTCCTGAAGTTCTCCCTGAACCTCCTGGACGACCTGCAGCCCCGCGCGATCAGCCGGGACCTGGACTGGGGCGTGCCGATCCCGCTGGAGGGCTGGAGCGACCAGGCCAACAAGCGGCTCTACGTCTGGTTCGACGCGGTCATCGGCTACCTGTCCGCCGCCATCGAGTGGGCCGAGCGCACCGGCGACCCCGAGGCCTGGCGCCGCTACTGGCAGGCCGAGGACGCCGAGGCCTACTACTTCATGGGCAAGGACAACATCGTCTTCCACTCCGAGATCTGGCCGGCGATGCTGCTCGGCTACAACGGGGAGGGCGAGCGCGGCGGCGACGCCGGGTCCCTGGGCCGGATGAACCTGCCCACCGAGGTGGTCTCCAGCGAGTTCCTCACCATGGAGGGGCGCAAGTTCTCCTCCTCGCGCCGGGTGGTCATCTACGTCCGCGACTTCCTGGAGCGCTACTCGGCCGACGCGCTGCGCTACTACATCATCGCGGCCGGCCCGGAGACCCAGGACACCGACTTCACCTGGTCGGAGTTCGTCCGCCGGAACAACGACGAGCTCGTCGCGGCCTGGGGCAACCTGGTCAACCGGTCCATCTCGATGGCGGCCAAGAACATCGGCGCCGTCCCCGAGGCCGGCGAGCTCACCGACGAGGACCGGCGGGTGCTGGAGCACTCCGCGGCCGCCTTCGACGCGGTCGCCGAGCACCTCGACTCGTCCCGGTTCAAGGCCGCGCTGCAGGAGGCGATGCGCACCGTCGCCGAGGCCAACAAGTACATCTCCGACCAGGCCCCGTGGGCGCTGAAGAAGACCGACCCGGCCCGGATGGAGACCGTGCTGCACGTCGCGCTGCAGCTGGTCAGCGACGCCAAGACGCTGCTCACCCCGTTCCTGCCGGAGTCCTCCAACAAGGTCTACGAGATGCTCGGCGGGGCCGGCCAGTGGGCCGCGATGCCGCGCATCGAGGAGGGCCGCGACTCCATCGGCGGCGAGGACGGCGTCTCCACCTACCCGGTCATCACCGGCGACTACGCCTCGGACGAGGCCGCCTGGCGGTCGGTGCCGATCGTCCCGGGCACCCCGCTCTCCCGCCCGGTGCCGCTCTTCGCCAAGCTCGACCAGAGCGTGGTCGACGAGGAGCTGGCCCGGCTGGAGGGCGAAGCGGGGGGCGAAGCGGGCTGACCCCGGCGCCGCCCCCGGGGCGGCGCGGGAATAGCACCGGCGGCGGGCCGTTGTCATTCAACGGCCCGCCGCACTCATGGCGCGGCCGAGACGGGCGGCGAGACACGAAGGGGAACACGACATGGGCAAGCGCAGTGGCGAAGCGGTGCGGAACAGGAACGCCGAGACGCCGCCGCCCGCGCCCGAGCCGCTGCGCGTCGCGGTGGCCGACAGCCACACCCACATGGACATGCAGGGGCCGGACCCGGCCGAGGTCATCGCGGCCGCCGAGGCGGTCGGCGTCACCCCGCTGATCCAGGTCGGCGTCGACCTGCCGTCCTCGCGCTGGGCCGCGGAGACCGCCGCCGAGCACCCCTCGGTCTACGCCGCGGTCGCGCTGCACCCCAACGAGGCGCCGCGGATCGTGCACGGGGACGGCGCCCCCGGGGTGGAGGTGGACGACACCGACTGGGCGGGCAAGCTCCGCCCGGCCGGCGGCACCGCCGCGCTGGACGAGGCGATCGCCGAGATCGACCGGCTCGCCGCGCTGCCGCGGGTCCGCGCGGTCGGCGAGACCGGCCTGGACTACTTCCGCACCGGCGCCGAGGGCGTGGCGGCCCAGCAGGACTCGTTCCGCCGGCACATCGCGGTGGCCAAGCGGCACGGCAAGGCGCTGATGATCCACGACCGCGAGGCCCACGACGACGTGCTGCGCATCCTGGACGAGGAGGGCGCCCCGGAGACCGTGGTCTTCCACTGCTTCTCCGGCGACACCGCGATGGCGAAGATCTGCGCCGAGCACGGCTACTACATGAGCTTCGCCGGCAACGTGACCTTCGCCAGCGCCCAGGGGCTGCGCGACGCGGCGGCCGCCGCCCCCGCCGAGCTCCTCCTGGTGGAGACGGACGCCCCGTTCCTCACCCCCAAGCCCTACCGGGGCCGCCCCAACGGCCCCTACCTGATCCCGCACACCCTGCGCGCCCTCGCCGAGGCCCGCGGCGCCGACGAGGACGAGCTGGCCGCCCGGATCGCGGAGAACGGCCGCCGCGCCTTCCGCCTGGACGGGTAGCGCCCCGGCCCCGCCCCACCCCGCGATGGTCTCGGCGCTGCGGCCCTGCCGGAGCGCTCCGGCAGAACCGCAGCGCCGAGACCGACGGGGAGGGGTCAGGCCTCCTCGACGCCCCACTCCTTGAGGGCCTCGGCCAGCGAGGGCGCGGTGTGCTCCGGGTCGCGGGTGGCGGTGCCCGGGGTGCGGCCGAACCGCGGCGCCGGGCCGGGGAAGACCGAGCCGCCGCTGCGCCGGACCGTGCCGCGGGCGGCGATGTGCGGGTGGTCGGCGGCCTCGGCCATGGACAGCACCGGCTGCACGCACGCGTCGGTCTCCCCGAAGACCTCCGCCCACTCGTCCCGGGTCCGGCCGGCCAGCACCTCGGCGAACCGGGCGCGCAGCTCCGGCCAGCGCTCCTTGTCCCACTGCTCCGGCAGGTCGGCGCCGGACAGCCCGAGGCCCTCCAGGAACCGGGCGTAGAACTGCGGCTCGATGCAGGCCACCGAGACGTGCCGGCCGTCGGCGCAGGTGTAGACGTCGTACCAGGGGGCGCCGGTGTCCAGGAAGTTGTCCCCGCGCTCGTCGGTCCAGCCGCCGCGCTCCCGCTGCTCGTAGATCATCGACATGAGGAACGCGCTGCCGTCCACCATCGCGGCGTCGACGACCTGGCCGAGGCCGGAGGACTGCCGCTCCACCAGGGCGCTGAGGATGCCGGTCACCACCAGCATGGTGCCGCCGCCGAAGTCGCCGACCAGGTTGAGCGGCGGCACCGGGGCCTCGCCGCGGCGGCCGATGCTGTGCAGGGCGCCGTTGAGCGAGATGTAGTTCATGTCGTGCCCTGCGACCCGGGCCAGCGGCCCGTCCTGCCCCCACCCGGTCATCCGGGCGTAGACCAGCCGCGGGTTGAGCTCGGCGCACTCCTCGGGGCCGAGGCCGCGCCGCTCCATCACCCCGGGCCGGAACCCCTCCAGCAGCACGTCGGCGGCGGCGATGAGCCGCTTGGCGGTCTCCACCCCGGCCCCGCTCTTGAGGTCGGCCCCGATGACCGGCCGCCCCCGGTCCAGGTGGCCGGGGACCCCGGCGGCCGCCGCGTCGGCCGCCTGCGGGCGGTCCACCCGGATCACGCTCGCCCCCAGGTCGGCCAGGAGCATCGCGGCCAGCGGCCCCGGCCCGATCCCGGCGAACTCGACGACCCGTACACCCTTGAGCGGCCCCATCGGCGACCTCCAGCACTCGACTCGAATCCCGTTCGGTTTCCCATTGTGCCGCCGCCCCGGCCCATCGGCACGCCCGACCGGGCGGAGACGCCGGCGGAACGGCCCGGTGCGGGCTCCGCGTGGCGCCGGAGACCGGGGCGGCCTGGCAAAATATCGGGGTGACCGACTCTGGCAGCACCCCTGTTCCCGCTTCCGGCCCCGGCTCCGGGGAGGCCGGCGGCGCGCGCCTGCTCACCCCCGCCGACGTGCGCAGGCTCGCCGACCGGCTGGGCGTCCGGCCGACGAAGACGCTCGGCCAGAACTTCGTCATCGACGGCGGGACGGTGCGGCGGATCGTCCGGGTCTCCGGGGTCGGCGCCGACGACACCGTGCTGGAGGTCGGTCCGGGGCTGGGGTCGCTGACCCTGGCGCTGCTGCCGCACGTCGCCGGGGTCACCGCGGTCGAGGTCGACCCGGTGCTCGCCGAGGCGCTCCCCGGGACCGTGGCCGAGCACGCCCCGGACCTGGCCGGCCGGCTGCGGGTGGTCACCGCCGACGCGATGCGCGTCACCGAGATCCCGGGCCCGCCGCCCACCGCGCTCGTCGCCAACCTCCCCTACAACGTGGCGGTCCCGGTGGTGCTGCACCTGCTGGAGCTGCTGCCGTCGCTGCGCACCGCCCTGGTCATGGTCCAGGCCGAGGTGGCCGACCGGCTGGCCGCGACGCCCGGCGGCAGGATCTACGGGGTCCCCTCGGCCAAGGCGGCCTGGTACGCCGAGGTGCGCCGGGCCGGGGCGGTCGGGCGGAACGTGTTCTGGCCGGCGCCCAACGTCGACTCCGGCCTGGTCGAGCTGAAGCGCCGGGAGGAGCCGGTCTCCGGCGCCGACCGGAAGCAGGTGTTCGCGGTGATCGACGCCGCGTTCGCGCAGCGCCGCAAGACGCTGCGCACCGCCCTGGCCCGCTGGGCCGGCTCCCCGGCCGCGGCCGAGGCGGCCCTGCGCGCCGCCGGCGTCGACCCGTCCGCCCGCGGCGAGGCCCTGGGCATCGCCGAGTTCGCCCGGATCGCCGAACACGCCCCGCAGGACCGGGGCACCGCCGGAAGCGGCCCCGCCGAGGGGTGAGCCGCCCCGGGCGTTCCCGGCCGGGCCGGGGATGTCGGGGCGCGCGCCGGGGCGGGTGACATCCGTCATCGGGCCCCGGTGACAGCGGTCTCTACTCCGGGGCCCCGCCCCCGACCAGGATGGGGGACATGACAGAACAGAGCACCTCCCCCGCCACCACCCCCGACTGGACCCAGGGCATGGCCTGCGGGCTTGCCGTCGGAATGGGGATCGCCGCCGCCCTGGGCGACCTCATGCTCGGCGTCGCCCTCACGCTCTGCTTCGGCACCGCGTTCGCCTACGCCTTCCCGGCGAAGAAGAAGGCCGCCACCGAGGCGTGACCCCGGAGGCGGCGGCCCCGGCCCCGGTCGTCCCCCTGATGCGCGGTCCCGCGCGCGGCCCCGCGTGGTCGGCGCCCGTACCGGCGCCGCCCGCCCCGCTCGATGCTCGCGGCTCCCGCAGGGCGTCGAGGAGAGCGGACGGCAGGCCCCGGGAGGCCCGCCGACCCGGCTCGGCGGCCGCGGGGCGCCCGGCCGCAGAGCGGCCCGCCCGCTCCGCGGACGGCGGGCGCCGCCGTGAGCGGGCGGGGCGTGGGGCGCCGCCCTGCGGGCCGACCGAGCGGACTCCCGCACCCCGGGCGGCCTCTGCGTTCCGGTCCGGAAGGGGGCGGCTCGGGCGGTACCGGGCGGGCCGCCCGGGAGAGGGCGCGTGCGGCATGGGAGAGGGGCCGCGACCGGATCCGGTCGCGGCCCCTCTCCCATGCGCGTCTTCCGGGCGCGGGGTCAGCGCGCCTCGGGCACCTCGGCGACCGGGATGTCCACCGGGGCGCTCTCCTCGTCGCTGCGCAGCCGGAGCATGCCGGAGCGGGCCCGGGCCTCGTTCTCGGCGATGAAGATCAGCTCGCCGTCGGCGCGGTCCCCGCTCTCCAGCGGCCGCCACAGCGGGTCGTCCTCCTCCTCGGAGAGCGGCTTCTGCGCGCGCTCCGGCTCCTCGCCGGGAACGGACAGGGTCTGCAGGTCCGGGTCGATCCGCAGGGTGGCCTCCCCGGTGTTCTGCACGGTGACGACGAACACGCAGTACGAGGCCCCGGTGATCCGGGACCGGCCGGCCACCCGGTCGGTGCAGTAGAACTCGTGCGCGGTGAACACCGCGCGCCCGTCGGAGGCGGCGTTCGGCGCCTCGGCCGACGGCCCGCCGTCCCCGCCGGCCTGCGGCGCCTCGTCCTGGGCCGGGGGCTCCTGCTGGGCGCCGTCCTGGTCCTGCCCGGTCTGCTGCAGGAACGGTAGCGGCAGGCGGCCGCCGCCCAGCTGCGTCAGCACCACGACCAGCACGGCCACCAGCACCACCGCCACCGCGGCGGTGAGCGCCACCCACTTCAGCCGGCGCCTGGTCGGCTGCAGCGGCCGGTGCGGCGGCGGGGGGACCGGCGGGACGTAGGGCTGGGCCTGCGGCTCCGGTGCCGGCGGGACCTGCGGGATCGGACCGGTCTGCTGCGGCCCCGGGACCACCGGGTGCGCGAACTGGCCGGTCTGCGAGGCCGGGTGCGGCGACTGCTGCGCCATGCCGCTGCGCATCGGCACCGGCTGGCTCGCGGGCGGCGGCCCGGCCGGGGGCATCGGCCCCTGGCCCCCCTGGGGGCCTTGCGGCCCCTGGGGGCCTTGCGGGCCCTGGGGGCCCTGCGGTCCGGGGAACGGCGCCGGGCCCCCCGGCGGCGGTCCGGGCGGGGGAGCGGGCTGGTGCGGCATGCCGCTGCCGGTCACGTTCGGGTTGGGCCCCGGCGGCGGCATCCCCGGGGGCATCGGCGGCATCGGGGGCAGGTTCGGCCGCCACGACTGGTTCAGCGCGTGGCTCACCATGTCGTTGGGGTTGTCCGCCTCGGTCTTCTCGCCCCCGGCCAGCTCCAGCAGCAGGTCCTGCGCCTTGGGCCGGCGCTCCGGCTCCTTGGCGAGGGCGCGCGCCACCAGCCGGTCCAGCGGACTGTCCAGGTCGCCGATCTGCGGCTCGGCGAAGAGCACCCGCTTGCCCAGCGTCATCGCGTCGCCGTTGCCGAACGGGTGCGTGCCGCTGCCCGCGAACGCCACCAGGCAGCCCCAGGCGAAGATGTCGGCCGCGGTGGTGACCTTCTCCTCCAGCAGCTGCTCCGGCGCCATCCACCCCGGGCTGCCCATCACGATCCCGGTCTGGGTGTGGTTGGTCGAGGTGTTCATCGCCCGGGCGATGCCGAAGTCGATCACCCGCGGGCCGGACAGCGACAGCAGCACGTTGGCCGGCTTCAGGTCGCGGTGGACCAGCCCGGTGCGGTGGATCGCGGCGAGCGCCGCGGCCACGCCGAGCGCGAAGCCGTGCAGGGTGCTGGAGTCCAGCGGCCCGTGCTCGGAGATGTGCTCGGCCAGCGCGGTCCCCGCGATGTACTCGGTGACCATGTACGGCCGGTTCTCGAACGTGCCGTGGTCCAGCACCTTGGCGGTGCAGAAGGAGGCCACCCGGCGGGCGTTCTCCATCTCGTCGTGGAACCGGGCCCGGGTGGCCTCGTCGAAGGCCAGCTCCGGGCGGATCACCTTGATCGCTACATGGGCACCCTTCTCAGGGGCGCGGCCGAGGTAGACCGTCCCCATTCCTCCGCTGCCCAGGCGACCGGCCAGCACATAGGGACCGATGGTCGCCGGGTCTCCGGCGGCCAGCGGTTCCAGGTTCTTCGGGAGCCCATCCGACGGCAAGCGATCCTCCCCGACGGTGTCCAAACTCCGTCTGGCCCCCAAGGTAGCGGGGAATGCGTCCGGATACCCACCCGCGCAGGCCAGGCGGCCCGCGGTGGAGCGCCTATCGCGGCGCGCGCGGGGCGGGGGGCGTGATCGGGGAACCACCGCCGCGGCACCGGGCGCGCATGCGGCACCGGGCGCGTCTCAACGGCGCAGGAGCTCACTGAGGTGGGGTTCCTTTACGATCTAGGACTCGTGACCGCTACTCATACCGCTGTGACCGTACGGGTACCCGCGAAGGTGAACCTCCAGCTAGCGGTGGGGCCGGCGCGCGAAGATGGATACCACGATCTGGTGAACGTCTTCCACGCTGTCTCACTGTTCGATGAGGTTACCGTTCGGGAGGCCCGGCCCAGTGCGGGCGGGGGGGCTACCCGCGTCTCGGTCCACGGCGACATCGGATCCCATCTCGACCGGGTGCCGCTCGGTGAGGACAATCTGGCCGCCAGGGCAGCCCGGCTGGTCGCCCGCGAGGCGGGCCGCCCGGACGCCCCGGTCGACATCCGCATCGGCAAGTCCATCCCGGTCGCCGGCGGCATGGCCGGCGGCAGCGCCGACGCGGCGGCCGCCCTGGTCGGCTGCGACGCGCTGTGGGGGACCGCCCTGGGCCTGCCCCGGCTGCTGGAGCTCGCCGCCGACCTCGGCAGCGACGTGCCGTTCGCGCTGCTCGGCGGCACCGCGGTCGGCACCGGCCGGGGCGAGGTGCTCACCCCGCTGGCCTCTCCCGGCCGGTTCCACTGGGTGTTCGCGCTCTCCGGCGAGGGCCTGTCCACTCCGGCGGTCTTCGCCGAGTACGACCGGCTCCGGCCGGACGCGCCGGAGCCGCAGGGGGATCCGGCGCTCACCGCCGCCCTGGCCGCGGGGGACGCCCGCGCGCTGGCCGCGGCGCTCGGCAACGACCTGCAGGCCGCGGCGCTCTCGCTCCGGCCGGACCTGTCCCGGGTGCTGGACGCCGGGCTGGCCGCGGGCGCGCTCGCCGGCCTCGTCTCCGGATCCGGGCCGACCTGCGCCTTCCTCGCCGGCTCGGCGGAGGAGGCGGCCGCGGTCGCCCGGGCCCTGGACGCGTCCGGGGCCTGCGAGCGCACCGTGACCGCGCACGGCGACGTCCCCGGCGCCCGCCCCGTCCGGAGCTGACCGGGGACGGCCCGCCCTCCTCCCCGAAGGCATCGGCGCCGATGCCTTCGGGGAGGGGCGGTCAGATGCCGCCCTCGCGGGCCGGCTTCAGGCCGGGGGCGCCGGGCCCCTTGGCGGCCAGCTCGTCGTCGACGTTGTTCAGGTGGCAGTCCTTGAGCGACAGGCAGCCGCAGCCGATGCACGAGGTCAGCCGGTCGCGGAGCCGCTGCAGGGCGTCGATGCGGGTGTCCAGCTCGGTGCGCCACTGCTCGGAGAGCCGGGCCCAGTCCGAGACGGTCGGGGTGCGGTTGTCCGGCAGTGTCTCCAGCGCCTGGTGGATCTGGCCCAGGGAGAGCCCGACCCGCTGCGCGGTGGAGACGAACGCCAGCCTGCGCAGCGTGTTGCGGTGGTAGCGGCGCTGGTTCCCCGCGGTCCGCTCGGAGAAGATCAGCCCCCGGTCCTCGTAGAAGCGGAGCGTGGTGCGGGCGACGCCGCTGCGCTCGGAGAGCTGGCCGATGGTGAGGCGCACAGGCAGGTGAGGCATATCACATCCAGTCCTCGGGGGTTCTCGGGGCCGGCGAATTGACTTCAAGTTAAGTCTAGGTTCGAGACTGTGGCCATGGCCACCGCAGCATTCAGCCGCTACGCCGATCTCCCGGCACTGATCGGCCTCATGACCGGCGACGAGAAGCACCGTGCCGCATCCGAATCCACCCTCGACGTGCTCTGGGTCCTCTACGACCGCATCCTGCGCGTCACCCCGGCCACCGCCGACGACCCCGACCGGGACCGGTTCCTGCTCTCCAAGGGCCACGGCCCCATGGCCTACTACGCGATCCTCGCCGCCAAGGGCTTCATCGGCGTCCACGAGCTGCGCGACTGGGCCTCGCACGGCTCCCGCCTGGGCCAGCACCCCGACGGGGTCCTGGTGCCCGGCGTGGAGATCGGCAGCGGCTCCCTCGGCCACGGCCTCGGCCTGGCCGTCGGCACCGCGCTGGGGCTGCGCGCCCAGGGCCGCACCGGCCCCCGCACCGTCGTGCTCACCGGCGACGCCGAACTCGACGAGGGCAGCAACCACGAGGCCATCGCGGCCGCCGCCCGGCTCGGCCTGGGCTCGATCACCGCCGTGGTCGTCGACAACCGGTCCGCCACGCACGGCTGGCCCGGCGGCATCGCCACCCGCTTCCAGACCGAGGGGTGGACCGCCGACACCGTCTCCGGCCGCGACCACCGCGCCCTGGAGGCCGCCCTGTCCGTGCGCGACCCGGCCGTCCCGCACGCGGTCGTCGCCCGGGTCTGACCCCCGCCGCCCCGCACCCGCACCGAGCCCGCTCCGCACGCCGGGCCGGAACCGAAGGAGGAGCCGCCATGTCCATCGCACCCGCCGCCCGCCGCACCGCCGAGGAGCGGCCCGCCGTCACCCGGCAGCCCATGCGCGAGGCGTTCCTGGAGACCGTCGCCGACGCACTGGACACCGACCCCCGCCTCATGGTGGTCCTCGCCGACATCTCCTCCGACCGGCTGGACGCCGCCGGGGCCCGCCACCCCGCCCGGGTGGTCAACGTCGGCATCCGCGAGCAGCTGCAGATCGGCGTCGCCGGCGGCCTGGCCCTGACCGGCATGCGGCCGGTGGTGCACACCTTCTCCTCGTTCCTCGTCGAGCGCCCGTTCGAGCAGCTCAAGCTCGACCTCGGGCACCAGAACGCCGGCGCCGTGCTGGGCGGCATCGGCGCCTCCTACGACTACGCGGCCGCCGGGCGCACCCACATGGCCCCCGGCGACGTGGCGCTGCTGGACACCCTCCCCGGCTGGACCGTGCACGTGCCCGGGCACGCCGACGAGGCCGCCGCGCTCACCCGGGCCGCCCTCCCCGGCGACGACCGGGTCTACCTCCGGCTCGCCATGTACGGCAACGCCGCCGCCCGCCCGACCGGCCCGCACCTGGTCCCGATCCGCACCGGCTCCGCGCGCTCGGCGGGCGTGGTGGTCGCCGTCGGCCCCATGCTCGACCGGGTCCTCGCCGCCACCGAGGGGCTCGACGTCACCGTCGCCTACACCACCACCCCGCGCCCGTTCGACCGGGCCGGGCTGCACCGCCTCGCGGCCGCCGCGGGCCACCCCGACGTCCTTATGGTCGAGCCCTACCTGGCCGGCACCTCCGCGCACGAGGCCGCCGCCGCCCTGGAGGACCGCCGGCACCGCCAGCGCTCCCTCGGCGTCCCCCGCGGCGCCGAACTCCGCCGCTACGGCACGCCCGCCGACCACGACCGCGCCCACGGCCTGGACACCGAGGGCATCGCCAAGGCCGCCCGCGACTTCTTCCTGGTCTGATCCGCCGCACCGAAGCCGCAGGCCACCGCGTGAGCGGGGGTTCCGGCAGGCCGGTGCGGCCCCGGTCGGCGCGCAGCGGCCCGGCGGCCGGGGGCGGACGGCCGCTCCGGTCCCCGCCAGGCCCCACAATGGGTAGACGATGAACCTCGTCAATCTTCAGGATGTCTCTCTGGCCTACGGCCCCCTCGTCCTCCTCGACGGCGTCTCGCTCGGCGTCGAGGAAGGGGACCGGATCGGTGTGGTCGGCCGCAACGGCGGCGGGAAGTCGACCCTGCTGGCGGTGCTCGCCCAGCACACCGAGCCGGACTCCGGGCGGGTCGTGCACAACCGCGGCCTGCGGGTCGGTTTCCTCCACCAGCGCGACCGGTTCCCCGACGCCACCGTCGGCGAGTTCGTCCTGGGCGACCTGGCCGAGCACGAATGGGCCGGCAACGCCCGGGCCCGCGACGTGCTCAGCGGCCTGCTCGGCGGCTGGAAGCTCGACGGGCCGATGGCCGCCCTCTCCGGCGGGGAGCGGCGCCGGGCCGCGCTCGCCCGGCTGCTCATCGCCGACCACGACCTCATCGTCCTCGACGAGCCCACCAACCACCTCGACATCGAGGGCATCGCCTGGCTCGCCGCCCACCTCAACGGCCGCCGCGAGGCGCTGGTCGTGGTCACCCACGACCGGTGGTTCCTGGACGCCGCCACCACCCGCACCTGGGAGGTGGTCGACGGCCGCGTCGAGCGGTACGAGGGCGGGTACGCCGCCTACGTGCTCGCCAAGGCCGAGCGGGACCGGCTCGCCGCCGCCGCGGAGGACCGCCGGCAGAACCTGATGCGCAAGGAGCTGGCCTGGCTCCGCCGCGGCCCGCAGGCGCGCAGCTCCAAGCCGAAGTTCCGGGTCGACGCCGCCAACGCCCTGATCGCCGACGTCCCGCCGCTGCGCAACACGGTGGAACTGGTCGGCTTCGCCAGCTCCCGGCTGGGCAAGACCGTCATCGACCTGGAGGACGTCGAGGTCAAGGCGGGCGAACGCACCCTGCTGGAGCGGCTCACCTGGCAGCTCGGCCCCGGCGACCGGATCGGCCTGGTCGGGGTGAACGGCGCCGGCAAGACCAGCCTGCTGCGGCTGCTCGCGGGCGAGAGCGAGCCCGCCGCCGGCCGGGTCCGGTGCGGCAAGACCGTCAACCTCGCCCACCTCTCGCAGAACCTCACCGAGCTGGACCCGGCGACCCGCCCGCTGGAGGCGGTCTCCGAGATCCGCCAGTACGTCACCATCGGCAAGCGCGAGTACACCGCCGGGCAGATGCTGGAGCGGTTCGGGTTCCGCGGGGACCGGCAGTGGACCCCCCTCGGCGACCTGTCCGGCGGCGAGCGCCGCCGCCTCCAGCTGCTCCGGCTGCTCATGGACGAGCCCAACGTGCTGCTGCTCGACGAGCCCACCAACGACCTGGACATCGAGACCCTCACCGAGCTGGAGGACCTGCTCGACGGCTGGCCCGGGTCGCTGGTGCTGGTCAGCCACGACCGGTACTTCCTGGAGCGGATCACCGACCGGGTGCTGGCGCTGATGGGCGACGGCACCCTGGCGTTCCTGCCCGGCGGGGTCGACGAGTACCTCGACCGCCGGGTCCGCGCCGAGGGCGGCGTGCCCACCGCCGGAGCCCTCCCGGACGCCGGCGGGCCCGCGGAGGAGGCGCCCGAGGCGCCCGCGGTCTCCGCCGCCGAGCGCCGCGCCGCCCAGAAGGAGCTGCAGCGCATCGAGCGGCGCATCGACCGCATCTCCACCCGGGAGGAGGAGCTGCACGCCCGGATGGCCGAGGCCGCCGAGGACTACACCCGCCTCGCCGAACTCGACGCCGAGCTCAAGACCCTCCAGTCGGAGAAGGACGACCTGGAGGAGCGCTGGCTGACCGAGGCGGAGAAGGCCGGCGGCTGACCCCCCGGGGGCGGCAGGCCGGTCCCCCGCACCCCTCCCGCCTCCCGGCCCTGCCGGGCCCGGGGAGCGCCCCCGGCCGCCCCGGAGGGCCGGCCGGTCGGTCGGGCGCGGCGCCTCACGTGGCGGGGGTTCAGGCTGGCGGCGACGGCGCGGGTAGGGCCGGGGCGGAGGCGGTTGCCCGGGTGTCGGGCCCCACGTGGCGGGGGTTCAGGCTGGCGGCGACGGCGGCGGTGGGGACCGGCCGGTCGGTCGGGCGCGGCGCCTCGCGGAGCGAAGGTCAAGACGGGCGGCGACGGCGGCGGTAGGGGCGGGGTGCAGGCGTCGCCCGGGTGCGGCGCCTCACGTGGCGGGGGTTCAAGCGGGCAGCGAGGGGCGGGAGTGGGCGGGGCGCCGGTGAAGGGAGGCGAGCCGCTCGCCTGCGCCCACCAAGGAGCCTTATCCCTATATGCCTGGTTTGCGGCGGGGAACGGGCGGGGGCGAGGGCGCCCTGCGCACCTCCGCAGCACCCCGATTACATCTACCAGCGAGTAGTAAGCCCTGAGGCTCCCGCCGCCCCCTCGCCGATTACCTAGAGTGGCCAAACAAGGCCTCTCGGAAGAACAAAAGCGACATTCCACCCCCCGCCTTTGCCCTCCCCGGGTTTCGGCCCCTGCATCCCGGCCTTGCGGGCGGCTCGAACCCCCGATCGCCGGCCCGGTCGGGGTGATTCGGGCCTCTCGGGGGTCGATCCGGGCCGGGATGCGCGCTCAGGAATCACCGGGGTGCTCTCGCGGTGCGCAGGGCGCCCCGCCTCGCTGTCACCCTGCGTATTCGTCCAGGTCGGAGAAGTGCTGCGGTTTCAAGGGGAGTCGGCCCCGGCGCCCGGGCGACGTGGGAACGGCGCCCCGCCGCTCCGGCCGCCCCGCCCCGCTCTGCCGCACCTGACCGACCGGCCGGTCCCCACCGCCGCCTTTGCCGCCTGCTTGAACCCTCACCCCGTGGGGCGCCGTGCCGGACCGACCGGCCGGTGTCCCTGCCTGCCGTCGCTGCCCGTTTGAGCCCCGGCCCTGTGGGGTGCCGCGCTCGGGCGACCGCCTTCGCCCCGCCCCTACCTCTGCCGTCGCCGCCGTCTTGACCTTCGCTCCGTGGGGCGCCGCGCCCGACCGACCGACCGGCCGGTGCCCCTCCCCGCCGTCGCCGTCCGGCTGGATCCCGACCGCCGGCGAGTCGCTCAGGGACAGGTAGTAGCGCTTCTCTGCGCTCGGGGAGCCGCCGGAGCCTGCTCCGCGGCGCAGCCGGCGCCGCTTCCCCGATGATCTTGACGTTGCGGGGGTGTCGGAGCGCTCCGACACCCCCGCAACGTCAAGATCATCGCCTTGAGGTGGTCTAGCCGTCGAGGGGGGAGAGCACCGAGCGCAGCAGCGCCGCCAGCCGCCGCCGGTCCTTGGCCGGGATCGGCTTCAGCAGTGTCTCCTCGTAGCCCAGTAGGTCCTCCAGGGCGGCGTCCACCCGGGTCCGGCCCTCGTCGGTGAGGCGCACCAGCACGCCGCGCTTGTCGGCGGGGTCGGGGCGGCGCCGGACCAGGCCGGCCGCGGCCAGCCGGTCGATGCGGTTGGTCATCGTCCCCGAGGTGACGAGGGTGGCGCGGAGCAGCCGGCCCGGGCTGAGCTCGTAGGGCGCGCCGGAGCGGCGCAGCTCCGCCAGCACGTCGAACTCCCAGGGCTCCAGGTCGTGCTCGGTGAACACGGTCCGCCGGGCGCGGTCCAGGTGGCGGGAGAGCCGGGAGACCCGGCTGAGCACCTGCAGCGGCTCCACGTCGAGGTCCGGGCGCTCGGCGCGCCATGCCTCGACCAGACCGTCAACCTCATCGTGCATGAGGACACCCTATCTCTTGATATCAAGATAGTGTCTTCGGTGTCCGGCCTTTGGTCTTCGGTGCCTGGTCTTCGGTGTCCGGCCTTTGGTCTTCGGTGCCTGGTCTTCGGTGTCCGGCCTTTGGTCTTCGGTGCCCGGTCTTCGGTGTCCGGCCTTTGGTCTTCGGTGCCTGGTGTTGCATGAGCCTGCCGCGCGGCGCCTCCCGGCTACTCCGACCTGCGCTTGCGGGAGACCGACTCCAGCCGGGGCCGGGCGTCCAGGTCGGACAGCCCGTTCCAGGCCAGGTTCACCAGGTGCGCCGCCACCACCTCGCGCTTGGGCTTGCGCACCTCCAGCCACCACTGGCCGGTCAGGGCCACCATGCCCACCAGCGACTGGGCGTACATCGGGGCCAGCTTCGGGTCGTACCCGCGCCGCTTGAACTCCTCGGCCAGGATGTGCTCCACCTGGGTGGCGATGTCGCTGATCAGGCTCGCGAAGCTGCCGGTGCCGGAGGCGGCGTGCGAGTCGCGGGCCAGGATGCGGAAGCCCTGGCTGCTCTCCTCGATGTACTGCAGCAGGGCCAGCGCCGCGTTCTCGATCTTGCCCCGGGCGTGGTCGGCGGTCAGCGACTCGCCGACCATGCCCAGCAGCTTCTGCATCTCGCGGTCCACGACGACGGCGTAGATGCCCTCCTTGCCGCCGAAGTGCTCGTAGACCACGGGCTTGGAGACGCCGGCCCGCGCCGCGATCTCCTCGATCGAGGTCCCATCGAAGCCGCGCTCGGCGAACAGCTCGCGACCGATGCCGAGGAGCTGCTCCCGCCGTTCCTTGCCGGTCATCCGCTTGCGGCGGGGCCGGGGCTTCTTCTCTCCCACGGCTTCCATGATGGTTCCCGACTCTAGACGCTCACGCGCTTCGCCGCGAGGCGCTCGGCGTTGGGCCAGCGGACCTTGGTGGCCCAGCCGAGCTTCTCGAACAGCCAGATGGTGCGGGCGGAGATGTCGACCTGGCCCTTGAGCACGCCGTGCCGGGCGCAGGTGGGGTCGGCGTGGTGCAGGTTGTGCCAGGACTCGCCGAAGCAGGGGATGGCCAGCCACCACACGTTCCGGGACCGGTCCCGGACCTCGAAGTTCTCCTCGCCGATGGTGTGGCAGATCGAGTTCACCGACCAGGTCACGTGGTGCAGCAGCGCGACCCGGACCAGACCGCCCCAGAAGAACGCGGTGAACGCGCCCCACCAGGACATCGTCACCAGGCCGCCGATCGCGGCCGGGGCCAGCAGCGAGAACAGCACCAGCGGGATGAACATCCGGTCGACCCGGACCACGTCCTTGTCCTTGAGCAGGTCCGGGGTGAACCGCTTCGGCGAGGTCTTCTCCTCGCTGAGGAACATCCAGGCCATGTGCGCGTAGAACAGGCCCTTGGCGACCGAGCGCCAGTCGTCGCCGAAGCGCCACGGCGAGTGCGGGTCGCCCTCGTGGTCGGCGTACTTGTGGTGCCGGCGGTGGTCGGCCACCCACTTGATCACGCTGCCCTCGATGGCCAGGCTGCCCGCGACCGCGAGGGCGATGCGCAGCGGCCGGTTGGCCTTGAACGAGCCGTGCGTGAAGTGGCGGTGGAAGCCGACGGTGATGCCGAGTCCGCCGATCACGTAGAAGACCGCGCCGATGATGATGTCGGTCCAGGTCAGCCCCCACCCCCAGGCGAAGGGCACCGCGGCCACCAGGGCCAGCAGCGGGACCAGGACGAAGAAGAAGACGGTGATCCGCTGCGCCTTGCTGGCGCCTTCCGGATCGAGCTCGGGCTCGGGGGCGCGCTTCGCGGCCGCGGGCGAGCCTTCGGTCACTGCGGTCATGAGTCCATCCAGCTGTCTCGATGTCACGGCCGTGCGACCCGGAGGGGTGTGCACGCGCGGAAACCGCTCCCGCCACCCGTACCGCCCGGCTTACCTACGAAACCGTAACCTACGAAACCGTAGGTTTGGCAAGTGGGTCCTTCGGGGAACGAGGGCGGACGGGTGCGCGGCGCGGGCAAACGCATGTGCGATCCGCGGGGGCGACCGGCTAGGGTTGGCCTTGCGGGACCGGTTCACCGCCCGGGTCGAGGCCCGGGTCGGCGGTGGTTTCCCGTCTTTCCCGGGTGGTGTAATTGGCAGCACGGGGTCCTTTGGAGACTTCAGGTTCGGGTTCGAGTCCTGACCCGGGAGCATCTCTCTGTCGGCCTGCGCGGACGTCCGCCGCCGGCGAATCTCACACCAGGGGCGTGAGCCCCCGCCCCTCCGGCCTCCCGCGCCCGCGGCGCTCCCGCGCAACCCCCGGCCGTGCCGCGCGAGTCCGCGCCGAAGCGCCGGTGGGCGCCTCCGCCCGCCCGTCGTCCACAGGGGTGTGGACCGGTCAGTGAAAGCCGGACGGGCGCATGTATCCTTCCCATGTCGGCCCCTGGGTCGCCCCTGTTCCGCGTGCGGTGGGCGCTCGTTCGAGCGTCCGCTCCAGCCCTGTGGCCCCGCGGGCCCGCGGGGGCGCCCCGTCGCGTCGGCGCGGTCACGTCGGCGGCGCGGCCCCGGTCCGTTCCGGGCCTCGGCGTGGCGAGTTCGACTTTTGCACCCATCCGCCAGCGACATGAGGAGTCTCCGCCAGTGAGCGTGAGCCGCCCGGCTGCCGTCATCGTCCTCGCGGCGGGCGAGGGCACCCGTATGAAGTCCAGGCTTCCCAAGGTCCTGCACGAGCTCTGCGGGCGGCCCATGCTCGGCCATGTGCTCGCCGCCGCCGGCGAGCTCGGCCCCGAGCGGACCGTCGTCGTCGTGGGGCACGGCCGGGAGCAGGTCGCCGAGTACCTGAAGGAGGCGGCCCCGCAGGTCGCCACCGCCGTGCAGGACGAGCAGAACGGCACCGGGCACGCGGTCCGGATGGCCGTGCAGGAGCTCGCCGCGCAGGGCGTCGAGCTCTCCGGCACCGTCGTGCTCGCCTACGGCGACACCCCGCTGCTGCGCGGCCGCACCCTGGCCGACCTCGTCGCCGCGCACGAGTCCGCCGGCAACGCGGTGACCGTGCTCTCCGCGAAGGTGCCCGACCCGGCCGGCTACGGCCGGGTGGTGCGCGACGCCGGCGGCGCCTTCACCGAGATCGTCGAGCACGCCGACGCCGACGAGGCGCAGCGCGCCGTGGACGAGATCAACTCCGGCATGTACGCCTTCGACGGCGCGCTGCTGGCCCGGGTGGTCGACCGGCTCTCCACCGACAACGCCAAGGGCGAGGAGTACATCACCGACGCCGTGGCGATCCTGCGCGGCGACGGGCACCGGGTGGACGCCGCCGCCGCCGAGGACTGGGTGGAGATCCAGGGCGTGAACGACCGGGTGCAGCTCGCCGAGGCGCGCCGGCTGCTCAACGACCGGCTGCTCGAAGCGCACATGCGGGCCGGCGTCACCGTGGTCGACCCGGCCTCCACCTGGGTGGACGCCGAGGTCGAGATCGGCCGGGACGCGCTGGTCGAGCCGGGCACCCGGCTGCGCGGCCGCACCCGGATCGGCGAGGGCGCGGTGGTCGGCCCGGGCAGCACCCTGACCGACACCTCGGTGGGCGCCGACGCGGAGGTCCGCGAGACCTACGCGGAGTCGGCCGAGATCGGCCCGGGGGCCAAGGTGGGCCCCTTCGCCTACCTGCGCCCCGGCGCGGAGCTGCGGGACGGCTCGAAGGTCGGCACCTTCGTCGAGGTGAAGAAGTCCACCATCGGTGCGGGATCGAAGGTCCCCCACCTCACCTACGTGGGCGACGCCGACATCGGCGAGGGCGTCAACATCGGCGCCTCCTCGGTGTTCGTGAACTACGACGGCGTGAACAAGTACCGGACCACCATCGGAGACCACGCCCGCACCGGCAGCGACAACATGTTCGTCGCGCCGGTGAAGGTGGGGGAGGGCGCCTACACCGGCGCCGGCACGGTGGTCCGCAAGGACGTCCCACCCGGCGCGCTCGCGGTCTCGGCCGGCGAGCAGCGCAACATCGAGGGGTGGGTGCAGCGGCGCCGTCCGGGCACGCCCGCGGCGGAGGCCGCGGAGCGGGCGCTCGGTGACGGGCAGGACCGCGAATAACGTCGCCGGCAGGGCGAACGGCATCGCCGGCTAGGCGAGTGAACTGTGTCTGTGGGGGATTCAGAAGTGACCGGCATCAAGGCCGCGGGTCAGAAGAAGCTCATGCTCTTCTCCGGGCGTACCCATCCGGAGCTGGCGGAGCAGGTGGCCGAGCAGCTGGGCATCCAGGTGGTGCCGACGAAGTTCCAGGACTTCGCCAACGGCGAGATGTACGTCCGCTACCTGGAGTCGGCGCGCGGGAGCGACGCCTTCGTGCTGCAGTCGCACTCGGGTGCGATCAACGAGTCCATCATGGAGCAGCTGATCATGGTGGACGCGCTGAAGCGCGCCTCGGCCAAGCGGATCACGGTGATCACACCGTTCCTGGGCTACGCCCGGCAGGACAAGAAGCACCTGGGGCGGGAGCCGATCACCGCGCGGCTGATGACGGACCTGTTCGCCACCGCCGGCGCGGACCGGCTGATGGCGATCGATCTGCACACCGACCAGATCCAGGGCTTCTTCGACGGCCCGGTGGACCACCTGTTCGCGCTTCCGCTGCTGGCGGACTACATCAAGGACAAGGTCGCCGGGGCCGAGGCCACGGTGGTCTCGCCGGACGCCGGGCGGGTGCGCACCGCGGACCGGTGGGCGGACCGGCTGGGCCTGCCGCTGGCGATCATCCACAAGCGGCGCGACCCGGAGGTCGCCAACCAGGTCAAGGTGCACGAGGTCGTCGGCGAGGTGGAGGGCCGCACCTGCATCCTGGTGGACGACATGATCGACACCGCCGGGACGATCGTGAAGGCGGCCGACGCCCTCTTCGAGCAGGGCGCGAGCAACGTGATCGCGGCGGCCACGCACGGCGTGCTGTCCGGGCCGGCCGCGGAGCGGCTGCAGAACTCGAAGATCTCCGAGGTCGTGATCACCAACTCGCTCCCCATCCCCAAGGAGCGGGATTTCGAGAAGCTGACGCAGCTGTCCATCGCACCGCTGCTGGCCCGCGCGATCAACGAGGTGTTCAGCGACGGCTCGGTCACCAGCCTGTTCGAGGGCTGACCGGGTGCGGCCGGGAGGGGCGCGCGGCGCCCCTCCCGGTGCTCGCTGTGCCGAACCCGTCCGCTGAGGCAGTAGACTGGACGGAGTGTCCCCGTGTCCGCGGGGTCCACGCGTTCGCGGAGTGTTCGCCTTCCGCGGGCGCCGTGCCCGGGCGCGGCGCGCTTCGGCGTCTCCGCCTGCCCGCGGGACAGATCCCGTGAGCTCTCCCGTCCCGCGGGAGTCGTTTCAGAGAAGTCGTGTTCCCCGCCGCCGCGGGGACGAACCTCCGAGGAGTTTTGTCGTGTCCGAGGTACGCATCGCTGCCGAGCCGCGCACGGAATTCGGCAAGGGCGCCGCGCGTCGCGCCCGCCGCGCGGGTAAGGTGCCGGCCGTCCTCTACGGCCACGGCACCGAGCCGCGCCACATCACGCTTCCCGGCCATGACCTGATGCTGGCCCTGAAGACCCCGAACGTGCTGCTGCGCGTGGACGGTGTCGAGGGCGCCGAGAACCTGGTCCTGCCCAAGAGCGTGCAGCGGGACCCGATCAAGGGCTTCCTGGAGCACGTCGACCTGCTCGTCGTGAAGAAGGGCGAGAAGGTCAACGTCGAGATCGCGGTGACCCTCACCGGCGAGGTCGCCCCCGGCGGCATCGTCACCCAGGACCTGGTCTCGGTCGAGGTCGCCGCCGAGGCGACCCACATCCCCGAGGGCGTGGAGTTCTCGGTGGAGGGCCTCGAGGTCGGCACCAGCGTCACCGCCGCCGAGCTCAAGCTGCCGGCCGGCGTCGAGCTGGTCACCGACCCGGAGGCGATCGTGCTGAGCGTTTCGGCGCCGGCCGCCGAGGAGCCCGCCGAGGGCGAGGGCGAAGAGGCCGCCGAGGGCGAGGCCGCGGAGGCCTCCGCCGAGTAGTCGGCCTTTCCTTTTCCGGTTCTTTCCGAACGGAAGCGGGTCTTTTTCGATGCGTGGTCTCCTAAGGCGTGTGCTGGGAGGCCGCGCATCGTTGTCTGTGCGGGATGCGGCCGGTCCGGAGCGGGCCGGGGACGGGGAGACGGGCGTGGCGGAGACCGAGCGGTGGCTGGTGGTCGGGTTGGGCAACCCGGGGCCGAAGTACGCCGGCAACCGGCACAACATCGGTTTCATGGTGGTGGAGGCGCTGGCCGAGCGGCGGCGCGACCGGTGGAAGGCGCACAAGGTGCACGCCGAGGTGGCCGAGTCGCGGGTGGCGGGCGCCCCCGCGGTGCTGGCCAAGCCGCGCAGCTACATGAACCTCTCCGGGGGCCCGGTGTCCGGTCTGAGCCGGTTCTACAAGGTCCCGATGGAGCGCATCGTGGTGGTCCACGACGACATGGACATCGCGTTCGGCGCGGTCAAGCTGAAGCGGGGCGGCGGCTCCGGCGGCCACAACGGCCTGCGGTCGATCACCGCGTCCCTGTCCGGTCCGGACTACCTGCGGGTGCGGGTGGGGGTGGGCCGCCCGCCGGGGCGGATGGACCCCGCGGCCTACGTGCTGAAGGACTTCTCCTCGACGGAGCGCAAGGACCTCCCGCTGGAGGTGGAGCGGGCTGCGGACGCGGTGGAGGCGCTGATCGGCGAGGGGCTGGAGCGCGCGCAGAACGTCTTCCACACCGCCTCCTGATTCCGTACCGCCTCCCGGTCTCCGGGCCGGCGGAGCGGAGGACCCGGTCCGCGGACCGGGTCTTTTCTCGCTCCCGCTCCGTCACCGTGTGCGATCGGACGGACGCGACCGGTCGCCCTCCGCAGGCCGGAGCCCGGCCCGCGCCTCCTCCTCTGCGCAGCGCCGCGGACGGCGGGCCGGCGACGTTCCGGCGGGCGGGCCCTTGCCCGGTTCCGTACCATGGTTGCGGCGGCCGAAGAGCCGAAGGACGCGCCGGCGGCCGCCGACGGGCACGACGGTGTGCCGCTCAGGAAGCGCGGGGGCCCTCGGAGGCCGCCCGAGGAGGCGCGCGCCACGGGCACGGCGCGCGCGGGCGCCGAGCCGGGGACGACCGGGGCGTGGCAGGTGAGCGGGCGATCCGATCCCTCCTGGGAGGAGTCGGTCCGCCTGGATCCCCGTTACGTGGAAAACTGGTCGCCGACTTCGGACGTGCAGATCCTTTGGAAGACGTGGTCAGCGGTGATCCGCGGGGCGGGAGCGTACAGAGGCCGGTGAGCAGCATCAGAAACGATCATGAGGTGGCGCGGGACCTGGCGACCGAGGCGGGGCAGCGGCTGCTCCGGCTGCGGGCCCGGCACGGGTTCGCCGAGCCGGAGGTGCTGCGCACCCTGGGCGACCGGACCTCCCATGAGTTCCTCTTCTCCGCGCTGGGGCGGCTGCGCCCGAGCGACGCGGTCCTCTCCGAGGAGGGGGTGGACGATCCGGCGCGGGCGAGCGCCCGGCGGGTGTGGATCATCGACCCGCTGGACGGAACCCGGGAGTTCGCCGAGGCGGGCCGGACCGACTGGGCGGTGCACGTGGCGCTGTGGGAGAACGGCGAGCTGGCGGCGGGCGCGGTGGCGCTCCCGGCGCAGGGCAGCGCGCTGTCCACGGTGGACCCGCCGTGGCTGCCCGACGAGCGCCCGGCCGACCAGCGGCTCCGCATCACCACCAGCAGGACCCGGCCGCCGGCGTTCGTGGAGCTGATGGCCAACCGGCTCGGCGCGGAGGTCGTGCCGATGGGGTCGGCGGGGGCGAAGATCTGCGCGGTGCTGCTCGGGATCGCCGACATCTACGTGCACGCGGGCGGGCAGTACGAGTGGGACAGCGCGGCCCCGGTGGCGGTGGCGAAGGCCGCCGGCCTGCACGCCTCCCGGATCGACGGCTCCGAGCTGCGGTACAACGAGTCGGATCCGTCACTTCCGGATATCCTTGTATGCCGACCGGAATTGTCGGGTATGTTGTTGGCCAGCATCCGCGAAGTGGCGGATCGGGACGGGGCGGGTCCGCACTCGGTGAACTGATCGCGACCGGGGCGCTCCCGTCCGGCGTGACGCACGGGAGCGAGGCGGAAAGATGGGCACCACTGCGGAGGCGGGGCGGTACCGGCTGTCCCAGCTGGATCACCTCGAGGCCGAGGCGCTCTTCATCATGCGCGAGGTCGCCGCGGAGTTCGAGCGCCCCGTGCTGCTCTTCTCCGGCGGCAAGGACTCCATCGTCCTGCTGCACCTGGCGCAGAAGGCGTTCTGGCCGGGCCGCATCCCGTTCGCGGTGATGCACGTCGACACCGGGCACAACTTCCCCGAGGTGATGGACTTCCGCGACCGCCGGGTCGCCGAGGCCGGCGTCGAGCTGGTGGTCGCCTCGGTGCAGGACCAGATCGACCAGGGCAAGGTCACCGAGCCCACCGGCCGCTGGGCCAGCCGGAACCGGCTGCAGACCGCGGCGCTGCTGGAGGCGATCGAGGAGCACGGCTTCGACGCCGCCTTCGGCGGCGCCCGCCGGGACGAGGAGAAGGCCCGCGCCAAGGAGCGGGTCTTCTCCTTCCGCGACGAGTTCGGCCAGTGGGACCCCAAGGCACAGCGCCCGGAGCTGTGGGGCCTGTACAACACCCGGATCGAGCGCGGCGAGCACATCCGGGTCTTCCCCATCTCCAACTGGACCGAGCTGGACGTGTGGGGCTACATCGCCCGGGAGGGCCTGGAGCTGCCCTCGATCTACCGCGCGCACCGGCGCCGGGTCTTCGAGCGGGACGGCATCCTGCTCGCCGACGGGCCGTTCGTGAACCGGGACGCCGACGAAGAGGTCTTCGAGGCCAGCGTCCGCTACCGCACCGTCGGCGACATGTCCTGCACCGGCGCGGTCCGCTCCACGGCCACCGGGATCGAGGAGATCATCGCCGAGATCGCCGCGACCCGGATCACCGAGCGCGGCCAGACCCGGGCCGACGACCGCGCGAGCGAGGCGGCCATGGAGGACCGCAAGCGCGAAGGCTACTTCTGACCCCTGCCCCCGCCCCCTCCCCGGTCCCGACTCCCCTGGAAGCGCGAGCAATGAGCACTGACATCCTGCGGTTCGCCACGGCCGGCTCGGTCGACGACGGCAAGAGCACCCTGATCGGGCGCCTCCTCTACGACTCCAAGTCCATCTTCGAAGACCAGCTCGACGCGGTGGAGCGGACCAGCCGCAGCCGCGGCGAGGAGCAGGCCAACCTGGCGCTGCTCACCGACGGGCTGCGCGCCGAGCGCGAGCAGGGCATCACCATCGACGTGGCCTACCGCTACTTCGCCACGCCCCGGCGGACGTTCATCATCGCCGACACCCCCGGGCACATCCAGTACACCCGGAACATGGTGACCGGCGCGTCGACCGCCGACCTGGCGGTCATCCTGGTGGACGCGCGCAAGGGCCTGCAGGAGCAGAGCCGCCGGCACGCGTTCCTGGCCACCCTGCTCCAGGTGCCGCACCTGGTGGTGGCGGTGAACAAGATGGACCTGGTCGACTACGACCGGGACCGGTTCGAGGAGATCCGCCGCGAGTTCACCGACTTCGCCGCCAAGCTGGACGTCGCCGACCTGGCGTTCATCCCGATCTCGGCGCTGCACGGCGACAACGTGGTGGAGCGCTCCCCGGAGATGCCCTGGTACGAGGGGCCGTCGCTGCTGCACCACCTGGAGAACGTGCACATCGCCTCGGACCGGAACCTGATCGACGCCCGGTTCCCGGTGCAGTACGTGGTCCGGCCGCACAAGGCCGACGACCCCGAGCTGCACGATTACCGGGGCTACGCGGGCCAGGTGGCCGGCGGCGTGCTGCGCCGGGGCGACGAGGTGGTGCACCTGCCGTCCGGGCTGACCACCCGGATCAAGCGGATCGCGACCGCCGGCGGCGACGTGGACGAGGCGTTCTCCCCGATGTCGGTCACCCTGCTGCTGGAGGACGACATCGACGTCTCCCGCGGGGACATGATCTGCCGCCCGAACAACCGCCCCGCCGAGGCGCGGGACGTGCACGCGATGGTCTGCTGGATGTCGGAGGCCAAGAAGCTCACCCCGCGCTCCCGGCTGCTGGTCAAGCACACCACCCGCACCGCCAAGGTGATGGTCCGCGACCTGCTCTACCGGCTGGACGTCAACACCCTGCACCGGGACGAGTCCGCCGACGGGCTGGACCTCAACGAGATCGGCCGGGTCGTGCTCCGCGCGGCCCAGCCGCTCTTCGTCGACCCCTACAAGCGGAACCGGGCCACCGGCGGCTTCATCCTGATCGACGAGCACACCAACGCCACGGTGGGCGCCGGAATGGTACTCGCCTGCGACCGAGCTCCCGCCCTGCGATGATCTCCGCGCCGCGGCCCCGTCGGAGCGCGCCGGCAGGGCCGCGGCGCCGGGATCACCGGGGAGGGGCGGCCGGGCCGGTGAGGCGCAGCGGCAGTTCGGCGGCGATGTACCGCATCCCGCCGCCGGGTGCCGCCCGGAGGGGGTACCGCCCGGCGGCGGAGTGCCGGGCAGGGGGCGGCCGGGGGCGGGAGAGAGGGCCGCTCCGGGGCGGGCGGCGGCGTCCACCTGCGGAGAGTCCTGTGTTCCCCGCCGCGCGATGGCGGTTCCGCTTCATCGTCGCGCCCCCTGAACTGGGGACCACCGCCGAATGCGGCGGATATCGGGGGCCCGGTCCGCCGATCGCGCGCCCAGGCGGGCAGCGGCCGGCCGTCTCCGCCCGGACCTTTCCGGAGCGGTGCAGATCCGGATATCGAGCCGGTCCGGATCCCGGCCCCGGCCGTCGGCGGCCCTGTGCGATTCGCGGATTCCGCGCCCTCGCGGGGGACTTGAGGATTTCGCCCGATCGGTGCGGAGACACGCCGCGATCCACCGCATTGAGTGGTCGTATCGGCACTCATGGTAATTGCTCGTGGTGTGCCCGGAGGGCGCGGCCATGGCGAGCCGGGAGGGGGCCGACGATGGTCGATGAGCGGTGGACCGGTGTCCGGACGCGGAGTGCGCGGGTGGGGGCGGCCGTGGCGGCCGCGGCCGTGCTGGTGGTGGCCTGCGGGGACGCGGGAACGGCCCGGCCGACCGGGCCGGAGCCCCCGCCGGCCCCGCCGAGCGGTGCGGAGACCGCGCCGCACCGCCCGCCCGAGGGCATGCCGCCGAACCCCTCACCCGGCCACGCGGCCCCGGGGCTGCCCGCCGCCGACCCGTCCGACCCGTAGCCGGACGGGCCCCGGGCCGCTTCCGCCTCCCGCAGGGAGTAAGCCGTCGACCACGGCGAGCGCGGCGATCGCCCGGGACCGCCCCCGCGCACGCGGGGCGCACGACCTGGAGGGCAACCTCCTGCCCTTTAGGGAGGGGCCATCCCCGCGCATGCGGGGCGCACCCTGCTCGAACGGGGGTTCTTCCGGGTGGGAACGCGGTTTCCGGCCACTTCCCGGAGCGGTGCGGCGGTCGGGTCAGAGGCCCCTGCCGCGGGTGTGCAGGGTGCGCAGGACGAACTCCGGGGAGAGGCCGCAGGCCACCGCCAGGGCCAGGTAGGCGCGGGGTTCCGCGGGGCGGGCGCGGAGGGTGGCCAGGGTCCAGCGGAGGGCGGCGCGGCGGCGGCCCGCGGCGGCCTCGGCGAAGGCGACCTGGCCGGCGATCCGGGCGTGGCCGCGGGGGACCAGCCGGAATTCCGGGTACTGCTCCAGGAGTCGGCCCAGCGCGGACGCGATGGTGCGCCATCGGCCCGCGAAGTGCGACCGGCGGTGCCAGAGCACCCGCACGCTGGTCTCCGGGACGGTGCGCACCGGTGCCCGCCGGGCCAGGCGGAGCAGCAGCTCGTAGTCCTCCGCGTAGCCGCCGGGCAGCTCCTCGTCGACGGCGCCGCAGCCGTCCACCAGCGCGCTGCGCCGGATCACGAAGGTGGACGGGTGCAGCTCGGCGAAGCGGGAGGCGAGCAGGTCGGCGAAGGCGACCGAGGTCCGGTCCAGCACCCGCTCGGCCTCGGTGCGCTCGTAGACGACCCGGATGCCGCAGCACACGATCTCGGCCCCCGGAGCGGCGAGCAGCGCCTCCACCTGGCGGCGGAGCTTCCCCGGCAGCCACGTGTCGTCGTCGTCGCAGAAGGCGACCAGCTCGCCGGAGGCGGCGAGGATGCCGGTGTTGCGGGCGCCCGCCAGGCCGGGGCTGCGGTTGTTGGCCATGACCCGCACCGGGCGGCGCGGGTCGTCGTCGGCCAGCGCCGGGTCGGGGTCGTCGTTGTCGAAGACCACGATGGTGCGCAGCACCCCGGGGTAGTCCTGCCCGGTGATCGAGCGCAGCGTGCGGCGGAGCAGGTCCGGTCGCTCCCGGGTGGGCACGATCGCGGTGACGTCCGGCCAGCCGGTGCGGTCCGGGGCGGCCGGGGCGGCCGGGGCGGGCGGCCGCTCGCCGGGCGCGGGCGGGGCGAGCAGGTCGATGAGCTCGCCGGCGCGGTGGGCGGCGGCCTCGGGGCGGGGGCCGGCCTCCGGGCCGATCCGGAACTCCCCGGGCCGGTCGACCGCCCGGTCCAGCGAGGTGGACAGCTGCTGCGGGCTGGAGCAGGAGCGCACCAGGTCGGAGGTGTCCAGCCGGGCGACGAAGCGCAGCTGGTGGTCGTCGGCGTGCTCGCCGAGCTCGGGGTCGCGGGCGACCGCGACGGGCAGGTGGCCGGCGCGGCGGGCGGCGACGATCGAACCGGGCCCGCCGTGGGTGACCACCACCGCCGCCTCGGACATGGCGTCGGCCAGCTCGCTGGGGGAGAGGAACTCGGCGGCCTCGGCGTGCGCGGGGCGCGGGGTCCGGCCGTGCTGCACCAGGACCCGGACGCCGGGGTGCTCCCGGGCGTAGGCGTCGGCCCAGGAGACCAGGCGGCGGAACGGGTGGCGGTCGGTGCCGACGGTGACCAGGACCAGCGGCCGCGGGTCGGGGGTGCCCGCCGGCGGCTCCGCGGGGACAGGGGCGGGAGTGGGAGCGGGCGCCGGGGCGTCGTCGATGTCGGTCACAGCAGCGGCCCCACGGTGATGGCGGACGGCATGAAGGCGCGCTGCTCCTCCCACTGGGCCAGGAAGAGGGTGGTGAAGGGGCGGCAGAGCCGGGCGGTCGGGGCGGGGGTCTCGATCCGGTCGTAGACCTCGATGTAGACGGTGGGCACCCGGAGCAGCCGGGCGAGGACGAAGAACGGCAGGGCGACGCCGGCGCCGGTGCTGACCACCGCGGCGGGGCGCCGGGCGGTGAGGACCCGGGCGGCCAGCCCGGTGTTGCGCAGCAGATCGGCGATGCGGCGTGTGGTGGGGCGGCGGGCCCAGTGCACCTCCTCGCCGTCGAGCAGCGCCGCGGCGTCGGGGGTGTCGAAGGTGACCCAGGCCCGTGCGCGCCCGGACCACCACGGGCGGAGCGACCACAGCTGGGCCAGGTGGCCGCCGCTGGAGGCGACGAGCAGGACCGGTGCGGGTGGCGTCGTTGGCACGCCGACATGATCGCATGACTTTGAGTGATCGAGTATTCGCTTTCAGTGAAACCGGTGGACCGGTCGCGGCCCGGGCGCGCGTCCGGCGGGCCGCTCGCCGGGGAACGGGCATGGGGCCTTTCCACGGGGCGGGGGTGTGCGCCCCGCCCCGCGGCGGCCGCGGCCCTCCGCCGCCTCGGTAACCGGTGGAGGCGGCGGAGGGCCGGGCGCCGGGGGCGGGGAGGGCTCAGCCGGGGAGGCCGGCCTCGGCGGTGGCGCGCTCGCCCAGCCCTTCCAGGGCGGGGAGCAGCCAGTCGTCGACGGCGGCCAGGTGCCCGCCGGCCTCGTCCCGGCGGTCCTGCAGGTAGCGGGCGGCCAGTTCGATCAGGTAGAGCGCCATCACGGTGGGCACGGCCTGCGGCCGCATCCCCGCGGCGGTGACCATCGGGTCGCACAGCAGCCGGGCGCCGGTGTCCAGCCAGCGGTGCACGCCGGGATGCACCCCGCCCTGCACGCACTCGTTGAGCTCGTAGTGCAGGGCGTCGAAGCCCAGCGGGGTGTCGAAGGCGAGCCGCTCCCAGTCCCAGACGAACGCGCGGCGCGGCGTGCCTGCCACGTTCCACCTGGTCAGGTCGCCGTGCCAGGCCCCGAACGGCAGCCGGACGGCGGGCAGGGCGCGCAGCGCCGCGCGCAGCCGGGGCGCCTCCGGGCGGCTGCCCAGGGAGTCGATCCGCTGCTCCAGGCGGGCGCGGTAGCCGCTCTCGGCCAGCACCTGATCCGGCCGCCGCTCCAGCGCCGCGATCTGCAGGACGCAGCGGAGCAGCTGGCGGCGGGTGGGCCGCTCGGTCTGCGCGCCGACCGGCAGCGCCTCCTGCACCAGCAGCGGGCGGCCGTTCCACTCGCCCTGGTGCAGCGGCCGGGGCACGGTGATGTCGGGCAGCCGGGCGTCGGCGAGCAGGTGCAGCGCCCGGGTCTCGTCCCGGACCAGCCGCGAGGTCAGGTCGTTCACCCCGACCTTGGCGTAGCCGACCGCCCTTCCGGCCGGGGTGAGCAGCAGCAGCACCGGTTTCCGGTTGGCCCGGGGCGGGCCGATGTGGATGGCGACCACGACCTCCCGGTCCAGCGCGGCGGCCAGGGCGTGCTCGATGGTCCGCCCGCTGCCCACCCGCAGCCGGTCGCGGAGCAGCAGCGGCGCGATGCCGCTGGCGAAGGCGGTGGTCAGCAGGGCGGTGCGGACCCTCTCCCGGAACGAGTGCCGCTGGGAGAACGCGGCGATGCCGCGCGCCGCCGCGTACCGGTCGGTGGCGGGCACGATCACCCGGGGGTTGTGCGCCGAGGGCACCGGCAGGTAGGCGCGGACCGCGGCGCCGCGCCCGCCGGTGTCCTCCCCGTCCGCGCCGGGGAGGCCCGGGTCCCCGCCGGCGGGCTCGGCCCCCCTGCCCATCAGCCCGCCGCAAGGCCAGAGGATCTCCGCCAGGTCGGTCAGGTAGCTGGTTTCCCCGTTCACCGCGCGACACCCCCCGCCGCCGCGGAGGCGCCGCGAGCCCGCCGCCCGAGCAGGGCGGCGGCGGCCATGGTGACCGCCGGCGGCGCCGTCAGCGCGACATGGAAGAACATGTACCAGAACAGCAGTGGGACCGATAGGAGGGCGGCCGGGCCGGCCGGCCCGGACGGCGGCCCCTCCACCGGGGAGCGGAAGGAGGGCCGCGGCGGCGCCGTCCCGAGCGGGAGCACGGTGGCCGGGAGGCGGCGGCCGGGCCGCATCGGTGCGCCGGCCGGACCGCCGGAACCGGGCGCCGCCGCCTCCGGTGCCGGGTCGGTGGACGCCGGGCCCGCCGCCGGCCGGAGGGGGAACAGCGCCCACAGGCCGGGGCCGGGCGGCGGGAGCATGCCGCGGGCGCGCTCCATCCGGCCCGCCCCGGCCGCCATAGGGACGGCGGGGACCCGGAACGCGGACCGGCCCGGGCCCGGCGCCCACCGGGGCGGGCGGCCGGAGGACGGCCGGACGGCGGGCCGTCCGGTGTGCCCGGTGCGCGCCTGGGCGGCGGGCGGCCCTGCGAGGACGGCCCGCATCACCGGGGCAGCGGCAGGTCGGCACGGGCGGCGGCCCGCCGGGGGCACGGCGCGTCCGTGTGGTCCCTGAGTTCCGGTCCGGCATCGGCGGTCTGCATGCGGCCCCCGGCCCCTTTCCCGCCGAGCGCGGCTCGGCGAATACTGGAGGTATCTTTACCGACACCAACAGTAGTCGTTTGAGGGTGCTGGGCGGTTGACCTACGGGGCGATTCCTGATCGTCCGAAACCGGAAAACAGGCTTCGGCGTGCGAATTCAGAGGGGGCCGGGGGTGCCCGGCCGCCCGTCGCCCCGGCCCGCCCCGTCACTCTGCGTGTTCATCGGTGCGGGTCGGGCCGCCCGGGAGACGGCCGGACGGAGAGCGGGAGGCCGGTGCCGCCGGGGCCGCCGCCCGGAGGGCGGGGCGGCCGGCGGCACCGGCCTCAGACCAGAGCGGCCGGCGGCACCCGGGGTCAGGCCGGGGTGGAGTCCTGCCGCAGCCGCTTGCCCGGCTCCAGCACGGACTGCACCAGGTCGGTGCACCAGGCCAGCAGCTCCAGGTCGCGCAGCTGCCTGCCGCCCAGGCCGCCGGCCTTGGGGACCGGCACCAGCAGGGTCCCGGAGGGCTCCTTGTAGACCGACTTGGGGTGCAGCCGGCGCAGCCGCAGCGCCTGCGACTCGCGCAGCTCCACCGGGGAGAACCGGATCTGGGAGCCCTGCAGCACCACGTCGGTCAGGCCGGCGGACTTGGCCAGCACCCGGAACCGGGCCACCTGGAGCAGGTTGTCCACCGGCTCCGGCGGGGCGCCGTACCGGTCCACCAGCTCCTCGCGGGCGGCCGCGATGTCCTCCTCGCCGGTGACCCCGGCGATCCGCTTGTAGGCCTGCAGCCGCAGCCGCTCGCCCGGGATGTAGTCGTGCGGGATGTGCGCGTCGACCGGCAGCTCCACCCGGGTCTCCGGCTCCTCGGCGGCGCCGTCGCCCTTGAGCTCGCGCACCGCCTCGCCGACCATCCGCACGTACAGGTCGAACCCGACCCCGGCGATGCTGCCGGACTGCTCGGCGCCGAGGATGTTGCCGGCGCCCCGGATCTCCAGGTCCTTCATGGCCACGTACATGCCGGCGCCGGTCTCGGTGTGCTGGGCGACCGTGGACAGCCGCTCGTGCGCGGTCTCGGTCAGCGGCTTCTCCGGCGGGTACAGGAAGTAGGCGTAGGCCCGCTCCCGGCCCCGGCCCACCCGGCCGCGCAGCTGGTGCAGCTGGGACAGCCCGTAGGTGTCGGCCCGGTCCACGATGAGCGTGTTGGCGTTGGGCACGTCCAGCCCGGACTCCACGATCGTGGTGGAGACCAGGACGTCGTAGTTCTTCTCCCAGAAGTCCACCATCACGCGTTCGAGCTGCTGCTCGTTCATCTGGCCGTGGGCGTAGGCGACCCGCGCCTCGGGCACCAGCCGGCTCAGCGCCGCGGCGGCCTTCTCGATCGAGGCGACCCGGTTGTGCACGAAGAACACCTGGCCCTCGCGCATCAGCTCGCGCCGGATCGCCGCCGCGATCTGCTTCTCCTCGTAGGGGCCGACGAAGGTGAGCACCGGGTGGCGCTCCTCCGGCGGGGTGAGGATGGTGGTCATCTCGCGGATGCCGGTCAGGCCCATCTCCAGGGTCCGCGGGATCGGGGTGGCCGACATGGCCAGCACGTCCACCTGGGTGCGCAGCCGCTTCAGCGCCTCCTTGTGCTCGACGCCGAACCGCTGCTCCTCGTCGATGATCACCAGGCCCAGGTTCTTGAACCGGGTCTCCCCGGACAGCAGCCGGTGGGTGCCGATGACCACGTCGATCTCGCCGCTGCGCAGCCCCTCCCGGGTCGCCTCCACCTCGGCGTCGGTCTGGAACCGCGACATCGGCCGGACCGACACCGGGAACGAGGCGTACCGCTCGCTGAACGTGGACAGGTGCTGCTGGACCAGCAGCGTGGTCGGCACCAGCAGCGCCACCTGCTTGCCGTCCTGGACGGCCTTGAACGCCGCCCGCACCGCCACCTCGGTCTTGCCGTAGCCGACGTCGCCGCAGATCAGCCGGTCCATCGGGACCGACTTCTCCATGTCCCGCTTGACCTCCTCGATCGCCGCGAGCTGGTCCGGGGTCTCGGCGTAGGGGAAGGCGTCCTCCAGCTCGCGCTGCCAGGGCGTGTCCGCGGCGAACGCGTGGCCGGGCGAGGCCTGGCGGGCCGAGTAGAGCCGGATCAGGTCGCCGGCGATCTCCCGGACGACCTTGCGGGCCCGGTTCTTGGTCTTGGTCCAGTCCGCCCCGCCCATCTTGGACAGGGTGGGCGCCTCGCCGCCGACGTACCGGGTGACCTCGTCCAGCTGGTCGGTGGGCACGAACAGCCGGTCGCCGGGCTGGCCGCGCTTGGAGGCGGCGTACTCGATGACCAGGTAGTCCCGGGTGGCGCCCTGGATGGTGCGGCTGACCATCTCGATGTAGCGGCCCACGCCGTGCTGCTCGTGCACCACGTGGTCGCCCGACTTGAGCTGCAGCGGGTCCACCGCGCCGCGCCGCCGGCTGGGCATCTTGCGCATGTCCCGGGTGGACGCGCGCTGCCCGGCCAGGTCGGTCTCGGTGAGCACCACGGTGCGCACCGAGCGCCACACGAAGCCGCGGTGCACCAGCCCGGTGGTCACGGTGGCCACCGACGGGTCGGGCGGCTCGGGCAGCCCCTCGGTGAGCCGGGTGCCCAGCCCCGCGCCGCGCAGCATGGAGACCAGCCGCTCGGCCGGGCCGTGCCCCTGGGTGAGCATGACCACCCGCCAGCCGTCGTGCAGCCAGCCCTTCACGTCGGCCAGGGCCCGCTCGGTGTCGCCGCGGTAGGCGTCGGCCTCGGCCGCGCCGATGGTCACCGGGGCGCCCGCCCCGGCCTCCTCGCCGGACTCGAACGGCGACAGCGTCCACCACGGCAGGCCGCGCCCGTCCGCCTGGGAGCGCAGCTCGGAGATGGAGGTGTAGGCCGACCCGCCCAGGTCGATCGGGGCCTCCCCGCCGGAGGCCGCGTTGATCCACGAGGCGTCCAGGAACTCCTTGCTGGTCGCCTCCAGCTCCAGGGCGCGGCTGCGGATCCGCTCGGGGTCGCAGCCGACGATGTGCGCGCCCTGCGGCAGGTAGTCGAAGAACGGCTGCATCCGGTCGGCCAGGACCGGCGCGAACGCCTCCATGCCCTCCACCGAGACGCCGTCGGCGAGCTTGCCCAGCACCTCGGCGAGCTGCGGGTGCTCGGCGGCCAGGGCGGCGGCGCGCTCGCGCACCGCCGGGGTGAGCAGCAGCTCCCGGCAGGGCGGGGCGAACAGCCCGGAGGCGGCGTCGGTGGCCCCGGAGTCGGGCAGCGACCGCTGGTCGGCCACCTGGAAGTAGCGGATCTCCTCCACCTGGTCGCCCCAGAACTCCAGCCGCAGCGGGTGCTCCTCGGTGGGCGGGAAGACGTCCAGGATGCCGCCGCGCACGGCCAGGTCGCCGCGCTTCTCCACCAGGTCGACCCGGGAGTACCCGGCGTCGACCAGGCCCTGCACCACGTCCTCCAGGGCGACCTCGTCGCCCGGGCGGACCCGCACCGGGGCCAGGTCGCCGAGCCCGCCGACCAGCGGCTGCAGCACGCTGCGCACCGGCGCCACGACCACCTTCAGCGGCGCGGCGAGCGGGTCGGAGGGGTCGGGGTGGGCCAGCCGGCGCAGCACCGCCAGGCGCCGGCCGACCGTGTCGGATCGGGGCGAGAGCCGCTCGTGCGGCAGCGTCTCCCAGGCCGGGAAGAGCGCGACCGAGTGCTCGGGGAGCAGCGACTCCAGCGCCTCGACGAGGTCGGAGGCCTCCCGCTCGGTCGCCGTCAGGGCGAGCACGGGGCGGCCCGCGCCCACCGGGGCGTCCGCGGCGAGCGCGCCCACCAGGAAGGGGCGGAGCGCCGCGGGGGCGACGACGTCGAGGCTGGGGTCGTGGCCGCTGCGAGCGGTCTCGATGGTCTGCTTGAGCGCCGGGTCGTCCACGACGGCGGCGAGAAGTCCAAAGAGGCTCATATCACCATTCAGGGGCGTGAGGCGGATGGTCCGATCGCGCGGCGTGACGTGGTGCCCGGCGCGGCGGCTGCGGAGGCCGCCCCCGGGCACCGGAGGGGCTCGGGCATGCGCGGCCGCGGGACGCCGTCGTTCGTGTGCGGGCTCCCCTCCGCCAAGCCTACTGCCGCCCCGCTTCCCCGGCACCCCGACCGGTGCTGATCCGCGCCGGCCTGCGGACGGGGCGACACAGTGGTCAACGGCGCCGCGGCCCGCGCTGTTCCCGGCGCCCGGACCCGGCGCCCGGCAGGTCGCGGGGGCCGGGCCGACCGCCCGCGCCGGACCCCGTGCCAATACGCTGTGCAGCGACGGACGGACTTCGGGCCAACGCGGAGGTCGGATTGAACACGGGGCGGGAAGAGGGAGCCGGGGCCGGCGGGCGGGTCCCGGTCCATGCGCCCGACGCGGTGAGCCTCGGCCACCTGGAGCTCATCCTGAACGGCGGATACCCGCTCCCGGGCTTCATGGGCGAGCGCGAGGCGCGCTCCGTGGCCGAGCACGGCCGGCTGCTCGGCGGCGAGCCGTGGCCGGTCCCGGTCACCCTCCCGGTCCCCGAGGAGCTGGCCGGCGCGGAGCGGGTGATCCTCTCCGACCCGGAAGGGGCGCCGCTGGCCGAACTGGAGGTCGCGGAGCGGTGGACGGCCGGCCCGGACGCCCCCGACGGCAGGGGCGCCGGCCCGCGGCTGGCCGGCGAGGTCGTGCTCGCCGGGCCGCCCGCCTACGGGGCGATGCGCTCGCTCCGCCTGCCCCCCGGGCAGCTGCGCGCCCGCCGGGAGGCCGAGGGCGGCGGCGGCCCGCTGCTCGCGGTGGTCGCCCGCGGCCCGCTGCACCACCGGGCGCTCTCCCGGATCCGCGCGGCCGCCGACTCGCTCGGCACCGACGGCTCCGCCGAGGTGCTGGTCCTGCTGGAGCTTCCGCTGGAGCGGGAGGGGGACGCCGCCGCGGTGCTGGCCGCCGAGCCGCTGATGCCGCCGCGGACCTGGTTCGCCGGGGTGCCGCTGCCGCCGGGCGCCGACGGCGACGCGCTCGCCCCCTACATCGCCCGCTCCTACGGGGCCACCCACCTGCTGGCCGACCCGGACGCCCCCGGGGCGGGCGGCGCCGCGCCGCCCGGCGGGCCGCTGCCGGCGGTCGACCCGGGCCCGTGGCGCTACGACACCGCCAAGGGCTCCTGGCGGCCGGCGGCCGAGGTGCCCGCGGAGCGCGCCGCCGACGAGCCGGCCCCGGCCGAGGTCGACGGCATGCTGGCCCGCGGCCGGCCGCTGCCGGCCTGGTTCACCCCGGCCCGGGTCGCCGCCGAGCTGGCCCGGCTCCGCCCGGCGCGCACCAGCCGCGGCCTGACCGTCTTCTTCACCGGCCTGTCCGGTTCGGGGAAGTCCACCGTGGCCCGCGGGGTCGCGGAGGGCGTCCGCAGGGCCGGGCGGACCGTCACCCTGCTCGACGGCGACGTGGTCCGCCGGATGCTCTCCAAGGGCCTCACCTTCTCCCGGGAGGACCGGGACATGAACATCCGCCGGATCGGCTACGTCGCCGCGGAGATCACCCGGCACGGCGGGGTGGCGGTGTGCGCGCCGATCGCGCCGTACGCGGCCACCCGGGCCGAGGTGCGCGCCATGGTCGAGGAGGGCGGCGACTTCTTCCTGGTGCACGTGGCCACCCCGCTGGAGGTGTGCGAGGCGCGCGACCGCAAGGGCCTCTACGCCAAGGCCCGCGCCGGGGAGATCCCCGAGTTCACCGGGGTCTCCGACCCTTACGAGGAGCCGGACGACGCCGACCTGGTGCTGGACACCGCCGGCGCGGACCCGGCGGAGTCGGTGGCCGAGGTCCTCTCCGCCCTGCGCGCGGGCGGCTGGCTCCCCGGAGCGACCCGCTAGCCCGCCCCCCATGCCTTGACGAACGTGAGGAGAAGCGGACGATGAGCGAAGAGCGGCCGGCCGGCGCCCCCGGCCGGCGGGTGCAGGACCTGGTCGAGGTCATGGACGTGCTGCGCCGCAAGTGCCCCTGGGACGCCGAGCAGACGCACGGGTCCCTGGCGAAGTACCTGATCGAAGAGGCCTACGAGACGCTGGAGACGATCGAGCGCGGCGACCTCGGCGCGCTCCGCGAAGAGCTCGGCGACGTGCTGCTGCAGGTCGTCTTCCACGCCCGGATCGCCCAGGAGCGCGGGGCGGACGGGTTCACCGTGGACGACGTCGCCGACGCGGTCATCGCCAAGCTGGTCCGGCGGCACCCGCACGTCTTCGCCGGCGTCGAGGTGGCCGGCACCGAGGAGGTGCGCGGCAACTGGGAGGCGATCAAGGCCGCCGAGCGCGCGGAGAAGGGGGACGCCGACGCCTCGGTGCTGGAGGGCGTCCCGTTCGCCCAGCCCGCCGTGCTGCTCTCCTACGAGCTGCAGAAGCGCGCGGTGCGCAACGGCGTCCCCGAGGACCTGATCGGCGACGACGGCGGGGAGGGCGGTGCGCTGTTCGCCGCGGTCGACGCGGACCGCCGCTCCGGCGGCGACCCGGAGATGGACCTGCGCGCGGCGGCCCGCCGGTTCGACGCCCGGGTGCGCGCGGCCGAGGCCGAGGCGCGCGCCGACGGCCGCGACCCGCGCTCGCTGACCGGGCAGGAGTGGCGCGACCACTGGTCCCGCTCCGCCACCCGGGACTGATCCCCGCCCCCGCCCTCGGGCGCTGAACGCGACGACGCCGCCGCCTCGAAGGCCGTCGAGACGGCGGCGTCGCGGTCATCGGGGGCGGAGCGGGATCATCTCGGTCGGCTCGTTCCCGGCGGGCTGCGGCGGCGGGCGGTGCGCGGCGTCGCTGATCCGCAGCCACAGCCCGACCACCACCCAGCCGGCGATCAGCGAGGAGCCGCCCGCGGAGAGGAACGGCGTGGTCATCCCGGTGAGCGGGATGAGCCGGGTGGCCCCGCCCAGCACCACGAAGACCTGGAAGGCGAAGAGGAACGCCAGCCCGCAGGCGAGCAGGGAGGCGAACCGCTCCCGGGCGTCCAGGGCGGCCCGGAAGCCCCGCTCCACCAGCAGGAGCAGCAGCACGAGCACGGCGGCCAGGCCGGTGAGGCCGTAGACCTCGCCGATGGAGACCAGGACCAGGTCGCTGTCGGCGGCGAAGATCCCGGTGGAGCGGGCGCCGCCGAACCCGGTCCCGGTCAGGCCCCCCTCGGCCAGCGCGAACAGCCCCTGCACCACCTGGTGGCTGCCGCCGGACTCGGCGTGGTAGACCTCGGGGTCGAAGGCGCGCAGCCAGATCTCGACCCGGCTCTGCACGTGCCAGAAGATCGCCCAGGCCGCGGCGGCCCCGGCGGAGAACATCAGCAGGCCGATGCCGACCCAGGACTTCCGCAGGGTGGCGGTGTAGAGCATGGCGAGGAAGACCGCGAACAGCAGCAGCGAGGTGCCCAGGTCCTTGGTGCCGACCAGCACCAGGATGGCGAACCCCCAGGCGATCGTCATCGGCCCCAGGTCGCGCATCCGGGGCAGGCTGAACACCTTCACCCCGCGCACCCGCAGCTGCCGCCCGGCGACCGCCAGCGCCTCACCCTTGTGCGACAGGTAGGCGGCGAGGAAGACGATCAGCACGACCTTGGCGAACTCCGAGGGCTGCACCGTGTAGCCGCCCACCGCGACCCAGCGGCGCGCCCCGTACAGCTCCACCCCGACGACCGGCAGCACCGGCAGCAGGAGCAGCACCAGGCCGGCGGCGGCCTGCAGGTAGGGGTAGCGCTGGAGCCGGCGCGGCTCGCGGACCAGCAGCAGCACGGCCGCGCAGGCCGCGGCGCCCAGCGCGGTCCAGGCGAGCTGCCGCCGCGCCTCGCCGTCCCAGGCGCCGTCCAGCCCGCCGATGACCGCCAGGCCGATCCCGTTGAGCGCCACCGCGACCGGCAGCAGCACCGGGTCGGCCCGCGGCGCGACCCGGCGCAGCAGCAGGTGCAGGGCGAGCGCGCCGCCGCCCAGCACCCCGGCGAAGAGCGGCAGCGCGGCGGGGACGGCGCCGTCCAGCTGGAGGCCGGCCAGCGCCACGGCGGAGGCCGACACCGCCAGCGCGGCGATCAGGAGCATCCCTTCCGAGGTGCGGGCGCCTGCTCCGCGCCCCGGTCCGGGTCTGGCCATTCCTCCTCGCAGGGGTCCGCGGCCGGCCCTGCGGGAGTAGGGGACCGGACCTCGATCCGGTACTGGAACCGGTTCTGGAGTCGGGGGCGCTGAGGGTCTTCCCCGTGCGCGGGGCGGGAAACGGCGATCCGGGTCACCCCGCGGCGCGGCGCGGGGCGCCCGGGTACTCCTTCAGCGCGATCGCGGTGGACGCCCGGTCCATCTTGGAGGAGAACCGGGCGAGCGCCGGGAGGCCCGCCGCGGCCCGCATCCCCAGCGACCGGACGCGCAGCCCGGTGCGCGTGGCGGGCAGCAGGAAGTCCATCCCGGCCTGCGCGATCTTCTGGTTGCGCCGGACGAAGCCGCGCATCTCCGCCTCGTAGCCGGCGAAGGCGCGCCGGTGGTCGCCGCCGGCCTCGGCCAGCTCCCCGGCGAGCACGTAGGCGCCGACCAGGGCCAGGCTGGACCCCTGGCCGGAGAGCGGCGAAGGGCAGTACCCGGCGTCGCCGAGCAGTACGACCCGCCCCCGCGACCAGCGGTCCATGCGGATCTGGGTGGCGGAGTCGAAATAGAGGTCGCCGGAGCGGTCCAGCCCTTCGAGGATCGCGGGGACCTCCCAGCCGGTGCCGGCGAACCGCTCGTGCAGCGCGGCCCGCTGCGCGCCGGCGTCCCGGTGGCGGACCGGCTCCCCTTCCCCGGACCGCATGGCCAGGATGGCGTAGGCGCGCTCATCCGGATCCTCGCCGCGGAGCGCGGCCAGCATGCCGGGGGTGTTGTAGAGCAGCACCTCCCGGTCCAGGCGGAGGTGGTTCTCCATGGTGAAGACCGACAGGTAGGCGCCGAGGAAGCGGCTGTGGCGCTCTTCGGGGCCGAAGACCGCCGAGCGGACCGGGGAGTGCAGCCCGTCCGCCCCGACGACCAGGTCGAACTCGCGGGGCGGGGCGGTGTCGAAGTCGGCCCGGACCCGGTCGCCCAGGTCCTCCACCCCGGTGACGGCGGTGCCGAACAGGTACTCGGTGCCGTCGGCCGAGGCGCCGTGCAGCAGCCGGGCGAGGTCGGTGCGGAGCAGCTCCACGTCGCGGCCGGAGGGGGAGAGCGCCCCGGCCCCGAGTCGGGCGCCCCGGCGGCCGTCCGGGGCGACGAGGGAGATGGAGCGGGTCTCGACGGCCGCGGCGCGGACGGCGCCGGCCAGCCCCATCCGCGCGGCGACCTCGGTGGCGGCGCCGCGCACGTCGATCGCCCAGCCGCCGGTGCGCAGCGCGGGCGCGCGCTCGGCCACGGTCGGCTCGAAGCCGCGTTCGCGGAGCCAGTAGGCGAGGGCGGGCCCGGCGATGCCGGCCCCGGCGATGAGGACGGTGCGGGCGGGAGCGGTTCCGGGCATGGGGTCCCTCCGTTCCGGGCCGCGCGGGCGCCGCCGGTCGTGCGCCGGGAGCGCGCCCCTGCCGCCGACGCTACCCCGCTTACTTGCCGCCCGGCAAGTAACTTACCGGGCGGCAGGTAGTGGGATAGGATGGCGGGGACGGGCGGAGACGGGCAGAGAGAAGGGGGCGCCGTGCCGAGGCGGAACGCCGACACCCGGGCGGAGATCCGGGAGACCGCGCTGGAGCTCTTCGGGCAGCAGGGGTTCTCCGACACCAGCCTGCGCCAGATCGCCGAGCGGCTGGAGATCACCAAGGCGGCGCTCTACTATCACTTCCCCTCGAAGCAGGAGCTGCTCGCCGAGGTGGTCCAGCCGCTCCTGCAGGAGGGCGAGGCGCTGCTGGAACGGGCCGAGGCGGAAGGGGAGCCCTCCCTCGACCGGTTCCTGGAGGAGTACTTCGACCTGATGCGCCGGCACCGGGCGGTGCTGCACGTCCTCCTCTTCGACATGGGGGCGATCGCCCGGCTCACCGACATCGTCCCGACCCTGCTGACCTGGCGGGAGCGGGCCGCCAAGGTGATCTTCGGCGGCGACCTCACCGAGGAGCGGCTGGCCCTGGCGGTGTTCGCCGTCGGCGGCCTGCAGGACGTCGCCTTCCTCCCGGGCGAGTCCCCCGGCACCGCCCTGCGCGACGCCGCCGTCGACGCCGCCCTGCGCGTCCTCAAGGGCTGACCGGGCCCCGGCCCCCGCCCATCCGGAGGGCGCCCCGGCCGGTCCGCGGAGGCCGCCGGGCCGCCGTCCGGGGTCCGGGAGACCGGGACCGGTCAGGGGCGGCCCGCCCCTTGCGCCCCCGCGGCCGGGGGAGGGCCGGGCCCGGCCCGGCGGACTCGCGTTCGGCGGCGCGGGTCACGCCCCGTCGCCGGCGGCGGCCCGCTCCACCTCGGCCAGCAGGGCCTCGCGCTCCGCGGGGCCGATGTGCCGTCCGCGCGTCACCACGGCGTGGATCCGGGCGGTGTTGCCGATGTCCTCCAGCGGGTCCGCGTCCAGGATCAGCAGGTCGGCGACCTTCCCGGGCTCCACGGTCCCGGACCGCGACTCGCGGCCGAGGAAGCGGGCCGGCTCGATGGTGGCGGTCTGCAGGGCGCGCATCGGGGTCAGGCCCGCCCCGACCATCAGCTCCAGCTCCTGGTGCAGGCCGAACCCGGGGAGGACGCCCGGGGCCTGCGGGTCGGTCCCGGCGAGCAGCCGGACCCCGGCGTCGTCCATCGCGGCGACGGCCGCGCGGCGCATCTCGAACAGCACGCGGCGCTTGGCGCCCTCGGCCGCGCCGCGCCGCTTCAGGTAGACCTCGTCCAGCACGGACGACCACATCTGCGCGGTCCACGGAGGGGCGTAGCGCAGCCGCGGGTCGGTCAGCCGGACCCGCTCGGGCAGGTCCAGGTACTGGTGCATGACGAGGGTGGGGCAGTAGGCGACGTCGTTGGCGACCATGCGTCCGAACACCGAGGCGGACTCGGCCGGCCCGTAGGTGTTGGCCGCCTCCCACTCCACGGCGTTGACCTGCTGGAACCAGCTGGAGTAGTGGGTGTCCGGCTCGGTGCGGATCCGGGCCATCGCGGCCTCCAGCGCCTCGGAGTCCCGGGAGGTCGCGGGCCAGAGCCCGTGCACGTGCTCGAAGGAGCGCTGGCCCGACTCGATCTGCTCGGCGAAGGGCACGTGGTCGGAGCGGTGCCCGGCCACCGGGATGTCCAGCCGGCGGGCCTCGTCCAGGAGCGCGCGGTAGGACTCCGCGTCGATCCTGGAGTAGACCTTCACGAAGTCGGCCCCCTCGTCCTTGGTCTCGTTGACCGCCCTGCGCGCCTCCCGGGGGCCGGCGACGACGGTCGGCGGCTGGGGGCCGGGGAGGTCCCCCCAGAGCGACGGGGCGCCGTCGATCAGGTTCCCGGCGATGGACCAGCGGGGGCCGAGCAGCTCGCCGGCCTCCACCCGGTCGCGGAGCCGCCTCGTCTCCTCCGTGCCCCACATCTCGCGCACCGCGGTGACCCCCATGAGGACGTAGAGGGCGGGGATGATCCGCTCGTCGCCGTTGCTGTGCGTGTGCGCGTCGGTGAGGCCGGGGAGCAGGTACCGGCCGGTGAGGTCGATGGTCTCCGCCCCTTCCGGCACCGGGGTCCGGGAGGAGGGGCCGACGGCGGCGATCACGCCGTCCTCGACCAGCACGGTGCGGTCGGGGAGCGGCGGGGCGCCGGTGGCGTCGATGACGGTGGCGTGGACGTAGGCCTTCATGGGCTTCTCCCTGGTCGTCGGGGGGTGGTGGACGCGGCCCGGGGCGGGCGGCGGGCGCCGGCGGCGCGGTCTCAGGGGGCGGGGCGCAGCATCGGGAAGACCGCCGGGCCGTCCGGGAGCCGGATCGGGTCGCCGTGCGGCCTGAAGCCGTGGCGGAGGTAGAGCTCCCGGCTCCGGACCGAGCTGGCCTCCAGGTAGGCGGGCAGATCGGTGCCGGAGAGCCGGTGGCCGAGCATGGCCCCGCCGAGGCCCCGGCCGCGCGCCTCGGGCAGTACCCCGATCACCGCCAGGTACAGGTGCGGCGCGGCCGGCCGGCGGGCGCCGATGAGCCCTTCCAGGGCGGTGAGCCGCTCGGTGTAGGGCCCGAGCGCCTCGGCGGCGCCCGGGTCGCCGGGGCCCTCCCCGCCCTCAGGGCCGCCCCCGCTTTCGGAGCCGCCTCCGCTTTCGGGGGCGTCCCCGGAGCGGGTCCCGCCGCCGTCCCCGCGGGCGATCCACAGGGAGGCGGCCCGGCCGGCCGCCTCCACGAGCACCTGGCCGCCGTCGGCGGCCAGGGCGGCGAAGTGCCCCATGGCGTACGGCATCGCGCGGGCCCGGCCAGCCGGGTCGGGGAACAGCCAGCCCAGCACCGGGTCGTCGAACATCGCCTCGGCGAGGACGGCGGCGGCGCGCCCCTCCTCGCCCTTGCCCAGGGTGGTGATCTCCATGAGCCGATCATACGTATGTATATGACGCTTGTCTAAGACCTCTGTATGGAACGGGGCTAGGATCGGCGTATGGGACACAAGGAGCAGCTGCTCGAAGGGGCCAAGCAGTGCCTCTACGCCAAGGGCTACGCCCGGACCACCGCCCGGGACATCGTGGCCGCCTCCGGGGCCAACCTGGCGTCGATCGGCTACCACTACGGCTCCAAGGAGGCTCTGCTCACCGCCGCGATGATCGACGCGGTCGGCGAGTGGTCCGACCGGGTGGCGGGGTCCGTGCGGACCGACCGGAGCGACCCGATGGGCAGGTTCGAGGAGATGATGAACCGGCTCGCCCGCTCCTATCCCGAGGTGCGCACCATGGTGGCCGCCAACTTCGAGGCCCTCGCCCAGCTGGACCACCGGCCCGAACTGCGCGACCAGCTCGTCGGGGCGCACGCGTCGGCCCGGCGGTTCCTGGCGGCCATGGTGCTCGGCGTGCCGGCCGAGGACGTCACCGAGGAGCAGGAGGGCGGGCTCGGCGCGCTGCTGCTCGCCCTGATCCCGGGCACGATGGCGATGCACCTGGTGGACCCCGGCAGCGCCCCGGACGGCACCCGGCTGGCCGAGGGGATGCGCCTCCTCGCCCCGGCCGGGCCGGCCGGCGAGGGACGGGGCTGACCGCCGGTCGGGCGCTCCAGCCGCCCCCTCGGCAATGGCCCGACATGGACTAGACCAATTTTCCGGGCATGCGGGGAGACCAGGCGCGGACCGGATCGCTAGGCTCGGAACCGGCCCGCGCCCCAGCGCGCGCGGTCAGCCACGGCGGGGGGTCCCGCGCCCGCGCGCCCGCCTTCCGGCCAAGGGCGCCGCGGCGCGGGCGACAGTCGCGAAAAGCGAGACGAAGGAGAACGACGTTGTCGTCGATCGAGGCAGTACAGGCGCGGGAGATCCTTGACTCCCGGGGCAACCCGACGGTCGAGGTCGAGGTCCTGCTCGACGATGGGACGACCGCGCGCGCGGCGGTGCCGAGCGGCGCCTCCACCGGGCAGTTCGAAGCGGTGGAGCTGCGCGACGGCGGCGACCGCTACGGCGGCAAGGGGGTGGAGAAGGCCGTCACCGCGGTCAACGACGAGGTCGCCGACGAGCTGCTCGGCTTCGCCCCGGAGGAGCAGCGGCTGATCGACCGCGCCCTCATCGACCTGGACGGCACCCCGAACAAGTCCCGGATCGGCGCCAACGCCGTCCTGGGCTGCTCGCTGGCGGTCGCCCAGGCCGCGGCGGAAAGCTCCGACCTGCCGCTCTTCCGGTACCTCGGCGGGCCCAACGCCCACCTGCTCCCGGTGCCGATGATGAACATCCTCAACGGCGGCGCGCACGCCGACACCAACGTCGACATCCAGGAGTTCATGATCGCGCCGATCGGCGCGCCGAGCTTCCGCGACGCGGTGCGCTGGGGCGCCGAGGTCTACCACGCGCTCAAGTCGGTGCTCAAGGCGCACGGCCTGGCCACCGGCGTCGGCGACGAGGGCGGCTTCGCCCCGAACCTGGACAGCAACCGCGCCGCCCTGGACCTCATCGTCGAGGCGATCCAGAAGGCCGGCTACACCCCGGGCACCGACATCGCGCTCGCCCTGGACGTCGCGGCCAGCGAGTTCCACTCCGAGGGCGCCTACACCTTCGAGGGGCAGGCCCGCACCTCCGAGCAGATGGCCGACTACTACGCCGAGCTGGTCGAGGCCTACCCGCTGGTCTCCATCGAGGACCCGCTGGACGAGGAGGACTGGGAGGGCTGGAAGACCCTCACCGGCCGCCTCGGCGACAGGGTCCAGCTGGTCGGCGACGACCTGTTCGTCACCAACCCGGAGCGGCTGCAGCGCGGCATCACCGAGGGCGCCGGGAACTCGCTGCTGGTCAAGGTCAACCAGATCGGCAGCCTGACCGAGACCCTGGACGCGATCTCGCTGGCCCAGCGGAGCGGCTACACCGCGATGATCTCGCACCGCTCCGGCGAGACCGAGGACACCTTCATCGCCGACCTGTCGGTCGCGGTCAACGCCGGCCAGATCAAGACCGGCGCCCCGGCGCGCAGCGAGCGGGTGGCCAAGTACAACCAGCTGCTCCGGATCGAGGAGGAGCTGGACGACGCGGCGGTCTACGCCGGCGTGTCGGCCTTCCCCCGGTTCAAGGCCCAGGGGTAGGCTTCCGGCCCTATGCCCGAGAAGCCGGAGAAGCCGAAGCGCCCGGGGGGACCGCGTTCCGCCCGGTCCGCAGGCGGCGGGGGGCGCGGTTCCGCCCCCCGCTCCTCCGGCGCACGCGCCCGCCCGGCGGGGGGCTCCGCGACCCGCGGAACCCCGGCCGGCGGGCGCCCCTCCGGCGCGGCCAAGGGCGGCCCGGCGGGAAAGAAGGGCGCGGCCGCCAAGGGCGGCGCGGCAGGGAAGAGCGGCACCGCCAAGGGCGCGGCGGCGTCCGGGAAGGGCCCCTCCGGCAAAGGCCCGCCCGGCAAGGGCCCGTCCGGGAAGAGCGCGACCGGCAAGGGGGCGGCCGCCAAGAAGCGGGCCTCCGCCGCATCGGGCGCCGCGGCCCGGGTCCGCCGCGGCCTGCGCCCGGCGCTGACCAGCCGGGCGGCCATCCTGGCCCTGGTGATCTGCGCCATCGCGCTGAGCCTGGCCTACCCGCTGCGCGAGTACGTCGCGCAGCGCGCCGAGATCGCCCAGCTCCGCGACGAGCTGGCCCAGCGCCAGGAGGACGTGGACCGGCTCGGCGAGCGGCGCGAGCAGCTCGACGACCCCGCCTACATCGAGCGCGAGGCCCGCACCCGGCTGCACTACCAGTACCCGGGGGAGCAGGCCTACGTGGTGGTCTCCGGGGACGGCGAGGAGGACGGCGGCGCCGAGGACGGCGAGCCGCCCGAGCCCTGGTACACCCTGCTGTGGAAGTCGGTCCTGGCCGCCGACGCGCCGAGCGGCGGTTCCCAGCGGCTAACCTGAGACCGCCATGAATTCCGCAGATCACGCCGCACCCGCCCGGGGCGCGGCCGAGGAGGGTCCAGTGCCGGCAGACGCCGTTCCCGCAGAGGACGCGGCCGCCGTCGAACTCCAGCTGGGGCGGGTTCCGCGCGGGTTGAGGGCGGTCGCGCACCGCTGCCCGTGCGGGCTGCCCGATGTGGTGAAGACGGCGCCGCGCCTGGAGGACGGGACCCCCTTCCCGACCCTGTACTACCTCACCTGCCCGAAGGCGGCCTCCGCGATCGGGACCCTGGAGGCGGAGGGGCGGATGCGCGAGATGCAGGCCCGCCTCGCCGAGGACGAGGAGCTGCGCGGGTCCTACCGCAAGGCGCACGAGTCCTACCTCGCCGAGCGGGACGCGCAGGCCGCCGCGGACGGGCAGCCGCCGCTGCCCGCCGGGATGCAGAGCGCCGGCGGCATGCCGGAGCGGGTCAAGTGCCTGCACGCCCTGGTCGCCCACGAGCTCGCCGACCCGGGGTCCAACCCCTTCGGCCGGGAGGCCCTGGACGAGCTGCCGGAGTGGTGGGAGAAGGGGCCGTGCGTCTGCGCCGGCCCGCAGAGCACCGAGGGAGACCGCCAGTGACCACCGTCGCCGCCATCGACTGCGGGACCAACTCCATCCGACTGCTGATCTCGGCGCTGCTCGACGGGGAGGACGACGAGGCCGGCCTGGTCGACCTGGAGCGGCGGATGGAGATCGTGCGCCTGGGGCAGGGCGTCGACCGCACCGGCGCGTTCGCCCCCGAGGCGCTGGAGCGGACCTTCGCCGCGCTGCGCGGCTACGCCGAGCTGATGCGGGAGAACGGGGTCCCGTTCGACCCGGAGCACGTCCGGATGGTCGCCACCAGCGCCACCCGGGACGCCGCCAACCGGCAGGAGTTCATCGACGGGGTCCGCGCGATCATCGGGGTGGAGCCCGAGGTGATCACCGGCGGCGAGGAGGCCGAGCTCTCCTTCATCGGCGCCACCGCGGAGCTGGAGGCCGAGGAGAACGGCCACCGCCGCCCCTACCTGGTCGTCGACATCGGCGGCGGGTCCACCGAGTTCGTGCTGGGCCGGGAGGGCGGCGCAGAGGACGGCGCGGTGCGCGCGGCCCGGTCGGTGGACATCGGCTGCGTGCGGATGAGCGAGCGGCACTTCACCGCCGACCCGCCCACCGAGGAGCAGGTCGCCGCGGCGGTCCGGGACATCGACGCGGCGCTGGACGAGGCGGCGGACGAGGTGCCGCTGGCCGAGGCGGGCACCGTGGTCTGCGTCGCCGGCACCGCCACCACCGTCGCCGGGATCGCCCTGGACCTGCCCGCCTACGACTCCGAGCGGATCCACCTGACCAGGGTCTCCGCGGAGGAGACCGGGAAGATCTCCCGGGAGCTGCTGGCCATGGCGCACGCCGAGCGGGAGCGGATCGGGGTCATGCACCCGGGCCGGGTGGACGTGATCGGCGCGGGCGCGCTGATCCTGGACCGGGTCCTGGCCCGGACCGGGGCGGACGCGTTCTACGCCGGTGAGCACGACATCCTGGACGGCATCGTCTGGGGCCTGGTCGTGGACCTGCCCGAGGCCGAGTGAGACGTGTCACCCGGGTCGGCCGTGTTAAACCGTTAACACCGGTCCTGACCTGGTATAAGGCGCTGTCCTGCTGTTTTACGATGGTCTAAACCTCTCCTGGGCCCACCTTCCGTGTCGCGGAGTGCTTGTGAAAGAATGCACAAGCGAAGGCGGGGTTGGCGAGCCCCGGCGGAGCAAGCGCATAGCCATCTTTTCGTCGGAACGCGACAGAAGAGAGACATGCACGTCAACGGTGACTTACCGATCTCAGCTGCCCTGGCGAGGGGCGGAGAACGGGACTTTTAGGGCGGATATGCGATGACCGAGAGCAGGAACTACCGGTTGGTGCACGGCGGCGGTGACGAGGCGGAGATCCCGCACGTGCTGGTCGTCGGCGGCGGGTACCTCGGGATGTACACCGCGAGGCGGCTGGAGAAGAAGCTCGGGGCGGGCGAGGCCCGGATCACGGTGATCGACCCCAACTCCTACATGACCTACCAGCCCTTCCTCCCCGAGACCGCCGCGGGCAGCATCTCCCCGCGCAACGTCGTGGTCCCGCTGCGCAAGGTCCTCACCAGGGCCAAGGTCCTCACCGGGCACGTCGTGCGGATCGACCACGCCAACCGCACCGTCGGCTTCGAGCCGGAGGTCGGCGAGCCCCGCGACATCGCCTACGACCACATCGTGCTGGCCGCCGGCGCGGTCTCCCGCACCTTCCCCATCCCCGGCCTGGCCGAGTGGGGCATCGGCATCAAGACCGTCGAAGAGGCGGCCTACCTCCGCAACCACGTGCTGGAGCAGCTCAACATCGCCGACTCCACCGACGACCCGAAGGTGCGCGCCAAGGCGCTCAACTTCGTCTTCGTCGGCGGCGGGTTCGCCGGCGCCGAGGCCATCGCCGAGCTGGAGGACATGGCCCGGGACGCCACCCGGATCTACCCCTCGATCAGCGTCGACGACCTGCACTTCTACCTCATCGAGGTGGCCGACAAGATCCTGCCCGAGGTGGGCCCCGAGGTCGGCGAGAAGGCGCTCAACCAGATGCGCCGCCGCGGCATCGACGTGCGGCTGAAGACCTCCCTGGAGTCGGCCGAGAACCAGGTGATCAAGCTCAGCGACGGCAGCGAGTTCGAGGCCGGCACGCTGGTCTGGACGGCCGGCGTCAAGCCCAACCCGGTGGTCTCCGCGAGCGACCTGCCGCTCGGCCCCCGCGGGCACGTCGACACCAGCGAGTACCTGACGGTCAACGGGGTGGAGAACGCCTTCGCCGGCGGCGACAACGCCCAGGTGCCGGACGGCAAGGGCGGCTTCTACCCGCCGAACGCGCAGAACGCGGTCCGCCAGGCCCCGGTGCTGGCCGACAACGTCATCGCCGTCCTGCGCGGCGAGGAGCCCAAGGCCTACCGGCACGACAACCTCGGCGCGGTGGCCGGGCTCGGCCTGCACAAGGGCGCCGCCCAGCTGTTCGGCAAGATCAAGCTGAACGGCCGGCTGGCCTGGTACGCGCACCGCTCCTACCACCTGTTCGCGGTGCCGACCTTCAACCGCAAGTTCCGCGTCCTCGCCGACTGGACGCTCGGCCTCTTCCTCCGCCGGGACTACGCGGCCCTCCCCGAGATGATCGAGCCGCGCCAGGCCTTCGAGGAGGCGGCCCAGCCCAAGCCGGTGGAGAACGGCCGGCTGCTCCGCCGGGTGAGCTGACCGGGGCCGGGGCTCCGGAGGGACCCTGAACGGCTGCGGCCCGGGCATCACGCGATGCCCGGGCCGCAGCCGTTCGCACGTCCGGGAGCGGGGCGCGCGGGAGGCGGGAGGGGGCGGGGGAGCGCCTCCGCCACCGGCGATCCCGCCGTCCGGCCCTCATGGGTATGATGGTCGCGCCCTCGTAGCCCAATGGTAGAGGCAGGCCCCCTAAAAGGGTCACAAGTGTCGGTTCGAGTCCGACCGGGGGCACTCGACCCGGATCCGCCCGGCATCCCCGCCGGCGCGGTCCCGCCGCCCCTCTCCGCTCCCCCCTTCCCGCCCCGGCCGGGGCGCCCGGCCCCGGGGCCCCGCGCCCGCGCCGGCCTGCGGGCCGCTCAGCCGCGCCGCTCGTGCTCCATCAGCAGCTGCAGGTGGGCGAAGAGCCGCTGATCGGGCTCGGAGAGGTCGATGCCGCTGACCGCCTCGGCGCGGCGCACCCGGTAGCGCAGCGTGTTGGGGTGGATGTGCAGCCGCTCGGCGGCGGCGCGGACGTCGCCGAACGCCTCCAGGTAGGCGAGGAGCGAGTGCACCAGCTCCGCGCCGCCGTCGGCGTCGTGCCGGATCAGCCGCTCCACCCGGGGGTCGCGCAGCCCCGGGGTGCGGCGCAGGTGCGCCAGGGTCTCGCTGACCAGCACCCGGGAGCGGACGTCGCCGATGGTGGCGACGTCCAGCGCCAGGTCGCGGCCCATCGCGTCGAGCACCCGGTCGGCCTCCCGGCGCGAGTCGGCGACCTGGTCCGGCGATTCCACCAGGGAGCCGACCGCGCCCTGCACCGCGGCGCCGATCAGGGTGCGGGCCGACTCCACGGTCTTGCGGGCCAGCGCCAGCACCGAGGCCTCGCCGGAGTCGGGGTGCTCCGCACCGCCCCGCCGGCCGCGCCCCGTGCGCGGCGCCGGCATGTCCGGGAGCAGCACGTAGACCCGGGTGCCGACCGCGGTGACCAGCGAGCTCTTCCGGTAGGCGGCGGTGTGCACCGAGATCAGGTCGATCATCCGGCGCCGCTGCAGCTCCAGCCCGGACCGGTTGCGCTCCTCGGACCAGCCGCGCTGCCCGGGGGCCAGGGTGAACGCCGCGACCAGGGCGGGCCGCGCCGCGGAGACCTCGACCGAGTCGGCCAGCGCGGCGGCCTCGATCCGCCCCTCCAGCAGCGCGGCCAGCAGGTCCTCGCGGAGCCGCAGCCCCGCGGTCACCTCGGTGCGGTGCCGGAGCAGGTGCAGCGCGGTCATCCGGGCGGCGCCGAGCAGCGCCTCCTCGGCGCCCTCGGCGAAGGGGGCGCCGCTCTCCTGCACCCAGATCGCGCCGAGCGGCTGGTCGCCGGCGCGGATCCCGACCGCCAGCCGGCGCCGGATGCCCAGGTCGGGGTGCTCGTCGATGTGCACGACCTCGTCGCCGGAGCGCAGCCGGGTGAACACCCCCCACTCGCGGAGCAGCGCCAGGTACTGCGGCGGCCCCTGCCGGCCCAGCACGGAGAGCCGGCGCAGCTCGTCCACCTCGTCGCCGCTGGAGTAGGCCAGCACCCGGCTGGAGGCGTCCTCGATCGAGACCAGCCCGCCGGTGAGCGCGGCGATCGTCTGGGCCAGGGAGAACAGGTCGCCGGGGGACTCGCCGAGGTCGGCGTCGATCCGGAGCCGGGCGTCGTCGACCACGCTGCGGCAGAGCGACTGCAGCTGGTCCCAGCGGACGTCCGGGCGGACCCCGAGCAGCGCCACCCCGGCCTCGCCGGCGGCGGCCCGGAGCAGCGCGGTCTCCTCGGCGGCGGAGCGGCTCCCGGAGGAGCCGGCCTTCACCGCGACGGCGGTGGCGCCCTGCCGGGCGGCGGTGCGCACCAGGTGCCGGGCGGCGGCGCCGCGGGCCCCGATGAGCAGCACCAGGTCGCCGGTGTAGGCCTCCATCTCGTCTTCGGGGTCGATGATCGACACGTTGTCCACCTGGACATCGAGCCCGGTGGGCGCGGCGAGCACCTCGACCAGCGGTTCGCCCACCGCGAGGAGGAGCTGGCGGAGGGGAATGCCTGGTATTTCGTCTGTTATGCCGGTTTCATCGGCTGCCGCCGGTTCCTGCGGAGCGGGGGAGTCGAACGTTTTCATGGTGCGTCCCCTTTGTTTGATCGGACAAGTATGGCGGATGAAGAGTGGCCTTCTCAACAAGGATCGGAGGTGTCGTTTTCGTTAGCGTTTGACCGGTTCAACGACGTTGCCCCGAGAAGGAGGTGCCCATGGACGCCGTGACGAACGTGCCCGTGCCGGCGAACGAGCCCGTCCTGACCTACGCCCCCGGCAGCGCCGAGCGCGCCGAGCTGGAGGCCAAGCTCGCCGAACTCGGCAAGGAGCCGGTCGAGCTGCCCATGACCATCGACGGCGAGCGCCGGATGGGCGGCGGGACGCGGATCGACGTCGTCCAGCCGCACCGCCACGCCTCCGTCCTGGGCACCCTGGGCAACGCCACCCACGACGACGCCCGCGCCGCCGTCGCCGCGGCCAAGCGCGCCGCCCCGGCCTGGCGGGCCATGCCGTTCGACGAGCGGGCCGCGATCCTGCTCCGCGCCGCCGACCTGCTGGCCGGCCCGTGGCGGCAGACGCTGAACGCCGCCACCATGCTCGGCCAGTCCAAGACCGCGATCCAGGCCGAGATCGACGCCGCCTGCGAGCTGATCGACTTCTGGCGGTTCAACGTCGCCTACGCCCGCCAGCTGATGGAGCAGCAGCCGTACAGCCCCGCCGGGCAGTGGAACCGCCTGGAGCAGCGGCCGCTGGAGGGCTTCGTCTACGCGATCACCCCGTTCAACTTCACCGCGATCGCCGGCAACCTGCCCACCGCCCCGGCGCTGATGGGCAACACCGTGGTGTGGAAGCCCTCGCCCACCCAGCAGTTCGCCGCCGACCTGACCATGCGCCTGCTCGAGGCCGCCGGCATGCCCCCCGGCGTGATCAACATGGTCACCGGCGACGGCCTGGCCGTCTCCGACGTCGCGCTGGCCGACCCGGAGCTGGCCGGGGTGCACTTCACCGGCTCCACCCGGACCTTCCAGCACCTGTGGCGGACCGTCGGCGAGAACATCGCCAACTACCGGTCCTACCCGCGGATCGTCGGCGAGACCGGCGGCAAGGACTTCATCGTCGCCCACTCCTCGGCCGACCCCGAGGTGGTGCGCACCGCGATCGTCCGCGGCGCCTTCGAGTTCCAGGGCCAGAAGTGCTCCGCGGCCTCCCGCGCCTTCGTCGCCCGCTCGGTCTGGGACCGGATCCGCGACGACCTCGTCGCCGAGGTCGAGGGCCTGAAGATGGGCGACCCGACCGACTTCGGCAACTTCCTCGGCGCGGTCATCGACCGCCGCTCCTTCGACCGGCTCGCCGCCGTCCTGGAGCAGGTGAAGGGCGACCCGACGCTGACCGTGCTGGCCGGCGGCACCGCCGACGACTCCGAGGGCTACTTCGTCCGGCCCACCCTCATCGAGGGCACCGACCCGTCCAACGACGTGTTCCGCACCGAGTACTTCGGCCCGATCATCGCGGTGCACGTGTACGAGGACGGCGACTACGAGCGCATCCTCAAGACCGTCGACGAGGGCTCCGCCTACGCGCTGACCGGCGCCGTCATCGCCGACGACCGCTCCGCGGTGCAGCAGGCCCACGAGGCGCTCCGGTTCGCCGCCGGCAACTTCTACGTCAACGACAAGCCGACCGGCTCGGTCGTCGGGCAGCAGCCCTTCGGCGGCGGCCGCGCCTCGGGCACCAACGACAAGGCCGGCTCCGCCCAGAACCTGGCGCGCTGGTCCAGCCCGCGGTCGATCAAGGAGACCTTCGTTCCGCCGGTCGTCTCCTCCCACCCCCACCAGGGCTGATCGGCCCGGACAACCCCGGGGCCCGGTCCGGACCGGGCCGGGCCCCTCCACCCGTCGACCGCCGCTGCACGGCCGCCCGCCGAGGGCCGGACCTGAGCGCCGGAAGAATGCGAGGTCATCCATGCTTCGTACGCCACTGCTGGCCGCGGCGCGCTCGTCGGCCTGCCGGAAACTGGTCGAGCGCACCCCCGTGACCAGGGCGATGGTCGACCGCTTCGTCGCCGGATCCACCCTGGAGCAGGCGCTGCCGAAGGTCGCGGACCTGGCCCGGGACCGCTACGTCACCCTCGACCACCTCGGCGAGGACACCACCGACGAGGCCCAGGCGCAGAACACCGTCAAGGCCTACACCCGGCTGCTGGAGGAGCTGGGCCGGGCCGGCCTGGGCGACCGCGCCGAGGTGTCGGTCAAGCTCTCCGCCGTCGGCCAGTTCCTGCCCGCCGACGGCGAGAAGATCGCCCTGGAGAACGCGCGGGACATCTGCGAGGCCGCGGCGGCGATCGGCACCACCGTCACCCTGGACATGGAGGACCACACCACGGTCGACTCCACCCTGTCCGTCCTGCGCGAGCTGCGCACCGACTTCCCCTGGGTCGGCGCGGTGCTCCAGTCCTACCTGCACCGCACCGAGGCCGACTGCCGCGACCTGGCCGGCGCGGGCTCCCGGGTGCGGCTCTGCAAGGGCGCCTACGACGAGCCCGCCTCGGTCGCCTTCCGGGACAAGGCCGAGGTGGACCGGGCCTACGTGCGCTGCATGAAGGTCCTGATGAACGGCGACGGCTACCCGATGATCGCCTCGCACGACCCGCGCATGGTGGCCATCGCCCAGCAGCTCGCCGCCACCGCGGGCCGCTCCGAGGACGACTACGAGCACCAGATGCTCTTCGGCATCCGCGACGACGAGCAGCAGCGGCTCGCCGCCGAGGGCCGCCGGATGCGCGTCTACGTTCCCTACGGCACCGAGTGGTACGGCTACTACATGCGCCGGCTGGCCGAGCGCCCGGCGAACATGCTCTTCTTCGCCCGCTCCCTGGTGACGCGGAACTGACCGCCGCCCCGGAGCCCCGACGGCCCCCGGCCCGCCCCGCGCGGACCGGGGGCCGTCCCGCGTCCCGGCCGGACCCCGGCCCGCGCGGCCGGGGCCCGGGACGGCGCCGCCCCGCGGCTCCGCCCGGCCGGGGCGTGCGGCCCGCCCGGCCGGGAGCCGGCCGGACCGGTCAGTACGGGCGGTCGCCGACGATCGCCACCCGCTCGGCCACCCGCCGGTGCGGGAAGTAGTCGTTCACCGCGTAGTGCTGAGTGGCCCGGTTGTCCCAGAACGCGATCGAGTCCGGCTCCCAGCGGAAGCGGACCTGGTACTCCGGGACGTGCGCCTGCTGGAAGAGGAAGCGCAGCAGCTCGTCGCTCTCCTCCTTGGGCAGGCCCAGGATGCGGGTGGTGAAGGAGACGTTGACGAACAGCGTCCGGCGCCCGGTCTCGGGGTGGGTGCGCACCACCGGGTGGCGCACCGGCGGGAACCGGTCCTGCCAGGCCAGCAGCCGCTCCTCGTCGAGGAACCGGGCGAAGCCGGGGATCACGTCGTGCTCGGCGACCGCGCCGTCGATCCGCTCCTTGACCCCCTCGGGCAGGTTGTCGTAGGCGGCGGCCATGTCCGCCCACATGGTGTCGCCGCCCTGCGGCGGCACCTCGACCAGGCGCAGGATCGCGCCCATCGCCGGCTCGGGGCGCCAGGTGACGTCGGTGTGCCAGACGTTCTCGTAGCTCGGCGGCGCGTCCCCCTTGGCGAACCGGGCGATGTGCGCGCCGTCGCCCTGCTCGATGAAGGGGTTGGTCTCCAGCTCGCCCCAGAGCCGGGCGATCTCCTGCTGGCGCTCGGAGCCGATCGGCTGGTCCCGGAAGAAGACCACCTTGTACTCCAGCAGCGCCCGGTGGATCTCGGCGCGCAGCTCCGGGCCGACCTCCTCGCGCAGGTCCACCCCGTGGATCTCGGCGCCGATGACCGGGCCGAGCGGGCGGACCCCGAACAGCCGGTAGGGGGCGGACTCCGCGCCCTCGGGGAGGCGGCGCAGCGTCCGCGGCCCCTCGACGACGGCCTCGTCGACGGCGCGGGCCTCGCGCAGCCGCGCGGGCGCCGCCGGGGCGGCCCCGCTCTCGTTCGCGGTGGCGGTCATGGTCTTCCACCTTTCATGCAGGCGACGGGTGAATTCGCGGTGTGCCGGTTTCGATGCGGAGCGCGACCGGCAGGGAACCGGGAGGGCGGCACCGGCGGGCCGGACCCGGGCGCACCGAGCGGTCAGGGGAAACGGCGGTCAGGGGATGCGGCGGTCAGGGGATGCGGAGGGGCGAAGGGGGAGGGCCGCCGGGCCGGCGGATCGCCGGGGCGGCGGGAGGCCGAGCAGGGGCGCCCGTGCGCAGAGGCCGACGCGGGCGGGGCCGGTGCGGCCCGCTCAGCGGCGGGAGAAGGGAGGAGACCCCAGGCGGCCGCGCCGACGGATGACACCGGCGGCGCCGCGGCGCACCCCACGGCCGAGTTCGCTCCGGCGCAGCGCCGGGAGGAGGCGGGGTTCTGGGCTCATGGCGCCGAGCATGGGATGCGCGGCGGGCCGCTGTCAACCCCCGGCCGGCCGGCGCGCCGCCCCGGCCCCGCCGCCGCACCCCCGGCCACCTGCGGGTCGGCGAGCCGAGTCCGAGCCGTGACAAAGCGCGGGGAACCCGCTCGGCCGCCCGTCCGTTACGTTGAAGGCAGTACACCCACAGCCCTGGAAAGGCTTGCGCGAACAATGCGGATGAGGAGCTCCAATCCCGTCCTGAAGCGGGCGATGAAGTCCGGTCAGGGCGTCGGGTACGGGCAGCCCCAGTACGGCTACCAGCAGCCGTACGGCCAGCCCGGCTACCAGCAGTCCTATGACCAGTACGGGTACCAGCAGGGGTACGGCCAGCCCGGTTACCCCCAGCCCGGTTACCAGCAGCCGCCGATGGCGCCCGCCGGCGGCCGCCCCGTCACCATCGACGACGTCGTGATGCGCACCGGGTTCACCCTGGGCACCGTCGTCGTATTCGCCGTCCTCACCTACTTCCTCACCTGGTCCAACCCGGCCCTGGGGATGGGCCTGGCCTTCGTCGGCGCGATCGGCGCGCTGGTGCTCGGCCTGGTGATCGGCTTCAAGGGGTCCACCAACCCCGCCCTGATCCTGGCCTACGCCGGGCTCGAAGGCCTGTTCGTCGGCGGGTTCAGCGCGATCCTGGAGTCCCAGCTGGCCATGGCCGGCATCAGCGGCGGGGCGAAGGGCTCCCTGGTCCTCCCCGCGGTGATGGGCACCCTGTTCGTCGCCGGCACCATGCTGGCGCTGTACAAGTTCAAGATCATCCGGGTCACCAACACCTTCATCAAGGTGGTCTCGGCGGCCGCGATCGGCTTCCTCGCGCTGATCCTGGTCAACTTCGTCGCGAGCTTCTTCGTCGACGGCGGCCTGGGGCTGCGCGCCGCGAGCCCGCTCGGCCTGATCGTCAGCCTGGTCGCGATCCTGATCGCCGCCGCGGTGCTGGCCATCGACTTCAAGCAGGTCGACGAGGCCATCGAGGCGGGCCTGCCGGAGAAGTTCTCCTGGCAGCTGGCCTTCGGCCTGACCGTGACCCTGGTCTGGCTCTACATCGAGATCCTGCGCCTGATCTGGATCCTCAAGTCGATGTTCGCCGAGTAGCCGCACCCGGCCCGCGAACGGACGAGGGGCGCCGCACCCGGTGGATCGGGTGCGGCGCCCCTCGCCGTGGGACGGGCGCGGGCGCTCGGTCAGCGCTGGCGCGGAACGGGCGTGCGGTTGCGGCGCCGGCGGACGTACTCCTGGACGATGGCCTGGGCGTAGCCGTGGCTCAGGTTGTGCTCGTCGGCCAGCCAGGTGGTCCGCTCGGAGCAGCGGGACAGGCTTGGCCCCCTGTCGAGGGTGTCGAACCACTCGTGGAGTTCGCGACCGGTGACGGACGGGATGCGGTCGAGCAGCTGCGCGTGGATCTCCGGCGAGTGGGTCACCGACATGTGTGCACCTCCGGGTGTGAGCGGCACTTACCTGCGACCCTGCAACACGAACCCGGCGCGGACAAGACCTGGTGACCGGGTTTTACCTTCGGATGCTGATCCCGTCCCCGAACAGGGGGAACGGCGGGGCGGGTGCGCAGAGCGGGGCGGGGCGTCCCCCTCCGGGAGGGGACGCCCCGCCGGGCCCGGGGGGAGCCGCTCGGCCCCGGTTCCGCCCGGGCGCCGCTCAGCTGAGCCGCTCGAAGACGGCCGCCATGCCCTGGCCGCCGCCCACGCACATGGTCTCCAGGCCGAAGGTCTTGTCGTGGAACTGCAGCCCGTTGAGCAGGGTTCCGGTGATCCGGGCGCCGGTCATGCCGAACGGGTGGCCGACCGCGATCGCCCCGCCGTTCACGTTGAGCTGGGAGTCGATGTCGATGCCCAGGTCGTCGGCGGACGGCAGCACCTGGGCGGCGAACGCCTCGTTGATCTCCACCAGGTCGATGTCGGAGATGGTCATGCCGGCGCGGCCGAGCGCCTGCCGGGAGGCCTCCACCGGGCCCAGGCCCATGATCTCCGGGGAGAGCGCGCTGACCCCGGTGGACACGATCCGGGCCAGCGGGGTGATGCCCAGCTGCCGGGCCTTGGCGTCGCTCATGATCACCACCGCGGCGGCGCCGTCGTTCAGCGGGCAGCAGTTGCCCGCGGTGACCGTGCCGTCGGGGCGGAACACCGGCTTGAGCTGGGACACCTTCTCGTAGGTGGTGCCCGGGCGGGGGCCGTCGTCCTTGCTCGCCACGGTGCCGTCGGGCAGCGTGACCGGGGTGATCTCCCGCTCCCAGAACCCGTTCTCGATCGCCTTCTCGGCGAGGTTCTGCGAGCGCACCCCGAACTCGTCCTGGCGCTGCCGGGAGAGCCCGCGCATCTGCACCACGTTCTCCGCGGTCTGCCCCATGGCGATGTAGACGTCGGGGACCTCGCCGTCCTCGCGCGGGTCGGTCCAGGCGGCGGCGCCGCCCTCGGCCCGCTTGGCGGTGCGCTCCTCGGCCCCGGCGAACAGCGGGTTCTTGGTGTCCGGCAGCGAGTCGCTGTTGCCCTTGGTGAACCGGCTGACCATCTCCACGCCGGCGGAGACGAACACGTCGCCCTCTCCGGCCTTGATGGCGTGGTAGGCCATCCGGGTGGTCTGCAGGCTGGAGGAGCAGTACCGGGTGACGGTGGCGCCGGGGACGGTGTCCAGCCCGAGCTGCACCGCGATCACCCGGGCCAGGTTGTTGCCCTGCTCCCCGCCGGGCAGGCCGCAGCCGAGCAGCAGGTCGTCGATGTCCTCCGGGTCGAGCTGGGGGACCTTGGCCAGCGCGGCGGTGATGATCTGCGCGGTGATGTCGTCGGCCCGGAGGTCCTTCAGCGACCCTTTGAAAGCGCGCCCGATGGGCGAGCGCGCGGTCGCGACGATGACGGCTTCAGGCATGCTCGCGGCCCTTCTCGATGGTGCGCGGGGCGGCCCCCGCGCAGGAGATCACGTTATTACCGGCACGTTAACCTGTGCCGTCCCCGGCGCCGCCGCCCGGGGTCGGGGTACCCGCTCCGGCCGCTGCCGGCGGCTGCGCCGCGGGCGCCTCGGGGCGGCGCCGCAGCAGCATCGCCCAGCGGCCGAGCGGCCCGCGCTCCCGCCCGGCAACCTCGGTCCCGGAGACCTCGGTGCCCGGCCGGTCGACGGCCGCGGCCGCGGCCCGGTGCACCGGCAGCACCCGCTCCGGCGCCTCCTCCGCCTCCTCCAGCTCGGGCAGCAGCCCCAGCGCGACGCAGGCCGAGGGGAGCACCACCGACGCGGCGGCCGCGTAGCCGCGCGCCGAGGGGTGGAACCGGTCCGGGCCGAACAGCTCCTCCGGGCGGGCCCAGAACTCGTCGGCCAGCAGGTCGGTCAGCGAGACGGTGCGCCCGCCGGCCTCCACCACCGCGACCGTCTGCGCGGCCGCCAGCCGCCGGGAGGCGCGCCGCGCCACCGTCCGCAGCGGCCACCCGATCGGGCGGACGCTGCCCAGGTCCGGGCAGGTGGCCACGACGACCTCGGCGCCGCCCGCGCGCAGCCGGCGCACCGCGTCGCGCAGGTGGTCGGCGGAGTCGGCGGGGCGGGTCAGCCGGATCACGTCGTTGGCGCCGATGAACACCACGGCCAGGTCGACCGGGGCGCCGCGCAGCCGGTCCAGCTGCGAGCCCAGGTCGGCGGAGGCCGCGCCGACCACCGACATGTTGCGCAGCCGCACCGGCCGGTCGGCGACGGCCGCGAGGCCCTCGGCGAGCAGCACCCCGGGGGTCAGCGGCCCCTCGGTCAGCGCGAACCCCGCCGCGGTGGAGTCGCCGAACAGCGCGAAGGAGATCGGCGGCCCGTCTCCGTCGCCGTAGGTCCGGCGCACCCGCGGCCGCCTCCACTCGGTGAACCCGACCGCCCGGTGCGCCAACCTGGCCTGCAGGTACAGCAGCGCCACCGTGCCCGCCCCGAGCAGCGTCAGACCGCCGCCCCCGAACGCCGTGGCGGTCGCGATCCTCCGCGCCCTCACCGCCCGCAGCATCTCCCGCCTCCCGCCCGTACCCCTGATCGGCACACCGACGGGGCGCGGTGCCGCGCCCCACTAGGAGGGTGCCCCCTGCGCGCCCGAGGTACGCCCCGCACGGGGCCGCCCCCGGGCGGTAATGTCGGGCCACGACAGGGGAGAACGTCCGCAACCAGGGCGGATCCCCGGACAATGGCGTCGGAAGGAAGAACCCTCATGCGGGTGCACGAGTCTTTGATCGACCTCGTCGGAGACACCCCGCTGCTGCGGCTGAACAAGGTGACCGAAGGCCTGGCGCCGACCGTGCTGGCCAAGGTCGAGTACTTCAACCCCGGCGGGTCGGTGAAGGACCGGATCGCCCTGCGCATGGTCGAGCAGGCGGAGAAGGACGGACTCATCGGCCCCGGCGGGACCATCGTCGAGCCCACCTCCGGCAACACCGGCGTGGGCCTGGCCATCGTCGCCGCCCAGCGCGGCTACCGGTGCGTGTTCGTCTGCCCGGACAAGGTCGGCGCGGACAAGCTCGCGGTGCTGCGCGCCTACGGCGCCGAGGTGGTGGTCTGCCCGACCACCGTGGCGCCGGACCACCCGGAGTCCTACTACTCGGTCTCCGACCGCCTCGCGCAGAGCATCCCCGGTGCCTGGAAGCCGAACCAGTACACCAACCAGAACAACCCGGAGTCGCACTACCGCTCCACCGGCCCGGAGATCTGGGAGCAGACCGAGGGGCGGATCACCCACTTCGTGGCCGGCATCGGCACCGGCGGCACCATCACCGGGACCGGCCGCTACCTCAAGGAGGCCTCCGGCGGCCGGGTCAAGGTGATCGGCGCGGACCCGGAGGGCTCGGTCTACTCCGGCGGCAGCGGCCGCCCCTACCTGGTCGAGGGGGTCGGCGAGGACATCTGGCCGGAGACCTACGACCCGGAGATCTGCGACGAGGTCATCGCGGTCAGCGACAAGGACTCCTTCCTGATGACCCGCCGGCTGGCCAAGGAGGAGACGCTGCTGGTCGGCGGCTCCTGCGGGCTGGCCGTGCAGGCGGCGCTGCGGGTGGCCGAGACCGCCTCCCCCGAGGACGTCATCGTGGTGCTGCTGCCCGACGGCGGCCGCGGCTACCTGGGCAAGATCTTCAACGACGACTGGATGGCCGACTACGGCTTCCTCAGCGCCGCGACCGAGGAGCCCACCGCCGCCGACGTGCTCAACGGCAAGGCCGGCGACCTGCCCGAGTTCGTGCACGTCCACCCGCACGAGACGGTGGGCACCGCGGTGGAGATCATGCGCGAGTACGGGGTCAGCCAGCTCCCGGTGATGAAGGAGGAGCCCCCGGTGATGGCGGCGGAGGTGGTCGGCTCCATCGCCGAGCGCGACGTGCTGGACGCGCTCTTCACCGACAAGGTCCGGCTGGAGGACACGATCGCCGACCACATGAGCCCGCCGCTGCCGGTGGTCGGCGGCGGCGAGCCGGTCAGCGAGTGCGTCCGGCTGCTGCAGGGCGCCGGCGCGGTGGTGGTCCTCCGCGACGGCAAGCCCGCGGGCGTCCTCACCCGCCAGGACGTCCTGGCCCACCTGGCCGGCTGAGGAACCGCGCGGTGCAGCGCTGCCCTGTCGAGCCCAGCCGGCGGTGCAGCGCTGCCCTGTCGAGCCCAGGGCCGTTGCTTTTTCCCGGCCCTGGGCGCACGTCCCGCGCGGGATCGCCGGGGCGGTGAGCCGGGCAAAAGCAACAGGCCGGGGCTCAACATCGTCGTCGTACCACCGCGACGACGCTGAGCTCGACGAGGTGGGCGCGGGGCCGGGGGAGGAGACCCGCGGAAAGAACCGGGGGCGCTGCGGCGGTGCCGCCCGGCGCCGGTTACAGTGCACCTCGTCATTACCCGTCGGTAGATATGGGGCTCCGGGTGTCACGGCTGTTCTCCTGGATGATGCGGGCGGCGTGGTCCTGGGCGCGCCGCAGCGCCGAGATCCGCCACGGGTCGCGGGCGGCCCGCCGCTTCGCCGGCTACGGCCCCGGCACCTCGATCGCCTTCCCCACCGCGACGGTCTTCGGCGAGCCCTGGATCGAACTGGGCGCGCACACCCTGATCGGCGCGGACATCACCCTGGCCGCGGGCATGCTGCCCGGCCTGGACCTGGGGCCGCGGCCGCTGGTCCGGATCGGCGACGGGTGCACCGTCGGGCGCGGGTCGCACATCGTCGCGCACTGCTCGATCGAGATCGGCGACCACGTCTTCACCGGCCCCTACGTCTACATCACCGACCAGAACCACGTGTACAGCGACACCGAGGTGCCGGTGGGCCGGCAGTGGCCGGTGGACGACCCGGTGCGGATCGGCTCCGGCACCTGGATCGGCGCCAACGCGGTGGTGCTCCCCGGGGCGCGGCTGGGCCGCAACTGCGTGGTGGCCGCCGGCACGGTGGTCCGCCCCGGCGAATACCCCGACCACAGCGTGATCGCCGGCGTGCCCGGCCGGATCGTCCGCCGGCACGACGCCGAGGCGGGCTGGATCCCCCCGCTGCGCCCGCCGGGCGACCGCCCCGACGGCCCGCACCCGTCCCGCCCCGGCGGCACCTGCGCCGCAGAGGCGGGGAAGGGAAGGACGGGGCGCCGGAGGGGGCCGACGATCTAGTGTGGTGCCATGACGTTCGACGGGTTTGAGACGCTGGCGATCCACGCCGGCCAGGAGGCCGACGCCGAGACGGGTGCGGTCGTCGTCCCCATCTACCAGACCAGTACCTACGCCCAGGACGGCGTGGGCGGACTGCGCGGCGGCTACGAGTACTCGCGCACCGCCAACCCCACCCGGGCCGCGCTGGAGGAGTGCCTGGCCGCGCTCGAATCCGGTGCGCGCGGGCTGGCGTTCGCCTCCGGCATGGCGGCCGAGGACACCCTGCTGCGCACCATCGCCGGCCCCGGGGACCACGTGATCATCCCCGGCGACGCCTACGGCGGCACCTTCCGGCTCTTCTCCAAGGTCCTGGAGCGCTGGGGCCTGGAGTGGGACGCGGTGGACCAGACCGACCCGGCCGCGGTGCGCCGCGCGATGCGGCCGTCCACGGTCGCGGTGTGGACCGAGTCGCCGACCAACCCGCTGCTCAACATCACCGACATCGAGACGATGGCGGAGATCGCGCACGACGGCGGGGCGCTGCTGGTGGTGGACAACACCTTCGCCTCGCCCTACCTGCAGCGGCCGCTGCTGCTCGGCGCCGACGCGGTGGTGCACTCCACCACCAAGTACCTGGGCGGCCACTCCGACGTGGTCGGCGGCGCCCTGGTGGTCGCCGACCCGGAGCTGGGCGAGCGGATCGCCTTCCACCAGAACACCATGGGGGCGGTCGCCGGGCCGTTCGACGCCTGGCTGACCCTGCGCGGCGCCAAGACGCTCGGCGTCCGGATGGACCGGCACTGCGCCAACGCGGAGAAGGTCGTCGAGGCGCTCTCCGGCCACCCGGCGGTGCGCGAGGTGCTCTACCCGGGCCTGTCGGAGCACCCGGGGCACAAGGTCGCCGAGCGGCAGATGCGGGCGTTCGGCGGCATGGTCTCGTTCCGGCTGCGGGACGGGGAGGAGGCCGCGCTGCGGGTCTGCGAGCGGGCCCGGCTGTTCACCCTGGGCGAGTCGCTGGGCGGCGTGGAGTCGCTGATCGAGCACCCGGCCCGGATGACGCACGCCTCCACCGCCGGCTCGCCGCTGGAGGTCCCGGCCGACCTGGTCCGGCTCTCGGTGGGCATCGAGTCCGCCGACGACCTGGTGGCCGACCTGCTCTCCGCGCTGGGCTGAGCAGGGCCGCCGACGACGGGCAGGGCCGTCCGGGAGGGTTCCCGGGCGGCCCTGCCGTCTTGTCCGGTGGGGGTGCCGTCCGGGACGGGCCCGGACGGCGGAGCGGGGGCGCGGAGACCCCGCTCGAGGGTCGGATCCCCAAGGGTCAGATCAGTGTCCGCTCCCGCCCCGGGGCGGAGTCCTTCCCGTCGCCGCCGGTCTCCCCGCCGGCCTCCTGGCGGGGGCGGGGGACCGCGACCTGCTCGGGGAAGCGGACCCCGGAGAGGGCGCGGCCGGCCCCGGAGAAGGAGCGGTGCGCGGTCCCGGAGCGGAGCGCCCGGTAGTGGCCGCGGTCGTTGCGCCGGATGCCGATGGAAGCGGCGAAGAGCAGGCCGAGCAGGGCGCTGAAGAACACCACCAGCACGACGGTGATGATCCCGATGAACAGGTGCATCTTCTTCTCCTCTCATTCCACGCGGGAGGTCCGGTGGGGGCCCGCGCGACCCGGGGCGGCCCCGGGGAGGAAGTGAACCCGTGTGCTGAGTCGGATGGGGATCTGCCCGTCCTGCTCTCCTGTTCAGCTTGTCGGATTCATTCCTACAACTTTACTTTGCGCTCCTGGCGATGGTTCCGTCAAGACCAGTCAGTCGAATCATTGGTACGAATTTTGCCGTGTGAGGGTTCAGTGTGGGGGTCCGGCTGGCATCCGGTCAAGGAGATTGAGTAGACTCATTGGTACGAATAGGCGATGGGGAGCGGCTGGAGAGCTGACTATGGAGCCACGGCACCTGGAGATCGCCCATGACCTCATGGAGGACATCGACGAAGGGCGCTATCCTCCTGGCGCCGCGCTCCCCACCGAGGACAAGCTCATGGGGCGGTACGGCACCTCGCGCAACACGGTCCGCAGGGCGCTCCAGGAACTCACCAGCCGCGGCCGGATCGACGTCAAGCAGGGCAGCGGCAGCACGGTCCGCAGCTACGACCCCGTCACCCACCTGGCCGACGCCTCCGCGGAAGGCGACGACGGCGAGCGCTACGCCTCCTACGTCGACCGGCCGGGGGGCGAGCGCGACGCCGAACCGCACGAGCGGCTCCGGGTGATGGTGGAGGCCGCCGGCGACGCCGTCGCCGAACTGCTCGGCCTCGGTGAGGGCGACGACCGGTCCGTGGTGATCCGCCGCTGCGACCGCTACCTCGGCGGCCGGCTCTGGCAGCGGCAGATGGCCTACTACCCGCGCTCCCTCACCGCGGACACCCCCAGGGGGTCCGAGCTGGTCGGCCCCGAGGACATCCCGGGCGGCGCGCGGGCCCTGCTGGAGGAGATGGGCCACCCGCAGACCGGGTCCTGGGACGTGATCGGCGCCAAGATGCCCTCGCTCAAGGAGTCGACCCTGTTCTCGATCGGCCCGGGGGTCCCGCTGATGGTCCACGACCGCCTGGCCTACTCCGGCGACCGGCCGATCCGGCTGATCCGGACGGTGATGCCGGCCGACCGGCACCAGCTCCTCTACCACGAGGGCGAGCTGCCGCCCGAGGCGCTCCGCGCCGGTATGGGCGTCAACGTGCACGACCGCTGAGCGGGGGCGGCCGACCGCGGGCCTACACCCGGAGCCGCCGATCCCGGCCGGCCCCCGTTCCGGCGGCGCGGCCGCCGGAACGGGGCGCGCCGCCCTCGTCGTCCTCGCGGAGGGAGCGGTGACCCCGCTCCCGGCCGTGCTGCCGGTCCCCGAAGGAGACCGCCAGCAGGAATCCGGCGGCGAGGCCGGTCAGCACCAGCCCGCCGATGATCAGAAGGATCGCCATCGCGTCCTCCCTCCCTGTTCTCGGCCCTCGGGGGGCGCCGCTCCGGCCGGGGCGCCGGAGGAACACGGCCTTACGACCCACCCAGGGGTGCGGTTGAGTCATTATGCTTTGTAGGACCTGTTGGTACGAGTCCTTATACCCTCTGAGGAAGCGAGCATGCGCGAAGAGAGCCGATACCGTCAGATCGCCCGCACCCTGCGCCGAGAGATCGAAGGCGGCGAGCTCCCCCCGGGCGCGCGTGTCTCCTCGGAGAAGGAGCTGGAAGAGCGCTTCGAGGCGTCCCGGAACACGGTCCGGCTGGCCCTGGGCATGCTGCGCAACCAGGGCCTGGTCGCCAGCCACCCGGGCAAGGGCCACTTCGTGCAGCGGGTCCTGCCGATCACCTACTACGCCAACCGGCCCGCGGGGAGCTCCGGCTCCGGTATCGAGTTCTCCGCCTTCACCGCCGGCTCCAAGGTCTCCGAGCTGCTCATCGAGAGCGCCACCCCGGAGATCGCCAGCAGGCTGCGGATCCCCGAGGGCGAGCGGGTGGTGGTCCGCCGCACCTCCGGCTACGTGGAGGACCGCTGCACCATGCGGCGCACCTCCTACTACCCGATGGACATCGCCCAGGGCAGCCCGATCATGCACCCGGCGCCGCTGCCGGACGGCGCCGCCGCGGTCCTGGCCGGACTCGGCCACCCCCAGGCCGGCAACGTCGACGAGCTGCAGACCCGGATGCCCGCCCCGGAGGAGGCCGAGGACCTCCGCCTCCCGCAGGGCGTCCCGGTACTGGAGCTGTACCGGACCGGCTACTCCGAGACGCGGCCGATCGTGCTCGAATGGGTGGTGTTCGCCGGGAACGGGACCCGGTTCCAGTACGAGATCGGCGACCTCGGCGCCTACCGCAGGGACTGACCGCGGCACCGGGGCGCCCGCCCGCGGAGCGGGGGACGGAGACCATGACCGCCTCGAAGAAGCACGACGCCGCCGACCGGCTGCGCGCCGCCCTGGACCGCGGCGACCACGCCCCGGGCGACCGGCTGCCGCGCAGCGCCGAACTGGCCGCGCGCTTCGGCGTCTCCGCGGCGACCGTCCGCGCGGCGCTGCGCATCCTCCAGGACGAGGGCCGGGTGAGCGTCCGCCCCGGGCGCGGCGCCTTCGTCCGCGACTACCGCCCCACCCTGCACCTGGCCACCGACGTGCAGGGCGCCCGCGACTCCGAGCGGTTCGAGACCGGCTACGCGGCCCGGCTCCGGGAGCTCGGCCACCTCTCGGTGACCGAGGAGATCAAGGTCGGCATCGAGGAGATGAGCCCCAAGGTGGCCCGCCGCCTCGGCGATCCCGGCCCGGCCGGCGGCGCCGGGGCGGGCCCGGACGGCGGCACCGGGGCGCTGGCCGTGGTCCGCTCCTGCGACCGGTTCGTCGACGGGGCGCTCTGGGAGTCCCAGACCAGCCACCTTCCCTATGCGCTCGCCGGAGACACCGAGCTGATGTCCCCCGAGCGGATCGCCCGCGGCGTCGACCAGGTCCTGGCCGAACTCGGTCACCCCCGGGACTGGGCCTGGGACGCGGTGGGCGCCCGGATGCCCGCCCCGGCCGAGGCCGAGCGCTTCGGCCTCGGCCCCGGCGTGGCCCTGCTGGTCCAGGAGCGCACCGTCTACTCCGGCCGGACCGCGGTCCGCTTCACCGAGACCGTCATGCCGGCCGACCGCCACCAGCTCGTCTACGCCGACCCCACCGCCCCCGGCGACCTGCTGCTCCTCGCCGCCGACGTCAGCATCTTCGAGACCTGACCCGACCTGACCCGACCTGACCGGATCGGGAGAGGACACGGTCGGTGCCGGCCCCGCTGAATACGGGCGTTTTCTCCCCCTCCTGTTCTCCTCCTGTTCCGAACGGAATTCCCGGCGGGCGACCCGGGCGGCCGACGCCGGAGGGGCCGGTGGAACCGTGGGGTCGGTCCCGCCGAATACGGGTGTTCTCTCCTCCTCCTGTTCTCCTCTTGTTCCGAACGGAATTCCCGGCGGGCGACCCGGGCGGCCCAAGGGAGCACGAGCCCCGTGCTGAGCAGGAAGGATCTCCGCCCGGTTCTCCTGATGTTCGTGTGCGCCCCGAGCGCCCTCGCACCGGAGCGGTCTTCGACGTGCCGGTGGGAAGACGCGCTGCTGGGAAGGGGGCCAGAGCGCAGAGCCCGCCCCTGCGGCCGCCCCTCGCCGGTCTTGGTGCCGGGGGAGCGGGACACCCGGTGCAATCCGCCGCATCCAGCCCGGCGCCCGCACCGGTCCCGGGTCAGCGCCGTCCCGAGGCGTAGGCGTGCAGTACCGCCCGCCCGGGGCCGGTGGGGTCGGCGGGGACGACCCGGCCGCCCCGCGCCCGGACCTCGGCGGCGAGGGCGCCGGGGGCGGCGCCGCCCGGGGCGACCAGGGTCAGCGCCGCGCCGCGGTCCCGGATCCGGTCCAGCTCGGCGGCGGTCGCCGCCGCGGTCTCCGCCGTCGGAGGCCAGGCGAACGCCGCCGTCCCGTCCCGGCGCAGGTGCGCGGTGGGCTCCCCGTCGGTCACCGCCACCACGATCGGCGCCGCCCCCGGCCGCCGGTCCAGCTGCGCCCCGGCCAGCCGGAGCGCGTGCTGCACGTTGCTGCCCTGCACCCGGCGGCGGAGCGGCTCGACCAGCTCGCCGGGGCGCAGCACGCGCGCGTACTCGTCGAACCCGATGACGGTCACCGAGTCCTCCGGGTACCGGCTCTCCGCCAGTGCGCACAGCGCCAGGGCGGCCTCCCGGGCAGGGCCGAGCAGCCCGCCCCGGACCATCGAGTAGGAGAGGTCCACCAGCAGGCACACCGCCGCGGACGCCCGGAAGTCGGTCTCCGCCGCACGCAGGTCCTGCGGAGCCAACGGGATCCGGGGGAGCGCGCCGCCGGGCACCGGACCACCAGGCACCGCACTGCCAGATGCCATACCGCCGGGCATCGCGCCACCGGACACCGCACCGCCGGACGCCGAACCACCGGGCACCGCGCCACCGGGCGTCGGGGCCCCGGGGAGGTGCCCCCGCTCCGCCGTACTGCGCAGCAGTGCCGCGCGGACCGTCGCCACGGCGTCGAGCGGTGCGGCGCAGCCCGGCTCCCACGGCAGCACCCCGCCGGCCGGGTCGCCCGGGTCGCCGGAGGAGGCACCGGGGTGCCCGCCCCGGCGGGTGCGCCGTCTGGACCCCGGGGCCAGGTCGCGCAGGGCGGCCTCGCCCAGCAGGCGGACCGCCGCCGGGGTCGGCCGGGGCCGGGTCGCGGTCCCGGCGAGGTGGCCCCGGTCCCGCAGAGTCCGCTCCAGCCCGGCCAGCCGGTCCAGGTCCGCGGCGGCCTGCGCACCGAGCCGGCGCGCCAGCGCGGCGCGGTCAACGTCGGCCGCCGCCCCCGGCCGGGCACCGGGGGCCCCGGCCCGTTCCAGCGCCTCCTCCAGGGCGGCGAGGTCGGCGATCTCGTCCAGTGCCGCCACCGCCTCGGCCAGCCCCAGGTCGGCCGGCCCGTCGAGCGGCAGCGGGTCCTCCGAGCCGGCCCACTCCAGGAGGTCCGGGCGGTGCGCCAGGAGCGCGTCGGCCAGCCGGTCCAGGGCCGGGACGAGGCCGTCGCGGGCCGCGGCGCGGTCCAGCAGGCCGGCCAGCTCGGCCCGCCGCCCGGCGGGCAGCCCCGAGGCCAGCCGCCGGGCGGCCGCGGCCCGCCTGGCCAGCAGGTCCACGATCGCGTCCAGGTCGGGCAGGTCGGCCGGGAAGAAGTCGCCGAACTCGGCCAGGAACGCCGCGACGTCGGTCTCCTCGCCCCGGGCCCCGGCCTCCAGCAGCGCGGCCAGGGCATGCGCCATCCGCGCGATCCGGACCGGGTCGCCCACCGCTCCGCCCGGCGTGCCGGGGCCCCCTCCCAGCCGGGCCGCGACCAGCTCGCCGCGCACTCCGTCGAGCAGCTCCCGGACGATCCGCTCGGCCTCGGCCGAACGCCACCGGTACGGCTCGGCGGCCAGTTCGCGCAGGGCCGCGGCGGTGTCCCCGGGGAGCGAGGCCAGCCGGATCTCGTGCAGCCGCGCCTCGTCGGAAGGGTCGGCGGCCAGCGCCTCCCGCTCGGCGGCCAGCGCCCGGTCCAGGGCGGCGCGGGCCCGGCGGAGCACCCCGTCCGGCCGCCCCCGGGCGGCGGCCTCCGCGCGCAGCCCGCGCGCCCGCTCGGCCAGCCCGTCCAACCCGCTCAGCCCCTGCACACCCCGTCTGAGCAGGGTGCGCAGGGCGTCGGCGGCGGACGCCCCGCCGAGCATCTCCCGCCCGAGTTCGCGCAGGGCCGCGTTGGCGTCGAAGGGCGGAGCCAGCGGGTCGGCCCCGGGCCGGCCGCCGCTGTAGCGGAAACGCTCCATCGCTCGAAGCTCCCGAGGGGTGAGGGGGCGGGGATCCTGGTTCCGCCCCCGAGTCTGCCCGAGAAGGGCCGATCGCGGGGCGGGGCGGCAGCCCCGCCCCGCGGACCGATGCCCTACCAGGCGACCTTCGCCGAATGGGTTTCGGTGAAGTCGCCGCTCACCGGGTGGTCATAAGCGGGGAAGGTCGTGGTGATGCCGATGTAGTTGTAACCGCTGAACAGGGCCAGGGTGGCTCCCGCGCGGTTCCAGACCGAGCGGACGTTGCCGCCCAGGCCTTGCTTCCTCAGGTCGGTGGATCCCAGCTTGAAGATCCCGATGGTCCCCTGCCCGTGAGGCTGGGAGAAGAGGCAGGCGTAGCCGTGCGGGCAGCGGTCCCACCCGGTGGCCGCCTGCGCTGGAGCGGCCACAGCGGTCCCGGCGAACAGCATGGCCCCCGCCGCCGCGGCCGCGATCAGACCCTTTTTCAGAACGGTCATCATGGATTGCCTCCGTGGGTCGGTTTTTCGGCGTTCGCCGGTATCCCCGCGAAGCGGCCCTGCAACCTGGGCCGGAACCCCGCCGGTGTGGTCTTGGACACCCCGCCGATCGGGCCCGCGCCGCCGACCGGCGGCGACTCCGGGCGCAGGCCTCGCGCGCCGCCCGGATTATGGCCGTTCCCGGACAGGCTCCGGAGAACGAATGTTCTCCGCACGCGGATCGAGAGCATCAGCGGTGCCACCCCGGCGCTCCCAGCGGGACGGGCCCGCCGGGAGCGGACGGATGCCCGCCCGCTCGCTCCGCACGCTTCCCGGCCCGACCGGGTGCGGAGGAGGAAGGGGTGTGGTGGGCGCCTCCGGTCGGGCGCGGCGTCTCGCGGAGTGCAGGTTCAGACCGGCGGCGCCGGCGACGGCGGCGGCGACGGTGGGGGCGGGGCGCGGGCGTCGCCCGCGCGCGGCGCCTCAGGGGGCCGGGGCTCAGACGGGCAGCGAAGGCGGCGGTGGGGGACCGGCCGGTCGGTCAGGCGCGGCGCCCCGCAGAGCGAAGGTTCAAGCCAGCGGCGACGGCGCCGGTAGGGGCGGGGCGAAGGCGGTCGCCCGGGCGCGGCGCCTCAGGGGGCCGGGGCTCAAGCGGGCAGCGAAGGCGGCGGTGGGGGACCGGCCGGTCGGTCAGGCGCGGCGCCCCACAGAGCGAAGGTTCAGACCGGCGGCGACGGCGCCGGTAGGGGCGGGGCGAAGGCGGTCGCCCGGGCGCGGCGCCTCAGGGGGC
>NZ_ANBB01000018.1 GCF_000341105.1 Nocardiopsis potens DSM 45234
TCGGTCGGGCGCGGCAGGGCGGGTCAGGGCGGCCGGGGTGGGGCGGGGCGGCGGGTTCGCCGTGCCCGCGTCGCCCGGGCGCCGGGGCCGACCGCCCTTGAAACCGTCCTACCTCCCTGACCTGGGCGAACACGCACAGTGAAGGTCGGGGGGAGCGCCCTGCGCACCGCGAGAGCACCCCGGTGATTCCCGGGCGCGCATCCCGGCCCGGATCGGCCCCCGGAAGCCCCGAATCGCCCTGATCGGGCCGGTGTCCGGAGGTTCGAGCCGCCCGCAAGGACGCAAAGCAGGGGGCCGAAACCCAAGGAAGACGGGAGTAGGGGCGGAATGCCGCTTTTGTTCTCCCGGGGGAGCCCTGTTTGGCCACTCTGGGTAACCAAAGAGAGAGCGGTGGGGGGCTTGGGGCTTACTACTCGCTGGTAGATGTAATCGGGGTGCTGCGGAGATGCGCAGGGCGCCCCCGGTCCCGCCCGATCCCCGCTGCGAACCAGGCATATAGGGATAAGGCCCCCTGGCTGGCGCGGGCAGGCGGGCCGGCCCGCGCCGCCGGGGCGCCGCCCCGCCCCCGCCGGGACCACGCGCCACCCCCGGCCGGTGAACGCGGCCCCACCCCGCTCCCGCCCTCGCCGCCTGCTTGAACCCCGACCCCGCGAGACGCCGCACCCGGGCGACCGCCTGCGCTCCGCCCCTACCGCTGCCGTCGCCGCCCGTCTTGACCTTCACTCCGTGGGGCGCCGCGCCCGACCGGCCGGCCGGTCCCCCTTCCCGCCCTCGCTGCCGGTCTGAACCTTCACTCCGTGGGGTGCCGCGCCGGACCGGTCGGCCGTTCCCCTGCCCGCCTTCGCTGCCCGCTTGAACCCTCGCCCCGTGGGGCGCCGCGCTCGGGCGAGGCCTTCGCCCCGCCCCTACCGGCGCCGTCGCCGCCTGTCTTGACCTCCGCTTCGCGGGGCGCCGCGCCCAACCGACCGGCCGGTCCCCTGCCTGCCTTCGCCGCCTGTTTGAACCCTCGCCCCGCGGGGCGCCGCGCTCGACCGGTCGGCCGGTGCCCCTCCCGGCCTCGCCGCCGGTTTGAGCCTTGCTCCGTGAGGCGCCGCGCTTGCTCGGGGCGCCTGACCAGAGAGCTGTCGGGATCGCGGGCGACCGCCCGCGATCCGCCCCGCCGACCGGCCGTCACCATGTTGAGTCGACCAGATGCCCAGCGGTCTCAGAGGTGGGCAAGGGGCGGGACATCGCCCGGCAGGGATACCCCTTCTCCCTTCTCCTTCCCCCCTGGTCAGGTGCGGTAGGTGGAGCGGTCCTGCGCCGGGGCGGCGGTCTCTTTGGAGAGTCGGCGGGTCAGGTAGAGCCCTTCCAGGGCCAGGTCGGCGGCGGCCGCCGCCAGGCCCTCCGCGCGGTCGGCGCCTTCGGCGGGCGCCTCATCCCCGGCCAGCGGCTCCCGGCCGGCATCGGCCAGGGCGACCAGCGACGCCGGGCCGGGCAGCGGGCCGAGGGAGCCGAGCAGCTCGGCGGAGGGCACCCCCGCACCGGAGACGGCCTCGCCCCCGGCGGCGAACATCCCGGTCAGCGGTTCCAGAGCGGACTCCGGCAGCCGGTCCCGGAACACCTCGGCCGTGGCGCGGCGCAGCAGATGTCCCAGCACCTCGGCTTCCTGCCCCTCCTCGCCCGGCGCGAACTCGACCTTTCCGCGCAGCACCGGGACGGCCGCCTGGAGGTCGCTGACTCGGGCCGTCGGGCACTTCTCCGCGGTCAGGGCGGCGCGCCGCTCGGCGGAGGCGGCCGCGGTGCGCACCGCCGCGATGGCGAACCGGGCGGACACCCCGGAGCGCGCCTCCACCGCGGGCGAGGCCCGCACCATCCGGGTGAACCGGGCGACGACCTCCACCACGTGCGCGGGCACCAGCGCCCCGCCGGGGTCCGCGGCCTCCTGCCGGACCAGCGCGACCTCGTCCTCCAGCGCCTCCGGGTAGTGGGTGCGCACCTCGGCGCCGAACCGGTCCTTGAGCGGGGTGATGATCCGCCCCCGGTCGGTGTAGTCCTCGGGGTTGGCACTGGCCAGCACGATGACGTCGACCGGGAGCCGGAGGACGTGCCCGCGCACCTGGAGTTCCCGCTCCTCCAGCACCCCGAGCAGCGCGACCTGCACCCGGGCGGCGAGGTCCGGCAGCTCGTTCAGGGCCAGCACGCCCCGGTTGGCCCGGGGGACCAGCCCGTAGTGCACCACCTCGGGATCGTCCAGGGAGCGCCCCTCGGCCAGTCGCGCCGGGTCGATGTCGCCGATCAGGTCGGCCACCCCGGTGTCGGGCGTCGCGGTCTTCTCCCGGTACCGCTCGTCGCGGTGGAGCCAGCCGACCGGCAGCGGCTCCCCGGCCGCGCCGAGCCGGCGGCAGCGCGGGCACTGCGGGGCATAGGGGTGGTCGCCGATCGGACACCCCTCGACGACGGGGGTCCACTCGTCCAGCAGCGCACCGACGGCCCGGATCAGCCGGCTCTTCCCCTGGCCGCGCTCGCCGAGCAGCACCACGTCCTGCCGGGCCAGTAGCGCCCGCTCGACCTGCGGCAGCACGGTCGCGTCGAATCCGACCATCCCGGGAAACCGCTCCCGCCCGGAGCGCAGCCGCTCCAGCAGGTTCTCCCGCACCTCGTCCTTGACCGACCGCCACCGGTGCCCGGCCGAGCGCAGCTCCCCGACCGTCCGAGGCAGCCCGTCCGGCGGGGGATGTCCGACATGTGTGCTGAGGGGAGGGGAGGTATGCACGGCGCCGAGTCTAGGTCCTCGCTCCCGGCCCCGACAGAAGATCATCCGTCCTGTGGAAACCGCCCGCCCGGCGGCCCCTCCGATACCCTTTCCGGGTGCCTCACGGCCCGAAAGCCCACGGGGGAAAGCGGTCACGCGACGATAACTCCCTACGTCTTCCCAGGTCGTTCGCTGTGAGCCCCGCGTACGCGGGGATGGACCGCGCCGCGGGACCGAATGGGAGAGCGCGATTGTGTGAGCCCCGCGTACGCGGGGATGGACCGGGCAGGCAGCTCCGGCGCCTGCTCGCGCGGCAGTGAGCCCCGCGACGCGGGGACGCCCCCCGATCTCTCGTGGTGCGTGTGAGCCCTGCGTGAGCGGGGACGTTCGGAGCGTCCTTCGGGCGGGCGGTCGTCGTCTCGGTTGTGGGAAATAGCCGGGGCCGGGCGGGGGTTGCACCTCCCCAGGGCTGGGATCATGGAAGCAGGGGCGCGGAGCCCCGCGGATTCCTGTGCGGTTGCCGATGACGTCCGGGAGCGAGGACGACGGATGAGTGAGGTGCGGGCAGTGGCCAGGTTCGGCGATGCACTGGCGTCGGGCGCCGACCTCGTGAGTGCCGCCGAGCGGGCGGCGACCGAGGCGGTCCGGTCCCTTGACGCCCCCGCCGACCTGGTCTTCTTCTCGGTGTGCGGGCCGGACGCCGAAGAGGTGGTGCTGGCCGGCGAGCGCGTCATGGGGATGGTCCCCGGCGCGGTGAGCATCGGGTGCACCTCCGCCGGTGTGATCGGCGGCGGCCGGGGCGTCGAAGGGCAGGGCGCCGTCAGCGTGTGGGCGGCCCGGCTGCCCGAGGTCACCATGACCCCCTTCCGGCTGGACGTGGTCCCCGAGGGCGACCACCTCGCCGTGATCGGCATGCACGAGCCGGCGCCGGAGGACAGGGCCGCGCTGCTGCTGGCCGACCCCTACCGGTTCCCCGCGCAGTCCTTCGTCGAGCGCTCCACCGACGCCCTGGGCGGGCTGCCCATCGTCGGCGGGCTGGCCGACGGCATGGGCGGCGAGCGGTCCGTGCGCCTCTTCTTCGAGGGCGAGGTGATCGACGCCGGGGCGATCGGCCTGCTGCTCGGCGGCAGCGGGGTCGTCGGCACCATGGTCAGCCAGGGCTGCCGGCCGGTCGGGCCGTCGATGGCGATCACCGGCGCCGAGGGCAACCTGATCACCGAGCTGGCCGGGGTGCCCGCCTACGAGCGGCTGGAGGCGCTGGTCAACGCGCTCCCCGAGGAGGAGCAGGAGCTGGCCGCGGCCGGCGGGCTGCACATCGGCATCGCCATGGACGAGTACGCCGACCGGCACGAGCGCGGCGACTTCCTGATCCGCTCGGTCGTCGGGGCCGACCCCGAGGACGGCAGCATCACCATCGGCGACATGGTGGAGGTCGGCCAGACGGTGCGGTTCCAGGTCCGGGACCGGGACACCGCCGACAGCGACCTGCTGGAGCGGCTGGGCGTCTTCGGGGAGGACTCCGGCGGCCGGATCTCCGGGGCGCTGCTGTTCTCCTGCAACGGCCGCGGCGCGTCCATGTTCGACAGCGCCGACCACGACGTCCGGGCGGTCCGCCGGACCCTGGGCATCGACGCGGTGACCGGCTTCTTCGCCGCCGGCGAGGTCGGCCCGGTGGCCGGCCGCAACCACGTGCACAGCTACACCGCCTGCCTGCTGGCGTTCGGCGACTGACGCCGCCCCGGCGCCCCGGCGCCCCGGCATCCCGCCGCCTCGCGGCTCCGGCGTCCCAGCGCTCCGCCGGCGCGCTCCCGCCGGTGCGCCCCCGGTGCCCCGGTCCGTTCCGGGCATGCCTCGGAACGGGCAAAGGGCTTCTTTTACCCCGATGCCGCAGAAACGCGGCGTGCCCGTCTTGTCACCCATCGTCATTGCCTGCTTACTGGACGGGTCGGTTTCCCGGGCGATGAGGGGTGACGATGGGGCGAAGACTGCTGCGCACCGGTGCGGTGGCCGCCGCCGGTGTGCTCACCGTGGGGCTGCTCGCGGCGGATGCGTCCGCGTGGGCGCCCGAGCGCGCCCCCGCGCGCGGGTGGCTCGTCGAGGACCCGGCCGAGGCCGAGACGTCCGGAACCGCCTGGGAGCGGGGCGGGCTGCGGGCCGCCGAAGGCGAGCCCGAACCCACCGCGGCGCTGGGCGGCCGGGTGCCCGGGGCGCCGGTCGCCCAGGCGGTGTTCCCGCCGCACGACCTGGCCCGGCCGGTCGACCGGGTGGCGGTGGCCGCCGACGCCGACGGGCCCGCCGACGGCCTGCTGATCGAGGTGCGCGGGGAGCGGGCCGACGGGGTGTGGACCGAGTGGCGGGAGCGGGCGGGCGGCCCGGCGGACGAGGCCGGGCGGGTCCGGCTGCCCGCCCCCGTCGGCCGGGTCCAGGTGCGGGTCGGCATCGGCGGCGAGGCCGCCCGGGCCGGCACCGTGCTCTCCGGGGTCCGGCTCCGGCCGGCCGGCGCGCCCGCCGAGCGCCCCGGGACCGCGGTCCGGGAGCGCCCCTACTCGGCCCGGCTGTTCGCCACCCGGATCGGCCTGGTCGGGGCGCGCACCGCCAACGGGCACACCGTGCGCACCGCCGACCACTTCGTCGCGCTGCCGTCCCGCCGGGCGCTGGCGCCGCGCGACGCCGGCGACTACACGGTGCGGGTGTGCACCGAGGGCGCGGACCGCCGCTGCGCCTACGCCCCCGTCTGGGACGTCGGCCCGTGGAACATCACCGACGACCACTGGAACACGCCGCGGGAGAGCTGGCTCGACCTGCCGCACGGCCTGCCCCAGGCGCAGGCGGCCTTCCTCGGCGGGCACAACGGCGGGCGGGACGGCTTCGGCCGCACCGTGCTCAACCCGGCCGGCATCGACCTGGCCGACGGGACCTTCCGGGAGGCGCTGCGCCTGCCGACCAACGCCTGGGTGCGGGTGGACTACCTGTGGACCGCGGAGCAGACCGCGCGCGCCCAGGTCGCCACGGTCAGCATGTCCGACCCGGTGGTGGTCCGCTCCGGCCCCGGCTTCGGGCACCCCGCGGTCGGCCTGGCCGCGCACGCCGCCCAGGTCGGGGTGGAATGCCTGGCCGACGGCGACCGGGCGTCCGGCCCCGGCGGGGCGGGCACCGCCTGGTACCGGATCGGCGAGGGGCACTACATCCCGGCGGCCTACGCCGAGGGCGGCGAGGGCGCGGCCGGCTGCGCCGAGCCGGGGCCGGCGCCGGCGCCCTGACCCCTTACAGACGTTGATCTTGGACTTATCGACCGGTCTGGGCCGCTCACCGGCGCGGGTACACGGGCCGGGACCGGTCGATAAGCCCAAGATCAACGTGAGATGAGGGCGGAGACCCCCGCAACGCGGAAGGGGCGGCTTCCCGCCGCCCCTTCCGCGATTTCGCTGCGGTAGGGGCTATGCCCCGCCGTAGGGGACGGCGTCGATGATCTCGACCGAGAGGCTCTTGCCGTTCGGGAGGTTGTAACTGACCGTGTCGCCGATCTTCTTCCCGTTGATCGCGCTGCCCAGCGGGGACTTCGGGGAGTAGACGTCGATCGGGGCGCCGCTCTCCTCGCGGGAGGCGAGCAGGAAGGTGACCTCTTCGTCGTCGCCCTCGAACTTGATCGTGACGGTCATGCCGGGGCCGACCTCGCCCTCCTTCCGGGGGGCGTTGCCCACGCGCGCGCTGCGCAGGATGTTCTGCAGCTGCGCGATGCGGGCCTCGATCTTGCCCTGCTCTTCCTTCGCCGCGTGGTAACCGCCGTTCTCCTTGAGGTCGCCCTCCTCGCGGGCGGCTTCGATCTTGTCGGCGATCTCGATGCGACCAGGCCCCGAAAGGTGCTCCAGCTCGGACTTGAGCCGGTCATACGCCTCCTGGGTCAGCCAGGTGACGTTGTCATCGCGGGTCTCGGTCACGGGAACTCCCTTGGTGCGTCTGACGACTGCGGTCCTTCTGTCCGGCCGCAGCTGAACTTACGAGGTTATCACCGCGTGTTCCGCCTGGAAGGGGCCTGGAACGCCGTGCGGGCCGGGCTCCTGGAGGCTCCTCGGGGGGTTCTCCGGGGCGCGGCCGGGGCGTTCGGGGACGCTTCGGGCGGCTGTGGCGGGGGGATCGGAGGCGGACGGGGATCGGACGGTGCGCGGCGGTGGCTCAGGCCCGCGGCCGGTGCCGGGGGCCGCGGTTCACTTCTTCGCCGTACCTTGTTCCCTGCAGGAGGCCACTTCTACCATCGCGGCCTCGCGGACCGTCTCGATCTCGGTGGTGACGGTCTTGGTGCCCGCACCGATCTCCACGTCCCGCTGCCCGATCTCCACGTGCTGCCGGTCGTAGGCGCGGACCAGGCAGGACACCGGCTCGCCGCTGCTCACCTGGAAGGTGATGGAGGCGGTGGAGGAGTCCACGATGTCCCAGGCCACGGTCTGCTTGGCGACGCCGCCGCCGTCCCCGTAGCTCACCAGCGCGGCCCCCCAGCCCAGAGTGAAGAGGCCCGCGGCGAGCAGCCCGACCAGGAAGATGAAGGGCTTTCCGCCGTACCGGCGCATGGCCGAACGGGCGCCGCGCTCGTCGCCGCCGGGGGCGGCGGTGCCGGCCGCGCCGTCGGACGTGAGGTCAGAGGGGCTCTCGGGCATGCGGGAATCTCCGAACGTGGGGACTACGTTGTCTAAGATAGCCCCGCCCGACGGGGCCCCCGTTCCACCCCCGCCCCAGCGCACCCGTGTCGGGCGCGCCGCGGGCGCCCGCGCGGCCGCCAGGCAGGGCGCGGGCCGTACCGACAGAGCTTTTCGACTACCCGAGGGGTTACTCCGTTGTCCGAGCGTCTGCGGCTCATGGCCGTTCATGCCCACCCCGATGACGAGTCGAGCAAGGGGGCGGCCACCATGGTGCGCTACGTCTCCGAAGGCGCCGAAGTGCTGGTCGTCACGCTCACCGGAGGTGAGCGCGGCTCGATCCTCAACCCGGCCATGGACCGGCCGGAGATCAGTGAGAACATCGCCGAGGTCCGCCGCAAGGAGATGGCGGAGGCCCGGCAGATCCTCGGCGTGCACCAGGAGTTCAGCGGGTTCATCGACTCCGGGCTGCCGGAGGGCGACCCGCTCCCGCCGCTCCCCGAGGGGTGCTTCGCGGTGCAGCCGCTGGAGGTCGCCAGCGAACCGCTGGTCCGCTCCATCCGCTCGTTCCGCCCGCACGTGGTCATCACCTACGACGACAACGGCGGCTACCCGCACCCCGACCACATCATGACCAACCGGGTCTCGGTGGAGGCGTTCGACGCCGCCGGCGACCCGGAGCGCTACCCCGGCACCGGGGACCCGTGGCAGCCTCTCAAGCTCTACTACCACGTGTCCTTCCCCAAGGCCCGGTTCGAGGCGATCTCCGCCGAGCTGGAGGAGCGCGGCCTGGACAACCCGTACAAGGAGTGGATGGACCGGATCGAGGACCGGGACTGGCCCGAGTGGGACATCACCACCCGGATCGAGTGCGGCGAGCACTTCGAGACCCGGGACCGGGCCCTCAAGGCGCACGCCACCCAGGTCGACCCGGACGGCTTCTGGTTCGCGGTCCCGCTGGACGCGCAGCGCGCGGCCTGGCCGACGGAGGACTACCACCTGGCCCGCTCGCTGGTCGACACCGAGCTTCCTGAGACCGACCTGTTCGCAGGCGTCCGGACGTCGGTGAGAACATGAGCGGTATGAACACCGTCCTCCTGCTCGCGCAGACCGAGATCGACCAGAACACGATCACTCCGGGGCTGCTGGGGTTCCTGGCCGTGGCCTTCGTCGGGGGCGTCCTGTACTTCCTGATGAAGAGCATGCGGACCAAGCTGGACAACGTCCGCTCCGGCGCGCTGGCCGAACCGGCCGCCGCCGAGGGCGCCGCCTCCGGCACGGCCGAGCGCACCGACTGACCCCGCTCCGGCCAGGGCCGCACCCGGCCCGGCCGGAGCACCCGAACGGGGCGGCGCGCCCTCGCGGCGCGCCGCCCCGTCGGTGTGCCCGCCGGCCCCTCTCTTCCGACGGCCTCGAAGGCGTGCAGCAGGTCGGC
>NZ_ANBB01000019.1 GCF_000341105.1 Nocardiopsis potens DSM 45234
TGGCCGCGGCCCCGGCAGGGCGCCCTGCCGGGGCCGCGGCCGCCGAGGCCGTCGCGGGGCCCGGTCAGCCCTCTTCGGCCTCGAAGGCGCGCAGCAGGTCGGCGGCGACGCTCACGGCGATCGTCGCGGGCTCCTTGCCGGTGATGCCGGCCAGCCCGATCGGGGTCTTGATCCGGTCGATCGCGGCCTCGTCGTGGCCGCCCTCGGCGGCCAGGCGCTTCCGGAACCGCGCCCACTTGGCCGCCGACCCGATCAGCCCGATGGAGCCGAGGTGATCGGTGCGCAGGGCGGCGTCGCACAGGGCGGCGTCCTCGGCGTGGTCGTGCGTCATGATCAGGACGTGGGCGCCGTGCGGCAGCTCCGCCAGCACCTCCTCGGGCAGCAGCGGCGTGTGGTGCACGTGCACCTGCGCCGCCGCGTCCGCCAGCACGCCGAGCCGCTCCTCGGCGAGGATCTCCGGGCGGCTGTCGACCAGGTGCAGGTCGAGGTCGTGCCGGGCCAGGATGCGGGCCAGCTCCAGCCCGACGTGCCCGACGCCGAAGATCGCCACCGCCCGCACCGTCGGCAGCGGTTCGAGCAGCACCGAGACGGTGCCGCCGCAGCACTGCACGCCGTGCCGGTTGGTCACCTTGTCGTTCAGGGCGAAATCGATCAGCTCCGGCTCCGCCGCGCCCGCGGCGATCATCTCCCGGGCCCGGTCGATCGCGACGGCCTCGACGTTGCCGCCGCCGACCGATCCCCACGTCTCGGACCGCCCCACCACGAGCTTCGCGCCGGCGTTGCGCGGGGCGTGGCCGCGCACGGTCGCGACGGTCACCAGCACGCCGTACTCCCGGCGCGCCCGCAACCGCGCGACCGCGGCGACCCACGTCATGTCAGGCACCGTTCAGCGCTTCCGCGACGGCCCGGACCCCGCCGCCGCCCGCGGCGGCCCCGTCACGGGCGCGGCCGTTCCCGGCGGCGCCGCCCCGGCGGGCCTCCTCGATCGCCCAGAACACCGCCTCCGGCGTCGCGGGCGAGGCCAGGTGGACGCCGGTCCCGCCCGGCCCGAACGCGGCGGCGGCCTGCCGCAGCGCCTCCCGGACCGAGAACGCCAGCATCAGCGGGGGCTCGCCCACCGCCTTGGAGCCGTACACCGCGCCCTCCTCGGTGGCGTTCTCCATCAGCGTGACGTTGAACTCCTCGGGCATCTCGGAGAAGCTCGGCAGCTTGTAGGTGCTCGCCGCCTGGGTCAGCAGCCGGCCGCGGTTGGGCCCGTCACCGGTGTCCCAGCGCAGGTCCTCCAGGGTCAGCCAGCCCGCGCCCTGCACGAAACCGCCCTCGACCTGGCCGATGTCGATCATCGGGGACAGGCTGTCGCCGACGTCGTGCACGATGTCGACCCGCCGGATGCGGTACGCGCCGGTGAAGCCGTCCACCTCCACCTCGGTCGCGGCGGCGCCGTGGGCGAAGTACTTGAACGGCGAGCCCCGGAACGCCTTGGCGTCCCAGTGCAGGCCCTCGGTCCGGTAGAAGCCGGCCGCGGACAGCTGCACCCGCTGGAAGTACGCGGTGCGCACCAGGTCGTCCCAGGCCAGCTCCTCGTCGCTGCCCAGGGCGCGCGCGACGCCCTCGGAGATGCGCACGTCCGAGGCGTTCGCGCCCAGCTGCGTGGAGGCCACCCGCAGCAGCCGCTCGCGCAGCTGCTCGCAGGCGTCCTTGATCGCCCCGCCGTTGAGGTCCGCCCCGGAGCTGGCGGCGGTGGCGGAGGTGTTGGGCACCTTGTCGGTCCGGGTCGGGGCGAGCCGGACCTTGTGCAGCGGGATGCCCAGCGTGGTGGCGGCCACCTGCAGCATCTTGGTGTGCAGGCCCTGGCCCATCTCGGTGCCGCCGTGGTTGATCAGGACCGAGCCGTCCTTGTAGATCAGCACCAGCGCGCCGCCCTGGTTGAAGGCGGTGAGGTTGAACGAGATGCCGAACTTGACGCCGGTGATCGCGAGCGCCCGCTTGGTGTTCGGGTGCGCGGCGTTGAAGGCGGCGATCTCGCGCTCCCGGTCGGCGAACCCGGAGTCCTCCTTCACCTGCCGCCACACGGCGGAGATCCGCTCGGCCTGGGCGACCGGCTGCCCGTACGGCGTCTCCTGCCCCTGGCCCGGCCGGTAGAAGTTGCGCTCCCGCAGCTCCACCGGGTCCAGGCCGAGCTGCGGCGCGCACCGGCCCAGGATGTCCTCGATCACCAGCATGCCCTGCGGGCCCCCGAAGCCGCGGAAGGCGGTGTTGGAGACCGTGTTGGTCTTGGCGATGCGGCCGGCGACGCGCGCGTTGGGGATCCAGTAGGTGTTGTCGATGTGGCACAGCGCGCGGGCCAGCACCGGCTCGGACAGGTCCAGGCTCCAGCCGCCGTCCGCGGTCAGGGTGGCTTCGAGCGCCTGGATGCGGCCGTCTGCGTCGAACCCGATCTTCCACGCCGCGTGGAACCCGTGCCGCTTGCCGGACATCGTCAGGTCCTGGGTCCGGTTGAACCGGAACCGGACCGGGCGGCCGGTCAGCTTGGCGCCGAGCGCGGCGACCGCGGCGAACCCGTGCGGCTGCATCTCCTTGCCGCCGAAGCCGCCGCCCATCCGCAGGCACTGCACGGTCACCTCGTGCGAGGGCACGCCGAGCACGTGCGCGACGATCTCCTGCGTCTCCGAGGGGTGCTGGGTGCTGCTCTGGACGAACACCTGCCCGTTCTCGTCGACCTGGGCCAGCGCCGCGTGCGTCTCCAGGTAGAAGTGCTCCTGGCCGGAGAACCGGAACTCGCCGGTGAACACGTGCGCGGAGTCGGCGAACCCGGCCTCGGTGTCGCCGGTCTCCATCACGGGCCGGGCGCCGTGGAAGCTCTCGGCCGCGATCGCCTCCTCCACCGTGACCAGGGAGGGCAGCTCGTCGATCTCCACCTCGACGGCGGCCGCGCCGAGCCGGGCCGCCTCCAGGGTCTCGCCGAGCACCCAGGCCACCGCGTGGCCGTGGAACATGACCTCGTCCGGGAAGAGCGGCTCGTCGTGCTTCATCCCGGCGTCGTTGACACCGGGCACGTCGGCGCCGGTCAGCACGCGGACCACGCCGGGCACGGCGAGCGCGGGCGCGGTCCGCAGCGCGGTGACCCGGCCGCGGGCCTGCATCACCTGGACCGGGTGCGCGTGCAGCACGTCCTTGGTGCGGTGCACCAGGTCGTCGGTGTAGAGCGCGGCGCCGGTGACGTGCTGGAACGCGCTCTCATGCGGCAGCGGGAGGCCGACGGCGGGCTTCTCCGGGCGCTCGGACAGATGACTCATGACGACACCGCCTCGGTGGTCTGGGCGTGCAGCTTCAGCAGGCTCTGGCCGAGCATCGCGGAGCGGTAGAGGGAGCTGGCGCGGTGGTCGTCCATCGGCGTGCCCTCGCCCCGCAGCACCCGCGCCGCGGCCTCGGCCGTCTCCGCCGACCACGGCTCGCCCTCCAGGGCCGCCTCGGTGGCCAGGGCGCGGATCGGGGTGGCGGCCACGCCGCCCAGGCCGATCCGGGCCTTGCGGACGATCCCGTCCTCGATGTCGAGCGCGAAGGCCGCCGCCACGCTGGAGATGTCGTCGAAGCGCCGCTTGGCGATCTTGTGGAAGGCCGCGGTCCGGGAGAGCGGCAGCGGGACGCGCACCGACCGGATCAGCTCGCCGGGGCGGCGCACGCTCTGCCGGTAGCCGGTGAAGTACTCCGCCAGCGGGACCTCGCGCTCGCCGTCGGCGCCGGCCAGGACCAGCGACGCCTCCAGCGCGAGCAGCACCGGCGGGCTGTCGCCGATGGGGGAGCCGGTGCCCAGGTTGCCGCCGAGGGTCGCGCCGTTGCGGATGAGCCGCGACGCGAACTGCGGGAACAGCTCCGCGAGCAGCGGAACGGCGCCGTCGAGGCGGCGCTCGATCTCGGTCAGCGTCAGCGCCGCGCCGATCTCGACGCGGTCGGATTCGACCCGCAGCTCCCGCAGCTCGGGGAGGCGGTCGACGGCGACCACGCAGTCCGCCCGGCGGGAGCGGATGTTCACCTCCACGCCCCAGTCGGTGGAGCCGGCGACCACCACCGCGTCGGGGCGCTCGCGCAGCACCTCCAGCGTCTCGGCCAGGGTGTCCTTCCGCAGGAACGCGCTGCCGTCCCGGGCGTACTCGGTGGCGACCGGAGCGGGCGCGGCCTGCTCGCGGCGCTGCGCCAGCGGGTCCTCGTCGGCGGGCGCGCCGACGGCGAACGCGGCGTCGCGGATCGGGCGGTAGCCGGTGCAGCGGCACAGGTTGCCGCTCAGCGCGTGCAGGTCGAACCCGTTCGGGCCGTGCTCGGCGTCGGCGCCGCCGACGCCGCCGTCGGTGTCCGCGTGCGCGCAGCGGTCGGGCCGGTAGTACTCGGCGGCCATGCTGCAGACGAAGCCCGGCGTGCAGTAGCCGCACTGGGAGCCGCCGCGGACCGCCATCTCCTCCTGCACCGGGTGCAGGGCGGGCGGCGTGCCCGGCTCGCCGGCGGTGGCGAGGCCTTCGGAGGTGACGACCTCCTGGCCGTCCAGCGCCGCGGCCGGGATCAGGCAGGCGTTGACCGCCACCCAGTCGGTGGGCTTGTCCACCCCGGGGCGGGCCACCAGCACCGAGCAGGCGCCGCACTCGCCCTCGGCGCAGCCCTCCTTGGTGCCGGTGAGACCGCGCTCGCGCAGGAAGTCCAGCACCGTGGTGTGCGGCGCGGCCGGTGAGATCGGTGCTTCTTCCCCGTTGACCGTGATCCGCGCGGCTACCATGACGGGCCTTCGTTCCGGTGCGCGGTCGGTCGATTCATCATGTTCGCCAATTTCAGGCAGCTTTCTGTGTTCGTACACACCACGTGCGAGGAGTTTCCGTGTTCGGACACGCCGCGAGAGAGGGCGCGGGCGCGCGGCGGCGTGCCGAGAGGCGGTGGCGGGAGGACCCGGAGCGTGCCGCGGAGGGGCACGTCAGAACGGCGCGATCAGCAGCCGTGCGCGATCTGGCCCGGAGCCCAGGCGGTGCACTGGGCGAGGCGACCGAGGTCGGAGAAGGTGTACATCCGCCGGTCGCCTCCTTTCGGTAGCCGTGGATCGACGTTGACCGCAACGTAGTGGCTCAGATCACCGAGGTCAAGGGCTCGGGTGCGGCCGGCGGCGGGTCGGCGCCGGCGTGGCCCCGGAGCGGGCCGCCGGGTGGCCGCGCGCGGGCGGCGGCGCCCCGGCGTGCTCGCGTGCCGACGCGCCGACGCGCCGACGCGCGGACCGGACGGGGCGCGGCCGCAGCGCCGCCGCCTCCGCCCGGTGCGGCCGGTACGGGCTTCCGCCCCCCGTCAGTAGTCGATGCGGTCGGCCTTGGCGACCCACGCGTCGAACGGCGCGGTGCGGTTGGGCAGGTCCAGGTGGACGACCTGCAGGGGCCACGCCTCCTGGGGCTTCTTCTCGAACAGGTCGTAGAACCTGCGGTCGTCGAAGCCGGCCACCGCGGCGTCGTTGCGGTCGGCGGAGAACACGACCCGGTCGACGCGCGCCCACAGGGCGGTGGACAGGCACATCGGGCACGGCTCGCACGAGGTGATCAGGGTGCAGCCCTCAAGGGAGAAGGTGCCCAGCTCCGCGCAGGCGGCGCGGATCGCGCTGACCTCGGCGTGCGCGGACGGGTCGTTCGTCGCGGTCACCTGGTTGCGCGCGGTCACGACGACCGCCCCGTCCTTGACGATCAGGGCGCCGAAGGGGCCGCCTCCGCTGTTCGCGCTCTCGGTCGCGACGGCGATGGCCTGCTCCATCCATGCCTGCTCGTCCTGGACGAGGGTCGCGGGGTTCACGGTCATGGTCGCTCCTTGTCGAATGCGATGGGGGGCGGACGCCGCCGCGGAGGCGGCACCCGAGCGGATCGGGGGCCGGTCGGACGCGGCGGGCGCGTCCCGGGGAGACCGGGGTTCGGGCGGGGTCCGGGCCGCCGCTGCGGGCGGCACTGTGTCCGGGCTTACACCAGCAAGTAGACAGCCGTCCGGAGGGAGTCGGCCAGGCATCGCGGGCATGAAATCCGAATGGCGCGGGACCGGCGCTTCGTAGGTTCCTATGAGGACCACCCCACCCCCGGCACGGCCGCCGACCGCCGACGGGAAGGCCCTGGCGCGGCGCCCGGCCCGGCCCCGGACCGCCCCCGGCGGCGGCCGCGGCGTAGCGTGAGCGGACACGAGCGGCGCGGGAGGCACCGGCATGCGAGCCATGCGACACGAGCGGTACGGCGGCCCTGAGGTCCTGGAGGAGGCCGAGGTGCCGGACCCGGTGGCGGGGCCGGGCGAGGTCCTGGTCGATGTGGAGGCCGCGGGCGTCAACTTCGGCGATATCAAGGACATCGCCGGCGAGCTCACCGAGGGGCCGTACGCGGCGCAGGGGCCCCTGCCGCGCATCCCCGGCATGGAGGTCGCCGGCCGGACCGGGGACGGCCGGCGGGTCGTCGGCTACCTTCGGCAGGGCGGATATGCGGCGAAGGCCGCCGTCGCCGAGCGCGACCTGGCCCCGCTGCCGGAGGGGGTGGGCGCGGGCGAGGCGCTGGCCCTCCTGGTGCAGGGCCTGACCGCGTGGCACCTGCTCCGGTCGGTGGCCCGTGTGCGGCCGGGGGAGACCGTCGTGGTGCACGCCGCGGCGGGCGGGACGGGCGGCCTCGCCGTGCAGTTGGCGCGCGAGTTCGGGGCGGGGCGGGTGATCGCCACGGCGTCCTCCGAGGAGAAGCGCGCACTCGCCCTCGAACTCGGCGCCGACGCCGCCGTCGACGGCGAGGCGGACGGCTACCGGGAGCGGATCCTCGGCGCCAACCGCGGGCGGCCGGTCGACGTCGTCCTGGATGCCGTCGGCGGGCCGGTGCTCGACGCCGCGGCGGGCGCACTCGGGTTCCTCGGGCGGCTGGTCACCTACGGGGCCTCGTCCCGCCAAGCCGCCACGGCCATTCCGCCGACCCGGCTCGCGGTGGAGAACCTCACCGTCGGCGGGTTCTGGCTCACCCCGCTCATCACCCGCGACGGGGCGGGCGGCGCGGCGCTGGAGGAACTGCTCGCCCTCACCGCGCGCGGCCGGCTGCGGCCCCAGGTCGGCGCCGAGTACCCCCTCGAACGCGCACGCGACGCGCACGAGGACCTCCTGGGCCGCCGGACCAAGGGCAAGCTGCTCCTCCGGCCCTGAGACCGGTGGCGGGAGAACCGTTGGCGGGAGAGGCGGGAGAAAGGCGTCGCAACGCCGCACACCAGAGGGCAGGCGGGGCACCGGCCGGTCGGTCAGGCGCGGCGCCTCGCGGAGTGGGGGTTCAAGCAGGCGGCGAGGGCGGGAGGGCGTGCCGGCTGGTCGGTCCGGTGCGGCGCCCCGCAGAGCGAAGGTTCAAGCGGGCGGCGACGGCAGCGGTAGGGCCGGGGCGCGGGGGTCGCCCGGGCACGGGCCCCACGGGGCCGGGGCTCAAGCAGGCAGCGAGGGCGGCAGCGGGGACCGGCCGGTCGGTCGGGCACGGCGCCCCACGGGGCAGAGGTTCAAGCGGGCGGCGACGGCGAGGAGGGGCACCGGCTGGTCGGTCGGGCGCGGCAGAGCGGGGCGGAGGGCGGTCGGGGTGGGGCGGGGTGGCGGGGCGCCGTTCCCGCGTCGCCCGGGCGCCGGGGCCGGTCGCCTTTGAAACCGCCGTACCTCCCTGACCTGGGCAAATACGTAGGGTGATGGTGGGGTGGGGTGCCCTGCGCATCGCGAGAGCACCCCGGTGATTCCCGGGCGCGCATCCCGGCCCGGATCGGCCCTCCAGGGGCCCGAATCGCCCCGGTTGGGCCGTTGATCAGGGGTTCGAGCGGCCCGCAAGGCCGCAAGGCAGGGGGCCGGAACCCGGGGAGGGCAGGGGCGGGGGTGGGATGTCGCTTTTATCCTGCCGGGAGGGCCCGCTTTGGCCACTCTGGGTGATCGGGGAGGGGGTGGTGGGGGCTTCGGGGCTTGCTACTCGCTGGTAGATGTAATCGGGGTGCTCTCGCGGCGCGCAGGCCGCCCCCACCCCCGCTCGACCCCCGCCGTAAACCCGGCATAGGGGATAAGGGCACTCCCCGGCGGGGGCACGCGCCGAGCCTGGCCGGTGAACGCGGCGCCCCGCCCCTACCGCTGCCGTCGCCGCCCGTCTTGACCTTCGCTCTGCGATGCGCCGCGCCGGACCGACCGGCCGGTCCCCCCTTCCGCCTTCGCCGCCCGTCTTGACCTTCGCTCCGCGATGCGCCGCACCCGACCGACCGGCCGGTGCCCCTCCCCGCCGTCGCCGCCTGCTTGAACCCTGGCCACGTGGGGTGCCGCGCTCGGGTGATCGCCTGCACCCCGCCCCTTCCTCTGCCGTCGCCGCCTGCTTGGACCCTCACCCCGTGAGGCGCCGCACCCGACCGACCGGCCGGTCCCCCTCCCGCCTTTGCCGCCGGCTTGAACCTGCACCCCGTGGGGTGCCGCGCTCGGCCGGGACACCTCCTGTCCTTCTGTCCCTCGTCCTTCTCCTGGTTCCTTGTCGCAGCGGCCACTTGGCGGCCGGCGCTCTGGCAGGGCCGCAGCGTCAGGATCATCGGGGAGGGTCAGTCCCGCTCCCGGTCGTCCGCCGCCGGGCGGAAGTCGCGGAAGAGCGGTGCTCCGGGCTCGGGGTCCAGCCTGGCGGCGCGGGCCGTGAAGCTGATGGCGTGGTACCAGCCGCACAGCATGAACAGGTCCAGGAGCTGCTCGGGGGTGAACTCCGAGCCGAGGCGCTCCCACAGCTCCGCGTCGATGTCGTGCCGGTCGTGGAGCGCGTCGGCGGCGTCGAGGAGCAGGCGGTCGCGTTCGGCGGTCCAGCACCCGTCCGCGCTCGTGCCGTGGGTCAAGGACGCGATCTGGGCGTCCGTGAGCCCGGCGCGGGGCGCGAAGCGGGCGACGTGCACCCCCCATTCGTACTCGCAGCCGCACCGGGCGCAGGTGCGGTCGATGGCGATCTCCCGGTCGCGCAGGCCGAGGCCGAGCCGGCGGCTGAGCTGGTAGGAGCCCCAGCGGTGCAGGGCCTCCGCGAGGTGCGGATTGCGCGCGTAGAGGCGGAAGAGGGACAGGGGCTCCTCGCCGCCGGGCATCATCCTGCGCAGCAGCGCCGCGGTCTCCGGCGGGTAGGGCGCCTCCAGCGGCGCGATGCGTTCGGGCACGGGATCCTCCCGGTGGTTCGATTTCCGAATCGCCGCGAGCGAGCGTAGTGTTTCTGAAACCGAAGCACCAGCCTTTCCGGAGAGGGGAACACCGAACGATGCCTCCGACCCCGAGGCCGGGCCGCCCCGCCCGCGGTTCCGCCACGGGCCGCCCCGTCATGGCCGCCCTCGACCTCTTCGGCCGCCGCTGGACCCTGCGGATCCTCTGGGAGCTGCGCGACCGCCCGCTGGGCTTCCGGGCCCTCCGGGAGCAGTGCGACGGCATGTCTTCGAGCGTGCTGCGGCAGCGCCTGCTCGAACTGATCGAGGCCCGGCTGGTGGAGCGCGGCGACGACGAGGGCTACGGCCTCACCGCCCTCGGCCGCGAGGCCTGCGGTGAACTGCTCGGCCTGCACGCATGGGCCGAGCGCTGGGCCGCCGAACTCGAAGGGCCCGGCCCCGCGGGCCGGGGGGCGTGATCGCCGGAGGCGAACGGAGACGGAGGGGCCGCACCGGTGGCGCGCCCCCTCTACGGCGCGCCCCGTCTCCGCCGGTCCGGGCCGGGCGCCGGGGAGAGCGCTCGGCCGGTACCGGGCGTCAGACGGCTCCCAGGTCCACGGTGACGGGGAAGGGGGCGGCGGCCTTGATCGCGCCGGTGAACACCTCGCCGTCCCGGTAGGCCTCGGCGGCGGGGTCGAGAACGTAGGTGTAGATGATCGGCACACCGGTGGCGGCCTGCTCGACCCGCCAGTAGAACGGGATACCGGACTTGGCGTACTGGTCGGTCTTCACGATCCGGTCCGTGGTCTCCGAGCCGGGCAACACGACCTCGACGACCAGGAGCACGTGTTCGGGGCGGGTGGGCGTGATGTCGATGCTCTCCGCCCGGTAGACGGTGACGTCCGGGCGGCGGTTGGTGAGCGGGACGTCCTGCAGGCGGACGTCGAAGTCCGTGTCGGCGTTCCACTCGGGGCCTGCGGCGGTGTCCAGCGCGTCGGCCAGGACCCGGGCCGGCCGGTCGTGCCGCTTGGAAGCGCTCGGGCTCACCACGACCATCCCGTCCACGATCTCGATGCCGGCGCACTGCTCTTCCGACCAGGAGTCGTACTGCTCCGCGCTGATCTGCGTATGCATCCACGCGGGCGCCACCATCCCGGTGGTCATGGCGTACCTCCTTCGAGGGGCCTCGGCGGCTCCGCCACCGCTGCGCTCAGCCTACTGTTCCGGAGCGCCGCGGGCGGGATCTCCATGGCGTCGTGCCCGTCCGGTACGGCACAGTGGGAGGATGTCCAACCGCTTGGCCGACGCCACCAGTCCCTACCTTCTGCAGCACGCGGACAACCCGGTCCACTGGCGGCCGTGGGGCGAGGAGGCCTTCGCCGAGGCGCGGCGGCGCGGGGTGCCCGTGCTGCTCTCCGTCGGCTACGCGGCCTGCCACTGGTGCCACGTGATGGCGCACGAGTCCTTCGAGGACGCGGAGACCGCGGAGCTGATGAACGCCGGGTTCGTCAACGTCAAGGTCGACCGCGAGGAGCGGCCCGACGTCGACGCGGTGTACATGGAGGCCACCCAGGCGATGACCGGCCAGGGCGGCTGGCCGATGACGGTCTTCCTCACCCCGGACGGCGCCCCGTTCTACTGCGGCACCTACTTCCCCCGGCCGCAGTTCCACCGGCTGCTGGACGCCGTCTCCAGGGCCTGGGAGCAGGACCGCGAGGGCGTCCTGGGGCAGGGCGAGCGGGTCGCCGAGGCGCTCGGCGGGCCCCGGGAGATCGGCGGCGCCCGGCTGCCCGGCGCCGAGGACGCCGACGCCGCGGTGGAGGGCCTGGCCCGGTCCTACGACGCCGAGCACGGCGGCTTCGGCGGGGCGCCCAAGTTCCCGCCGTCCATGCTGCTCTCCTTCCTGCTGGCGCAGCACCGCCGCACCGGCGCCCCGGCCGCCCTGGAGATGGCCCGCGGCACCGCCGAGGGGATGGCCCGCGGCGGCATGTACGACCAGATCGGCGGCGGCTTCGCCCGCTACTCGGTGGACGCGCACTGGACCGTGCCGCACTTCGAGAAGATGCTCTACGACAACGCGCTGCTGCTGCGCGCCTACACCCGGCTGCACCGGGAGACCGGCGACCCGCTGGCCCGCCGCACCGCGCTGGGCACCGCCGACTGGATGGTCGCCGGCCTGCTCACCCCCGAGGGCGGGTTCGCCTCCGCGCTGGACGCCGACAGCGAGGGCGAGGAGGGCCGCTACTACGTGTGGACGCCGGACCGGCTCGCCGAGGTGCTCGGCGCCGAGGACGGGGCCTGGGCGGCGCGGCTGTTCGGCGTCACCGAGCGGGGCACCTTCGAGCACGGCACCTCGGTGCTGCGGCTCCCCGAGGACCCGGACGACCCGGAGCGCTTCGAGCGGGTCCGCGACCGGCTGGCCCGGGCCCGCGCCGACCGGGTGCCGCCGGCCCGCGACGACAAGGTGGTCGCCGCCTGGAACGGCCTGGCCGTCGCGGCGCTGGCCGAGGCCGGCGCCCTGCTGGACCGGCCCGACCTGGTCGACCGGGCGCGCACCGCCGCCCGGCTCCTCACCGGCCTGCACATCGACGGCGGCCGGATCGCCCGCACCTCGCGGGACGGCGTGCTCGGCCCCGCCGCCGGGGTGCTGGAGGACTACGCCGACACCGCCGAGGGGCTGCTCGCGCTGTACGCGGTCACCGGCGAGCAGGAGTGGGTGCCGGTCGCCGGCCGGCTGCTGGACACGGTGCTGGAACGCTTCACCGGGGAGAACGGCGAGTTCTACGACACCGCCGACGACGCCGAGCGGCTGTTCAGCCGCCCGCAGGACCCCACCGACAACGCGGTCCCCTCCGGCCGCTCCGCCGCGGCCGGCGCGCTGCTCCGCTACGCCGGTCTCACCGGCGAGCAGCGCTACCGGCGCGCCGCCGAGCAGGCGCTGGAACCGGTGGCGCCGCTGGCCCGCAAGGCGCCCCGGTTCGCCGGCTGGGGGCTGGCGGTCACCGAGACGCTGCTCAGCGGCCCGCTGGAGGTCGCGGTGGTCGGCCCGCCGGAGGACCCGGCGACCCGCGCCCTGCACCTGGAGGCGCTGCGGTCCGCGCCGCTGGGCACCGCGGTCGCCCTGGGCACCGGCGACGGGGACGGGTCGGTGGTGCCGCTGCTGGCCGACCGGCCGCCGGTCGGCGGCCGCCCCGCCGCCTACGTCTGCCAGGGCTTCGCCTGCGACCTGCCGGTGACCGACCCGGAGCGGCTCCGCGAGCGCCTGGGGGGCGGGGCGCGCTGACCGCAGTCGGCCGCCCGGGAGGAGGGCGGCCCCGGGTCCGCGGGGAAAGAGGAGGGGCAGGGGGCCCGGGGAAGCGAGGGGGAGGAAGGGAAGGGGAGAGGATCCCGATGCCGTCGTACGCCGTGCCGCGGCGGGCCGCGCTGTCGCTGCTCGGCCTGCTCGCCCTGCTCCCGGCGGCGGCGTGCGCGGACGGCCTCGAGGTGCGCCCCGGGCCGGCCCGCCCGGCGGCCTCCGCCACCGACGGCTTCCCGCTCCGCGCCGACGACGCGCTCTACGCGGTCAACGACGTCAACCTGGTGCTGCCCGACGGGTGGCGGGCGATCGGCTCGGACGGGTGCCTCGCCCCGCCCGGGACCGCCGGCGACCCGAAGGACTCCTGCCCGCCCACGGCGCTGCGGATCCGCACCGGTGCCGCCGAGGACGGCCACATCGACGCCGACGGCGGCTCCCTGGACGAGAAGGACGGCTGGAAGCGCCCCTGGACGGTCTGCCCGGGCTCGGTCGGCCAGGTCGGCTCCGCCACCCCCGAGCCGGTCGGCGGGGGCGAGCGGGACCGCTTCGACCTGGTCAGCGGCGAGCGGGTGGAGGCCGCCGCCTGGACCCTGGCCTGCGCCGACGGGCGGCCGTTCGAGACCCGCATCTGGTACGTCCCCGGCGCCGACATCGAACTGGACGTGCCCATCGTCGACCCGTCCACGGGCGGCGAGGAGTACGAGCGCATCGTCCGCTCCGCCGACCTCTCCCGCTACCTCGGCTGACCCCTCGGCACAGGAGGGCCGCCGGCGGGGCGGGAGGGTCAGGTGAGGCGGGTTCCGCCGATCACCCGGTCGACCAGATCCGGCCGCGGCCAGGGGGAGCGGACCTCCAGGTAGACCGTGGCGCCGCCCTGGTGCGGGCGGACCGCGGCGGCGCTGAACGACGAGCCGTCCGGGCAGCGGTCCCACTGCCACACCTCGCCGCCCCAGTACGCGTCGGAGTAGTCGCGCCGCTGCGGGGCGCCCGGGCACGGCCCGGAGTCGATGACCGCCTCCAGCCGGGGGGTGGAGTCGGACCGGTCGAGCAGGCCCGCGAAGACGCCGGCCGAGGGGGCCGAGCGGCTCTTCCACCGGGCGGTGTCGGTGGCCGCCAGCAGCCCCGGCTCGTGCCCGCCGACCAGGCCCAGCTCGCGCGGGGACCAGCCGTTGGCCTGCAGCTGGGAGGCCCAGACCAGGGGCACCGGCACGCTCACCGAACCGGTGGCGTCCTGCACCTCGGTGAAGGCCAGGTCCGGCCGGCCCGCCGAGGCCTGGGCGCACCCGGCCAGCAGCGCGGCGGCGAGCACCCCGGCGGCCGAGCGGAGCAGCGGGCCGCGGTACCGCAGCGTCCACGGCACCCGGGTGCGCAGGTGCGGGTCCATCCGGATGGCGCGCACCCGGTCGGTGAACTCCTTGGCGCCCGGCGGCCGCGCGGCCCGGTCCTCGGACAGCGCCGACATGATCAGGTCGTTCAGCGCGCGCGGCAGGCCCGGGCGGAGCCGGCGCGGCGGGACCCGCACCGGGGCGGTCGGCGGCCGCCGGCCGGTGACCAGCTCGTAGGCGACCGCGCCGAGCGCGTACACGTCGGCCCGCACGTCGATGTCGCCGCCGGAGGAGCCCTGCTCCGGCGACATGTAGCCGGGGGTGCCCGCGGCAGCGGTGAACCCCGAGGCGTGGTCGATGCTCTTGGCGAACCCCAGGTCGGCGACGAGCACCTTCTGCCCGACCGGGGAGGACTGCAGCAGCACGTTGGACGGCTTGATGTCGCGGTGGATGATGCCGTGCCGGTGCAGCGCGGTCACGCCCTGGCCGATCTCGGTCAGCAGCCGCAGCGCCTGGTCCAGCGGGAGCGGTCCGCGGGCCACCAGGTCGGCGACGCTGCCCTGGTCGGCGTAGGTCATCACCATGAACGGGCGCTCGTCGGGGAGGACGTCCAGATCGTGCACCCGGACCAGCCACGCGGAGTCGGCGTGCCGCAGGATCCTGGCCTCCTCCAGGAAGCGCTGCTGCACGTCCAGCTGGTGCGCCCAGTTCTCGGCGAGCACCTTCACCGCGACCGGGGTGTCCAGCAGGTCGTCGTGGGCGAGCCAGACGGTTGCGAACGATCCGGAGCCGAGTCGGCGGATGACCCTGTACCGCCCGAAGCTGTCCGGTTGTGCCACAGCTACTCCCTTACCGGTGCGCCTGGAGGCAAACGTGATCCGCCGGTCCGGCTTCGGCGGGAGCCGGAGCGGGCACCTAAGCGTCAGACTCGGATGTGAACCTCGTAGTGGGGGGTGCGCGTGTAAGAGCAGGAGAGTCCGGCGGGTACTCCAGACCGCCTCTCTCGACAGCAAGGAGCTATCAGCCGTGCCGAACACCGACAAGGGGCCCGCGCCCAAGCGCAGCGCCGCGAAGGTCGACGACGCCCTGGAAGAACTCGCCCGACGCGCCCGGGACGGCGACGAGGCCGCCCTGGACGAGCTGCTCCGGCGCATCCAGCCGGAGGTGCTGCGCAGGTGCGCCCGGTTCCTGCCCTACCGGCAGGACGCCGAGGAGGCGTGCCAGGACGCGCTGCTCCGGGTGGCCCGCAACATCCATGGCTTCAAGGGCCAGTCGCTCTTCACCACCTGGCTGTACACGGTGGTGTCCAACTCCGCCCGGCAGACCTACCGCTCGATGAAGCGCCGCTCCAACGAGATGCCGACCGAGGCCGAGCGCATCCCGCACCAGCGCGACCCGCGGACCACCAGCGTCATCGCGGGCTCCAGGATCGACCTGCTGGAGGCGCTGGACCGGCTGGAGCGCGAGCGCCCCAACCTGGTCGCCCCGCTGGTCCTGCGCGACCTGTGCCAGATGGACTACAACGAGATCGCCGAAGAGCTCGACATCGCCCTGGGCACCGTCAAATCCCGCATCCACGAGGGACGCAAGCACGTTCGGAAGGCGCTCGCCGTATCGTGAGCCCCCGATCCGATCTAACCTTGGAGTGACGACCCCTTCCCGTGCCGGCCTGAGCCGCGACGGGCGCGCCGGCCGCGGGGAGGGCGTGCGGCGCACGGGGACGGGGACCGGACACCGGCCGCGCCCGGCCCGCCGGACCGCGCCGCGGCCCGGTGCCGGGCGGGCGGCCCTCCGGCCCGCCGGGACGCGCCGCACGGCCGGTCCTCTTCCCTCCACCGCGGCGAAAGGTTGCGTCCCATGGGGCTCCGTGATCCCCTCTACTGGCTGTACGAGCGTCGACTGGAGCGCAAGCTCGGCGACGCGGACACCCCCCGGCACGTCGGGGTGATCCTGGACGGCAACCGCAGGTGGGCCAGGATCAGCGGGCTCGGCGACATCAACCGCGGGCACGAGGCCGGCGCGGACAAGATCTTCGAACTGCTCGGCTGGTGCAGCGAGCGCGGTGTGCAGGTGGTCACACTCTGGCTGCTCTCCACCGACAACCTCGGCCGCCCGCCGAAGGAGCTGGAGCCGCTGCTGCGGATCATCGAGAACACCGTGATCCGCCTGCGTGACGAGGGCTGGAACGTCAACCCGATGGGCGCACTGGACCTGCTGCCCGATTCCACCGCACGGGTGATGAAAGAGGCGGGCGCGGCCACATCCGGCGAACCGGGCCTGATTGTGAACGTGGCGGTCGGGTATGGGGGGAGGCGTGAGATCGCTGATGCGGTGCGCTCCCTCCTCGCCGAGGAGGCCGCCAAGGGCACCACGATCGAGGAGCTCGCCGAGCGCCTCGACCTGGAGCACATCGCAGAGCACCTCTACACCCGCGGCCAGCCCGACCCGGACCTCCTCATCCGGACCTCGGGAGAGCAGCGCCTCTCCGGCTTCCTGCTCTGGCAGAGCGCGCATTCGGAGTTCTACTTCTGCGAGGTCTTCTGGCCTGCCTTCCGCCGAGTGGACTTCCTCCGCGCGCTCCGCGCCTTCGGCGCGCGCAACCGGCGCTTCGGCTCCTGAGCACGTCCCCTCTCGACCGTCGCCCGCCACCGTCCTCAGCGGTGGCCCTTCGGGCCCGGTCCCGCCCGTCGCCCACCACCGCCCTCAACGGAGGAGAAGCCGCTTAACCGGGCGTTCACATGCCGTGCCAACGGAGGGTCTTGCTCTTTGCAAGGAGCCGGGTACCGTCGGAACCAGCGGGCGGTGCACATCCGCCCGCTTCGGGAGGCCCCTGCTGTCCGAGGTGCTGTTCCACCGCGGAACCCAAGCCGAGGAGGGCCGGACCCGGCCCTGCGCAGGGGTCGGCCCCGGTCCCAGGTATCCCGTGACACTAGGGCGCCCTCGCGGCGCCCAGGGGGAGAACGAGTGGCTAGTTCCTCGACCCACCGCCGCGGCCTCCACACCCCCGTCGCCCCGCACGCAGCAGCGGGCGCGGACGGGCAGCGGCGAACCTATGTGCTCGACACCAGCGTCCTGCTGGCCGACCCGGTCGCCATCACCCGGTTCGCAGAGCACGAAGTGGTACTGCCGATCGTGGTGATCACCGAGCTGGAGAGCAAGCGTCACCACCCCGAACTGGGCTACTTCGCCCGGGAAGCCCTCCGCCGCCTGGACGACCTCCGCGTCGCCCACGGCAGCCTGGACACCGACGTCCCGGTCAACGAGGACGGCGGCACCCTGAGGGTGGAGCTCAACCACAGCGACCCGGCGGTCCTGCCGGTCGGGTTCCGGCTCGGCGACAACGACACCCGCATCCTCACCGTCGCCCGCAACCTCCAGGAGGAGGCCTCGGCCGACGCGGAGGAGGGCGCCCCCGCCCACGACGTCGTCCTGGTCAGCAAGGACCTGCCGATGCGGATCAAGGCCTCCTCGATCGGCCTGGAGGCCGACGAGTACCGGGCCGAGCTCGCCATCGAGCACGGCTGGACCGGAACGGCCGAGCTGGAGGTCCCCGCGCACGAGGTCGCCGGCCTCTTCGAGACCGGGACGGGCGATGTCGAGGCCGCCCGCGGCCTGCCCTGCCACACCGGGCTGGTGCTGGTCTCCGAGCGCGGCAAGGCACTGGGCCGGGTGCTCCCGGACAAGTCGGTGAAGGTGGTCAAGGGCGACCGGGACGTGTTCGGCCTGCACGGCCGGAGCGCCGAGCAGCGCATCGCGCTCGACCTGCTCACCGACCCCGAGGTGGGCATCGTCTCGCTCGGCGGCCGGGCCGGCACCGGCAAGTCGGCGCTGGCGCTCTGCGCCGGGCTGGAGGCCGTGCTGGAGCGCCGCCAGCACCGCAAGGTGATGGTGTTCCGCCCGGTCTACCCGGTCGGCGGGCAGGAACTGGGCTACCTGCCCGGGACCGAGAACGACAAGATGAGCCCGTGGTCGCAGGCGGTGCACGACACCCTGTCCGCGGTCACCAGCCAGGACGTCATCGACGAGGTGGTGGACCGCGGCATGCTGGAGGTGCTGCCGCTCACCCACATCCGCGGGCGCTCGCTGCACGACGCGTTCGTCATCGTGGACGAGGCGCAGTCCCTGGAGCGCGGGGTGCTGCTCACCGTGCTCTCCCGCCTCGGCGAGAACTCCAGGGTGGTGCTCACCCACGACATCGCCCAGCGCGACAACCTGCGCGTGGGCCGGTACGACGGCGTGGTCGCGGTGATCGAGAAGCTCAAGGGCCACCCGCTCTTCGCGCACATCACGCTGAGCCGTTCGGAGCGCTCGCCGATCGCGGCCCTGGTCACCGAGATGCTGGAGGGCTGACCCGGCCCCGGGCCGCCCGCCCGGGCGGTCCGGGACGAGCAGGAGCCCCGGGGCGCCGCCCCGGGGCTCGCCTCTTCCCCGCCCCGTTCCGCTCTTCCGCCCCCCTTCCGCGGCGCCGCCCCTCCCTTCTTCTCCCGCGCTTCGGCGTGTGTTCCGGCGCCATTCGGAACCGGCAGGTAGAACCCCCCTGACCCCGCCTGTCCCCGACGACGAGGAGCCGACCCCGATGGAGCACGAATCCCCCGCGTCCCCCGAACCCCCGCGCGCCCCCTCCGCCCCGGAGCCCTCCGTGCGCCCGTCCGGCCCGTCCCGGCGCACCCTGCTCGGCCTGGGCGCCGCAGGGGCCGGGGCGGCCCTGTTCGGCGGGGCGGCGCCGGCCTACGCCCAGGGCCGGAACCGGCCCCGGCTCACGCACGGCATCCAGCTGGGCGACCCGCGCGCGGACGGCGCCGTGGTGTGGGCCCGCGCCGACCGGCCGGCCCGGATGGTGGTGGAGGTCGCCGAGCGCCCGGACTTCTCCGACGCCCGCCGGGTGCGCGGCCCGATGCTCACCCCGTCCACCGACGGCACCGGGAAGGTCCGGGTCACCGGGGTCGACCCGGGCAAGGAGGTGCACGTCCGGGTGTACGCCGAGTCCGGCAAGTACACCAGCGAGCCGGTGCGGGGCTCCTTCCGCACCCCGGGCGGCGCGGACCGTCCGGTCCGGTTCCTGTGGTCGGGCGACGTCGCCGGCCAGGGCTGGGGCATCAACCCCGACTTCGGCGGGATGGCCGCCTTCGCCGCCATGGCCGACCGGGACCCGGACTTCTTCCTGCACAGCGGGGACGTGGTCTACGCCGACGGGCCGCTGGAGGAGCGCGTCGAGCTGCCCGACGGCCGGGTCTGGCGGAATCTGGTCACCGAGGAGAAGTCCAAGGTCGCCGAGACCCTCAAGGAGTTCCGCGGCCAGTACGCCTACAACCTGATGGACGACAACGTGCGGGCGTTCGCCGCCCGGGTCCCGCACATCGTCCAGTGGGACGACCACGAGGTCACCAACAACTGGTACCCCGGGGAGGTCCTCGACGACGACCGGTACACCGAGAAGTCCGTCGACGTGCTGGCCCGGCGGGCCCACCGGGCGTTCCACGAGTGGCAGCCGGTCCTCCCCCGGGAGGCCGTCGACGGGCGGATGTACCGCCGCCTGTCCTACGGCCCGCACCTGGACGTGTTCGTCATCGACATGCGCCTGTACCGGGACGCCAACTCGGCCGGGGACGCCGCCTACGAGCGCATCCTCGGCGAGAAGCAGGCGGAGTGGCTGGTGCGCTCGGTCGCGGAGTCCTCGGCGACGTGGAAGGTGATCGCCTCGGACATGCCGCTGGGCGTGGTGGTGCCGGACGGGGACCGGATCGAGGCGGTCGCCAACGGGCGCCCCGGCGAGCCGCTCGCCCGCGAGGCGGAGATCGACGGCGTCCTCGCCGGGCTGCACCGCCGCGGCGTGCGCGACGTGGTCTGGCTGACCGCGGACGTGCACTACACCGCCGCGCACCACTACTCCCCGGACCGGGCCTCCTCCTCGGAGTTCACCCCGTTCTGGGAGTTCGTCACCGGGCCGCTGCACGCCGGCGCCTTCGGCCCCAACGACCTGGACCCGACCTTCGGCCCGGAGGAGGTGTTCGTGAACGCGCCGCCGCGCGCGAACACCTCGCCGATGGAGGGCCACCAGCACTTCGGCGAGGTCGAGATCGACCCGCGGACCAAGGAGTTCCGGGTGCACCTGCGGGACGGGAGCGGCGATTCGCTCTGGTCGAAGGCGCTGTCCCCGGAGGGGCGCGGCTGAGCCCCGGGCGGGCCGGCCCCGGCGCCGGCCCGCCGGGTAAAGCCCGGGTCAGGGCGAGGTGTGATACAGGTCACCCTCGTAGAGGTGATGGGGCCGCAAAGTATGCGGCAAGGTAGGTCCGGAACCGTCATTAAGGAGCCCCCGGGCGTGCCCCGATAGCCGGACCGAATCGATACCCCACCCCCCGTCGAGGTCCGTGTCCGCCCGAGTGGCGCGCGCTCCCAACGGAAGGCCAGCCTTGCTGTTCAACCGCATATCACCGCGCCTCGCGGCCGGCATCGGCGCCGCGGGCCTCACCGCCACCGCGCTCTTCGCCGCCACCGCCTACTTCGGCGGGGGCGACCCGGGCAAGGCCGCCGGCGCCGCCATGCAGGTGCCGCAGGCCGCCTCCGACGAGGACTTCTTCGCCGACGTGCAGGACGTCTCCGACGACCAGCGCGCCTCGCAGCGCGAGGAGACCCAGGAGCGCGTCGACGCCGCCGGTGGCGGCGCCTCCGCCTCCGGAACCACCAAGCCGGAGGAGAAGGAGCCCGAGCCCGAAGAGGAAGAGGAGGAGTCCTCCTCCGACTCGGGCTCCCCGGCCCCGGACTCCAGCGCCGACGCGAACTCGCTCAACTGGCCGGCGCTGGCCCAGTGCGAGTCCGGCGGCGACCCGACCGCGGTCAACTCCGCCGGCGGCTACTACGGCCTCTACCAGTTCTCCATGGCCACCTGGGAGTCGGTGGGCGGCAGCGGCTCCCCGGCCGAGGCCCCGGCCGATGAGCAGACCTCCCGGGCCAAGGCCCTCTACGACGCGGTCGGCGGCAACTGGCAGAGCCAGTGGCCGGAGTGTGGCGTTCACCTCTTCGATTGAGAAACCGCAGGTCAAGACGGGTGTCCTGAGGAGCCCGGAAGCCCCGCCCCTGCCCGGATCCGCTCCCTTCGGAGCGCGGTCTCCGGGCAGGGGCGCTTGTTGCTTTCAGGGGGTGGACTTGCCCGGAATTGATGTTATTGTGCCGTGATGAAACGGAAGGTCATGATGACCTCCGTGCCGAGTAAGAGCCTCCGAGTGCTCGCACGGCCCGCACGGCCCGCGCCCCCCGGGCGCCCCCAGTAGGAAGAAGTTCCGTGCGGACCCCTTGGTGAGGACGGCAGCGGACCCCCGCACCACAAGAAACCGTCTTCACCCGAACACCGCCTGTGAGCCCGGGGCAGAGTCGATCGCGTGCGTTTTCCACGGCACGCGACTGGCGAAAGGGCAATTCTTGCTGACCAACCGGATTTCGCTGCGCGCTGCCGCGGCAGTCGGGTGCGCCACGGTCGTCGCCGGCACCGTCTTCGGTGTCTCCGCACTGGCCGACAGCGGCGTCGAGCCCGACAACGCGACGAACGCGGCCATGCCGGCTGACCCCCCTAAGGCCGGTGAGGAGGACTTCTTCGCCGACGTGCAGGAGGTCTCCGACGACCAGCGCGCCTCGCAGCGCGAGGAGACCCAGGAGCGCGTCGAGGCCGCGGACGGCGGCGCCTCTGCCTCCGGCACCACCAAGCCCGAGGAGAAGAAGGAGGAGAAGAAGGAAGAGGAGAAGTCCTCTGACGACTCTTCCTCCTCCGGCTCCGGCGGCGACTCCTCCTCGTCCGCCCCCAGCGGCGACCCCAAGTCCATCGCCAAGGCGATGCTGGGCGACTACGGCTGGGGCGAGGACCAGTTCAGCGGCTGCCTCGAGCCGCTCTGGGAGAAGGAGAGCAACTGGAACCCCCAGGCTCAGAACCCCAGCTCCGGCGCCTACGGCATCCCGCAGTCCCTGCCGGGCTCCAAGATGGCCTCGGCCGGTTCTGACTGGCAGACCAACCCCGCCACCCAGATCGAGTGGGGCCTGGGCTACATCAAGGACCGCTACGGCTCCCCGTGCGAGGCTTGGGCCCACTCCCAGGCCAACAACTGGTACTAAGAGACCGCGAACGGCCTCTGCGCACGGCCCCGCGACCGACCCCGGTCGCGGGGCCGCCGTCGTTCCCGGCATCGCCCTCGGCGCCTCACGGAGTGCAGCTTCAAGCGGGCGGCGAGGGCAGGGAGGGGGAGCGGCCGGTCGGTCCGGCGCGGCGCCCCGCAGAGCGAAGGTCAAGACGGGCGGCGAAGGCGGAAGGGGGGACCGGCCGGTCGGTCCGGCGCGGCGTCTCGCGGAGCGGAGGTTCAAGCAGGCGGCGACGGCCAAGGAAGGGGCGAGGCGAAGGCCTCACCCAGGCGCGGCACCTCACGTGGCGAGGGTTCAAACCGGCGGCGAAGGCGGCAGTGGGCACCGGCCGGTCGGTCGGGCGCGGCGCGTCACGGGGTGAGGGTCCAAGCAGGCGGCGACGGCGAGGGTAGGGCCGGGGCCGGGCGTCTCAGCCGGGCGCGGTGCCTCACGGGGTGCAGGTTCAAGCAGGCGGCGAAGGCGGGAGAGGGGCGGGCGCCGCGTTCACCGGCCCGGCCCGGCGCGTGCCCCCGCCGGGGGGTGGCCTTATCCCCTATGCCTGGTTCGCGGCGGGGGTCGAGCGGAGGTGGGGGCGGCCTGCGCGCCGCGAGAGCACCCCGATTACATCTACCAGCGAGTAGTAAGCCCCCAAGCCCCCACCACCCCCTCACCGATCACCCAGAGTGGCCAAGGCAGGCCCTCCAAGAAGAACAAAAGCGACATCTCGCCCCACCTCTACCCTGCTCGGGTTCCGGCCCCCTGCTCTGCGGCCTTCCGGGCGGCTCGAACCCCGATCACCGGCCCGATCGGCCTCGTTCGGGCGCTCAGAGGCCCGATCCGGGCCGGGATGCGCGCCCGGGAATCACCGGGGTGCTCTCGCGGTGCGCAGGGCGCCCCTCCCGACCTTCACTGTGCGTATTCATCCAGGTCAGGGGCGGGCGGTGGTTTCAAGGGCGGCCGGCCCCGGTACCCGGGCGACGCGGGAACGGCGCCCCGCCACCCCGGCCGCCCCTCCCTGCTCTGCCGCACCCGACCGACCAGCCGGTCCCCACCGCCGCCCTCGCCGCCCGCTTGAACCTCTGCCCCGTGGGGCCCGACACCCGGGCGACACTCGCGCCCCGGCCCTACCGCTGCCGTCGCCGCCCGTCTTGACCTTTGCTCTGCGGGGCGCCGCACCGGACCGGCCGGCCGGCACGCCCTCCCGCCGTCGCTGCCCGCTTGAACCTTCGCTCCGCGAGGCGCCGCGCCTGACCGGAATGCCGGATCGCTGAGGGGAGAAGGGGGGATCGGCACCGGGGAAACGCCCTGCCTGCCGCCCCTGTCCCGCCGACCGCTCCCTCTCGATGATCTGGGCGTCGTTGCCGTCTCGACCGGCTTTGAGACGGCAACAACTCCAAGATCAACGGGACAGGGTCAGTCCTGGGTGAACGACTCCACGGTCCGCTCGAAGACCGGCTCGTATCCGCGAACCTCGCCCTGTGGGACGTTCAGGGTCAGCGTGAAGCCCTCGTCGTCAGCGATCACGCCGTAGACGGTCATGTGCCGCTCCGGGGTCGGCCAGGTGCCGTTGCTCAGCGTCCGGGTCAGCCGGACCACCTCGTAGTCGCTGTCCCAGTGGCCGGGGTACTCCGCGACCGGGACCACCCGGGTCTCGCCGGTCCGCACCCCGGTGGAGCCCTCCTCTTCGAGCGGGCCCGGGTCGCTCTGCCCCTCCAGGAAGCCCTCCCCGGTCAGGTCGTCGTTGTTGTGCCAGGTCTTGACCCAGATCGAGTGGTCCCCCGACTCCGACTCGAACCGCACGCTCCCGTCGCCCAGCCAGCCGAAATCCTCGTGGACCCGCCACTCCTCCGGATACTCCACCCGGAACATGTCGGCCTGGTACACGGCGTAGGCGTCCTCGTCGACGGCCGCGCCGCCGGAGGCGACCGCCGCCACCGCGACCACCAGGAGCAGCAGAAGCGCCCCGCCCCCGCAGGCCAGTCCGATGAGGAGCCCGCGGGGACGCCGGTCCGCCCGGCCGGGCGGACCGGATGGGGCGGCCGGAGCGGCGGGGACGGCCCCCGTCGCCCCGGGGTCGGCGGTGGGCGGCGCACCGGCCCCGGGGCGCCGCCCGGTTGGAGCGTTCGGCGCGTTCGGTACGGCGCGGCGCGGAGGCGGTGCCGGGACCGCCCCCGTGGCGGACGGCGCTTCCGCCGGCCCGGCGGCCGGGAGACCGGCTCCGCGCCGCCACGGGAAGGCGCCGAGGGAGGCGCGGACGGCGGAGACGGTGAAGGCGGCGGAGATGGAGCCCTGCCCGCCGCCGGGGGCGGCCCGGATGGCGCCCTGCCCGCCGCCGGGGGCGGCCCGGATGGCGCCTTCCCCTTCGCCGGAGGCGGTGCCGATGGTGCCTTCCGCTCTCCCGGGAGCGGTGCGGGTGGGGCCTTCCGCTCCGCCGGGGGCGGGCCCGCAGGGGCCGGGGAGGTCTGGGAGGCCGGGGAGGGCACGTCGAGCATGCGCAGGGCCTCGGCCGCACCCGGTCGGGCTTCCGGGTCCCGCCGGAGCAGGGCGGCGAGCAGCGGCCGCAGCGGAGCGGCCTGCGGGGCCGGCGGGACCGGGGCGGTGAGCACCGCGGCGATGGTGGCCGTCACCGTGGGCCGGCGGAACGGCGAGCGCCCGGTGAGCGCCGTCTGCAGGGTCACGCCGGCGCTCCACAGGTCGCCGGCGGGGGTCGTGCCGCCGGACTCCAGTCGCTCCGGCGGCATGTACTCCGGCGAGCCGATCAGCGTCCCGGTGCGGGTGATCGCGGTCCCGCCCTCGACGGTGGCGATGCCGAAGTCGGTGATGACCACCCGGTCGCCGCCGAGCACCATCACGTTGCCGGGTTTGATGTCCCGGTGCACCACGCCCGCCAGGTGCGCCGCGTGCAGTCCCTCCAGCAGCCCGCGGGCGAGCCGGGCGGCGCGCGCGGGCGGCGGCGGGCCCTCCGCGCGCAGCAGCTCCTCCAGCGAGCGGCCGCGGAGCAGCTCCATCACCACCCACGGGGTGCCCCCGTGGTCGAAGACGTCGTGCACGGTGACCACCGACGGGTGCTCGATCCGCGCCGCGGCCCGCGCCTCGCGCAGCACCCGCTGCCGGGTCTCGGCGCGCAGCGCCTCGGGGAGCGATGCCGGCAGCAGCACCTCCTTGACCGCGACCTCCCGCTCCAGGGCGGTGTCCCAGGCCCGCCACACCGCGCCCATGCCGCCCCGGCCCAGTTCCCCGCCGAGCCGGTAGCGGCCGGCGATGGTGCGGGAGCCGTCGTCCACGGGCATTCGGGGCCTCGCAATGGGGGAGGGGCGAACGGGGGGAGCAGGCGGGAGGGGAGGCGGACCGCAAGCGACCGCCGGAGGAGGCGCCTCCTCCGGCGGTCGCTTGCGAGCGGCGCCGGGTCTACCGGGTCACTTGATGACCCAGCTGTTCAGAGCGTCCTGGAGGGTCTGCTCGTACTGCTCGGCGTCCTCCTCGGGGACGTTCATGGACAGGGCGTAGCCCTTGTCGCCCACCACCACGTTGTACTCGGTGAGGTGGCGGTCCTCCTTGTCCCAGTCGTCGGCGGTGTAGCGGTTGACCACGACGGCGACGTCGTGCTCCGAGCCCCACCCGGAGGGCAGCTCCGAGGCGGGAACCTGGCGCAGGTCGTCGGTCCGGTAGTTCTCGTAGTCGTCCGAGGAGCTGAACCGCTCGTCGTCGGTCTCCAGCTGGTCCAGGCTGGCCAGCCCGCCGGTGTTGTCCCAGGTGGCGACCATCAGCCGGCGCTCGGAGGTGGGGTCGTAGAAGGACACCGCCCCGGTGCCGTCGGGCTCCAGCTCGTCGTCGTAGACGGTCCACCCCTCGGGGTAGCCGATGCTGTACCAGTCGGCGTCGTAGGACTCGAAGGAGGCCGGCGTGGGGTTCTCCTCGGGGCTCGGGGAGGCCGAGGCGCTGGGATCGGCGACCGGCGGGTCGACGGGCTCCTCCGGCTGGCTGCTCAGCGCGATGAGGCCGACCGTGGCCGCGCCGATCACCAGCACCAGCACCAGTCCGCACCCGATCAGGCCGAACACCAGCGGGGTGGCCTTGCCGCCCTTCTTCTTCTCCGCCGGCGGGGCGGAGTAGGAGTGCTGGCCCGGACCGGGGCCCGGGCCGGGGACGGGACCGGGGCCGGGGTAGCCCGGGCCGGGCCCCGGCGGTGGCGGCGGTCCGGCGGGCGCCGCGGACGGCCAGCCGCCGCTGGGCGCGTTCGGACCGGGGCCGCCGGGCCCCTCCGGTCCGGGGCCGCCCGGGCCCGGGAACCCGCCGGGAGGCGGACCGGGGACGCCTCCGGCGGGGGTCCCCGCGGCGGGGAGGCCCGCCGCCGGGGTGCCCGCGGGCACCCCGCCGGCCGGGGTCCCCGCGGAGGGCATGCCGCCCGCCGGGGTCGGCGCGGCGAAGGGGACGCCGGCCGGGCCGGCGGAGGGCGTCCCGGCGGCCGGGGTGCCCGCGCCGCCCGGGGGCCGCTGCTCGCGCAGCATCCGCAGGGCGTCGCCGGCGCCCAGCCGCCGCCCCGGATCGCGCTCCAGCAGCCCGCCGATCAGCGGCTCCAGCGGGCCGGCCTGCGGCACCGGCGGGATCGGCGCGGACAGCACCGCGGCGATCGCGCCGGTGATGCTCTCCCGGTGGAACGGGGACGACCCGCTCAGCGCCGCGTACAGCGTCACGCCGGCGCTCCACAGGTCGCCGGCGGGGGTGGCCGCGCCGCCCTCGAACCGCTCCGGCGGCATGTACTCCGGCGAGCCGACCAGGGCGCCGGTACGGGTGATGGAGGCGCCGCCCTCGACGGTGGCGATGCCGAAGTCGGTGATGACGACCCGGTCGTCGTCGCAGACCATCACGTTGCCGGGCTTGATGTCCCGGTGCACGACGCCCGCCTCGTGCGCCGCCCGCAGCCCCTCCAGCAGGGCCTTGGCGATCTCCGCGGTGCGCGGGGCGGACAGCGTCCCGCCCTCCGCGATCACCTGGTCCAGGGAGCGGCCGGGGATGAGTTCCATGACCACCCACGGGTTGTCCTCGTGGTCGAAGACGTCGTGGACGGTGACGATCGAGGGGTGCGGCACGCGTGCCGCGCTCCGCGCCTCGCGCAGCACCCGCGCGCGGGCCTCGGAGCGCTCGACGTCGGACAGGTGGCTGGGAAGGAGGATCTCCTTGACGGCGACATGGCGCTGGAGCTGGGTATCCCAGGCGTGCCAGACGATGCCCATGCCGCCCCGCCCCAGCTCACTGTCCAACCGGTAGCGCCCGGCGACCAGCCGGGCACCGCTGTCCGTGGACATATGGAGGGCCTCTCAGAGGGAGGGGGTAAGCGTGCTCGTGTGCAGCAGGCTACTAACTTGCGGCCGGACATGCGTCTCGTAGGGGTATGCGATGCATGTCCGGAACCTGCCGTCGGCCGGACATGCGTCTCGCAGGGGTATGCGATGCATGTCCGGAACCTGCCGTGCGGTGCGCAGAGGACGCCCCGTGCCGCTCCGACGGGGGCCGGGCCGGGAGTGGAGGGGGAGCGGGGGGAAGCGGCGGGGGCGGCGCCCGGTCGGCGCCGCCCCCGCACGATGGCCGCCCGCTACTGCGAGTTGGTCATCTTCAGCACGTCGAGGGCCTCGTCCAGCTGGGCCTCGGTGAGCTTGCCGGCCTCGATGTAGCCGCGCTCCACGACCACCTGGCGGATGGTCTTCCGCTCGGCCAGCGCCTGCTTGGCGACCTTGGCCGCCTCCTCGTAGCCGATGTAGCGGTTCAGCGGCGTCACGATGGAGGGGGAGGACTCCGCGTACTCGCGGCAGCGCTCCTCGTTGGCCTCGATGCCGGCGACGCAGCGGTCCGCGAACACCCGGGAGACGTTGGCCAGCAGCCGGATCGACTCCAGCACGTTCCGGCCGATCATCGGCAGCTGCACGTTGAGCTCGAAGTTGCCCGTCGCGCCGCCGAACGCCACCGCGGCGTCGTTCCCGACCACCTGCGAGGAGACCTGGAGCATCGCCTCGCACAGCACCGGGTTGACCTTGCCCGGCATGATCGACGAGCCCGGCTGCAGGTCCGGCAGGTAGATCTCGGTGAGGCCGGTGCGCGGCCCCGAGCCCATCCAGCGGATGTCGTTGGCGATCTTGGCGAAGCTCACCGCGATGGTCCGCAGCTGCCCGGAGAGCTCGACCAGCCCGTCCCGGGCGCCCTGCGCCTCGAAGTGGTCCCGGGCCTCGGTCAGCGGGAGGCCGGTGGCGGAGGCGATCTCGGCGATCACCCGCGGGGCGAAGCCCTCCGGGGTGTTGATGCCGGTGCCCACCGCGGTGCCGCCCAGCGGCAGCTCGGCGACCCGGGGCAGCACCGCCTTGAGCCGCTCCACGCCGTAGCCGACCTGCGCGGCGTAGCCGGCGAACTCCTGGCCCAGGGTGACCGGGGTGGCGTCCATCAGGTGCGTGCGGCCGCTCTTCACCACGCCGGCGAACTCGACCGACTTGCGGTTCAGCTCGCCCTGGAGGTGGGTGAGCGCCGGGACCAGGTCGTTGACGACCGCCGCGGTCGCCGCGATGTGCAGCGAGGAGGGGTACACGTCGTTGGACGACTGGGAGGCGTTGACGTGGTCGTTGGGGTGCACGTCCAGGCCGGAGGCGGCCTTGGCCAGCGTGGCGACGACCTCGTTGGTGTTCATGTTGCTGGACGTGCCCGAACCGGTCTGGAACACGTCGATCGGGAACTCGCCGTTCCACTTGCCCTCGGCGACCTCCAGGGCCGCCTCGCGGATCGCCTTGCCCAGGGCGTCGGAGATGACCCCCAGCTCCGCGTTGACCTTCGCGGCGGCGGCCTTGATGTGGCCGAGCGCCGAGATGTTGGCGGCCTCCAGCCCCTGGCCGGAAATGGGGAAGTTCTCCACCGCCCGCTGGGTCTGCGCACGCCACTTGGCCTCGGCGGGCACCTTGACCTCGCCCATCGAGTCGTGCTCGATGCGGTAATCACTCATCTTTGAAAGACACCTCCAGGGAAACCTGCCCCCAAGATTGCCAGAAGTGGGCCGGACAGGCGCGGGCGACCCCGCAGAGAGCACCGGTGACCTCGGTGAACGTGGCGGGTGTCACCCCCGCGCGGACTCCGCGGCCGACCCGGGGGACCCGGCCGGCCCGGCGCCGGGGCGCGGCGGGTCGAAGGACCGGGCGAGCAGCACCGCGCCGAGCAGCAGCGCCGTCGGCGCGGCGAAGGCGGCGCGCAGGTCCAGCGCCTCGGCGATGCCGCCGATGAGCACCGCGCCCAGCACGAAGCCGACGTAGTTGGAGACGTTCACCCGGGCCACCGCGGTGCCGCCGCCGTCCGGGTCGAGCCGGCCCGCGGCGGAGAACCCGATCGGCATGACCACCGAGGCGCCCAGCCCGGTCAGCGCGAACCCGGCGACCGCGACCCAGGCGGAGGGCGCGCCGGTCGCGCAGGCCAGCCCGGCGAACGCGGCCCCGGCCCCGGCGCGCACCACCGCGACCGGCCCGAACCGGCGGACCGCGTGGTCGCCCAGGGCCCTGCCGAGCAGCGTGGTCGCCTGGTAGGCCCCGTAGCCGAGCGGGGCCAGGGCGGCCGAGCCGAGCGCGGCCTCGATGTAGACCGCGCTCCACGAGGAGACCGCGGAGTCGGCGATGTAGACGACGGCCAGCGCGGAACCGACCAGCAGGATCGGCCGCCACGGGATGCGCGGCCGGGGCGCGGCCCCGGCGGCCTCCGCGTCCGGCCCGGCCCCTCCGCCCCGCTCGGCGGGGGCGTCCCGGTGCAGCAGCGGCCCGGCGGTGAGGGAGACGGCGAGGCCGACCGCGGCCGCCGCGCCGAACGCGGCGGCGAGCCCGACGCCCCGCCCGGGGTCGGAGGTGAAGGCGGCCCAGAGCGAGCCGAGCACCGCGCCGGCGCTCCACACCGCGTGGAACCCGGTGAGCAGGCTGGTGCCGTACCGCCGCTCCACCGCGACGGCCTGGGTGTTCATCGTCGCGTCCACCGCGCCGAGCAGCAGCCCCACCGCGGCGACGGCGGCGTACAGCCCGGGGAGGGTGGGCACCGTGCCGGCGGCGGCGACCGCCAGCACCAGCGCGGGCTGGGCGACCCGCACCACCCGCCTGCTGCCGAACCGCACCGACGCGCTCCCGGCCAGCACGCTGCCGGCCCCGGCGACCACCGGGACCAGCGCGAGCACGGCGGTCAGCTCGCCTTCCCCCAGCTCGAACCGGGCCTGCAGTGCGGGGACCCGGGTGACCAGGGTGGCGAAGGCCAGTCCGGTGGTGAAGAAGACCCCGGACACGGCGGCCCGCGCGCGCCGGGCGACCCGATCGGTTCCTCCGGCGGCGGGGGGAGAGGAGCGCATGGACCCTCCGGGAACATGAAACCGTCTCAGGTATTCCCGGTAACGTACTCCGCCGCCCCGCCGGGCGCCAGACCCTCTCCCGTACGCGGAGGCGGCCCCGGACAGGGGGGAGCCCCCGGCTTTCCGGCCGGGGGCTCCACCGGTTCAGGGGATCGCGGTCCGCTCCGCGGACGGGATCCGGGGGATCAGGCGCGGTGGGTGCCGGCGGTGCGGCGCTTGCGGGTGTAGACCATCGTGGCGAAGCCGGTGACCAGGGCGGCCATGGCGGCGAGGAAGAGGCCGGTGATCGCGGAGCCGGTCAGCGGGAGGGCGTCCGCGCCGCTCGCGGCGTGGGCGCCGTGGCCGGAGGCGTGCGAGTCGCCGGCGCCGGCCGCTCCGGCGGTGCCGTCCGAACCGCCCGAGCCGTCAGAGCCGTCCGAAGCGCCGGCCGCCGCGCCGCCGTCCTCCTCCGCGGAGCCGCCGCCGTCGTGGCCGACGGTGTCGACGTAGCCGTCGCCCTGTGCGGAGGCGTTCCCGTCGCCCTCGTCACCGCCGTGGCCGGCGGCGTGCCCGTCGTGGCCTCCGGTGTCCTCCGGGGCGAAGGCCGGGGCGGCCGGCTGCGAGGCGCCCCCGCCGCCGAACGACACGTCGGAGCAGGAGTAGAACGCCTCGGGGCTGTCGGTGCGCTGCCAGATCGCGTAGATCATGTGCTGGCCGCTCTTGCCCTCGGGCAGTGCGCCGGTGAGCCGGTAGGTCCCGTCCACCACCTCGGGGTCGTCGACCCGCAGGAACGGCTCGGGCTCCAGGGCGTCCCAGGTGAGCCGCTTGTCCTGGCTCCAGCCGTCCTTGGTCACGTACAGCTCGAAGTAGCCCCGGTGCGGGGCGCTGGCGGTGTAGGTGAAGGTGTGCTGCCCGCTGGACGGCAGCGCGGTGGTGTGCCAGGCGCCGGGGGCGTCCAGCCCGGAGTACTTGGCCCGGCCGGCGCTGCACAGCTGCCCGTCGGGGATGATCTCCCGGTGCCGGCCGTCGGCGTTGGGGATGTTGACCTCGTTCCAGTCGTAGAGCGGCTGGGTGCCGTTCTCCGCGACCAGGTTCTTGCAGACCTCGGACTGCGGGTTCTCCGGGCCTTCCTCGAAGCAGGCGGCGATCCGGCTGACCGGGTCGCCCATGGTGCCGTGGGCGTTTGCGGTGCCCGCGGTCAGGGTTCCGAGGGCCAGGGGGATTCCGGTGAGCACGGCTGCGGTGCGGAGTGCACGGGCCAGTCTCATGGGGGGTTTCTCCTCGGTTGGACGTGAGCGGGAACCGCGCGATTGATCAGACCGCGCGGCCGTCCGGGCTGGAGAGGACGACCTTTCGGGTTCGGTTCCAGCCCTCCCGAAAGGTTCGGAACGGGACTATACACATTCGCAACCAAGAAAAGTCAATATCCGGAAAAGTTACCCTCTGCCTGCATGCTTGCGCTTGAGAGCAAGCAATGGTAAACATTCCTTACAGTGCGTTCCGGGGCATTCCGAGAACCGAATTGCCCGCCCCGGGCGCCCGGCCCGCCGCACCCGGACGGCCGTTTTCCGCCGTGCCCGATTCCGCGGACGATCCCGTGCGAATCCGGGCCGGTTCCGACGATTCCCCCCGATTCCTCCATGCGGAAAAACCTTTGGGAATCTCGGCTCGCCTTATCTACCGTGGGCCCTATGACGTCTTCGTCCTCCGCTTCCGCACCACCGCCCTCCCCCGGCCCGGAGGCGCGGCCCGAAACCGCCCGGGAGCCGTCGCGGGCCCCCGCCGTCGCGCTGCGCGGCGTGGTCAAGCGGTACGGCTCGCTCCGCGCCGTCGACGGGCTCGACCTCGAAGTGCCCACCGGGATCGTCCTCGGCCTGCTCGGCCCGAACGGCGCCGGGAAGTCCACCACCATGCGCATGCTCACCGCGCAGAGCCGGGCCGACGCCGGCGAGATCACCGTCCTGGGGCACCCGGTCCCGCGCGCCTCCAAGCAGGCCCGCGCCGACATGGGCGTCGTCCCCCAGCACGACAACCTCGACGAGGAGCTCACCGCGGGGGAGAACCTGGAGGTCTTCACCCACCTGTACCGGGTCCCGCGCGGCGAGCGGGAGGAGGCGGTCCGCCGCGCGCTGGCCATCGCGCACCTGGAGGACCGCCGGAACACCCGCACCGACAAGCTCTCCGGAGGCATGCGCCGCCGCCTGCTCATCGCCCGCGGCCTGGTGCACCGCCCCCGCCTGGTGCTGCTCGACGAACCCACCGTCGGCCTGGACCCCCAGGTCCGCCAGGAGCTGTGGGGGCTGATCACCCGGCTCCGCGCGGAGGGCGTCACGGTGCTGATGTCCACGCACTACATCGAGGAGGCCGAGCGCCTCTCCGACCAGGTGGCGCTGATGGCCAAGGGGCGGGTGGTCGCACACGGCGAACCTGCCGCGCTCATCGCCGAGCACGCCGGCCGGACGGTCGAGGAGTTCCCCGTCGGCCCGGGCGGGCACGACGGGGCGGAGGAGCGGGCCCGCGCCCGCGGGCTGCCCACCCGGCGCACCGGCGCGGCGCTGGCCGTGCTGCGCGCCGAGGAGATCGACGGCGGCCTGCGCGAACTGCTCGGCCGGGGCGAGGTCCGCGCCGCCAACCTGGAAGACGTCTTCGTCCACCTCACCGGGGAGCGTGTGGAATGACCGAGCCGACCGCGGCGGCCGCCGCACCGGTGGCCGCGCCCCCGCCCGGCCGCTTCGAACTGGCCCCGGTCCGCGGGGTGCTGGCCCGGGAGTGGGCGCTGTACCGGCGCAGCTGGAAGCCGACCACCTTCGCCGCGCTGGTCGAGCCGATCATCTTCCTGCTGGCCTTCGGCTTCGGCCTGGGCTCCCTGGTCGGCGCCGTCTCCGGGTACCGCTACATCGACTTCGTGGCCACCGGCATCGTCGCGATGTCGGTGCTGTTCACCTCGATGTTCCCCGGGCTGATCGACACCTACGTCCGCCGGGTCTTCCAGCACACCTACGACGGAATGCTCGCCGCCCCGGTGGACGTCCGCGAGCTGGTGACCGCCGAGGGGGCCTGGATCGGCCTCAAGGCCGGCGTCTACGGCTGCGCCCCGCTGCTGGTCGCGCTCGCCTTCGGGCTGCCGCCGGCGCCCGGCATGCTGATGGTTCCGCTGGTCGCCCTGGTCACCGGCTTCGGGTTCGCGCTGACCGGCATCTGGCTGTCGGCCGCGGTCCCCTCGATCAAGACGATGGACTACATCATCTCCGGGGTCATCACCCCGCTGTTCCTGGTGGCGGGGACCTTCTTCCCGCTGGACACGCTGCCCTCCTGGGCGCAGGCGCTGGCCAAGGCCAACCCGCTGCACCACTGCGTGGAGCTGGTCCGCGGCGCAGCCTTCGGCATCGACCCGGCCTCCGCCGCGCTGCACTGGGCCGCGCTGCTGCTCTTCGTCGCCGCCGCCTGGTGCCTGGCGGTCTTCCAGATGCGCCGCCGGCTGATCGACTGACCGGCCGCGGCGCCGGTCGGGCGCACGGAGGAGGGCGGCGCCCCGCACCGGGACGCCGCCCTCCTTCTTCTTCTTCCCGCCGTTTCCGGGCCGCGGCCGGTCAGCCGCCGCTGGGCGCCCAGCGCAGCAGCGAGCTGGCCTTCCCGTCGCCGAACGTGGTGGTGAACCCGACGGCCCCCCACTGGTCGGCGTCCGGGGCGTCCTCGGTGGCCTCCATCATGGCCCGCATGTCCATGTAGTAGCCGAGCGAGGCCTGCTCGGTCTCCTGCATGACCTGCTGGTACACCGGGTCGTCGCCCAGCTTCTCCTGGGAGGAGCTGCCGGAGGAGAGCACCACCGTGCCGCCCTCCTCCTTCACCCCCGGGCCGGAGGAGTAGGAGTCCGCGGCGGCGGCCTCGGCCAGCTCGTCGAAGAGCGCCTTGTCCGCCCCGGCGGCGCGGTACTGGAAGGCGCCGGAGTCGAAGTCGGAGAACGGGTCGTCGGTGCCGCCGACCGCGCTGGTGCCGAAGGCGGTCTGGGTGCCCAGGATCTTGCCGAAGTCGCCGGGGATCTGCAGGGAGCCGGTCTCGGCGGCGCCCGCCTCGATCTCCTCGGTGATCTCCGGGATCGCCCCGGACAGGTCGTTCCAGGCCTGCTCGCTCAGCGCGTCCAGGCCGCTGCCGCCGAACCCGAACACGGTGTCGCCGGGCAGCTCGCCCAGCTCGGTCAGGCCGGTCTCGGACGGCTCGTAGTCGTCCAGCGAGAAGCCGGCCGCGGAGAAGTCCAGCAGGTCGCCGCGGACCTCCAGGTAGTCGCTCTCCACGCTCACCGCGGCGACCGCCCGGCCGGTGATGTCCAGCTCCTCCAGCTCGGGGACCTCGGGGCCGGTGGAGTACCCGTAGTCCCCGTAGCCCGAGCCGCCGCCGGTCGCCGAGGAGAGCGCGTCGCCGGCGAGCTTCGAGGCGGCGCCGATGTCGAACCAGCCCGCGGCGATGCTGTCCCCGGCGGCCGCCTCCATGTCGGCGGAGAACTCGGGGGCGTCGGTGAGCGAGCCGTCCGACTCGATCCCGCCCTCCAAGTCGCTCAGGATCGACGCGGAGTCGGCGAAGATCGCGAAGCCGTCCCGGAGGACGTACTCGACCTCCTCCTCGGCGCTGATCCGGTCCAGCGACTCGGTGGCGGCGCCCTCGTCGGTGACCGCGATCGCGACCGCGCCCGCCACGCCCTGCTCGCCCTCGCCGGAGGGGAACGCCGCCGCGCCGAACCGGCGGCCCAGCCACGGGGCGACGTCCTCCTCGTAGTCGAGGTAGTCGAAGGACTCCTCGAAGAAGTCGGCGGCCGGGTCCTCCTCGTCGTTGATGTCCTCGCGGACCGAGTCGGGGAGCTTGCCGATGAAGCCGGCGTAGCCGGCCATCTGGGAGGCGGACGGCTTCAGATCGATCTGGGCGTAGGCGATCGTGTCCGCGGGGAACACCCGGTCCGGCTGCGGGCCGCCGAACAGGTCGTTGATCACCGTGTTGGAGGCCCACACGCCGGTCGCCATCAGCGCCACGCCGAGGACCGCCGCGGTGGGGACCATCCAGATGCGGTTCCGCCGCGGCGCGGGGCCCATCGGGGGTTGCGCGTATCCCGGGCCCGCCGGGTGGGGCACCGGAGCGCCGGGCTGCTGCGGCCCGGGCGGCCGCCAGTACGGCTGGCCGGGGGGATCAGGATGGGACATCGGACCTCCGGATAAGCGCGATTACCTGTAAGAAGGTACCAATCCGGACGGTGCCGACAGCCCGGGCGCCGCCGGGTCGGAACCGCACTGTGACAGCCCCCGCGGCCCCCGCCGGGGGCGGCGCGGGCGCCCGCGCCGCCCCCGGGGCGGGTCAGCGCTCGGCCGCGTCGAAGTCCACGCCGCTGTAGGTGGCCAGCTTGCTCAGCCGGTGCTCGCTGCGGATCTGCCGCACGGTGCCGCTGCGGCCCCGCATGACCAGGGAGTCGGTGATCGCACCGCCCGCCTCGTACCGGACCCCGCCGACCAGCTCGCCGTCGGTGATGCCGGTCGCGGCGAAGAACACGTCGTCCGAGGAGACCAGGTCGTCGGTGTGCAGCACCCGGTCCAGGTCGTGCCCTGCCTCCAGCGCCTTGCGCCGCTCGTCGGCGTCCCGTGGCCACAACCGGCCCTGGATGGTGCCGCCGAGGCACTTCATCGCGCACGCCGTGATGATGCCCTCGGGGGTGCCGCCGATGCCGAGCAGCAGGTCGACGCCGGTGCCGGGGCGGGCCGCCATGATCGCGCCGGCCACGTCGCCGTCGGTGATGAACTTGATCCGGGCGCCCGCCTCGCGGACCTCGCGCACCAGGCCCTCGTGCCGCGGCCGGTCCAGGATCACCACGGTGACGTCCTGCGGGCTGCCGCCCTTGGCCCGCGCCACGGCCCGGATGTTCTCCGCCACCGGCGCGGTGATGTCCACCGCGTCCGCGGCCTGCGGGCCGGCGGCGAGCTTCTCCATGTAGAACACCGCGGACGGGTCGAACATGGAGTGCCGAGGCGCCACCGAGATGACCGAGATCGCGTTGGGCATGCCCATCGCGGTGAGCCGGGTGCCGTCGATCGGGTCGACCGCGACGTCGCACTCGGCGCCGCTGCCGTCGCCCACCGACTCCCCGTTGTAGAGCATCGGGGCGTTGTCCTTCTCGCCCTCGCCGATGACCACGGTGCCCTGCATCGACACGGTGCTGATCAGGTGGCGCATTCCGTGCACGGCGACGCCGTCGGCGCCGTTCTTGTCGCCCCGGCCGACCCACCGCGCGGCGGCCAGCGCGGCCGCCTCCGTGACCCGCACCAGCTCCAGCGCGAGGTTGCGGTCGGGGACGTCGGCGGCGCTCGGGGGCGGCGTGGGCGCGGTCATCGGGTCTGCCTTTCGACACTGCGGGGAAAAGGTGGTGGAGGAGCCCCTGCCGGTCGGCGGTGCTCAGGACAACTCTAGTTCGCCCCCGGTCGCGGGCGCGGGCCGGGCGCCCCGCTCGGAGCGGCGCGGCCGAAGATGTGGCGCAGTCGGCGCGCGGTGACGAGCCGAACCGGGCTCGGAAGGGCGTAGCCTCGTGCTTCAGGCGGTGACGGACAGGACGGGGTCGAGGACGTGACAGTCGACAAGGCCGAGAAGAACGGGCGGCCGGCCGGGCGGGGAGCACCGCGCGGCGCCGCCACCCGGGCCGCCCTGCTGGAGGCGGCGGCGCACGTCTTCACCACGGTGGGCTTCTCCAAGGCGGGGGTCAGCCAGGTGGTGGCGCAGGCCGGCGCCAGCGTCGGCAGCCTCTACCACCACTTCACCGGCAAGGCCGACCTCTTCCTCGCCCTCTACGAGGAGTTCCAGCAGCGCCAGCAGAACCGCACCCGGCAGGCGGTCACCGAGGCCCGCGCGCAGGGGGAGACCGACCCGGCCCGCCTGATGTACACCGCGGCCCGCGCCTACCTGGAGGGCTGCATCGTGGAGCGGGACACCGCGGCCCTGTTCTTCAGCGGCGACGGCCCGCCCGGGTTCGACTCCCGGCTCCGCTCCCGGCTGCGCGAGTGGACCGACCGCAACGCCGCCCTGTTCCGCAAGGCCGACGAGCCGGTGGACGAGCCGCTGATGACCGTTGTGAGCGGTTCCATGCTGGTCGCCGTCTCCGAGGTGGTGCGGCTCGACGACGACGAGGCCCGGCGCTTCGCCGACGAGGTCACCGCCCTGCTCTCCGGTCTGCGGCCGCGGAACCGGCGGACCGGGGGAGCGGAGGAGCCCCCGGACGCGGGCTGACTCCGCCCCGCGCGGCCCCACCCCGGTGCGGACCACCGCGCGACCTGCGGCAAGCTGGAAGCATCATGAGTACGTACAACCGGTCCGAGTCGACGATGGGGAGCATGGCGATCGCCATGGGCATCATCGTCGGCATCCTGCTGATCATGGCGCTCGTGGTGAACTGGCGCAGCGAAGAGCACATCCCCAGCGTCGACTACCGCCCCGACGCCGAGATGCTGGCCGAGACCGCGGACTTCACCGCCTACGCCCCGGAGGGCCTGCCCGAGGGCTGGGTCCCCACCAGCACCGACCTCTCCACCGAGGAGCCGGTGACCTGGAAGCTCGGCTTCGCCACCCCCGACGACCGGCACGCCGAGCTGCTGATCGGCGAGGAGGAGCCGGAGGCCATGGTCGAGAAGGCGACCGGCGGCGGCGAGCGCGACGGCTCCTCCCAGGTCGGCGGCGAGGAGTGGGAGCGCTACCTGGACGGCACCGGGACCCGGCACGCGCTGGTCAAGCGGGGGGAGGACGCGACCGTCGTCCTCACCGGCGGGTCCGGCTACGAGGAGCTGGAAGTCCTCGCCGGGTCGCTGCAGGAGGTCTGACCGGACGCGGCCCCCGCCGCCGCGCCCCGCTCCCTCTTGCCCACCCCCTCCCCGACGGTCTCGGCACTGCGGCCCCATCAGAGCGCTCTGATGGGGGCCGCAGTGCCGAGACCCCCGGTTCGGGCGGCCGAATCCACCGGGTTTCGGCGCCTTCCCCCATCCTTAATCTTCCCTACCGGTGAAAACCGGAACCGCTGCCGCGCCGCCCCCGTTGAAGGGCGGACAGGCCACACTCGGCGCCGCCGGACCCCGTGGGGATTCCGGCCCGGATAAAAGGCCGCCGCTTCACCCGATGCTTATCTCGGGCGGGCAGGGGCGTCGAGGACAGCGACGCCGGGCGCGCCGCGCCCCCTTGCGGGAGTGAAGAGAAGATGATCAGCGACATACTCGACTGGGTAAAGGGCCTGTTCGGCGATTCCGCCGGCGAGGCCGTGCAGGGAGCCACCGACACCCTCGGCGGGGCCGGGGAGCAGGCCGAGCAGGCGATGGGCGGGGCCGCCGACGCGGCCCAGTCCTTCCAGGAGGACGCCCTGGGAGGCGCAGCCGAGACCGCGCAGTCCTTCCAGGAGGACGCCCTCGGCGGGGCGGCGGAGGCCGCGCAGTCCGCCCAGGAGCAGGCGGTCGGCGGGGCCGAGGAGGCGCTCCAGGGCGCCGGCGAAGAGGCCCTCGGCGGGGCCGCCGACGCGGCCCAGTCCGTCCAGGAGCAGGCCGACGCGGTCGGCGGCATCGCCGAGGACCCGGCCGGTGCCGCCGCCGACGCGGCCAGGGACAGGCTCACCGGCGAGGGCTGACCCCTCGCTGGGCGCCCCGGTCCGCCCGGCCGCCGGCCTGGGCGCCCTCCCGGAAAAGCACCAGGGGCCGCCGCCCGAGAACCGGGCGGCGGCCCCTGCCGCGTGTTCGCGTCCTGCGCGCGGGCGTCAGGCCGACTCGGCGCGCAGGTCCTTGCGGAGCTCCTTGGGGAGGGAGAAGGTCAGCCGCTCCTCGGCGGTCCGCACGCCCTCCACGTCGCCGAAGCCGTACTCGGCGAGCCGGTCCAGCAGGTCCCGCACCAGGATGTCCGGGACGGAGGCGCCGCTGGTCACGCCGACCGTGGTGACGCCCTCAAGCCAGGCCTCGTCCATCAGCGAGGCGTTGTCGATCAGGTGCGCGGCGTCCGCGCCGGCCTCCAGGGCGACCTCGACCAGCCGCACCGAGTTGGAGGAGTTGTCCGAGCCGACAACGATGACCAGCTCGCACTCGGGCGCCATCGCCTTGACCGCGTCCTGGCGGTTGGAGGTGGCGTAGCAGATGTCGTCGCTGGGCGGGTCGAGCAGGTTCGGGAACCGCTCGCGCAGCGCGTCGACGGTCTGGTTGGTCTCGTCCACGGAGAGCGTGGTCTGGGAGAGCCAGGAGACGTTGTCCGGGTTGCGGACCTGGACCTGGTCGACCTGGTCCGGGCTCTCCACGATCTGGATGTGCTCGGGCGCCTCGCCACTGGTCCCCTCGACCTCCTCGTGGCCGGTGTGGCCGATGAGGATGATGTCCCGGTCCTCGGCGGCGAACCGCTTGGCCTCCTTGTGCACCTTGGTGACCAGCGGACAGGTGGCGTCGATCGTCTTGAGCCGGCGGTCCGCGGCCTCCTCGTGGACCTTGGGGGAGACGCCGTGCGCGGAGAAGACCACGATCGCGCCCTCGGGCACCTCGTCGGTCTCCTCGACGAAGATGGCACCGCGCTTCTCCAGGGTGCTCACCACGTGCGTGTTGTGCACGATCTGCTTGCGCACGTAGATCGGAGCACCGTACTGCTCCAGGGCCTTTTCGACCGTGACGACAGCGCGGTCCACCCCGGCGCAGTAACCCCGGGGCTGGGCGAGCAGGACACGGCGGCGATTCGTCGCAGTCATGGGGCCCATCCTATGGGCGGTGGGCAACGCCCTCGCCCAGGTGTCGCCCATCCCACAGCCGATTCGGCGGCGGAGTCGGCGGCAGAGCCCGCAGCGAGGCCCGCAGCAGGACCCGCCGAGGGTCCGCATGGTGGACCTCCGATAACGGTCAGCGATCGGTTCCGTCCCGAGATGGCGAATTCGGCTCCGTTCTTCAGCGCCCGGGTCCATCCTGGCGGCCCTATCCTGGTTGACTTGCGTCCTCGGAACCGTCTATAGAGCCCCGTTGGTACTAGCGATAGCGGCAGGAGCCCCAGTCCAATGTCGAACCCTTCGATCGCCACCAAACTCCTGACCATCGTCAAGGGCATCTTCGGGCGCGGCAAGGGGGAGGCGACCCCCGCCGGTGCCCCGGCCGCCGAGGCGGCCGAGCCCGCCGCGGTCCCGGCGGCAGGGGCCTCCGCCGAGCAGACCGCGGAGCCCGCGGCCGAGCAGACCGCGGCCCGCAAGGACGAGGCCCCCGCCGCGGAACCGGCGGCGCAGGAGCCGGCGGAGAAGGCGGAGAAGGCGCCCGAAGCGAAGCCCGCGGAGGCGGACGCCGAGAAGAAGTCCGAGGCGAAGGCCGCGGAGAAGGCCGACGAGAAGAGCTCCCCCGCCACCGAGCCCGAGCCCGCCGCCGACCAGGACGGAACCCCGGACAGCACGGCCCCCGCCGCCGAGGCTGCGACCCCCTCCGCCCCCGCCGAGCCGGCCCAGGTCCCCAACGAGGAGTCCGGCGAGGACCTGGTCCGCCCGGAGGAGAAGCCGGCCGTCGCCGAAGAGCTCGCCGAGAACGAGAACGCGACCCAGGTCGCCAGCGACGAGATCCTGGCGAAGGTCCGCAAGCAGGCCGCCCCCGCCGCCGAGGAGCTCCCGGTCCCGGGCTACGACGGCCTGACCCTCCCCTCCATCCGGGCCCGGCTGCGCAAGCTCACCATCGAGCAGGTCCGCGAACTCCGCGCCTACGAGGTCGCCCACCAGGAGCGCGCCGAGTTCATCCGGATGTACGACAACCGGATCGCCAAGCTGAACGCCGAGGCCGAGAAGGGCGAGTAGTCCCGACGGGAACGGCCGGCGGCCCCGGCGAGCGGACGCTCGCCGGGGCCGCCGTATTCGGTCAGCGAGGGTCGTCGGCCCGGGCCGGGAGGCTGATGAGCGCACTCCACTCGGGGGCGGGGAAGGCGAGGTGCCCGTTCTGCCGGTTCTGCGTGTCCCGTACGTCGGCGCCGTGCTGATGCTCCCGCACCTCGACGCAGTGAGACGAGTTCTCGCTGTACTTCGCTTTGCGCCAAACGTTCATAGGGGACCTTCCGACGGCCTGACCGAGTGATCGACGGGAGGGGAGTGCCCCAGTGTTTCCCGTACCGGGCGGACTGTCCGTCCGTGTGTCGTAGACCAGGTTCCCGGAACCGTGGTCCGAAGCCGCGATCGCCGTTCCGTCAGGCAGGCGGTCCGGTCGGGGCGGTGTGATCAGATCCAAGTCCAGGGAGTCGATAGGGGCGCCGCCCCTTCCGTGCCCGATCAACCTCGGAATGCGTTTCTTCTGCTCAATGCGGGTGATCTCCAGAACGTTCCCGGCCTGGAGGTGGGTTCGCCGGCGGCATAAAGCGAATCTAACCGGCGGCGTGCATTTCGATCCATGTCTTTCGGGCCGGCTTCACCCGGCCGCCGAAAACGAGAGGACCGCGGCCTGTCTCCACGGGAGAACACAACCGTGACCGGGACCGAGATGAGCACACCCACCCCGACCACTACCTGACCACCGGCGAAGCCGCCTTCCTCCTCCACATCGGGGCGACGACGCTGCGCCGGTGGGAGCGGCGCGGAAGGATCGGCTGCGTCAAGGACGTCCGCGGCAGGCGCTATTTCTGTGCCGGGGACGTCTATGAGCTGCGGGATCGCCCGGGAGGGCACCCGCCGCCTCTGACGCCGGCCGCCCCGGGTGTCTAAGCTGGCCCGGACCCTGACGTGGACCCGCCGGCCCGCCCCGGCGGAGAGCGAGGAGGAACGGCATGCGCAAGGCCCTGGTTCTCGGGGGCGGAGGGATCACCGGAATCGCCTGGCAGCTGGGCGTCCTCTCCTGGCTCTACGACGCCGGCCTCGACCTCACCGACGCCGACCTGGTCGTCGGCACCTCGGCCGGTTCGGTGGTCGGCGCACAGATCACCTCCGGGACGCCGCTGCACGAGCTCTACCGGCGGCAGCTGGCCCCTCCCTCCGCCGAGATCGGGGCGCGCGTCTCCCGGCTCCGGATGGCCCGGTTCGCCCTGGCGTTCCTCGGCGAGCGCGACCCGCGCCGCGCCCGCGCCCGGGTCGGGCGGATCGCGCACAAGACCTCCACCTCCTCGCAGACCGAGCGCCGCGCCGTCATCGCCTCCCGCCTCCCCGCGCACGAGTGGCCCGATACCGACCTGCGGGTCGTCGCGGTCGACGCGCACACCGGCGACCGCGCCGTGCTGGACCGCGAGGCCGGCGTCCCCCTGGTCGACGCGGTGGCGGCCAGCTGCGCGGTCCCCGGGGTGTGGCCGCCGGTGCTGACCGGCGGCGGGCTCTACATCGACGGCGGCGTCCACTCCCCGGCCAACGTCGACCTGGCCGAGGGCTACGACCGCGTCGTGGTCCTCGCCCCGATCCCCGCGGGCTGGGGGCCGGTCCCCGGCCCCGCCGCCCAGCTGGCCGAGCTGCCGGAGAAGACCCGCACCGCCCTGGTCACTCCGGATGCCGCGTCGCTGGACGCGTTCGGCGGCCGGCTGCTCGACCCCGCCCGCCGCGCCCCGGCCGCCCGCGCCGGACGGAACCAGGCCCCCTCGGTCCTCACCGCGGTCGCCGCCGCCTGGGACGGCTGACCCCCGACCCCGCAAAGCGCCGAGCTCAACGGGAGGGAGCGGTCGGCGGGACAGGGGCGGCAGGCAGGGCGTTTCCCCGGTGTCGATCCCCCCTTCTCCCCTCAGCGATCCGGCATTCCGGTCAGGCGCGGCGCCTCGCGGAGCAAAGGTTCAAGCGGGCAGCGAGGGCGGGAGGGCGTGCCGGCCGGCCGGTCCGGTGCGGCGCCCCGCAGAGCGAAGGTTCAGGAAGGCAGCGGCGGCAGCGGCAGGGGCGGGGCGCGGGGGTCGCCCGGGCGCGGGCCCCACGGGGCCGGGGCTCAAGCGGGCAGCGAGGGCGGCAGTGGGCACCGGCCGGTCGGTCAGGCGCGGCACCCCACGGGGTCAGGGCCCAAGCAGGCGGCGACGGCAGCGGTAGGGCCGAGGCGGAGGCGGTCGCCCGGGCGCGGGCCCCACGGGGCAGAGGTTCAAGCGGGCGGCGAGGGCGGCGGTGGGGACCGGCTGGTCGGTCGGGTGCGGCAGAGCAGGGAGGGGCGGCCGGGGTGGCGGGTTCGCCGTTCCCGCGTCGCCCGGGTGCCGGGGCCGGCCGCCCTTGAAACCACCGCCCGCCCCTGACCTGGATGAATACGCACAGTGAAGGTCGGGAGGGGCGCCCTGCGCATCGCGAGAGCACCCCGGTGATTCCCGAGCGCGCATCCTGGGCCGGATCGGCCCCCGAGAGGCCCGAATCGCCCCGGTTGGGCCGTTGATCAGGGGTTCGAGCGGCCCGGAAGGCCGGGATGCAGGGGGCCGGAACCCGGGGAGGGCAGGGGCGGGGGCGGGATGTCGCTTTTGTCCTGCCGGGAGGGCCCGCTTTGGCCACTCTGGGTGATCGGGGAGGGGGTGGTGGGGGCTTGGGGGCTTACTACTCGCTGGTATATGTAATCGGGGTGCTCTCGCGGTGCGCAGGCCGCCCCCACACCCGCTCGACCCCCGCCGTAAACCCGGCATAGGGGATAAGGGCACTCCCCGGCGGGGGCACGCGCCGGGCCGGGCCGGTGAACGCGGCGCCCCGCCCCTCTCCCGCCCTCGCCGCCCGCTTGAACCCCCGCCCCGCGAGGCGCCGCACCCGGGTGAGGCGCCCGGCCCCGCCCCTACCCTTGCCGTCGCCGCCCGTCTTGACCTTCACTCCGTGACGCGCCGCGCCCGACCGACCGGCCGGTCCCCTTCCCGCCGTCGCCGCTGGTCTGAGCCTTCGCTCCGTGGGGCGCCGCGCTCGGGTGACGGCCTCTGCTCCCGGCTCTGCCGGTGCCGTTGCCGCCCGTCTTGACCTTTGCTCTGCGGGGCGCCGGACCGACCGGCCGGTCCCCCTCCTGCCTTCGCTGCCCGCTTGGACCTTCGCTCCGCGGGGTGCCGCGCTCGGGTGATCGCCTTCGCCCGCGCCTTCCTCTGCCGTCGCCGCTCGCCTGAACCTGCACCCCGTGGGGCGCCGCACTCGGTCGGGGCATCTCTCGCCCCTCGACCTTTCCCGGGTTCCTCGTTGCAACGACCTCTTGGCGACAAGCCGGTTGAGACGGCCACAACGCCGAGATCAACGCAGGAGGGGGAGCCCTTCGGTGGTCGGGGCGCGGTCGGAGCCTCCGCGGAAGCGTCACCGCTCTCCTCTAGGCTCGGACGCATGGGTATGGAGAGTTCGGCCGAGGCACCGCAGCCGGTGCGGGTGGTCATGCAGGCCGTCGGCGGCTGGATCGGGCGCCTGGGCCGGATCTGGGTCGAGGGGCAGATCGCCGAACTCAACCGGCGCGGCGGTACCGCCTTCATCACCCTGCGCGACCCGGTCGCCAACGTGTCCGCCCGGGTGGTCTGCCCGATCCGGGTGCTGGAGGCCAACGGCCCGGCGCCGCAGGCCGGGGCCCGCGTCGTCATCCACGCCAAACCCGACTTCTACGTCGCCCGCGGCACCTTCTCCCTGCTCGCCCTGGAGATCCGGCACGTCGGCCTGGGCGAGCTGCTGGCCCGGCTGGAGCAGCTGCGCAAGACGCTCGCCGCGGAGGGGCTCTTCTCCGAGGCGCGCAAGCGCCGGCTGCCGTTCCTGCCCGGCACCGTCGGCCTCATCTGCGGCCGGGACTCCGCCGCCGAGCGCGACGTGCTGGAGAACGGCCGCCGCCGCTGGCCCGCCGTCCGGTTCGAGGTCCGCGAGGTCGCGGTCCAGGGCGACCGGGCCGTCGGCGAGGTCGTCGAGGCGCTCAAGGAGCTCGACGGCCACCCCGGCGTCGACGTCATCGTCATCGCCCGCGGCGGCGGCAGCCTGGAGGACCTGCTGCCCTTCTCCGACGAGGCGCTGGTCCGCGCGGTCGCCGCCGCCGGCACCCCGGTGGTCAGCGCCATCGGCCACGAGCAGGACGCCCCGCTGCTCGACTACGTGGCCGACGTCCGCGCCTCCACCCCCACCGACGCGGCGAAGAAGACCGTCCCCGACGTCGGTGAGCAGCTCGAACTCATCCGGCAGCTGCGCGACCGCGCCCGCCGGGTCATCCGGGGCGGCCTCGACCGGGAGAAGGCGTGGCTGGACGGCATGCGCTCGCGCCCGGTCCTGGCCAGCCCGATCCGCGAGATCGACCGCCTCACCGAGCAGGTCACCGGCCTGCGCGACCGGGCGCGGCGCAGCCTGACCGTCTCGCTGGACCGTGCCGGCGACGACCTGGTGCACACCAGGGCCCGGCTGCACGCGCTCTCCCCGGCGACCACCCTGGCCCGCGGCTACGCGATCGTCCAGGGCCCGGACGGGGCGGTGCTCCGCTCCGCGACGGAGGTCTCCCCGGGCGACGAACTCCGCCTCCGGTTCGCCGAGGACAGCCTCTCGGCCACCGCGGGCGAACCGACCACCGAACCCGCCTCCGCCCGCGAGGACACCGCGGACGGGAACGATTGAGGAGACCATGGCGAAGAAGGCGACCGCACCGGAGCCCGATGCTCCGGAGCAGACCGGCCAGGAGCAGAACGGCTCGGCAGGCCCGGAACTCAGCTACGAGGAGGCCCGCGAGGAACTCGACACCGTCGTGCGCCGCCTGGAGTCCGGCGGCCTGACGCTCAAGGAGTCCCTCGCCCTCTGGGAGAAGGGCGAGCAGCTCGCCAAGACCTGCGAGCAGTGGCTCGAAGGCGCCCGCGCCAAGCTCGCCGTCGCCATGGAGGAGAACAGTGCCCACCAGGGCGAGAGGGACGCCGACGCCCCGTTCTGAGCTGACGCAAGTGAATGAAAACGGGGTCGTCGGGGAGTAGAGGCGCAGGTTAACTAGTGTCGGCCCCGCAAGTGCGGGGATGGTCCGCACTCCCATTCCGCCGTCCCGGGCGACGAGTTGTCGGCCCCGCAAGTGCGGGGATGGTCCCCCCTCAAATACTGATTCAGTAGGTGGGGGTCAGTCGGCCCCGCGCGTGCGGGGGGGCGCCCCCGACCGACCCTCTACCTCACACCTCCTGCTTCTCCCAGGCGTAGACCGCGGAGATGGGGACGCTGCGGAACTTCTCCCACTTCGGCTTCGTGGCGATCCAGGTGTCGTCGATGACGCCCTCGTCCATGTGGGTGAGCGTCCAGCCGTTCCCCAGGCCGGCCTTGATGTGGTCGCTGACCAGGTGGACGTTGGTCGTGATGGCCAGGGACTCGCCCGTCGCCTCGGTGAAGTGGGTGGGCATGCCGCTGGAGATGATGAACTGCGGGTGGAAGGCGGCGATGACGAAGGAGCCGCCGGGCCGGGTGAGGCGGGCCGCCTCCGCGTAGAGCGGGGCGAGGTCGGGCAGGTGCTCGTCGATCAGGGAGGCGATGGCCAGGTCGTAGGCGCCGGACTCCAGACCGGTGTCGGTGGCGTCGCCCTGCACCAGGCGGTCGTGGGCGCCCTTCTTCTCGGCGAGGGCCAGCATCTCCGGGGTGAGGTCCACGCCGTCGACGGAGCCGACCCCTCGGGAGCGGAGCCAGGCGCCGGTGCGGCCGGTGCCGCAGCCCAGGTCGGCGGCGCGGCGGACCGCGGACCAGTCCGGGCGGGGGAGCCGGTCGAGCAGGCCGAGGTCCATGATGTCCTCGACGGTCTGCTCGTAGGTGTCGGCCCAGCGGCCGTAACCGGTGGCGACGTCGACGGTGGGGTAGTTGCGGGTGTCGAAGTCCGAGAAGCGGATCATGCGGACGATGATCGCAACCGGGCGTCCCGCGCGGAAAGCGGTTTTCCGTGCCTTGTGGATTACCGCGGATCACCCCGGATCCCCGCGCCTGTGGATTCCCGCGGATTCCGGCCCCGGTGGCGCCGTTGGCAGGAGCGGCGGGGTCAGCGGCGCGGGCGGCGCCCGTTGAGCTGGTCGCTGAAGTCGCGGAAGTTCGCCGGCAGGCCGCGGAAGACCGCGATGAGCAGCACCAGGGCGGTGCCCAGGAACAGCCACGGGGCGACGTCGGCCAGCCGGGTGCCCAGGCCGATCGCCAGGCCGCGGGCGAAGCCCTCGCTGCCCAGGGTCAGCAGGCTCTCCGCGAGCACCGCGGCGATGAAGTAGGCCAGCGGCGGGCTGACGGTCAGCGAGAGCAGGTCGCTCGGACGCACCAGCAGGGCGGCCGCCACGCACGACGCGACGAACATGTACCCGTTCAGCGCGCTCCAGCCGGTCGCCTCGGCGATCAGCGCGGCGAGCAGTCCGGCGGCGATGATGACCAGCACGCCGCCGCGCCCGGTGAGGCGGATCTGCGCCCCGGTGGCCGCCGCCGCTGCCCGGCCGGTCCGCGCGGGCCGCCGTCCCTTGGGCGGCCGCTGCGGCCGTTTCCCGGAGGCGGCGGGCGGGGTGGACGGCCTGGGGCGCGAACGCGTGCGGCGGCGCGGGGGCGGAGGCGTGAAGAAGGGGCCCCGGGGGTCTTCGGGGCTTTCCGTCCTACGCGAGCCCATGGCCGTACGCTCCCTTATATGACTCACAGTGATTAGTGTGTCACTCGTGGTGAGTATTCTTGCTCTTCCTCAGAAGACGTGTCGGTCGACGCCTCCGGGCCGAACACGCCGCCGTACAGTCCGACGCGGACGGCATCGTCCCCGGTTTCCGATTCCTCCCGCCCGATTCCGGCCGTTCCCGAATTCTGCCCCCGAGGCGGCCGCTCCGCACCGCCGCCGCCCTCCGATTCCTCTTCCTTTTCCTCTTCCTCCGCCGGTTCCCCGGCGGCCGCTCCGGCCGGCGCCCTGACCGGAAGGCCCTCCGGCCCCGGCCCGGCCGGCGCCTCCGGGGCGACCGGGAATTCCGGGCCGGCGTCGGCGGTCAGCTCGGCCGAGGCCAGCGGGCGGGCCTGCTCCTCGACGCCGGAGGGGCGGTCCAGGTCGCCGTCGACCAGGCCGAGCTCCTCGAACCGGCGGGCCGTCACCAGCACCCGGCTCTCCAGCGAGCCCACCGTCTGGTTGTAGGCGGTGACCGCCTTGGACAGCGCCCTGCCCAGCCCGTCCACGTGCCCGCCCAGGGTGGACAGCCGCGCGTGCAGCCGCTTGCCGAGCTCGAACACCTCGCGCGCGTTCTCCCCGAGCGCCTGCTGCTGCCAGGCGTACTGCGCCGTGCGCAGCAGCGACACCAGCGTGGTCGGCGTGGCGATGTGCACCCTGCGGCCCATCGCGTACTCCAGCAGCCCGGGGTCGTGCTCCAGCGCCGGGGCCAGGAACGCCTCGCCGGGGATGAACAGCACCACGAACTCCGGCGCCGGGTCGAAGGCCTTCCAGTAGCCCTTCGCCGCCAGCTGGTCCACGTGGGTGCGCAGGTGGCGGGCGTGCGCGCGGAGCCGGTCGGCGCGCAGCCCATCGTCCCCGGCGTCCACCGCCTCCAGGTAGGCGGCCAGCGACACCTTCGAGTCGACCACGATGTTCTTGCCGCCGGCCAGCCGCACCACCATGTCCGGCCGCTGCGTCCCGTCCTCGGTGCGCACCGAGGCCTGCTCGTCGAAGTCGCACCGGGCGCTCATCCCGGACAGCTCGGCGACCCGGCGCAGCTGCAGCTCGCCCCAGCGGCCCCGGGCCTCGGGCCGGCGCAGCGCGGTGACCAGCGACCGGGTCTCCTCGCGCAGCCGCTCGGAGCCCTCCCGCACGTACTCCACCTGCTTGGCCAGCTCGGCGTGGGCGGCGCGGCGCCCGGCGTCGGCCTCGCGCAGCTGCCCCTCGACCTTGGCCAGGGTCTCCCGCAACGGCTCCACCAGCCGCTCCACCTCCCGGCGGCGCAGCTCCATCTCCTGCCCGGCCTCGGCGCCCACCGCGCGCATCCGCCCCTCGGCCAGCTCCATGAACCGCTGCCCGGTGGCGTCCAGGGCCTGGGCGGACAGCGCCCGGAACCGGTCGGCGAGCTGCTCCTCGATGTAGGCGGCCCGCTCCTCGGCGGCCCGGGCGTCCGCCCGCGCCTCCGCGGTGCGCCCGCGCGCCAGCATCCACCCCAGGGCCGCGCCGAGGGCGAGTCCGACCAGCAGCACCGCGATCATCTCAAGGCCGTTCATAGCGGCCCATGCTCTCAATCCCGGGCGTCCCAGGGGTTTCCGCCACGCGGGTTCCCGCCCCCTGCCCGATGATCCCGGCACCGCCGCCGCCCCGAAGCCGGTCGGGGCGGCGGCGCCGGGATCATCGCGGGGCCGCTCAGTCGGCGGGGGAGTCGGCGGGGGCGCTCAGCGCGTCCAGCACCACCTCGACCAGGCGGGGCATGTCCACCGCGCCCTGGTCGTAGAGCCACTGCACCTGCAGCCCGTCCATCACCGCTATGAGCAGCGTCGCCGCGTCCTCGGGGGTGACGCCGGGGCGCAGCCGGCCGCCGTGCTCCTCGCGCAGGGTGCGGGTGAACTCGGTGCGCAGCCGCTCGAACCGCTCGCCGAAGAAGCCGTGCGCCGGGTGCCCCTCGGTGACCGCCTCCGCGCTGAGCACGGTGTAGACCTGCACCAGGCCGGGCAGCCCGGTGTTGCGCCGGACGATCTCCGCCACTTCGGCCGCGCCGATCCGGGCGGTGCCGTCCTCCCCGTCCTCCCCGCCGGCCCCTGCGGCGCGGGCGGTCGCGGAGCGGTTCGCCGCGTCCCGCTGCTCCAGCACCGCCACCAGCAGCGCCTGCTTGCTGGGGAAGTAGTGCAGCAGGCCCTGCTGGGTGATCCCGGCCCGCTCGGCGACCTTCGCCAGCGACGTCCCGTTGTACCCGCCGTCGGCGAACTCGTCCATGGCGGCGTCCAGGATCGCGTCCCGGCGCCCGCCGGGGGCGTATCCCGGCCGCCGGCGGCCCGAATCGGAACCCATCACGTCCTCCCCCCGGCCCGTCCCCGGGCCCTTCGCGGCAGTGAGGAGGGTACCGGCGGCGCAGTGGAAGCGCACGTCAGCAGAGCCCTCCGCGGACCCCTCGGCAGGGCGGTGAAGGGCTTCACAACGCCGGGACCCCGGCATACACTCCGAAAAACTACCGAGTAGTCGGTAGGTCGAAGGATACGGCTCCGCGGGCGCCGGGGCACGCCCCGCCCCGCCCATCCGAACGGACCCGAAACGGACCCGAGGGGGATCCACCATGACGGCACATTCCACTGCGGCCCAGGCGGCGGAGGACGCCCGGGAGCGCCGCGTCGACGCGGCCCTCGCCGGACTCGACCTGGAGGCGAAGGTGCGGCTGCTCTCCGGGGCCGGCATGTGGTCGGTCGCCCCGAACCCCGGGATCGGCCTGGGCCGCCTGGTCATGTCGGACGGACCGGTCGGCGTGCGCGGCGAGGACTGGACCCCCGACGACCCCTCGATCCAGCTGCCCAGCCCCACCGCCATCGCCGCCACCTGGGACACCGACCTGGTCCGGCGGGCCGGCAACCTGCTCGCCCAGGAGGCCCGCCGCAAGGGCGTGCACGTGCTCCTCGCCCCCACGGTGAACATGCACCGCAGCCCGCTCGGCGGCCGGCACTTCGAGTGCTTCTCCGAGGACCCCTACCTGACCGGCGCCGTCGGCGCGGCCTATGTGCGCGGCGTGCAGGAGGGCGGGGTGGCCACCACGGTCAAGCACTTCGTCGCCAACGACGCCGAGACCGACCGGTTCACCGTGGACAACCGGGTCGGCGAGCGCGCCCTGCGCGAGGTCTACCTCGCCCCCTTCGAGCAGATCGTGGCCGAGGCCCGCCCCTGGGGCGTGATGGCCGCCTACAACAGCGTCAACGGCACCACCATGACCGAGCACACCGAGCTCAACGGGGTGCTGCGGGACGAGTTCGGCTTCGACGGGTTCATCGTCTCCGACTGGACCGCCGCCCGGGACACCGTCCGCGACGCCCTGGCCGGACTGGACTCGGCGATGCCCGGACCGCGCACCGTCTACGGCGACAGGCTGGTCGCCGCGGTCCGCGACGGCCGCGTCCCCGAGGAGGCCGTGGACCGGATGGCCCGCCGCATCCTCCGGCTCGCCGCCCGGGTCGGCCTGCTGGAGGGCGCCGCCCCGGTGGTCGGGGAGTCCGACCTGCCCGCCGCGCTGGACGGCCGCGCCGTCGCCCGCGAGACGGCCGCCCGCTCCTTCGTGCTCCTCCGCAACGAGGGCCGCGCCCTGCCGATCGACCCCTCCCGCGTGCGCAGGATCGCGCTGATCGGCCTGGCCGCCTCCGAGGCCCGCACCAGCGGCGGCGGCTCCGCCACCGTCTTCGCCGAGCGCACCGTCGCCCCGCTGGAGGGGCTGCGCGACGCCCTTCCCGGCGGCGTGGAGCTGACCTACGCGGTCGGCGCCGACCCGCGGGACTCGCTGCCCCCGCTGCGCGGTCCGCTCACCGCGGTCTTCCACGGCCCGGACGGCGCCGAGCTGGCCACCGACACCATCGCCGACGGCACCGCCCGGTGGATGGGCGAGCTGCCCGCGGGCGTGGAGCCCGGTGCGATGGAGTCGGTCACCGTCACCGGCACCCTCACCCCGGAGTCGACCGGCCGGCACACCTTCTCCATCGCCGGCATCGGCCCGTTCACCCTCACCGTCGGCGGTGCCACCGCGTTCGACGGCGCACTGGTCTTCGAGGGCGACGACCCGGCGGCCGCGCTGTTCCAGCCGCCGCAGCAGGAGGTCTCCGTCGACCTCACCGCGGGCGAGCCGGTCGAGGTCTCCCTCACCCACCGCACCAACGGCGTGCCCATCGGCGACTTCGCCTTCGTCGGCTTCTCGCTCAACCACACCGAGCCGCTGGCCGGCGCGGACGAGCTGATCGAGGAGGCGGTCGCCGCGGCGGCCGCCGCCGACGTCGCCGTCGTCATCGCCGCGACCACCGAGGACGTGGAGTCCGAGGGCTTCGACCGGACCACGCTGGCGCTGCCCGGCCGCCAGGACGAGCTGGTGGCGCGGGTGGCCGCGGCCGCGCCGCGCACCGTGGTCGTGGTCAACGCGGGCGCCCCGGTGCTGATGCCCTGGCGGGACGAGGTCGACGCGATCCTGCTGAGCTGGTTCGGCGGGCAGGAGCTCGGCGGGGCCCTGGCCGACGTGCTGCTCGGCGCGGAGGAGCCCGGCGGCCGGCTGCCCACCACCTGGCCGGCCGAGGAGAAGGACGTCCCGGTCTGGGACGTGGTGCCCGCCGACGGCCGGATCGAGTACAGCGAGGGCGTGTTCATCGGTTACCGGGCCTGGGAGAAGGCCCCGGCCGCCCCGGCGTTCTGGTTCGGCCACGGCCTGTCCTACACCGAGTGGTCCTACGACGGCATCGAGGTCGCGGCGGCCGGCTCCGCCGGGGCCCCGGCCGAGGCCAGGGTCACGGTGACCAACACCGGCGACCGGCCGGGCCGCGAGATCGTCCAGGTCTACCTGGCGCCCCGGGAGCCCGGCGGGGAGCACCCGGCCCGGGTGCTGGCCGGCTTCGCCGCGGTGCAGGCCGGCCCCGGCGAGACGGTGGAGGTCCCGGTCGCCCTCGCGCGCCGCGCCGCCGAGTACTGGGACGCCGATGAGCATGCCTGGCGCCCCGTCCCCGGCGGCCACGACGTCCAGGCGGGCCGCTCCTACGCCGACGTCCGGCTGTCGGCCCCGCTCCCCGGGGCCTGACCGGGACCGGCGGGCGGCCGCACCCCCTCCCTCTTCCCCGGCGGCCGCCCGCCCGCGCACCGGCGATGATCTCGACGTTGCAAGGCCGACAGAACGCTCCGATGCCCCTGCCACGTCGAGATCATCGAGAGGGAGGCGCAGGGGCGCCCGTACCCCGACGCGCGGTCGCCGCAGGTGAAATCGGGTATCCGGAGCGTGCGATGATCACCCCATGGGCAACAACGTCTTCTTCGACATCACCATCGACGAGGCCCCCAAGGGGCGCATCGTCTTCAAGCTCTACGACGACATCGTCCCGGACACCGCCAAGAACTTCCGCGAGCTGGCCACCGGTCAGCACGGCTACGGCTACCAGGGCTCCAAGTTCCACCGGGTCATCCCCGCCTTCATGCTGCAGGGCGGCGACTTCACCCACGGGAACGGCACCGGTGGCAAGAGCATCTGGGGCGGGGAGTTCGACGACGAGAACTTCCAGGTCAAGCACACCAAGCCCGGCCTGCTGTCGATGGCCAACGCGGGCAAGAACACCAACGGCTCGCAGTTCTTCATCACCACCGTCGCCACCCCCTGGCTGGACGGCAAGCACGTCGTCTTCGGCGAGGTCGTCGAGGGCATGGACCTGGTGAAGGAGATCGAGGCCCTCGGGTCGCAGAGCGGCCGGACCTCCAAGGCGATCACCATCACCGCCTCGGGGACCGTCTGACCCGGATCCCGGAACGATTGAGCGGCCGTCGCCCCACCGGGCGGCGGCCGCTTCCGTCTCCGCCCCTCCCTCGATGATCTTGACGTTGCGGGGCCATCAGAGCGCTCTGATGGCCCCGCAACGTCAAGATCATCGGCAGGGGAGGGCCTTCGCCCGGCGGGGCCTCAGGAGGACTCGCGCCGGCGCAGCTCCGGTTCCCAGGCGCGGATCGGCGCGGCCGGGTCGGCGTCGCCGGAGACCAGTGCGGCGATGTGCGCGGCCACCTCGCCGATGGAGAGCAGCGGGCGCGCCCCGACGCTGGTCAGCCGGGGCCGCAGCATCCCGCAGAGCGGCAGGTCGTCGGTGCCGACCAGGCGGACCCGGCCGGGGACGTCCACCCCGGCGTCGGCCAGCGCGCCCAGCAGCAGGCCGGCGTACTCGTCGTTGTAGCCGTACACCCCGTCCGGCATGCCCTGCTCGGCCCACTCGGCGACCACGCGCGCCGCGTCCTCCGGGGTCCCGTCCATGTCGGTGCGGCGCACCCGGGCGCCCTCGGCGGCCTTGGCCACGCCGGCCAGCCGCTCCTCGCCCATCTCCTTGACGACCGGGGCGCGCGGCACGATCGCGGCGATGTCGGTGCAGCCCTGGTCGATGAGGTGCAGGCCGCCGGTCCGCCCCATCCCGCAGTGGTCCAGGACCAGCGCCGGCACGCCCCTGCGCGGGGCGCGGCCCAGGGCGAGCGGCACCGCGCCCGCCCCGGTCAGCAGGTCCACCGCCGTGGGGGTCAGCCGCCGCCCCTCGGCGATCACCGCCGCCGGGCGCAGGGCCGCCCAGGCGCGCGCGGCCTTCGCGCCGCGCGACTCCGGGTCGCCGTGCAGGATGAGCGTGTAGCCCAGGGCGCGCAGCTCGTCGGCGAGGCCGCCGAAGAACCGGGCGGCGAGCGGCCCCAGGGTGGTGGCGGGCATGGCGAACAGGACCAGGTCGCTGCGGCCGGTGCGCAGTGAGCGGGCGCTGGCGTGCGGCACGTAGCCGAGGTCTTCGGCGGCGGCCAGGACGCGCCGCCGGGTCTCCTCCGGGATGCGGTTGCCCGGGGTGTCGTTGAGGACGTAGGAGACCGTGGCGGTGGAGACCGCGGCGCGCGCCGCGATGTCGCCCATCGTCGGGGGGCGGGAACGGGTCGCATTCATCGTGATCATTCTGCCTCGCTCCGCGACCGGCCGCCCGCCCCGGCAGGGGCGCCGGTGCGCTCCGCTGTGAACATGTCGTGAACGGGGCATTGACTCAGGTTAATCGCATCACCTAGCTTAAACGAATAACCGGCGCCGACCAGGAGGTTCGACGCAGGCCCCACCCCCGCATGGAGGAGAGCGTCCATGAACGAGCCTGCTCGTGTCCACACCACCGCACACGGAGCGGAGCGATGACGGCCCCGGCCGCCCCCGCCCCGGTCGAGCGGACCGGCGGGAGGCGCGGGCTCCGCCGCTTCCTCGGCCTCTTCACCGTCGGCAACCTCGCGCTCTACGCGATGTACCTGGGCGTGGTGAGCATCCTGCTCCCGGTCCAGGTCGAGGCGTTCGACCCGGCGAACAAGGAGATCAACCTCGCCGTCGTCACCGGCACCAGCGCGGTCTTCGCCACCCTGTTCAACCCGATCGGCGGGGTGCTCTCCGACCGCACCCGGTCCCGCTGGGGGCGGCGCAACCCCTGGATGATCGGCGGCGCCCTGGGCGCCCTGGCCTTCCTCGGCCTGATGGGCTTCGCCCCCGCGCTGTGGATCCTGCTGGTCGGCTGGTGCGCCGCGCAGGCGATGGGCAACGTCTACCAGGCCGCCATCACCGCGACCGTGCCGGACCGCGTCCCCGCCGAGCGGCGCGGCAGCGCCTCCGCGGTGATGGGCATCGCCCAGTCCGTCGGCATGGTGGCCGGCAGCCTCGCCGCCGCCCGCTTCGTCGGCGACCTCGAACTGGGCTACCTGGTGTTCGGGGCGGCGCTGGTGGTCGCCGCGGTGCTGTTCGCCTCGCTCACCCACGACCCGCGCGGCGCCGAGCTCCCCGCCGCCGACCCGGCCGGCGGCGGCCTCGCCGACCAGCTCAAGGGCTTCGGGACGGCACTGCGGAGCCCCGACTTCACCTGGGCCTTCACCAGCCGGGCCTTCATGATGATGGGCTTCTTCCTCATCATGGGCTACCAGGCCTACATCCTGGCCGACCACATCGAGCTGCCGGACGGCCTGGCCCCCACCGACGCCATCCCGATGCTGGTCATCGCCAACACCGTGCTGACCGTCGCCTGCACCTCGGTCATCGGCCCGATCTCCGACCGGATCGGCAGGCGCCGCCCGTTCGTCCTGGTCGCCGGGGTCATCGCCGCCGCGGCCACGCTCGTCCCGGTGCTGCTGCCCACCCTGGCCGGGATGTTCGTCTGGGCCGCGATCGGCGGCGCGGCGTTCGGCGTGTTCATGGCCGCCGACCACGCCATCGTCACCCTGGTGCTGCCCAAGCAGGAGGACGCCGCCCGCGACCTGGGCGTGCTCAACATCGCCAACGCCGGCCCGCAGATCATCGCCCCGTTCGTCGCCGGGACCATCGTGGTCTCCCTGGGCGGCTACACCTACCTGTTCATCATCGGCGCGGTCTTCTCCGTCATCGGCGCCCTGGCCATCACCCGGGTGAAGGGCGTCGCCTGACCGGCGCCCCCGCCCGCACCACTCCGAGAGACAAGGACCCCATGCGACTCCACGTGCACACCCGGGGCGAGGGCGGCCGCACCGCCCTGCTCGTCCACGGCGCCATGTCGGACCACGGCACCTGGCACGCCGTGGCCGGGGCGCTGGCCGAGCGCGGCTACACCGTGCTCGCCCCCGACCTGCGCGGGCACGGCCTCAGCCCGCGCGGCCGCTACCTCCCCGAGGAGGTCGCCGCCGACCTGGCGGAGACCCTGCCGGCCGGCGCCGACCTGGCCATCGGCCACTCCATGGGCGGCCTCGCGCTGTCCATGGCGGTCGACCGGCTCCGCCCGGCCCGGGCCGTCTACTACGACCCGGGCTGGCAGTTCGGCCACATCCCCGAGGCCGCCGCGGACGGCATGCGCGCCATGGTCGCCGGCGCCACCGCCGAGTCGGTCCGCGCGATGAACCCGCGCTGGAGCGACGCCGACATCGAGGCCGAACTCGCCGGCTTCGGCCGGTTCGACCCGGGCTTCTTCGACATGATCAAGAACCTGCACGGCGCCGACCTGATCCCCGCGGCCCCGGTGGTGCCCTCCCTGGTGCAGCTGGCCGACCCCAGCTTCACCGTCACCGAGGAGGGCGCCGACCGCCTCCGCGCGGCCGGCTTCGAGGTCCGCGTGGTCAAGGGCACCGGCCACTGCAGCCACCGGGACGACTTCGACGGCTACATGGCCACCCTGGAGGGCTGGATCTGACCTCCGGCCGTTCCGCGCCGCCCTCGGCGTCGCCGCTCTCTCGCGACCGGACGGGACGGCGACGGCGCCGAGATCGGCGTCGGGATCAACGGCACGGGGTCAGCGGCACCGGTCCAGCGCCTCGCGCCAGCGCAGGGCGCGGGACCACAGCCGGTCGGGGGCGGGGACGGGCGTGAGCAGCCACATCCGCCCGCGCCGGCCGGGGCCGTCGGTGATGGACGGGCGCGGGGTGTGCGGGGGCGGGCCGTCCAGCGGGTACCAGTGGTAGTCGAGCGGGTCGAGCAGCGCGGTCAGCCGGTCGCCGATGCCGCGGCCCGGCAGCACCTTGCAGAGCACCCACGGGCGGAACCGGCGCAGCACCTCCAGGCCGCCGGCGACCACGTCCGGCTCGGTCGCCCCGGTGTCGATCTTGACGATCGCGGGGGCGGCCCCGGCCTCCTCGCGCCAGTGCGACAGCTGGCCCACCCGCACCGGGATCCGGCCGACCTCCGGGCGGAAGCCGGGGACCAGCGAGTTGGCGGCGTCGCCGGTCGCGGAGAGGCGCAGCCGGGCCGAACCGGTGTGGTTGCTCATCGCCAGGTCGACCACCTCGACCCGGAGCCCGTTGTCGGCGGCGATGGCCCGCGCCGCCCGCGCGGCCTGCGGGCACGGCTCGAAGGCGTACACGTCGCGGCCGCTGCGCGCCGCGGCCAGCGCCGCGTAGACCCCCACGTTGGCGCCGACGTCCAGCACCGCCCCGGGCCGGGCCGTCTCCACCGCGGCGAGGAAGCAGGCCAGCGCGTCGGGGCGGTGCCCGGCCAGGCCGTACCGGTGCAGCCGGGCCGGGACGGACAGGTCCCCGGGGACGGTGATGCGGAGCTCGTCCGGACCGCAGGCCGGGCCGCCCTCCGTCCGGGGCAGCATCAGCGAGAACCGGCGGACCCGAGGGGGGACGCGGGCCGGATCCAGCCCCCCGAGGCTGCGCGGCAGCCGGATGCGCAGCTGCCGGGTCGCGTGGCGGACCGCCGGATGGCGCCGGACGAAAGCACGGACCTGCCCAGAGACCATTGTCGATTCCCCCCGATCGGCGAATGGGACGCCTGCGCGCACGCCCGCACGGCCCCCGACCGCATGCGGACGAGACACGAACGTATAGCGGCGGGGCCCCCGCCCGCAGGGCGATTCACCCGAAGAGGGGAAAGGGCACACCGAAACCTCCTGCTTCCGGGGCGGATCGGGGCGGCGGGGGAGAACGGTCCGGACCCGGCGGACGGGCCGCCGACCCGGCATTCCGGGTGGCCCGCGCGGGGCGGCCCGGCTCACTTCGGCGACCGGCGAGGACACGCTCCGGGCGCAACTAGACTCGTGGCCGTGAGTCTGTCTATCGGGATCGTCGGCCTGCCCAACGTCGGCAAGTCCACCCTCTTCAACGCGCTGACCAAGAACGACGCTCTGGCCGCGAACTACCCGTTCGCCACCATCGAGCCCAACGTCGGTGTCGTGGGCGTGCCCGACCCGCGGCTCGACAAGCTGGCCGAGATCTTCGGCTCCGCCAAGGTGCTGCCGGCCACGGTCGACTTCGTCGACATCGCGGGCATCGTCCGCGGCGCCTCCGTCGGTGAGGGCCTGGGCAACCAGTTCCTCGCCAACATCCGCGAGAGCGACGCGATCTGCCAGGTGATCCGGGCCTTCAACGACCCCGATGTCACCCACGTCGACGGCGACATCGAGCCGTCCCGCGACATCGAGACGATCAACACCGAGCTGATCCTGGCCGACCTGCAGACGCTGGAGAAGGCGCTGCCCCGGCTGGAGAAGGACGCCAAGCGCAACGCCAAGGACAAGGCCGCCCAGGAGACCCTGGAGGCGGCCCGGGCCGCGCAGAAGGTCCTCGACTCCGGCAAGGGCCTGTACGCGGGCGCCGCCGAGGCCGGGGTGGACACCGAGCGGATCCGCGAGCTCAACCTGCTCACCGTCAAGCCGTTCATCTACGTGTTCAACCTGGACTCCGACGAGCTGGCCGACGAGGCGCTGCGCGCCAAGCTCTCCGCGCTGGTGGCCCCGGCCGAGGCGATCTTCCTGGACGCCAAGATCGAGGCCGAGCTGGCCGAGCTGGAGGACGACGAGGCGGCCGAGCTGCTGGAGTCGATGGGCCAGTCCGAGTCGGGTCTGGCGCAGCTGGCCCGGGTCGGTTTCGCCACCCTGGGCCTGCAGACCTACCTCACCGCGGGCCCCAAGGAGGCCCGGGCCTGGACGATCCGGAAGGGCGCCACCGCCCCCGAGGCGGCCGGGGTCATCCACACCGACTTCCAGCGCGGCTTCATCAAGGCCGAGATCGTCTCCTTCGGCGACCTGGTCGAGGCCGGCACCATGCAGGCCGCCCGCGCCGCGGGCAAGGTCCGCATGGAGGGCAAGGAGTACGTGATGGCCGACGGCGACGTGGTGGAGTTCAGGTTCAACGTCTGACCCGAGGTTCCGAGCAGGGCGGTCCGGATTCCGGGCCGCCCTTCGTCCTCCCCGGGCTCCGGCGCTTTGATCTGTTTCCTCTGCCGACCGCGACGGGAAGTGAGACGTTGGACGGTGGCACTCGATGAAGGGAAGCGTCTCATGCCCATCACCGCCGGAGAGGCCCGCAGAGAGCTCTTCCCGCTGATCAAGAAGGTCAACGAGGATCACGACGTCGCCGAGATCGTCTCCCGGCACGGCAATGCGGTGCTCCTCTCCGCCGAGGACTACGCGGCTCTGCGCGAGGGGGCCTACCTCCTGCGTTCGCCCGCCAACGCCCGGCGCCTGCTCAAGGCGTACGAGAACGCTTTGAACGGCACCGATGTCTCCGAACGCGAGCTGATCGACCCGGATTCGGGAGAAGACGGGTGAGGCTCGTCTTCGAGGACCAGGGCCGGGAGGACCGCATCTCCCGGCTCAAGGCCGATCGCAAGATGCTCGCCCGGAGCACCTGTCCCGCCGCCGGCCTTCCCGGGGCGTTCTGGTGTTGAATACGGGGCATGCCTTCCTCCTCCCGCTCCACCGAGGTCGTCGTCTGCGGCCCCGCCGCCTGGAACCACCTCATCCTCCTCGACCGGCTGCCGGAGCCGGTGCCCCACATGCAGCTCGCGCGCCGCTCCTGGCATACGCTCGGCGGCACCTCGGCCGGGAAGGCGCTGCACCTGGCCGGCCTCGGGATCGGCGTGCGATTGTGGACCCCCGTCGGCGAGGACGCGGACGGGGAGCGGGTCCGGAGCTCGCTCGCCGGCGCGGGCGTCGCCGTGGAGGCCGTCCGCAGCGAGCGGACCGAGCGCCACGTCAACCTCATGACCGAGGACGGCGGCAGGGTGTCGCTCTACGTCTCGGCCCCCTCCGCTCCGCCCGCCGGTGCGGTCGAGGCGGCCCGGGCGGCGGTGGCCGCGGCGGACCTCGCGGTGATCGACCTGAGCGAGCTGGGCGGGCTCGTGCTCGCGGACCTGCCGGCGCGGCGGGCGCGGATCTGGGTCGACCTGCACGACTACGACGGGGCGTCCGAGTTCCACGAGCCCTTCCTGCGCGCGGCGGAGGCGGTGTTCATGAACGACGACCGGACCGGCGACCCCTGGGAGCTCATGCGCTCCTGCCTGGACCGGGGCCCGCGCCTGGCGGTGTGCACCCGGGGGGCGGACGGCGCGGTCGCGCTGGAGGCCGACGGCACGCGGCACGAGACCGCGGCGGCCGCCGCCGAGGTCGCCGACACCAACGGCGCCGGCGACGCGTTCATGGCGGGCTTCCTGGCCGCCACCGTGCGCTCCGCGCCGGTGGCCGGCGCCCTCAATGCGGCGGCGGAGCAGGCCCGGATCGCGATCGAGAGCGACCACCTGCACCCGGTGCTCGGTCGGGGCTGAGCGGCCCCGGCCCGCAGGGAGGGGCCTCTTCCGGTCCTGGCGCGCACGCGGAGACCACGGCGGCGCTCCGCTCCGGGGCCCGTCCCGAGCCGGGCGCGGGGCGGACCGGGAGCCCGGCCCGCCCACTGCGCGCGGTTCCGACCGGCGCGGAGGTCGGTCCGCGATCCGGTCGCCGTCGGCGTCGACCGTGCAGCCGTCGATCCCGCCGTTCCTCATCACGGTGAGGCCGACCTCCTCCTCGGTGATGAAGCCGATGGTGAACGCCGCGTCCTCGCCGGTAGGGGACTCCGCGCGGTCGCGCACGAGCGCCACGGTCTCGAAGTCCTCCGAGAAGTACGAGCCCTCCTCGGGGCCCCGCCTCTCCGGGGCCTCCGCGCCTCGGCGGTGAACCGGGTGAAACCGCGCATCAGGTCGATTCTCCGGCATTCTCCCGGTGTGGAACCGCTGATCCCGCCCCTACCTGCATAAATGTCGGAAGGGTTCCGCTCGGAACCGGAAGGCGGCACTCTGTCAAGGGGGCGCGCCGAGGAAGGTCAAGGTCACATTCGTGTGGCCGGAGGGAAACCAGGCCGTTTCCGGTCGGTCCTCAATTACTGCGCTGACCTTGGAGGATCTCGGGGAGTGACAGGATATGGGCTGGTGCGGGGGTATTGGCCGTTTGGTCGGCCGGGTACAAGGTTCGGTCGGGGAGAAAACACGGACATCATTGGCGACGGGGCGCCCGGATAATGCCGCACCATAGGTGGGGTAGACAGAGTGCTCGGGGGAGAATCGTTGCCGCCGCGGACGACCGGGTCCGCGGTGCGAGTGAGGGAGGCGAGATGGCTCGGAGGTCGACCGCGCGGGGCGGCGGCGCGCCCGAGGCGGCCGACGGGTACGACGGCCCCCGGGAGGCCGCCACGGGCCGCTTGAAGCGCCCCAGGGCGGGTTCCGGCGGGCGCTGGTGGGTCTGGGTCGGCCGGGCTGTGCTCTGGGCCTTCATCATCGTCGTCCTGGTCAACGGGGTCTGGCACCCGCTGCGCGAGGGGATCGCCACCCCCGCCGCCGAGGAGCCGGCCGAGCAGGAGGAGGGCGGCGACTTCCCCGAGACCGCGGCCGCCGCCTTCGCCGTGCGCTTCGCCGAGCACTACCTCAACGTCGAGGAGGGCGGCCGGAAGGAGCGCGAGGAGGAGCTCGCCGCGTTCGTCCCGGAGGGCGACGCCTCCTCCTACGAGATCTCCGGCGGCCCCCTCACCGGGACCGAGATCCAGGTGGTCCGGGTGGAGGAGGCCGACGGCAACAACGCGGTGGTGACCCTGGCCGCCGACGTCAACGGCGCCCCGATGACCCTGGACGTCCCGGTGTACGCCGCGGACCCGTCCTCCCTGGTGGTCTCCGGGCGGCCGGCCCTGCTCGCCGCCCCCGACAAGGCGGACCTGCCCGAGGCGCCCGGCGTCGACGTCGACACCGAGGCCCGCGCGGAGCTGGAGTCGATGCTCCCCGCGTTCTTCGAGGCCTACTCGGCCAACCCGGACCACCTCTCCCAGTACGTGGAGAGCGGCGTGCGGATCGCCCCGCTGCCCGCCGACAGCCTGGTGTTCGAGAAACTGGACGAGGTCGCGGTCCCCGCCCGCACCGCCGCCGCCGGCGACGAGGACGTGCGCCAGGCCGTGGCCGAGGTCGTCTGGCGCGTCCCCGGCGGATCGGGCGGCTCCGACGGCGAGGGCGCCACCCTCACCCAGAGCTACCAGCTGACCGTGGTCGAGTCCGGCGGCAAGTGGTACGTGCGCGACGTCCAGGGGTCGCTCCAGGCCCTCGGCCGCTGATCCGGCCCCCGGTGAACGAAGCAAGGAGAACAATGGCCATGAACGGCAGATATCCGACCCAGGAGGACGTGGACTGACATGCTCCCCCTGTTTTCCGATGCCGTCCACGCGATTTCGGACGCGGCCACCCCGATCGTTCTGGCCGCCGCTGACGGAGAGGCCCCCGACACCCAGGGCCTGGCCGACTGGCTGCGCGGTTTCTTCGGACCGTTGTTCCTGGTGATCGTGTCGATCGTGGCGATCTTCTTCCTCTTCACCAGGGAGATCACCCGATTTGCGCAATTCGTCGTGCTGGCGATTTTCATTGGGATCGTCTTCTATGTTCCGAACGTCATCGAGACACTGGCGACCGCGATCGCGCGCGCCATGGGCGTCGAGGTAGTCGAGTAGGAGCCCCGGGGACATGGACCTGCCCACTTACACCAATATCTGGCGCATCGAGAAGCGGCTGTACAAGCTGTACGACTTCCGCCTGCCGCAACCGCTCTCGGTCGTCACCCTCGGTGTGTTCCTGGGCGTCCTCGCCATCTGGGCGATGCTGCTCCGGTTGGTCGGCTTCCCGCTGGAGACCCCCTGGCACGTCGTCTGGATCGTCCCCCCGTTCGTCATCACCTTCCTCGCCACTCGGCCGGTGATCGAGGGCAAGCGCCTCACCGAGCTGCTCGCCTCCCAGCTGCGCTTCCTGGCCGAGGCCCGGGTCTACACCCGGCTCGCGCCCGAGCACGAGCCCGCCGAGGTCCGGGTCGTGGTCACCGTCTGGCACCGCGACCCGGCCGCGGGCCCGCTGCCCGCGGTGACCAGGACCCGCATCGTCCGCCCGCGCAGGCGCGCCCGCGCGGTCGAGGAGGAGGGGGCCCGGACCCGCCCCGAGCGCCTCGGCGCCGCCGCGCCCCCGCTCGCCGCCCCGGAGGCCCGCCGCCCCGCAGGACCGGAGCCGCTGGCCCTGCCCGGCGCCGGCCGCTCCGAGCCCGCGCCCCCGCCGCTCCGCCTCGCCTCCGCACCGGCGGAGGCGCCCCCGCGGCCGCAGCGCGAGGCGGCCCCCGCCCAGGAGCCCGCCGCCCGCGCCGAGCGGCCCGAGCCGGTCGAAGAGCCCGAGCCCCTCCCCGAGGCCCCGGAGCCGCTGCCCGCCGCCGAAGCGCGGGCCGAGGCCCCGGCCGCCGAGGAGGAGCGCGGGGAAAAGCGCGCCGAGCCCGCCCCCCGGCCCCGCCCCGCCCGGCCCCGCCCGGAGCGCGGCGCCCCCGCCGGGGAGCGCCGGGGCATCGGCACCAAGATGCTCAACTACTTCGGTTTCGGTCTGAACCGATCCAAGGAGCAGGGCCCGTCCCCGGAGGAGGAGGCGGAGCAGGCCCCGGTCACCGCGCCGCTCTCCGCAGAGCGCGCGGAGAGCGCCGAGCGCGACCGGCGCGAGGCGTTGGCCGCCGCGCGCCGGGAGAGCGAGGAGTGGCTGCTCAGCGTCCGCGACCCGGCCGACGGCCCGCCCGAAGAGGAGACGGGGCAGGCGTCCCGCGCGGACAGCGAGGCCCGCCGGCGCGCCGAGGAGATGATGGCCGCGCCCGCCCCCGAGGAGCGGCACACCGGCGCCGCGGCCGACTCCGCGGCCCCCGCCCGGGCCGAGGAGGCCGGGGAGGACCGGGAAGAGCAGGCCCCCGCCCCCGCCCCTGCCGCCGACCGCGAGCAGGCGGAGCCGGACCGCGCCTCCCTGCGCCGGCTGCGCGGCCGGGCCCAGGGCGTGCGGGTCGCCCGCCGCCTGGAGCAGGAGCGCGCCGACCGGGCCGAGCGGGCGGGGGAGCGGATCCAGGCCGCGCCGCCCGTCCGCGGCCGCGGCGTCGGCGCCCCGGCCGGCCCCGAGGAGGCCGCCGCCCAGGAGCAGCGCACCCCCGCCCGCCGCCCGCACGCGGCCCCGTGGGAGCTGCCCGAGCGCGGCGACCGGGCCGGCGCCGCGAAGAGCGGCATCGAGGAGAGCCCCGAGGAGGGCGCCGGGAAGAGCGGGGCCGAGCCGGGCGCCGCCGAGTCCGCCCCCGCCGCGGACGGCTCCGGCGACGCCGAGAAGCACTCCGAGAAGCGGAGGCTGGAGGCGCTCGACCGGCACCTCGCCCAGGTCGACACCCCCGCCCCGCCCGCCCCCCGGTTCGCCGAGGCCGACGACCCCGGCGCCGCCCGCCGGAACTCCTCGGGCTGGTTCACCGAGGTGCGCGCCACCGAACCGGCCCGCCCCGGGCGCGGCGCGGACCGCACCGCTGAGACCCCGGAGCGGACCGGCGCACCGCAGCCGCCGGAGAAGGCGCGGAAGGCGGAGAAGAAGGCCAAGCCCGCCCTCCAGCTCGACCACGGCACCGGCGACCAGGAGAGCTTCGCCGCGACCCTGCCCGCCCCCGCCGACCGGGACGGCGCGGAGCAGCGGTCCCCCGCCCCCGCCGCCGGGCAGGGGACGGAGCAGGAGGCAGAGCGCAAGGAGGCGGAGCGCAAGGAGGCGGAGCGCAAGTCCGAGTACGAGCTGGACCACGGCACCGGCGAGCACGAGAGCTTCGCCGCCACCGCCGCCCCGGAGGGAGCCGACGGGACGGCGCAGCCGCCGGCCGCCCGCACGGACGCCGCCGCCCCCGCCCGGAACCGGCAGGAACAGCGGGAGCGGCCGACCCCGGCCGAGGCCGCGCCGGCCAAGTCGGAGTACGAGCTGGACCACGGGACGGGCGAGCACGAGAGCTTCGCCTCCGCGCTGCCCGGGACCGGCCCGGACGCGACCGCGGACCGCGCGGCCGAGGCGGACGGCGCGCCCCGGCGGGAGGACCGGCCGGGCACCGGACCCGAGCCCGGCGCGGCGCCGGCCGCCGCCCCGGCGCCGCAGGCGCAGGACCCCCGGGCCGGCCACCGGGCGGGCGAGCGGCGGGACACCGCCCCCGCGACGCCCGGAGCAGCGGCCGGCGAGCGGCAGGACGCCGGCGAGGACGCGGCGGAGGCGGCCACCGGCACCACCGGAGCCGCCGCGACTGCGGCCGAAGCCGCCCCGTCCGCCACCGCCCCGGACCAGGGGTCCGCCGAGGCCGAGGCCTCCGCGCGCCCCGAGGGCGCCCCCCGCACGCTCGCGGACCGCCCGGACGAGGACGAGCCCGCCCGTGCCGCCGAGCACTCCGGGCCCGCAGCGCCGCAGCCTGCGGACCCGAAGCCCGCGCCGGAGGCGACGGCGGCCCGCTCCGAGGAGCGGTCGACCGCCGAAGCTCCGGCGATCGCGGAGAAGGCCGAGGCCGCAGCCGAGGACAGCGGCGATCCCGCCCCCGCCGCCCGGGCCTCCGGCACGCAGGACGCCCGCGCCGACCACCGCCCGGCCCCCGAGTCCGAGACCCCCGAAGACCGGCCGACCGAGGCCGCCCGGCCCGCCGCCGGGGGATCCGCCGAGGAGCCCTCGGACGGGAGGCCGAAGGTCGCCGCCGAGCCCGGCGCGACCGCCTCCACCGCCTCCACCGCCTCCACCGCCTCCACCGCCTCCACCGCCTCCACCGCCGCCTCCGGCACCGATGCCCCGGGCGCCGCCGCCGCGGAGCGGCCGGAGCGGCCCGCGTCCGAGCGGAGCGCCCTGCCCGCCAAGTCCGGCTACGAGCTGGACCACGGCACCGGCGAGCACGAGAGCTTCATCGCCACCGCCGCCCCCGAGCGGGAGGTGCAGGCCCCCGACGGGTTCGACCCGGAGACCGACGGGAAGAGCGCCGCCCCTGCCCCGGCGGGGCGGAGCCGCACCACCGAGCAGCCCGCCGAGGCCTCTTCCGGCCCTGCGGAGAAGGCCGCCGACGCCCTCACCGGAAAGGCCGCCGAGGCGGGCCCGGAGGCCGCCCCCGCGAAGCCCGCGGACCCCGTCGGAGAGGCGCCCGCCGCGTCCTCCGCCGAGCAGAAGGCCGAGCAGAAGAGCGAGGCGCCTTCCGGCCCCGCCGAGAAGAGCACCGGAGCCCCCGTCGGCAAGGCGTCCGGGCCCGCCGCTCCGGCCGCCGAGGCGGGCCCGGAGCCCGCCCCCGCGAAGCCCGCGAACCCCGCCGACCGGGCACCGGCCCCGGCCGGGCCCGAGGGCGACGGCGAACCCAAGCGCACCACCGCCGAGGACCTGGCCGCGGCCGAGGAGGCCGCCTTCCGGGCGCGCCGGTCCCGGCTGGGCCGCGGCGCGGAGCGGTCGGACCGCGACGCCTCCCCGGAGCGCTCCTCGGAGCAGGACCCCGCCGCGCCCGCCGAAAACGGCGACCGCCCGGCCCGCGCCACCCGCCCCGGCACCGACCGCTCCGCCCGCCCCGCCGCCGACCGGAGCGAGAAGGCCTCCGGCGCCGCCCCGGCCTCCGGTGGCGAAGAGGGCGTCTTCAGCCGGGTGGCGGAGAACGCCCGCCGGCTGAGCGGCCTGTTCGGCGGCCCGGACGCGGGCCGCGCCGAAGAGCCGCGCCGCCCCCGGCGGAACGGCGCGGAGGAGCGCACCGCCCCCGACGGCCGGTCCGCCGACCGTCCCACCGGTCGCCCCACCGGCCGCACCCCAGCCCAGGGCGCCGACGCGGACGCCAAGCCCGCCCTCCAGCTCGACCACGGCACCGGCGAGCAGGACCGGCTCCCGCGCGACGGCGGCGACCGGGACGCCACCGCCTCCGCCCCCACCGATTCCACCGCCACCACCACCGGGAACGGCCGCGCCGCCGCCCCGACCTCCGACCCCGGCTCCCCGGCCTCGGCCGACTCCGGCGGCACCCGCGGCTGGCGCCGCCTGGCCCGCGTCGTCACCGGCGGGTCGGCCGCCGCCCCCAAGACGACCGGCCCGCAGACCGGAGACGTCGACCGGATCCGCTGCGACATCGGCCGGCCGCGCCGGATCGTCGTCCTCGGCTGCACCGGCGGGGCCGGCCAGACCGTCACCGCCCTCATGCTCGCCCACACCCTGGCCGCCTACCGGGACGAGCGGGTCGTCGCCGTCGACGTCAACCCGGGCGCCAACGGCATGTCCCGGCGGATCGGCACGCAGACCCCGGAGACGCTGACCTCCCTGCTGGCCAACGCCGACGGCATCGACGGCTACCAGGCCATGCGCCGCTACACCTCGTCCACCTCCACCGGCCTGGAGGTCGTCTCCTCCCTCGACGACCCCTACGTGCAGACCCTCGACGACCGCGACTACGCCTCCCTCGCCGACCTGCTCTCCGGCTTCTACGAGGTCGCGGTCCTCGACCCGGCGGCCACCGGCGTCGCCCGCGCCCTGCCCACCGCCGACGGCCTGGTGCTGGTCGCCCCGGCCAGCGCCGACGCCGCCCGCTCGGTGGCGATGACCTTCGAGTGGCTGGACGGGCACGGCTACGCCGACCTGCGCTCCCGCTCCGTCGTCGTGGTGAACGGCGTCAGCAGGCGCAGCCTGACCGACGTGGACGAGGCGGAGCAGGTCGCCCGCGGCCGCTGCCGCGCCATCGTCCGCGTCCCCTGGGACGACCACATCACCTCCGGCGACCTCGGCGGCACCGAGGAGCTGCGCACCAGCACCCGCCGCGCGCACGCTGCGCTGGCCGGCGTCCTGATGCACGCCCTCTCCCCGGAGGGCCGCTCCGGCCCCGGCCGCTCCACCCCCACGGAGGCGCACCGATGACCCGCCGCGCCGACGAAGCCCCGACCACCGCCCGCGGCGCGCCGAGACCGGCGCCGCACCCGCGCGGGCAGGAACAGCCGAGACAGCACACCAGCACCCGGGAGGGGCAGCGATGAACAGCAGGGGCGGGAGCCGGCTCTCGGTCCGCTACTTCGACGACCGCATCCTGCTCAGCGATTCGGAGGCCTGGGCCTACTTCCGGCTCCCCACGGTCTCCTACGAGTTCTCCACCCCGGAGGAGCGGGAGGCGCTGGCCACCAACGTCACCATCGCGCTCGCCGCGATCCGGATGGACGACGCCGAGGTGCACCTGCGGGTGGCGCACCGCACCTACCCGGCGGCGCAGTGGGCGACCCGGCTGGACGAGACCTCCGACTCCGGGCCCGGCTGGTACGACTACCTCGACGAGATGTACCGGCACGTGTGGGCCAAGGACTTCTGGTCCAAGGAGGTCTACCTCGGGGTCCGGCTGGGCATCCGCGGCGGCGTCCGCGGCCAGCTCAAACAGGGCGTCTTCGCCCAGCTGCTCGGCGCCTACCAGCGCTCCGAGCAGGTGCTGGGCATCGAGGACCCGGCCATCGACGCCAAGGAGCTGGCCCGCTGGACCGAGCAGTCCGAGCGGCTCGGCCGGGCGCTGGCCGCCAGCTCGCTGCACGCCCGGCACGCCACCGCCAACCAGGTCGCCTGGCTGCTCCGGCACGCGGTGGCCGGGACCGCGGAGGAGCCCCGGTCGTCGGCGGCGGGCCGCCGCACCTGGGGGCGCGGTGAGATCGAGCAGCTGGTGGAGGGGGTCGTGCACAACGGCCGCTCGATGCTGCGGCTGGAGCAGTTCGCCGGCGACACCTACGTCGCCTACCTGTCGTTCTCCCGGTTCCCGGACCTGATGCCGTTCCCCGACGGCGAACCGTGGATGCACCACTCCGACGCGCTGCCGTTCCCGGTGGAGATCAGCTCCCGGATGAAGCTGATCCCGCCCGCCAAGGCCAGCAAGGACGTCAGCCGCAAGCTGGCGCACGCCCGGGACATGGACGCGCACATCAGGGAGGCCGGCGCGGACATGCCGATCGCGCTGGCCGAGCAGATCGACGCCGCCCGCATGCTGGAGCACGGCATCACCAAGGAGCGGCTGCCGTTCGTCTACGGCTGGCACCGGCTGATGGTGTCGGCGCCCACCGAGAGCGAGCTGGTGCAGCGGGTGGAGGCGGTGGTGGAGCACTACCGCGACATCGGCATCGACGTGGTCAACTCCACCGGCGACCAGCTGTCGCTGTTCAACGAGTCGCTGCCGGGGGACCGGATCCGGCTCGGCGCCTACGCCCAGCGCCAGCCGCTGCGCACCATCGCCGGCGGCATGCCCACCGCCACCGTCGACCTGGGCGACCGGCGCGACCCGAGCCAGGGCGGGGGCGGCTGGACCGGCCCCTACATCGGCGAGACCCTGGGCCGGGCCCGGTCCATCGTGCACTTCGACCCGATGGTCGCCGCGGCCCGGAACCGGCCCACCGCCATCGCGATCACCGGCGAGCCCGGAGGCGGGAAGACGACCCTGGCGCTGCTGCTCATCTACCAGCTGGCGCTGCGCGGGGTGACGGTCACCGCGATCGACCCCAAGGGGGACGCGGAGTCGCTGGTCCGGCTGCTGCAGCGGCGGGGGCGCAAGGCGCGGATCATGTCGCTCGGCTCGGCCGAGCCGGGCCTGCTGGACCCGTTCGCGTTCGGCGACGACCTGCCGACGAAGAAGACCATGGCGACGGAGACGCTGCGGCTGCTGCTCCCGCGGATGAGCGAGGAGCGCGAGTCCGCGATGATCCAGGCGGTCGCGGCGGTGTCCAACCAGCCCAAGCCGAGCCTGGCGAAGGTCGTGCAGTACCTGGAGCGGTCGCACGACCCGGCCTCGCGCAACCTCGGCGCGGTGCTGCAGTCGATGTCGGAGATGCGGCTGGCCAGCCTCTGCTTCGACCCGCAGGGCGACGCCCAGGTGGACACCGAGGGGTGGACCACCGTGTTCACCCTGGGCGGGCTGACCCTGCCGGACTCCACCATCCAGCGCGACGACTACTCCTATGAGCAGCGGCTCAGCGTGGCGCTGCTCTACCTGGTCAGCCAGTTCGCGCGGCGGCTGATGAACGGGCTCGACCGCCACCTGCCCAAGGCGATCTTCCTGGACGAGGCGTGGGCGGTGACCTCCACCCCTGAGGGCGCCAAGCTCGTGCCGGAGGTCAGCCGGATGGGGCGGTCCCGCAACACCGCGCTGATCCTGGTCAGCCAGAACGCCGGCGACCTGCTGAACGAGCAGGTGACCAACTGCCTGTCGAGCGTGTTCACCTTCAGATCGAGCGAGCGCTACGAGGTGGAGAGCGTGATGTCGCTGCTGGGGGTCGAACCGACCGAGGAGCACCAGGCGATGCTCCGGAACCTCGGCAACGGCGAATGCATCTTCCGCGACCTGGACGGGCGCGCCGGCCGCATCGGCGTGGACCTGATTTCGGAGGAGCTGCTGCGCTGGCTGGACACCAACCCCACCCGGCAGCACCCCGATGAAGAGGAAGAACCGGCCTTCGAGGGCGCGGAGGCACTGATCGGCACCGGCAGGGGCAACGGGCAGGAACGGTGATCATGCGGCGGCGGCAGCAGGCGGCGCGGGTGGCACGGGCAGCAGGGACGGTACAGGCGACACAGGCGACACAGGCGACAGAGCAGGACGGGACGGCCGACCGGGCGGCGGGCCGAAGGCGGAAGGCACGCAGGGCTTGGGGGGAGAAGGGTCGGCTGCGCCGGTCCTTGTCCATGCTGGTGATGGCACTGGCGTTCGTACTGGTGCCGGTGGGCTCGGCCTGGGCGGACCCGACGGACGAGGAGACCACGGCACCTGCGGGGTCATTGTGCCCGGGGGAGCCTGCGCCGCAGCCGGAAGCCGCGGGGAGCGGATCGGACGGACTTCTGGTCCCACCCCAATCACAGGACTCGATCGCGAGTTCCCCTGACGGCCTTCCGCCTGATGCGAGCGTGTACGGCCAGTACGGCACGGCAGGTCAGCAGTGGCACGTCATCCGTGAGTCGTGTGTCGACAAGATGGGCTCCAGCGCGGTCGCGACACTGAGCAATTCCGCATGGGATCTCTCGAAGACGATCAACCAGTCGACCATCACCGTCTACCAGGCCGCTACTTCTGAAGGCCTGCTCGAAAGCTTCAACGCTCTGGTCGAGAGCGCCGTCGTGGAACTCCGAGAAGGCCTTTGGCGCCCGCTCCTTCCGACCGTGATCATCCTGGGCGCGGTTTGGCTCGGGTGGTACGGGCTGATTCGGAAGAGGGTGACTCTCACCATCGAGAGCGCCGTCTGGATGGTCCTTGCGACGGCCATCGGCATGTGGATACTGGTGAACCCCTCCCAGATCCTGGGATACGCGGGAACCCTGGTCAACTCCGGCTCTCAGCTGGTGAATTCCGCTGCGTCGAAGATGACCGTGCCCGGGGTCGGAAACGTCTGCCCTGCCGGAGCCCCTGAGCCCTCTAAGGCCGATTGGGAGAGTGAGAGCGAGTTCGCTGTCCGGAACAACTCGCAGATGCTCTGGTCCGGTCTGGTGTGCCGTCCGTGGATCGCAGGAGAGTTCGGTACCGGGCCGGTCGCCAACACGGCCGTCCGAGAGCACGGCATGGAGCTTCTGCAGGCGCAGGGGATCAGCCGTGCTGAGCAGGACCAGATCGCGAAGGGGGAGATCGAGGCATCTGAGCTGATCTCCGAGAAGCAGAGCGATTACGAAGAGATCGCCGCAAGCATCGAGGACAACTACCCGGAGATCTATCCGCTTTTCGAAGGGAACCAGGCGGGCAGTCGACTAGGGGTGGCGACGCTGGCCCTCTTCGCCGCGGTCTTCGCTGGCGGACTTATCCTGGTGGGATCCGTCGCTCTCATCGTCTTGAAGATCGGCTTCCTGCTCCTGCTGCTCCTCGCCCCGGTCTTCCTCCTCATCGGTATCCATCCGGGATATGGGCGAACGGTTCTCCTGCGATGGTTCGAGATGCTTCTCGGGCTCCTGCTGAAACAGATCTTCGTCGTGCTGCTCATTTCGCTTCTGGTGATGAGCTACAGCATGGTGATGGTGACGAACCTGGCTTGGGGGCTGCAGATGATCCTGCTGGCCTTGTTCACGCTTGCGTTGTTCATTTACCGGAAGCCGTTCGTCCACCTCTTCACTTCGGTGAACGCCAACACCTTCACGTCGCGCATGGTCAGCGACGCGATGCAGAGCAGGGTCCTCAGCCAGAGTGCGAACGTCCTTCCCCCGGTCGCCTACATGCGGGCGCAGCGCTGGGGACTCCGGCGCGCTCCCCAGCTCGCCGCAGCGGCGGGCGGTGTTCCCGCGGGCCCCGGTGGGGGAGCGGACCAGCAGGGCGGCCAGGTCGCCGGAGCGGGGGCGGCCGAGCAGGGCGAGGGCGAAGGCGTCGCCGGGGCCCGGTCGGAAGGCCGCCGAGTCCGAGGCACCACGGGGTACGGCCGCGCTCGGGGGAAGTCCGGGCCGCCGCCGCTCAAGCTGAGCGGGAACGAATCCGCAGGTGCGGAGCAGCGCACGGGGTCGTCCACCTCTCGGCCCTCTGCAGAGGCGCCGAGCCTGGGGAACGCCGCCTACAGCGGAGGCGTGGGATCCGGCTCTTCGTCCGCGCCGCCTTCCTCCGGCGGTCCGATCCCGCCCCGTCCGGCAGGCGGCTACCGGGGCACCGGCGACACCGGGTGGGCCTCGGTCTTCGGCACGGGCAGCGGAAGCGGCCAGCGTCCGGCCTCCGGCCGTTCGGAGGGCGGAAACGAGCGGACTTCCGGTGCGCCTTCGCCGACGAGCGGTTCCGGGATCTTCGCCGGCCGGGAGCCCGCCCGACCGGAGGGGAACACCAACGGCCGCTCGCGCTGGGGCGAGCACCGGTCCCGCCGGGAGAAGGCGGCGCCGCCTCCGCGCCAGCCCCGGCAGCCCGCCGCGCGCGGCGGGGAGGACGGGCACTGGTTCAAGTCCAGCGGCAGGCGCGACCCGGACCGTCCGATCAGCCCGTTCTGGACCGGATCCGAAGGGCAGCGCCGGGCCAACCGGGACGTTCCCTTCTGGCTGCGGGACAGCGACTCGTGACCGGCCGCGGTCCCGGCGCGTTGAGCCGGCAGCACCTTTTCCGTAGCGGACACCGCGGAGGACTCCCCCTGTCATGGCCAAGACGCTCACTGACCGGCAGCAGCGCTTCGTCTTCGGAGGGCTGGTCGTCGTCCTGGTCGCCTTCGGGCTCTACCTGAGCTTCGGCGGTTTCGACGGCGACGACGAGCAGGGCGGGGAGGAGCCGCAGGCGGGCTCGTCGTCGGGGATCGGCGGGCCGGCGACGGCGGCGCCGAGCCCGATCCCGACCACGGCCGTCGAGGAGATGCAGGTGCTCGACTGGTTGCCGTTCGAGGAGGCCGAGCTGAAGGCGGCGGGGGCGACCGCGCAGGCGTTCGGCGAGGCCTACGCGACCATCGACTACACGGCTTCGCCCGAGGAGTACTACGGCTCGATGGAGGAGCTGGCCGCGAAGGATTACGCGAAATCGCTCGCGCAGAGTTCCGGGGCGGGCGCGCTGTGGTCGGAGATGAGCGAGAAGAAGACGGTCGCCGAGGGGCGTGCGGACGTCCGGTCCATTCGCAGCTTCGACAAGACGTCCGTGGTGTTCGTGGTCAAGGTCCAGTCGATCATCGAGAACGACGAGGGGGCCGACGAGGACCTGGGCGACTACGCGGTGACCGTGCAGAAGAAGGGTTCCCGGTGGGAGGTCTACGACTTCCAGCCGGCCGACGCCGGGAACGTGGGTGGGAAGTGACCCCCGACGGATCGAGACTGCCGATCGCGCTACCCCCTGGCAGGTGATGGAATGCTCTCCCCCTTCGTGAAGCAGCCCTCCGCAGACGACGGCTCCTGTGTCACACGCCTGGCCATCGCGGTGGGCCTGTTCATGCTCGGGACCGTTGCGCTGGTCATTGCGGTGATCCCTTCGATGACCATGAATCCGGGGGCGCTGTTCGCCCTCCAGTGCACTCCGGGTGAGTCTTCCGAGCAGACGGAGAGCAGCGGCTACGCCGAGGACTCCATTCCGGAGAACTACCTGGAGCTGTACAAGGAGTGGGGGGAGGAGAAGGGGGTCCCCTGGAACATCCTGGCGGGGGTCGGCCAGGTGGAGAGCAAGCACGGCCGCTGGGACGGGCCGGGGATCACCGAAGGGCACAACGACTGGGGCGCGGCCGGGCCGATGCAGTTCGGTGCGCTGGACGGGTCGGCCGCGGGGAACAGCTGGGGAGGCCAGCCGGTCATGAAGACCGAGGACCGGCCCGAGGAGGGGTACGGCCAGGACGGCAACGAGGACGGGATCGTCAGCGTCTACGACCCGGAGGACGCCATTCCGGCCTCGGCCGACTACCTGATCGCGCACGGGATCAAGGACGACGTCCGGCAGGCCATCTACGGCTACAACCACGCGTGGTGGTACGTGGACGACGTGCTGGAGTGGGCGGACAAGTACGCCGACGGGGATTTCGACCCCAGTGAGTCGGTGAAGGTCGGCGTCGAGTGCAACGTCAATGAGGACGGACTGCCGATCGGGCGGGCTCCGGACGACATTACGCAGGCGGTCGTCGACTGGGCGCTGGCCCAGCGGGGGAAGTCGTACGTCTACGGGGCGACCGGGCCGAACACGTTCGACTGCTCGGGGCTGACGATGAAGGCGTACGAGAGTGTGGGGGTGACGATTCCGCGGATCTCCCAGGACCAGTGGGGCTTCGGCCCGAAGATCCCCCAGGGGGAGGAGCAGCCGGGGGACCTGGTGTTCTTCGATGTTTCGCGGTCGTACGAGCCGCCGGGGCCGGGGCACGTCGGGATGGTGATCGGCGACGGGCTGATGGTGGAGGCCTGGTGCACCGACTGCGGGCCGATCGCGACGCGTGAGTACGATGACCCGAGCCGTGCGGACATCCTCGGGTTCACACGGCCGCTGGAGCACCCGGACGTGAAGGCCCAGTTGGAAAGCCAGGGGTGAGGAGACACCCCTCCCGACCGCCTCTGAAGGCAAGGAAGTGAATGTCCACTAAAGAGAAGGCCGCTGCCGGCAGAGTAAGGAAGAAGCGTGGAATCTACGGGTGGCGCGCGTTCTTCATCGTCTTCTTTTCGGGTACGGCTGCGGCTTTTCTTGTCATGGGGATCATCGTTGGTTCTCTGAGGTTGGTTTTTTCGGGGCTCTTCTCTGATGGTGGTACGGCGGCATCGAACCCGCAGGCCGTGGAACAGCGGAAGCCGAGGGAGTCGATGGAAGTCGGAGCCCTGGACCTTTGCGAGGTCGCTGATACGGATGTGATGGCGGGGAAAGGCGGCCAGATGGTGGAGGGGGGAGGTGTCGCCGACTCCGGTGAGGAAGAGGGGGAAGAATCTCCGGGGCGTACGGTCATGGATGAATGCAGATGGACTTTCACTCCATCTGGGCAGGGCGAAGCCTCTCTTGATCTCTGGTACACGGCCTTCGTCAATGATTCGGAAAAAGAATCAAAGGAGGAGGCTGCGCAAGGGGAGTTCGAAGAGCAGCTTCGCCGGGTGGAGGCAGGGTTCTCAGGGCTTTCGGGGAGTGGAACCAGTCAGAACACCAAGGCTGAGGCGGAGTACTTCTTCGGTGAGAACCCCGATGGCGGAGCCGACTATGTTGCTGTCGGGAAGATGAAGAGCGGCGTCTTCGTCGCAACGTATACGAAATCGCAGAAGCCCGAGGACATCAAGCGAGAGTATGAACAGGTCTTCCGTGAAGAGGTCCGAGCCCTGGACATCGCCATCTCGACGGAGATAGAACGGATCCTTCCCGACTGAACGATATCAGGGCGCTTTCCTGAGGGCTTCGGCCAGCTGGATCCACTCCCGGTGAGGGAAGCTGATCACGGGGCCGGTCGTGTTCTTCGAGTCTCTGAGGGACGTCGTCGTCTCGGACTGGAAGAGTTCTACGCACTCCTGCCCTTTGTCGCTGCTGTAGCTGCTTTTCTTCCAGGAAGACACTGCTCACCGCCTTGCTTGCTTGAAGAAGTCCTCTGACAGGCTCACCAGGAACTCCGTGGCGGATTCCCCTGTCAGGCACAGCTTCCATGTGGCTTGGAAAACATCAGTATAGTCCTCTACCTCTTCAGGGTCTTCCAGGAAGATCCCGTTGTGGGCGTTGTCGATGAACACGGTGGAGTCGCCGTGATCTCCTGGAAAGTCGAGAAGGACGAACTGGCCGGTCAAGGCCGTATGGGCGCCGAGCCGGTCGGTGGCGAGACCGATCTCGATCTTCTCCAGAGAGACGAGCTTCCCCAGGTGGAGAAGCTGTTCGGCCATCGTGATCGGAGATCCGATGGTCTTGTTCAAAGCGGCTTGGTCAACGATCGCTTGGACCTTCGGTCCGTTCTGAGAGTCGATCAGAGCCTTGCGCTCAGCGCGTGCCTGCAGTCGCCGCTGAATCTCTTCCTCGTCCTTGATGCGTCCGGAGCGCATGATCGCTTCGGAGTAAGCAGGGGTCTGCAAAAGGCCGGGAACCAGCATCCCGCTGTAGAAGCGCAGGTGGGAAGCCTGCGCCTCCAGGCTGACGTAGGAGCCTGGGCCGAGTACGTCCTTGTAGCGGGACCACCAGCCCTTGGCGCTGGCCGTCTTGGCCAGGGCGACCACGGCTTCTAGGCGCTTCTGGTCATCTACTCCGTAGTAGTCGGCCAGGGCCCGTACGTCCTGTTCCCTCAGCCGCTTCCACTCGCCTCTTTCGAGCCGGTGCACCTTCGTCCGGTGCCACCCCATCGCGTCCGCGACCTCGTAGGAGGTCCGGCCGGCCTCCTCGCGCATCGCCTTGAGCTCGGCGGAGACGCGGCGATGGCGAACGGTCTGGCTAGACAGATCGGACATTCAATCTCTTTCTCGGGTTAAAGGTGTATGGGGCGACCTAGTAGGCGCCGTCTTGGAATTTACTCATGACTTTATCTGATGGTGTTGCAACTTGCTCATGAGTAAGTACTCTTTAGGTGAGTGGTCGATCACAAACAGTACGGTCGGCCCTGCACCTCAGGTGGTGACACATGCTCATGTCCTCCTACTCCGGCTCGCCCCTCCACCCCCTCTACGCCCTGGCCAAGGAGCTGGAAGCCCGCGGCCTCGGCGCCTCCGTCGACACCTCCGTCTCCGTCGTCGACGCCTTCCTCCCCGGCCCCGAGGCCGCCGACCCCGTCCGCCGCTACAGCCGCCCCTCCTCCTTCCAGCGCGCGGTCCTCCGGCCCGACCCCATCAACGCGCGCCCCTGGTGGTGGCTGCTCTGGCCCGGGGAGCGCTTCAAGACCGAGAACACCGAGCCCGAACTCACCCGGCTCCTCCCCGTCGAGGACACCGCCGACGTCGCGCGCCGCATGCGCAACATCCTCATCCTCGACAGCACCGAGTAGAACCCCCGAACCCTCCGCAAAGGACCGAAACCATGTCCCACGACCGACCGGCTTACGTCCGCTCCACCTCTCCCGACCCCCTCGCGCCCCGCGTCCGCCGGGTCCTCGCCGGCCCGCCCGGTGCCCGCTTCTCCCGATCCCGCCCCTACACCGACCCGCCCCCGGCCACGCCGCCCGACCTCCCGCGCCCCCTCCTCTCCCCGCACTCCCGCGCGGGCCGCCCCCGGGACGGCAGCGACCTCCCGCCCTGGCTCCGGCAGACCGCCGACCAGCTCAGCCCCGCGGCTCGCGACGCCGCCCCCACCAGCGGCGACGTCCGCGAACTCACCGCCGCCCGCCGCAGCCGGCCCGGTCTGCCCCGCCCACGCTCCCGCCGCTCCTGGCACCCGTCCAGCCGCGCCTACCGCCGCTTCAAGCGCCGCACCCTCCGCAGCACCGGCGGCCTGACCTTCTACTACTTCGCCGCCTACGAGATGCTCCCCTACTCCTGCAGCGTCCTCGCGGTCCTCCTCCTCGCCCACCTGCTGGGCCTGCTCCCCTGACCCCCCGAACCGGCGCTCCGCCCGCCCGGGGCCGGGCGGAGCGCCCCGGGGCGGTAGGAGAGCCGGACTTTCCCGCTTCGCCGATGCATCCTGGAGTCCGGCGTCCGCCCCGTTCTGCAGCTCTGCCTGCACCAGAACGGTGATCCTCCTGGAGGAGAACGCGATGAACGACATGAGCATCAGGCGCCGGAGAACGGTGGTGCGTCGCAAGAACCAGGTCACGCTGCCCCGGGAGGTCGCCGAGGCGCTGCGCATCGGCGAGGGCGACGAGGTGGAGTTCACCATCGAGGACGACGGCAGTGTCGTCCTACGGGGGCTCACCACAGTGCCGGCGGACCAGGCCTGGTTCTGATCCTCCTCCTGGCAGGCGGGGGAGCGTGAGGCCGGCGAGCAGATCGCCGCGGGCTGGACTGAGGAGTTCGAGAGAGTCCGCCTCTGATATGGAGAAGGGGCGGTTCCGCCTCGGTCTGCCTTGAGCAGAGCCGGTCTGCTGCGGCTTTCCTGGGTTTCACCTCTCAGAGGCCGGAAAACCTCTCAGGTTTCCCGTAGCCGGTCGATCTCGGCTTGCAGCTCCTGACGTAGGGTACGCATTTCGTCTCGGCTGAGATCATGCCTGCTCTTAATGCTCCAGGCCCGCAGCATCTACTGTTTGGCCTCTTCTTTGGCCTCGGGGCGGCGGCTGCTTGTGCCTTCCGCATGTAGGCGCCTGCAGCGCGGCTGGCGGTTTCGTGAAGGGCGTCGTAGAGGACATCGTCTGGGACATTTGGGCTGGGATCCTGTTGTTCCTGCACGGTGAGTGATCCTTCCGTTCGGTTTGAGCCCGGTTGCAGCCCGTCTGCAAGGCCAGGCCACCGCAGGCCACGGCTGATTCGTTCTCGGCATGAGGTCCTCGTGTGCCCGCCCGTGCCGTCCCCACCTCCTTCTCGTGGCAGGTGGGCGGTACCCCGGGCGAAGGGAAAGGGGAGGCGGCCGCGAGTTCGTGTCCTGCAGCGACCGCCGCCCACAGCGAGAATGAATCAGTCCTGGGTCGGCCCTGCCCCCGAGCTGCAGCCGGAAGTGGCATCTTCTTTTTTGGCGATCAGAGCCCTGACCTGATATAGGGAAACATGAGGTCTGCCCGAAATCCCCGCCTGGCCAACGGCCTTGTCGCCGGTCATTCTAATTTTGCCATCCGTATTTTCCAGTGCTCTGGCGGCGACTCTAGAATATATTTGTCGGTGTTTGAATTGATTTGAAGAATTGGAGTTTCTGTGAAAATTTCTTCTCTTGTGGTGCGGGTGACGCTGATTTTGTAATCGCCTGGAGTGAAGTCGAAAGTATCCTCAAAAAATGAAATGAGGTTTGTTAGAATTAGAGGCGATTCTTTCAAGTGGAAATTGAAAGTGATGGAGTATTTGTCGTTCGTCTTTGGGAATGATGTGGGAGAATCCCAGTGTTCGATGGTGACTTCAGGGCAAAAGTCGTTTCCGGTTGATCGCAGAAGGATGGATTCCGTCATCACTTCAATCCATGAATATTCGTAGACCACCTCCCCTTCGATTTCGCCGTCGATTGTGTGTAGAAAAAGAATTCCGTGGTAGAGGCGAGGGTGGAAAGTGGAATGTTGGAGGATCAAATTTCCTCTTAGAGGTGCAGAGGTGCGTCATTTTGCTTGCTGAAAGCTACAAGCGTACAACAACCCAGAACGCATCGTTGTCGACGATGCGATAGTTCTTGTACCACCATCCGAGAAATCTTCCTGCTCCTTCGTTTTCTTCTCGGGGGAGCACTCTAACGGAGAAATTATTCTCCTCCTTGTTTGCTCCGCTATCCGCCCCCTGATTGGTGGAGGCCATGGGGAACTCGTCGCACTGGTAGGTATTGCCTTCAGAGTAGCCGTCCCCCCATTCGGCTTTGCAGGCGCCAATCGATCTCCCCCGGTTCTGGTCAATCTGATTTGCATCTCTGGTGCGAGTCAGAGGGGTCATTGATTTCGGAGCCCCGGGGATCTCCTTGGTTCCCTCTTTTCGGGGGATGGTGGAGTTGGGGTTGGTTGTCGCGTCGTAAATGTGCTGTGCGACATCTTTGGTCTTCCAGTTATGTGTTTTTCCGTTTTCTCCTACAATCAGTGGCCACACGGTGACGCCGTAGTCAAATGCGCACCCCTTTCCGCCTTTCAGGTATTTAGCGGAGTCGCAACGAAAACCTGTGTTTGCTACTAGTGTTGAGTTTCCATGAAATAGATCAACGCTCAGGAAGTACCAGGCCAGGCGGTCCTTGCCGATAGTTCCGTCTGGGTTCTCTCCCTCGCCGGGCGTTCCTGTGCCGGCATGCGACTGGAAGTTCGCCTCCATCGTTGACCAGTACGGGTCATCTTTCGTCCAGTCTGCGAGGCTTCGCTTCAATTCAAATACTCCGTTTGGGGAGCATTCAGTGTTCGATGCTTCCGGAGAGCAGGAAATAAGAAGCGTCGGCCGGATACTTTGCCAATTGCCCTGGGTCTCCCGGACGCTGTGCAGGCTGGTTAGCGTCCGGATCTCTCTTTTGCCGTTGGTGCCCCATCCACTTACAGTGATATCTACAGTCGCCTTCCCTATTACGGTGCAATTGTTGTTTTTGCAACGCAACTTTCCAGCTCAATGACATCGTTGGAACAGAAATTATGGTGATCGTATGCGTGGCCGTTGTCTGGCGTTATTTCAGTCTTGCATTTTTCGTGTTCAAGGAGGTAGGGAGTCGGTTCCGCCGCCTTTGAGTGAGCCGCTTCCGAATCTCTGGAAATCGCTTCCAGTGTGTTGATGGATTCTTTTGTTGGAGGAGCCTGGCGCTCATCTCTTGGAAGCTCTTCCAGGGAAGACGGAGTTCTTTGTTCTCCTCTTTCGGTGGCAGAAAGAACTATCTCTCCATCGCTTTCGCTATTTTCTTCTGCCTGTGCAGATTGAAAAGTCGTTGATGCTATCAAGATCCCAATCAGGGCGGCGAAGAACATGCTCTTCCACATGGGGGCCTTTCAGGGGGGGTGAAAATCTTCGATATGCTATCTATTTGCAAATGGACAGTCAATTCTAAATTGACTTTGACCGCATTCGGCCTTGGTCTTGACGAGGCTGGATTTATCTGGAAGTGCGGCTCATTAGCGGGCAAGGCGGGTGTTTTGCCTTGGCGTGGAGGGCTGGATCTATCAAAAGGGCTCGGCTGAGGGCGGGCCGTAAGCGTGACTCAGCCGAACCACTGGCCGGGGTTTCGGTCTTGGCAACTGCACCTGTCATCGGAGTGGTGATGGCCTGGGGATGACCAAGCGTCACTTCATTCGAGAACATCGGTGGTGGTTGCCGCACGGGTCCACGGCTGATTCATTTTCGACGTGAGCAGCGATCGTCGCAGGTCACGGGAGCATGGCCATCAAGTAGAACCCCCTGAGCGCGGAAGCAGGGCCCAGGCAAGAGCGGAAGTGTGACTTAACCGTTCGAAAGTCCAGGAGTCCTATTGCATGCCCAGTCCGCCAAACTGGCCCTGCCGATCGCAGACCTTCCCACCCGCCTGGACGCGCTTCCCGCCTCCCGCCACAAGCAGGGGCACCGCCACACCATCGGATGCGTTCTTGGCATCGCACTGTGCGTGCACGATCCGGATGGCCCTGCGTAGACCGACCAACGATCCCACATAATGTTCCTGAGCCCCCGGGAGGGGTGCTCCGCCTCGGGCGGAGCACCCCTCCCGGTATGTGCTTGGCTGGGCCCATGACGGAACGGGAAGTGCCCCTGGAGCCTGTCCGGCCCGGAGGGCTGGGCGCCCTGCTGGAGCGGCGGCGCAGCACTCGCGACTTCGCCCCCCGCCCTCTGAGCCTGGCCCTGCTCTCCCTCGTGCTGCGGGCGGCTCAGGGGCGGACCGGCGACGGGCGCCGCACCTGCCCGTCGGCGCACGCGCTGTACCCGCTGGCGGTCACCGCGGTCGCGGGCGACGTCGACGGCCTGCCCGCCGGGGTCTACCGGTACGGAGCCGAGCGCGACGCGCTGACCCTCGTCTCCGAGGGCGACCACCGCCGCCGGGTCTCCGACACCACCCTGGCCGACCGGGACTGGCTGCCCCGGGCCCCGGTGCTGCTGCTGATCAGCGGGGACCTGGAGGCCGCCGGCCGGCACTTCGCCGACCAGCCGCCGCAGGGCCGGCGGGGCGAGCGGTACGTGTGGCTGGAGGCCGGGCACGCCGGCCAGAACGTCTACCTCCAGGCCGCCGAGGCCGGGCTGGGCGCCGTGCTCGTGGCCGGCTTCGACGACGAGCGGCTCCTCGGCCTCGCCCCCGCCGTCGTCCCGCCCGGCCACCACCCGCTGGGGCTGATCGGCGTCGGCCACCCGGCGGACCGGAGGGAATAGGCTCCGGCGCATGCACACCACCCTGACCGAGCACGCCCGGTGCCTCTACGGGGACGAGTACCGGCCGGCGCCGGAGTGCGCCGCCAAGCACCGAGAGGACTGGTTCATCGAGGAGCTGACCTTCGCCGACGCGGACTCGATCTTCGCCATGCTGCGCGAACTCTGCCCGCACACGGTCGACGGCCACCTCCCGGTATGGGTCCGCAACCTCGCCTACCGGCTGGCGCTGCTGCAGCGCCCGGACGACCCGGCGCTGATGCGCGCCGCCGCCGAGAACCTGTGGATGCACGGCCCGGAGTGGGACGGCATCGCCGCCGACCTGCTGAAGCGGGCCGACGCCCTGGACCGGGAGGAATGAGGCCGAGGCGGGGGAACGCCGCCGCCCGACCGGCGGGCCGAGCGGTCAGACCGGGCGGACGGTGGCCACCACCGGGACGCGCACGCCCTGCTCGATCGCGGCCTCGCAGATGAAGGCCGTCAGCCACCCGGCCGCCTCGTACGACCACTCCGCCAGGTGCCCCTCGAAGGTCACGCGGTGCCCCGGTACCCCCGACTCCTGGAAGTCGGGGACCCCGGGAGCCAGCCCGCGGGCCGCGTCCTCCCCGGGGGCGGAGGTGATGCCGGTGAAGACCTTCTGGCGGATCTCGCGCAGCCGCTCCTCCATGGCCGGCGCGGCGTCGGCGGCCGCCGTGCTGGTGCCGGAGTCCAGACTCACCACCACGGCGGTGCCGGCCTGGGCGGGCAGTTCGGCGAACCACGGAAGTCCGCCCACGATGTCGCCGTAGGCGCCTTCGACGGGGCCTGCCGGCAGATCATCCAGCGGAACGAGCACTTGGGCGGCCTTCAGATCGAGCCGACCCATGCGGTCGGCCACCGCCCCGGCGCAGTCCAGCAGCTGCTGGGCGGGCACCGCCCGGCGGGGCATGGCGGGTTCCTGCTGGGCGGCTCGGAACCACAGCCGCCGGGTTCCCTCGCCACGGGGATCCAGCCCCGCGTCGTTCATGCCCCACAGCCCTGATCCGGGCCGCCCGTCGCCGGGAGAGGCCAGCCATCGGTAGGTCTCGGCCCGCGAGTGGAACAGGATGTAGGGATCGGCATCGGCGGTGGCAGGGTCGTACCAGGGGTGGAGATCCAGGGTGCCGTGCAGCGCGCAGAACAGGGTTCCGTCGGCCATCGTGACTCCTCGTCGTCGGTTCCGGCAGGTGATCGGGCGCTTCGTTTCGATGTACCTGCGGAAGGGGTCGTCGAGGATGCCCACCGAGTCGACGTCGACGACGGTACGCCATCGGGTCTGCGTTCTGGCATTGCAGTCGGCCCGGGCCACTACCCGGTTGGCCGATCCTCCGCCGGAGTAGACGGTCTTCCTTCCGGTCGAGCCCGCATACTTCCAGGATCCGCCTACGTACTGCTGAAGTCGCGCAGTCACCACGGCTTGGTCGGTGTCGCAGTCGATGTTCTCCCACCAGGCGTGGCCGGAAGCCTGGCCTGAAGAACGGTGAATCCTGTCGGCCGATGTATTGAATCTGCAGATGAGGACGCGCTGAGCCTCGGTGCCCTCGGTCTTGCCGGTGGAGGCGGGGCGGGCGGCGAAGGGGCCCGACCGGAGGTCGAGGGCAGGGCCGGTTCGGGCATGGGCCGGCGCTATCAGAGAGAGGGCCGTGGATTCAGCGGTGGCCAAGATGATCAGCGCACTCGCGGTCTTGAACACAGGCAAGGTCCTCCCTGAAACGCAGTAGCAGCGACGCGACTGTGAGGCCTGCACCGGTGGAGCGGAGCGGCAGATGTTCGTCCGATCCCGAAGCGGCCGAGGCCGAGGTGATCACTCGATGCGGGATGTGCGCTGTACGAACGTATTCGACCCCTCATCATCCCGGAGGCGACACGCTGAGAACTCTTATCGCGGTGGCTGCAGGTGCCTCTAGCAGGTGAAGCGCTCTCCAGCCTGAGCCGGGGGTGTTTCGAAGCCGCGCCTCGGCGGCCGGGACGGAATGGTCGTGCGCACCTACCGAGGGGACTGCGCCCCGCCGGAGGTGTCCGTGAATCCGGGTAGATTTCCCGCTGTCGATCGTCCTTCGAGGAAAGCGGGGCATGGCGATGCCGGGTGCGGTACGGCTGACGGGAGCGGCGCTGTTCGCCGCGGTGGCGCTGGCCGGGTGCGGGGCGGAGAGCTTCGAGGGCGAGTGGGAGGCGCTCGCCGACGACCCCGCCATCGAGGCGCTGACCATCACCGGGAACACGGTGGAGACACAGGGCGAGATCGCCTGCCCGGGGACGCTGGAGCCGTCCGGGGACGGCACCACCGCCGCCATCGAGCTGGACTGCGACGACCCCGACCCGCAGCGCCAGAGCGGCACCGCGGAGCTGGAGAACGGCACCCTCGTCATCAGCTGGGACGGCGCCGAGTGGGGCGGCTACATCGACACCTTCTCCTGACGCCTCCTCCTCCGATGATCTTGACGTTGCGGCCCTATCAGAGCGCTCTTGAGTTCTAGCGGTCGTCGCAACACCCCGGACCGGGGAATGCGATGGACTTCAAGATCCGA
>NZ_ANBB01000020.1 GCF_000341105.1 Nocardiopsis potens DSM 45234
GGTGCGGATGCTTGCGCCCGCCCTGCGGCGGAACACTGGCCGTGGTCCCCTCCAAGATCTTCAACAGCGCCTGCTGCACCCCCTCACCCGACACGTCCCGGGTGATCGAGGGGTTCTCCGACTTGCGGGCGACCTTGTCCACCTCGTCGATGTAGATGATCCCGGTCTCGGCCTTCTTCACGTCGTAATCGGCCGCCTGGATCAGCTTCAGCAGGATGTTCTCCACATCCTCGCCCACATACCCCGCCTCGGTCAGCGCCGTGGCGTCGGCGATCGCGAACGGAACGTTGAGGATCTTGGCCAGCGTCTGGGCCAGCAGCGTCTTGCCCGACCCCGTCGGCCCCAGCAGCAAGATGTTGGACTTGGCGATCTCCACGTCCTCATCGCGCGGGCGCTCCCCCTCCGAACGCACCCGCTTGTAGTGGTTGTACACCGCCACCGACAAGGCCTTCTTCGCCTGCTCCTGACCGATCACATACGAATCCAGGAACTCATAGATCTCACGCGGCTTGGGAAGGCTGTCCCACTTGAGCTCGGTGGAATCGGCGAGTTCCTCTTCGATGATCTCGTTGCACAGGTCGATGCATTCATCGCAGATGTACACACCCGGGCCGGCAATGAGCTTCTTCACCTGCTTCTGGCTCTTGCCGCAGAACGAGCACTTCAGCAGGTCTCCACCGTCGCCGATGCGTGCCACCCAGCCACTCCTTATAACGTAGGCCGCCCCGTCACCGGCGCTCGCGCGCCCGCCCGACCGGATGTCGTTCCCGGGTCCTCGGGGCCGGCTCCCGCATTTGCAGGATATGCCCTCCGGCGCCGTGTTCGTACGGGGTGATCTGTGCGTCGTTCCTCTGAGCGTAAGCGAAGAAGGGGACCGGCTTCACCACCCGGCGGCGTCCGGCGTGTGCTGAAGACCGGTCCCCTGGGGACCTACTTCATGGAGGTCTTGCGGTACGGCAGGACGAAGTCGACGATGCCGTAGTCCTTGGCCTCCTCGGCGGTGAGGATCTTGTCCCGCTCGATGTCGGCCGAGATCTGCTCCTCGGTGCGGTCGGTGTGCCGCGCCAGGGTGCTCTCCAGCTGGCGGCGGATCCGCATGATCTCGTTGGCCTGGATCTCCAGGTCGCTGGCCTGGCCGCGGCTCACGTCGGTGGCCGGCTGGTGGATCAGGATCCGGGCGTTGGGCAGGCAGCCGCGCTTGCCCTTGGTGCCGCCGGCGAGCAGCACCGCGGCGGCCGAGGCGGCCTGGCCGATGCAGACCGTCTGCACGTCCGGGCGGACGAACTGCATGGTGTCGTAGATCGCCATCAGCGAAGTGAACGACCCGCCCGGCGAATTGATGTACATCTGGATGTCGCGCTCGCCGTCGATCTGCTCGAGGGTGAGCAGCTGCGCCATGATGTCGTTGGCCGAGGTGTCGTCGATCTGCACGCCGACGAAGATGATCCGCTCTTCGAACAGCTTGTTGTACGGATTCATCTCCTTCACGCCGTACGACGTGCGCTCGACGAAGGACGGAAGGATGTAGCGGCTCTGCGGACTCGGCGGGGCCATCCCGCCGGCGCCGTACGCCTGGAAGTCGTACTCGTTCATTGTTCTGGCCCTCCACGGTGCACCGGACGGTCGGCGGTACGGCTCGGGCCCCCGCCCCGCCCGCTCGATTCTGGGGTCTCCTGGGTCCGCTGCGGTCAGCCGCGGCCGGAGACGTCGAGGGTGCCCTGCAGCACCTCGTCGATGAACCCGTACTCCCGGGCCTCGTCCGCGGTGAACCAGCGGTCCCGGTCGGAGTCCTTCTCGATCTGCTCCACGCTCTGCCCGGTGTGGAAGGCGATCCGCTCCTGGAACATCTTCTTCACGTACAGCAGGTCGTCGGCGAGGATCCGGATGTCGGACGCGGTCCCGCCGATGCCGCCGCTGGGCTGGTGCATCATCACCCGGGCGTGCGGCAGCGCGAAGCGCTTGCCGGGCGCGCCGGCGCAGAGCAGGAACTGCCCCATGGAGGCGGCCATCCCCATGCCCACGGTGCGGACGTCGTTCGGGATGTACTGCATGACGTCGTAGATCGCCATGCCGGCGGTGACCGAACCGCCGGGGGAGTTGATGTAGAGCGTGATGTCCCGGTTGCGGTCCTCCGCGGACAGCAGCAGCAGCTCACCCACGATGCGGTTGGCGATCTCGTCGTCGACCTGCTGGCCGAGGAAGACGATGCGCTGGCGCAGCAGGCGCTGCGACGTCTGCTCGATCACCTGGGGAAGAGGCGACTCGGCCGTACGGGCTTCGACTCGCATGGACTCATTCAAGGTCGGCGGCACTCTCGTCACCTGCTCCGATTTCGAAACGGTTGCGACGCTTGCGACACTAACGCTCATCGCCGCCCCGCTCGGACGGTTCGGCGCCCTGTTCGCTTTGAGCGCAGGTTCCGGGGCGGCCCCGCCACGGCCTTCCGCCGCAAGCGAACGGGCCCCCGGGCGCACGGGGTGCGTCCGGGGGCCCGGGGGCCGGGCGGCGGTGCCGCCGCGCCCTACTTCTGCTCCTGCTCCTCGGCCGGGGCCTCCTGCTCGGCGGCCTCGGCGGCGGCCTCGGGGGCCTCCTCGGAGGACTCGGCGGCGGCCTCGTCCGCGTCGGCGGTCCGCACCTCGTTGCCGGACTCGTCGACGACCTTGGCCTTCGCCGCGACCAGGTCCATCGCCTTGGACCGGACGACCTCGGTGTAGGCGACCTGGATCTGGTTGGACTGCACCAGGTGCTGCACCAGCTGGTCCGGGGAGACGCCCATCCGCTGCGCCTGCTCGATGACGTAGCCGCTGAGCTCCTCCTGGCCGGCGCTGAGCTCCTCCTGGAGGGCGAGCTGGTCGAGGACGAAGCCGGCCTTGACGGCCGCGGTGGCGCTCTTCTCGAGCTCCTGCTCGAACTCCTCCTCGGACTGCTCCTGGGACTCCAGGTAGGACTCCTTGGACAGCCCGCCCTGCTGGAGCTGCTGCTCCAGGCTCTGCCGGCGGCGGTTCACCTCGTCGGTGACGACCGAGTCGGGCAGCGGGATGTCGATGGAGTCGACCAGCTTCTCCATCGCGCGGTCCCGGGCCTGCGCGCGCTGCTGCGCCTCGCGCATCTCGCCGAGCCGCTTGCGGACGTCGGCGCGGAGCTCCTCGATGGTGTCGAACTCGCTCGCCATCTGGGCGAACTCGTCGTCGAGCTCGGGCAGCTCCTTGACCTTGACCGAGTGCACGGTGACCGTGACGTCGGCCTCCTTGCCCTCGTACTCGCCGCCGACCAGCTTGGTGGAGAAGGTCGCGGACTCGCCCTCGGACAGGCCCTCGATGGCCTCGTCCAGCCCCTCCAGCATGGTGTTGGTGCCCACCTCGTAGGAGACACCGCTGGCCTGGACGTCCTCCAGCACCTCGCCGTCGATGGCGGCGGACAGGTCGATGGAGACGTGGTCCCCGCTCTGCGCGGCGCGTCCGGCGCCGGCCAGCGTGGAGAACCGCTCGCGGAGGTTGCCGAGCTGGTCGTCGACCTGCTCGTCGGTGACCGCGGCGTCGTCGACGGTGACCTCGACGCCCTCCCAGTCGGACACCTCGAACTTCGGGCGGACGTCGACCTCGGCGGTGAAGGTGAGCTCGTCGTTGTCCTCCAGCTTGGTGATCTCCACGTCGGGCTGGCCGAGCGCGAAGACCTCCTCCTTCTGGATGGCCTCGTTGTAGAGCTCGGGAACGGCGTGGTTGACGGCCTCGCTGATCACCGCGCCGCGCCCGACGTAGCGGTCGATCAGCCGAGCCGGAGCCTTACCGGGGCGGAACCCCTTGATCCGGACCTGCTTGGCCAGCGACTTGTAGGTCACGTCGAAGGCGTGATCCAGTTCCTGGAACGGAACCTCGATGGTCAGCTTGACCCGGGTCGGGCTGAGCTCCTCGACATCGGTCTTCACGGGGCGGTACTCCTAGATTTCCGGCTGTTTTCCGGGACGACCCGGCACGCAGGGCACGCTAGCGCGGTCGCGGCGCCGCGGGCGCCGACCGTGCAGTCCGTGAACCGAGCCGTGGGGCCTTGGACCAAGTCTGGACCGGTCTTCGCGTGTCCCCTGCTGATCTCACCAAGTCTAGGGCAGATGAACAGGGGCTCATGGCCGACGGGCGCAGCCCGCTCCGGCCAGGAGCTCGCGAGTTTCTCGTCGGGGAGGCGGGATTCGAACCCGCGGCCTCATGCTCCCAAAGCATGCGCGCTAACCAAGCTGCGCTACTCCCCGTGCTCCCGCGCCGGCCTCGCGCGGAGTCCTCCGGGGATTCTCGTGTGCGACCGGCACTCCGGAGACTGTAGTGTTGTCCCCGTCGGCCCCACGAGTCTAGAGGAAACTCCGAGGGGCCGGTGCCACGCGGGCGTAGTTCAATGGCAGAACTCCAGCCTTCCAAGCTGGTCATGCGGGTTCGATTCCCGTCGCCCGCTCTGCGCGGAGAGGCCGGGCCCCGGGCCCGGCCTTCTCTGTGTTCCGGGGCCCGCGTTCCGGGCCCGCACCGCGCGCCCCGCCCGGCCGCATGCCGGCGCCGGGAAGATGCCGGACAGCGGCCCCGGGAAGACCGGACATCGGCGCCGGGAAGATATGTTGTTGCGGGCGGCGGCGTCCGCACGGCGCCCCTGCCCAGGTCGGTCGTGCGAACCGCGTGCGAAGGTTGAGCTGATGTCGAGTCCCGGTCCCATGCAGGCTCCCGCGCTGTCCGCCCACTGGACGGCGGAGCCGCCCGCGGGCGCCCGCCCCGCCGTGGTCACCGGCGTGTTCGACGTCCTGCACGTGGGCCACCTGCGCTTCCTGTCCGCCATCCGGGAGCGCGGCCTGCCGCTGGTGGTGGGGGTCGAGGACGACCGCCGGGTCAGCGCGTGGAAGGGCCCGGACCGCCCGGTCAACCCGGACACCGAGCGGGCCGAGATGCTGGCCGCGCTGCGCTGCGTCGACGGGGTCTTCATCGTCTCCGGCCCGCCGGAGGTCAACGGCGCCGACGCCTACGCCGAGCTGCTCCGGCCGCTCCGGCCCGCGGCGCTGGCCTACACCGCCGGCGACCCCTACGCGGAGGCCAAGGAGCGCGGCGCCGCCGCCCTCGGCGCGCAGGCCTGGGAGCTCCCGCTGACCCGGGGCCGCTCGACCACCGCGACCCTGGGCCAGCTCACCCGCTCGCCGTAGCCGCCGGCCTCAGAGCCACTTGCTCCGCTTGAACAGCAGGAACAGGGACGTGCAGACCAGCCCGATGAGGCCCAGCACCATCGGGTAGCCGAGCTCGGACTTGAGTTCGGGCATGTGGGTGAAGTTCATCCCGTAGACGCCGGCGATCAGGGTGGGCACGGCCATGATGGCGGCCCAGGCGGAGATCCGGCGGGAGTCGTCGTTCTGCATGATGCTCATCTGGGCCAGGTAGGCCGAGAGCACCTGGGGCAGCAGCTCGTTGAGGGCCTCGACCTTCGCGGAGACCTGCACGGCGTGGTCGGCCACGTCCCGGAAGTAGGGCAGCGACTCCTGGGTGACCCGGATCGTGTCGCCCGCGACCAGGGCGTTGGTGACCGGCAGCAGGGGCTGGACGGCGTTGCGCATCTCCAGCACCTCCCGCTTGAGCTCGTAGATCTCCCCGGCGAGGGTGTCCTTGGCGGACAGGAAGACCCGCTCCTCCAGCTCGGTGACGGCGTCCTGGACCTGGTCGGCGATCTCGACGTAGTCGTCCACCACGGCGTCCAGGACCCCGTAGAGCACCACCGGCGCGCCGAACGCCATCAGGTCGGGGTCGGCCTCCAGCCGCCGGCGGAGGGCGCCCAGCGGGTCGACGTCGCCGTGCCGGACCGTCACCACGTAGTTGCGGCCCAGGAAGACCAGCACGTCGCCGGAGCTGACGTCGCGCGAGTCGGCGTCGTAGGCGAGGGACTTGAGCACGACGAGCACCACCCGCCCGTACCGCTCCAGCTTGGGGCGCTGCTGGGCGGTGAGGGCGTCCTCCACCGCGAGCGGGTGCAGGTCGAGCTCCTCGGAGGCGAGCCGGAACTCGTCCTCGGTCGGCTCGTGCAGGTCGATCCAGCAGAAGGCGTTGTCGTCGGCGAGCAGAACCTCGTCCAGGGTGTCGCTGATGTCCCCTTCGATCGCGGATCGCCCGTCGGCCCGGTAGATAGCGCATTCCATCATCACGACGGATCATTATGTGGCTGGTTTCACCCTGCCGAACCCGTTTCAGAGTGGTTCGGGGTGAAAAGTTCCCTTTCCCGGTTGCCGGTTCCGGCCACCGGGCGGGAACAGAGCCCCGCGGCGCGCTGTTGACGCCCCTGCACGACGGCTTCCGGGCGACCGCCGGCCCGCAGGCCGGCCCGGGGACCCGCACTTGCGCCGTGCACATCCGCGCACCCAGGTGAATGAGGTCGATATGGCGATGATGGGCGGTCCACCCCTCTACCGGTCCCTGGTCAACGACGGAAGCTCCGCCGGCACCCGGCTCTCCGAGGGCATCGTGCGGCGGATCGCCGGCTACGCCCGCCCGCACTGGCGGGCGATCGCGCTGTTCCTGCTCGGCTCCTCGCTGGCCTCGGCGATCGTGGTGGCCAATCCGCTGCTGCTGAAGCGGATCATCGACCACGGCGTCGCCCAGCAGGACTCCTCCCTGGTCACCTCGCTGGCCGCGGCCGTCGCCGGGCTGGCGGTGCTGGAGGCGGTGCTCGGGCTGGCCAACCGGCTGCTCTCCTCCCGGATCGGCGAGGGGGTCATCTACCAGCTGCGCACCGAGGTGTTCCGGCACGTCCAGCGGATGCCGCTGGCCTTCTTCACCCGGACCCAGACCGGATCGCTGATCAGCCGGCTCAACACCGACGTGGTGGGGGCGCAGCGGGCGATCACCTCGGTGCTGCAGTCGGTGGTGTCCAACCTGATCAGCGCGGCCGCGGTGATCAGCACCATGTTCGTGCTGTCCTGGCAGATCACCCTGGTCGCGCTGGTGCTGGTGCCGCTCTTCCTGGTGCCGGCCAAGCTCATCGGGCGCCGGCTGGCCGGGATCTCCCGGGACGGGATGAACCTCAACGCCGAGATGAGCTCGCTGATGACCGAGCGGTTCAACGTCGGCGGGGCGATGCTGGTCAAGCTGTACGGGCGGCCGGAGGAGGAGGCCGCGGCCTTCTCCGAGCGGGCCGCGCGGGTACGCGACGTCGGCGTCTCCCAGTCGGTCTTCGGCGGCCTGCTGTTCACCAGCATCGGACTGATCACCGCGCTGGCCACCGCGGTGGTCTACGGGGTGGGCGGCAACCTGGTCATCGGCGGCTCCTTCCAGCTGGGCACCCTGGTGGCGCTGACCACCCTGCTGGCCCGGCTGTACGCGCCGATCACCGCGCTGTCCAACGTGCACGTCGAGGTGATGACGGCGCTGGTCAGCTTCGACCGGGTGTTCGAGGTGCTGGACCTGAAGCCGATGCTGCGCGAGGCGCCGGACGCCCGGCCGCTGCCGGACGGGCCGGTGGACGTGGAGTTCGACGGCGTCTCGTTCCGCTACCCCACCGCCGCCGAGTCCTCGCTGGCCTCCCTGGAGCTGACCCCGCAGCCGGACGAGGCCGACGCGGCGCAGGTGCTCAGCGGGGTGTCGTTCAGCGCGCCGGCCGGTTCGCTGGTCGCACTGGTCGGCCCGTCCGGCGCCGGCAAGACCACCCTGACCCACCTGGTGTCCCGGCTGTACGACCCGACCGAGGGGGCGGTCCGGATCGGCGGGACCGACCTGCGCGAGGCGCGCTCCCAGTCGGTCCGGGACACGGTGGGCGTGGTCACCCAGGACACCCAGCTCTTCCACGACACGGTCGCGGCCAACCTGCGCTACGCCCGGCCCGGCGCCACCGACGCCGAGCTGGAGGAGGCGATGCGCGCGGCGCAGCTGGGCCGGCTGCTGGAGTCGCTGCCGGACGGGCTGGAGACGATGGTCGGCGACCGGGGCTACCGGCTCTCCGGCGGGGAGAAGCAGCGGCTGGCCATCGCGCGGCTGCTGCTGAAGGAGCCCTCGGTGGTGGTGCTGGACGAGGCCACCGCCCACCTGGACGCCGAGTCCGAGGCCGCGGTGCAGCAGGCGCTGGCCACCGCGCTGGAGGGCCGGACCTCGCTGGTCATCGCGCACCGGCTGGCCACGGTGCGCGACGCCGACCGGATCCTGGTGCTGGAGGACGGCCGCCTGCTGGAGGAGGGCACCCACGAGGAGCTGCTCGCCCGGGGCGGGCTGTACACCGCCCTGTACCGGACCCAGTTCGCCGCGCAGGAGGAGTCGCGGGCCTGAGCCCCGTCCGACCGGGGGCCGCCGAGCGTTCGGCGGCCCCCGCTCGCGTTCCGCGGCCGGGGCGCTCCGCCCTATTCCCGCCCGAACCGGAGATGCACGTCACGCAGTATTTCATTTGGCGCATTTTTGCATGACGTGCAAAATAAAGGGTGTCCGGAGGGGCCGGGCGCATCGCGGGAGGGAGCGGCGGGATGGGGCTGCGCGAACGCAAGAAGCTGGCGACCCGCCGGGCGCTGCAGCGCGCCGCGGTCCGCCTCGTGCTGGAGCGCGGCCTGGACCAGGTGACCGTCGACGACATCGCGGCCGAGGTCGAGGTCTCCACCCGCACCTTCTTCAACTACTTCGGCTCCAAGGACGAGGCCCTGATCGGCGACGGGCCGCCGCGCGCCTCGGAGGAGGGGCGCGCCGTGTTCATCGCCGGCGGCCCCACCGGGGACCCCTTCGCCGACCTCCGGGCCTACCTGGGCTCGTTCCTGGACGACTCCCCGGAGGGCTACCGGAGCGCCATGGCCGACCTGCGCATGCGCAAGTCCCTGGTGCACCGGGAGCCGTCGCTGGTGCCGCAGATGATGGCCCGCTTCGCCGAGGCGGAGCAGGCCATCGCGGCCGACGTCGCGGCCCGGCTCGGCACCGGCCCGGACGACCTGCGGCCGCGGCTGGGGGCGCTGCTGGCCACCACGCTGATGCGGTTCACCATGCAGCGCCTGCAGGGCGGCGAGCCCGGCGAGGCCCCGGCCGAGCCGGACGCGCCGGCCACCGCCGAGGAGCGCGCCGCGCTGGAGCGCTCCTTCGACGAGACCTTCGAGGCGCTCCGCGCCTTCTTCACCGGTGCCGCGGGGGCCTCCCCCTCCGAGCGGCCCGACGGGACCGCCTGACCCCCGGCCCCGCACCCCGTCCCCGGCGAGGGGACCGAACAACGGCGCCCGCTCTCCGCGCGCGCGGCGCCGCCCACCACAACGGGGAAGCGAGTCTGACCTATGACCACCACCGGATCCGGGGCGAGCCCCGGCGGAGCCGAGGCGGCCCCGGCCGCCGGCGCACCGGCGGGACCGAAGCCGAAGATCGGCTGGATCTTCCTCAGCGTCATGCTGACCATGCTGCTGGGCGCCCTGGACCAGACGATCGTCTCCACCGCGCTGCCCACCATCGTCGGCGAGCTCAACGGGCTGGAGCACCTGTCCTGGGTGGTCACCGCCTACATGCTGGCCGCCACCGTGGGGATGCCGATCTACGGCAAGGCCGGCGACCTGTTCGGCCGCAAGCGGGTCTTCCTGTTCGCGATCGGGGTCTTCCTGGCCGGCTCGGTGCTGTGCGGCATGGCGCAGGACATGACGCAGCTCATCCTGTTCCGCGCGCTGCAGGGCATCGGCGGCGGCGGGCTGATGATCAGCGCCCAGGCGATCATCGCCGACGTCGTCCCGGCCCGGGAGCGCGGCCGGTACATGGGCATGATGGGCGGCGTCTTCGGCCTCGCGTCGATCGCCGGCCCGCTGCTCGGCGGGTTCTTCACCGACCACCTGGACTGGCGGTGGATCTTCTACATCAACCTGCCGCTGGGCGCGGTCGCGCTGGCCACCGCGGCGCTGGTGCTGCGGCTGCCGCGGCCGTCCGGCCCGCGGCCGCGGCTGGACTACGCCGGCACCGTGCTGCTCGCCGCGGCCAGCACCTGCATCGTGCTCTTCACCAGCTGGGGCGGCGGCGAGTACGCCTGGACCAGCCCGGTCGTCATCGGCCTGGGCGCCGGGTCGGTGCTGTTCGCCGCGCTGTTCGTGCTGGCGGAGCGGCGGGCCGAGGAGCCGATCATCCCGCTGTCGCTCTTCCGCGACCGCGACTTCGTGCTCACCGCGCTGATCGGCGTCACGGTCGGCATCGCCATGTTCTCCACCGTCTCCTACCTGCCGACCTTCCTGCAGATGGTGAACGGGGCGAGCGCCACCGAGTCGGGGCTGATGATGCTGCCGATGGTGGCCGGCATGCTGGCGGCGACGATCACCTCGGGGCGGCTCATCTCCCGGACCGGCCGGTACAAGGTGTGGCCGGTGGCGGCGATGCCGACCATCGCCGCGGGGCTGGTCCTGCTCTCCCGGATGGACGCCGGCACGTCCTACCTCTACAACGCCGCGGGCATGCTGGTGCTGGGGCTGGGCGTGGGCATGGTGATGCAGAACCTGGTGCTGATCGTGCAGAACTCCGCGCCGCGCCGGCACCTGGGCACGGCGACCTCGGCCAACAACTACTTCCGGCAGATCGGGGCGTCGTTCGGGATCGCGGTGTTCGGCTCGGTCTTCGTCGGCCGGCTGAACGAGCAGATGGCGGCGGCCCCGCCCGGGGGCGGCCTGGAGGTGCAGGGCGGCGAGGCCGGGATCGGCTCGCTCACCCCGGAGATGCTGCAGGCGCTGCCCGCGCCGGTGCGCGAGTTCGTGGTGAACGCCTTCGCCGAGGCGCTGCCGCCGGTCTTCCTCTACGCGCTGCCGCTGCTGGCGGTCGGCTTCGTGCTCACCCTGCTGCTCAAGGAGAGGCCGCTGGGCACCGAGGTGGCGGAGGAGGAGCCGGAGGCCGGCTCCCGGGACGGGGAGCGGGCCCCGGTCCCGGCCTGATCCGCGGCCGGGGCGGCGGAGGGGCGGTCCCGCGCGGGCGGGGCCGCCTCACTTCCTCCCGGCCTTCTTCTCCGCCTTCTTCCGGGCCTTCCTCTCCTTCTTCGCGGCCTTCTCCGCCGCGCCGCCCTTCTTCTCCTTCTTCGCCTTCTTCTGCTTCTTGGCCTTCTTCGGCTTCTTGGCGTCCTTGGAGGTGACGTGCTCCTCCAGAGCGGCGGGCAGCGGGGCGATGCCCGGACCGCCCTCGAAGATCCAGTCGTCCAGCTCGTCGACGAGCTCGTCCCGGGCGAAGTCGCCGAGCCAGACCGGGCGGCCGCCGGAGGCCCGCCCCTTGGAGGAGGGCTGCACCACCACGACGTTGGCCTTGAAGCAGATGTCCAGGCACTTGCTGACCCGCACCGGGACGCTGCGCCCCTCGTGGTCCTCCAGCCCGCTCAGCCGGGCCAGCTGGGCCTTGTGGTCCACCCCGGGGACCTTCTTCTTCGTTCCGCAGCAGCAGCCGCGGCACACCACCAGCCGGCACGGCCGGTCCGCCGGGTCAGCGACCACCTGTCCGCCCCTTCTCAGCAGTTTCGTCCGCTTAGTCGCGTTCTACGGTATACGTGCAGGTCGGCGGGTGCGCAGCGGAGTCCGACCGGTGAGACGCGGCACCGCTGTAAGGTGTCCCGGTCGGCGCGCCCCGGCACCGGAACCGCGTACGGGCCGCCGGCGGCGGCGCGGGGCGCCCCCGCCCCGGGGCCGCGGACGACGCGGGAAGGTGTGAACGTGCAGAGCGGTACGGACGTCGGAACCGTCATCGAAGCCGACCGGGTGGACCTGGTCCGCTCCGGCAGGACCCTCCTCGACCAGGTCAGCATGGTGGTCCGGCCCGGCGAGCACTGGGCCCTGCTCGGTCCCAACGGCGCCGGGAAGACGACGCTGCTCGGCCTCCTCGGCGCGCGGCGCCACCCCACCCGCGGCTCGGTGCGGGTGCTCGGCGGCACCCTCGGCCGGGTGGACCTGCGCGAGCTGCGCGCGCACATCGGGCACGTGGACCCCCGGCACGACCTGCGCTCGGCCCTGCCCGGCCGGGACGTGGTGCTCACCGGAGCCACCGGCAGCATCGAGACCCCGCCGCGCTGGCGGCCCACCGGGGCCCAGCTGGAGCGGGCCGCGATGCTGATGGAGGTGCTGGGCGTCGCCGGCCAGGCGGACGCCCCGTGGACCACGCTCTCCCAGGGCGAGCGGGGCCGGATCCTGATCGCCCGCGCGCTGATGCCCGAGCCCCGGCTGCTGCTCATGGACGAGCCCGCCACCGGGCTGGACGTGGCGGCGCGGGAGCGGCTGCTGTCCGCCGTCGACCGGCTCCGCCGGGCCCACCCGGAGATGGCGACCGTGCTGGTCACCCACCACCTGGAGGAGCTGCCCGCGTCCACCACGCACGCGCTGCTGCTGCGCGCCGGGCAGGTGGTCGCGGCCGGCCCGGCCGCCGAGGTGGTCGCCTCCAAGCCGGTCTCGGCCTGCTTCGACCACCCCATCGACATCGAGCGGTCCGGCGGCCGGTGGCAGGCCCGCGCCGCGGCCGCCGACGCGGCCGGCCTGGAGGGCTGAGGGCCGCCCCGCGCACAGGCGGGGGTCCCGGGGCCGGGCCCCGGGACCCCCGCCGCACCGTGCGGACTACGCGTCCTTCCCGCCGTCCGCATCGCGCTTCTTGGCCGCCTGCTTGCGCAGGTACTCGGTCGCGGCTCCGCCGGCCTTGTCGATCTTGTCGTCGTACTTGCCGCCGGTCTTCTCCTTGGCGTACTCGGCCGCCTTGCCGACCCCCTCCGCGACCTTCTCGCTGTTCTCCGTGGCGGCCTTCTTGACCTTCTCGAAAGCGTCCCCGATACCGGACATTCCATCCCCCTTCGGCGCGCTCTGCCGGTGTCTGCGTGCTGCCGGGCCCCGCGGCGCGGATCGCGGCCGGGGCCGCGGCACCCGCGGGCGCCCTCGGGGTAGGCGATACCCGGCCCCGGGTGGTGTATGCCCCGGGACCTGCGGCACCGGCTCAGATGTGCAGGATCATCCGGGCGATGGAGAAGTAGATGAGCAGGCCGGTGGCGTCCACCAGGGTGGACACCAGCGGCGCCGAGACCACGGCCGGGTCCACCCCCGCCTTCCGGGCCAGCAGCGGCATGCAGCTGCCGATGGTCGCCGCCCAGATGCAGATGCAGATGACCGAGGTGGCGACCACCGCCGCGATGACCGGGCCGACCAGGGCCGAGCCGATCGCCAGCGCGACGCAGGCCAGCATCGCCCCGAGCAGGAAGCCGACCCGCGACTCCTTCCAGGCCACGCCCGGCAGGTCGCGGACCCGCACCTCGCCGACGGCCAGCGCGCGCACGATCGCGGTGGCCGACTGCGAGCCGACGTTGCCGCCGGTCCCGGTGAGCATCGGCACGAACAGCGCCAGCGCGGTGACCTCCTCCAGGGTGGCCTCGTAGGCCTGCATCACGTTGACCGTCAGGGTCGCGGCGACGATCAGCAGCAGCAGCCAGGTGGCCCGGGCCCGGGCGAGGCGGAACACCGAGGCGGCCACGTAGTGCCCGGGGACCGGGCTGGCGCCGGACTGCCGGGCGATGTCCTCGGAGTCGGCCGCCTCGATCAGCTCCAGGGCGTCGTCGAAGGTGAGCAGCCCGACGAAGCGCTCCTCGGAGTCGACCACGGAGAGCGCCACCAGGTTGGCCTCCTGCATGAGGCGGGCGGCGTCCTCGGCCGGCTCGGTGGCCCGCACCCGGGGCACCAGCACGTCCACCAGGTCCTTGAGCCCGGTGTCGTCGTCGGCCCGGACCAGGTCGCTCAGCTCCACCGTGCCGGCGAACCGGCGGCCGTCGGCGACGACCGGCAGCGTGTAGACGGTCTCGGCCTCGGCGCTCTTGGCCCGGACCACCTCCAGCGCCCGGCCCACGGTGAGGTCGCGGTGGAGGATCACCGTCTCCGGGGTCATGTACCGGCCGACGGACTCCTCCGGGTAGCCGAGCAGCGCCGCGGTCATCTTCCGCTCCGCGGGGCTCAGCCCGGCCAGCGCCCGGGTGGCGATCTTGGCCGGGGCCTCCCCGATCAGCCGCGCCCGGTCGTCGGGGTCCATCTCCTCCAGCAGCTCGTGGAAGGCCGAGTCGCGCAGGCCGAGCAGGATCTCCTGCTGGTGCACCGGGTCGAGCTCCTCGAAGACCTCCAGCTCCCGGTCCTTGTCCAGGAGGCGGAACGGCACGATGGCGGTGCGGGCGTCCATCCGGGCCAGCTCGTCGGCGATCAGATAAGGGGGATGGTCGGCCAGCCATAGCCGGATACCGGTGAGGTCGTTCTCTTCGATCAGCCGGTTGAGCTCTGCGCCGTTGTCCTCTTCGGCCATGCCGAGCACCCCCTTCGCGGTCCCCTCGCTTCGGCGCCCTCCGCAGATGCCGCCGCGGAGCAGCGCCGCGGGGCCGGAAGGCACCATGCGACCATACCGGGCGGAGCACGCCCGCCCGGCCGCACCCGCCGGGCTCAGGAGCGCCAGATCACCACCAGGGCGGTGTCGTCGCTCTCCCCCTGGGCGAGGGTGTCCACGACCCGCCGGGCGCCCTTCTCGAACCCCTCGGCGACCAGGCCGTCGGCCGCTCCGAGCAGGCGGTCCACCCCGGCGTCCAGGTCCTCGCCGGGCCGCTCGATCAGGCCGTCGGTGTAGAGCATGAGGGCGTCGCCGGGGCGCAGCCGCCCCTCCACCGGGGTGTAGGTCATCTCCGGGATCACTCCGAGCACCACCCCCTTGGCCTCGCTGCTCGCCCACTGGCCTGCGCCGTTGTCGAACTGGACGGCCGGGGGGTGGCCGGCCGAGGTGATCCGGTAGGCGCCGCTGCCCAGGTCGAGGCTGAGGTGCACGGCTGTGACGAACCCCTCACCTTCGGCCGTGCGGATGAGGTGGTCGTTGCAGTAGGCGAGGAACTCGTCGGAGGGGACCGCGCTGAGCATGCCGCTGAAGGCCCCGGAGAGCAGCAGCGCGCGGGTCCCGGCGTCCACGCCCTTGCCGGAGACGTCGACCACGGCCAGGTCGAGGCGGTCCCGGTGCAGCCGGGAGACGACGAAGTCGCCGCCGAAGGAGGAGCCGCCGGCCTGGCGGAGGACCGCGGTGGCGCCCCACCCCCCGGGCAGCTCCGGCAGCCGGCCCTGGGCGCGCAGCCGGTCGCGCAGTTCGAGGAGCATCTTCTCGCCGCCCAGGCCCTGCACGCCGAGCCGCTCGCGCACTCCGGACAGCAGGTAGGCGAGGACCGCGGTCACCCCGATGGTGACCAGCAGGCCCGGGCCGACCTGGCCGAAGTCCAGCGCGAAGGCGGTGAACAGCAGCACCGAGGCGACCACGCCGAGCAGGAACGCCAGGCTCTTGCGCTTGAGCAGCAGCCCGCCGGCCAGCACGGTGAGGATCACCGCGCTGGGCGGGAACCAGCCCGCCGGGCCCCACACCGCGCCCACGCCGATGCCGACCGCGAGCAGCACCAGGGTGATCAGGACCAGGCGGTAGCGGAAGAGCACCTTGCGGCGGAGGAAGGCCACGCCGCGCTGCCACAGCGACCGCAGGCGGCGGCTGATCTTGGCGGTGGGCGAGGCGTTCATCGTGCCCGCACTGTAGCGTGCGCAATCTTCTCGAGCACGCCACCGGGTCGGTAACCGCACCACTCCGCCACATATGGGATCAACCGATATCTCCCCAGCGTGCGACCCGGAACTCGTACAGGTGACCTCATGGTCAAGTATGGGCAGAGACGGCCCTTCACGTCAGGCATCCGGCCCTCTCCGCCGCGATTCGCCGGAAAAAAGCCGACACGGCCGAACCGGAACGCGCCTCCGGGCCGCACCGGAAAATCCGATCGCCGTTCCGGCCCCTCCGATGATAGGCAGCCGTCCATGGAACCGACCCCGTGGCCGATCCGGCCGATCACCGACGACGAGTACCCCGCCTTCATCCGCGTCCTCCGCGAGGCGCTGCTCTCCCACCGCGACCCGTTCGACACCGAGCGGTCCCCCGTCACCGACATCGGGCGCACCCTCGCCGCCTTCGACGGCGACCGGATCGTCGGCACCACTCTGGTGCACGCCCTGGAGATGGCCATGCCGGGCGGGCTCCGGCGGGTCGCCGGGGTGTCCGCGGTCGGGGTCTGGCCGACGCACCGCCGCCGCGGCCTGCTCACCGCGCTGATGCGCCGCCAGCTCGCCGACGTCCGCGAGGCCGGCGAGAGCACCGCGGCGCTCTTCGCCAGCGAGGGCGGGATCTACGGCCGGTTCGGCTACGGCCCGGCCGCGCCCCTCGCCCAGGTGCGGATCGGCCCCCGGGAGGCGGTGCTCCGGCCCGACCTGCCGCACGACCCCGCGCTGGAGGTCCGCTTCGGCGCCCCCCGCGAGCTCCGCGCGGAGCTCGCCGCGGCCCACGACGCGGCGCTCCCGCACCGCTGGGGGACGTTCCGGCTGACCGACGCGTGGTGGCAGGAGCTGCTCAAGGACGGCGAGTCGGACCGGGGCGGCCGCTCCGCGCTCCGGGTCGCGGTGGCCGAGCGCGACGGCGGGCCCCGGGGCCTGGTCCTGTACCGGACCGCCCAGCGATGGCGGGACCAGGGCACCGCCGACTCCGGGCTGGACGTGGAGGCGCTGCACGCCGCCGACCCGGCCGCCGCCGTCCTGCTGTGGCGGCACGTCCTGGAGCGGGACCTGGTCGGCGAGGTGCGCGCCGAGGCGGTGCCGGTGGACGACCCGGTGTTCCGCCTGTTCACCGACCCCTACCAGGTGGAGTCCAAGGTCCGGGACGGCCTCTGGCTCCGCCTGGTCGACCTGCGCCGGGCCCTGGCCGAGCGGCCCTACGCCGCCCCGGTCGACACGGTGCTGGAGGTCTCCGACCGGGACTGCCCGTGGAACGCCGGCCGCTGGCGGCTGCGCGGCGGCCCGGAGGGGGCCGAGTGCGCCCGCACCGATGCCGGGCCCGACGTGCGGCTGGACACCGCGCACCTGGCCTCGGCCTACCTGGGCGGCCACCGGCTGTCGGAGTTCGCCGACGCCGGGCTGGTGGAGGAGCGCTCCCCCGGCGCCGTCACCGCCCTCGACCTGGCGCTGACCCCGCCCCGGGCACCTCACTGCCCGGTGGTCTTCTAGTCGCCTTCCCGGCGGGCGCCTTTTCAGCGGCGCCCGGGCGTACTACCGTCGCGGCAGGGGCCGACGGCCCGGGAAGGCGGTGCCGATGGGGCGGACGCACATCACCCTGTCGGCCGCGATGCGCGCACGCGACGTGTCGCGCCCGCGGCCCGGCGACGCCGAGCCCCCGCCCGACGGCGCCCCTTCCGCCGAGGGCACCGCCTCCGGCCCGGAGACGGGCGACGGAGGGTCCGGCGGGCCCGCCTCCCGGCAGCGCAGCGGGCCCGCCGCACCCGCCCGCCCCGACGACCTGGTGGTCCCGCCCCCGCCCCGGCCGCGGCGCGGCAGGCGCGCCCGCCGGCGCCGCTGACCCCGATCCGGCCCGCCCGGACCGGCCGGACACGCACCGAGGCCCCGCCGCCCTGGTCGGGCGGCGGGGCCTGCGGGGTGCCGGGGCCGGGCTACGGCAGCGGCGGGAGCTCGCCGGTCCGCTCGTAGTCGGTGAGCATGCCGATGCGCCGGCCGTGCCGCTCCTCGCCGCTGTAGGGCGTGCCGAGGAAGAGCTCGACCAGGCGGACCGCCTCCTCGGTGCTGTGCATGCGGGCGCCGATGCCGATCACGTTGGCGTCGTTGTGCTCGCGGGCCAGGACCGCGGTGTCCTCGCTCCAGGCGAGCGCGGCGCGGACGCCCTTGACCTTGTTGGCGGCGATCTGCTCGCCGTTGCCGGAACCGCCGATCACCACGCCCAGGGAGCCCGGGTCGGCGGCGACGCCCTCGGCGGCGCGGAGCACGAAGGGCGGGTAGTCGTCGACGGCGTCGTAGACGGCCGGCCCGGCGTCCACGACCTCGTGCCCCCGCTCCTTGAGCCAGGAGACGAGGTGCTCCTTCAGTTCGAAGCCTGCGTGATCGGATCCAAGATAAACTCGCACGCCCCCAGTGTGGCAGGTCAGCCGGGTGGAAGTGCAGCGGCCCGCCCCGCGGGCGCGGGGCGGGCCGTTCGGGGGGCGCGTCCGCGCCGCCCGGAGTCCTCAGGTCCTCAGAAGGCGAGGGTGCCGTTGGCCGCGTAGGCGACGCTCAGGCCGAGCGCGGCGAACAGGGCCATCGACAGGATCGCGACGACGTTGGTGACGACGATGCTCTTGATGTCCTTGCTCAGCGGACCGGCCTTCGACACCTTGGGCTTGCTGCTCAACTCACACCTCAAAGAATGGGTAACCCGGACATAACGTCGGACCCATGGTATGCAGCGGACCCGAGTGCCCCGACCCGCCCCCGAGCTGTGCGGCCCGGCCTCCCCGGGGCTACCGCTGGATGGCCTTGACCTCGCAGAACTCGTCCAGCCCGTGCAGGCCCCACTCGCGGCCGACGCCGGACTGCTTGTAGCCGCCGAAGGGCACCCGCGGGTTGACCCCGCCGCCGTTCACCGAGACCTGCCCGGCGCGGAGCCGGCGGGCCACCGCCATCGCCCGGTCCGCGTCGCCGGACCAGACCGCCGCGGCCAGCCCGTAGACGGTGTCGTTGGCGATCGCGACGGCGTCCTCCTCGTCCTCGTAGGGGATGACCGCGAGCACCGGGCCGAAGATCTCCTCCCGGGCGATCCGCATGTCGTTGCGGACGTCGGCGAAGACGGTGGGCCGGACGTAGTAGCCGCGCTCCACCCCCTCCGGCGGCTCCGCGCCGCCGGTGACCAGGCGGGCCCCCTCGGCCACCCCGGCCTCGATGTAGCCGCGGACCCGCTCCAGCTGCTGGGCGGAGACCAGCGGCCCCATCCGGGTGGACTCCTGCATCGGGTCGCCGGGGGCGTACTTCTCCGCGGCGCGGGCGGCGAGCCCGACGGCCTCGTCGTACCTCTCCCGGGGCACCAGCATCCGGGTGAGGGCGTTGCAGCTCTGCCCGGTGTTGCGCATCACGTCGGCCACCCCGGCCTTGACCGCGGCCTCCAGGTCGGCGTCGTCCAGGATGACGTTGGGCGACTTGCCGCCGAGCTCCAGCGCGACCTTCTTGACCGTGGCCGCGGCCACCTCGGTGATCCGCTTGCCGGCCCGGCCGGAGCCGGTGAAGGAGACCATGTCGACGTCGGGGTGGGCGGCGATCGCCTCGCCGACCACCGGGCCCAGGCCGGAGACCATGTTGAACACCCCGGCGGGCAGGCCGGCGTCGTGCAGCACCTCGGCGAAGGCGTAGGCGCCCAGCGGGGCGACCTCGGTGGGCTTGAGCACCACGGTGTTGCCGGCCAGCAGCGCCGGGACGACCTTGAGCACGATCTGGTGCAGCGGGTAGTTCCACGGGGTGATCGCGCCGACCACTCCGTAGGGTTCGCGCACCACGATCGAGGAGCCGACCTCCTCGCCGGTGAAGTAGCGCTCGCCGACCTCCTCGGCCAGGTCCAGGTAGGTGGAGAACATCAGCAGCGGCAGGCCGGCCTGGACCTTGGCGGCGAACTTCAGCGGGGCGCCCATGTCCGCGGCCATCGCCGCGGCGATCTCGGGGGCGCGCTCGGAGAACAGGGCCAGCGCCTTGCCGAGCACGGCGCGGCGCTGCTGCACCGGCAGCGCGGACCAGGCCGGGAAGGCGGCCCGCGCCGCGGCGACCGCGCGGTCCGCGTCGGCCGGGTCGCCGGCCGGAACGGTGTCGATGACCTCTTCGGTCGCGGGGTTGACGACGTCGAGGGAGGCGGTGGAGGCGGACGGCGTCCAGGCGCCGTCGATGTAGAGGGAACGCATGCCGCCCACCTTCCCAGAACGGCGTTCGGTCATGCCCGGGCGCGTCCGGAAAGGCGCCGCGGGCCGCCCGCCCGGGGGCGGCCCGGCCCGCGGCGCGGGCTCACCCCCAGTGCGGCGGGCGGTCCTCCAGCAGGCGCGCCGTGTCGTCCTCGGCGGCCTCGCCCCAGGACGAGCCGCGCTCGTCGTCGGTGATGTCCGGCAGGACGTCCAGGCCGTCGTCGAAGGCGGACAGGTCGATCCGCCGGTCGTCGTCGGGAGCGGTCATCGGTGCGCCTCCAGCGCTGCTCAGTCGAAGATGGGGTCGCGGGTGCGGGTCCGCTTGAGCTCGAAGAAGCCGTCGGTCCCGGCGACCAGGACCACGCCGTCCCACAGCCGCCCGGCGGCCTCGCCCTTGGGGGCGGGGGTCACCACGGGGCCGAAGAAGGACACCCCGTCCACCGAGATGACCGGGGTGCCGACGTCCTCGCCGACCCGGTCCATGCCGTCGTGGTGCGAGCGGCGCAGGGCCTCATCGTAGTCCTCGGAACCGGCCGCCTCGGCCAGGTCCTCGGGCAGGCCGGCCTCCTTGAGCGCGTCCCGCACCGCGGGCAGGCCGACCTCCTCGCCGCGCAGGTGGAAGCGGGTGCCCAGGGCGGTGTAGAGCGGGCCGAGGACCTCGTTGCCGAACCGCTGCTCGGCGGCGATGGCGACCCGGACCGGGCCCCAGCCCTGCTTCATGATCTCCCGGTACTTCTCCGGGAGCTCGTCGCGGCCCTCGTTCAGCACCGACAGGCTCATCACGTGCCAGCGGGCCTTCACCGGCCGGACCTTCTCCACCTCCAGCAGCCAGCGCGACGCGAGCCAGGCCCACGGGCACATCGGGTCGAACCAGAAATCGGCGGTCTTCACGGGTTCCATCGGCGTCTCGGCCACGTCTCGGCTCCTCGCAGAGTTCAGGGCGGCGTCTCGGGGGTCGCGGGGGCGCCCTGAAGACCCCCACGCGAGCGTCAACCGCGCCCACGCACGCCGCATTCCGCCCGGTTCGTCCGCCCGCTCGGCATCCGGGGCCCGGAAGTGGCAGGATCTAGGCCCAGGGAAGCACAACCTGGCAGGGCCTCCCAGGGACGCGGCCGACCGCCGCGCGGTGGAGGCCGCCTTTCGATTGCGGCCGGCGACGACGACGGCCGCGAAGGGAGCGGTACGTGGCGGGCAACCTGACACGCGACGAGGCACGCGAGCGCGCGAGGCTCCTCGACGTCTCCTCCTACGACGTCGAGCTCGACCTGACCACCGGGGACACGGCCTTCCGGTCCGCCACGACGATCCGCTTCGACTGCACCGAGCCCGGCGCGTCGACCTTCGTCGACCTGGTGGCCCCCGCGGTCTCCGAGATCGTGCTGAACGGCCGCGCACTGGACCCGGCCGAGGTGTTCGACGGCGGCCGGATCGCGCTGAGCGGCCTGGAGGCCTCCAACGAGCTGCGCGTGGTGGCCGACGCCGCCTACATGCGCACCGGCGAGGGGCTGCACCGGTTCGTCGACCCGGTGGACGGCAAGACCTACCTGTACACGCAGTTCGAGACGTCGGACGCGCACCGCATGTACACCTGCTTCGACCAGCCGGACCTCAAGGCCCGGTTCGAGCTGGCGGTGCTCGCCCCGGCCGACTTCGAGGTGGTGAGCAACAGCGCCCCGGACGCGGTGCGCGAGCCGGTGCAGGACTCCGGCGCGGAGAAGGTCCGCTGGCACTTCCCCGCCACCGAGCCGATCTCCACCTACATCACCGCGCTCATCGCCGGGCCGTACCACGTCGAGCGGGACTCCCACGACGGCATCCCGCTGGGCGTGTACTGCCGGGCCTCGCTGGCGGAGTTCCTGGACGCCGACGCCATCTTCGAGGTCACCAAGCAGGGCTTCGACTTCTTCCACGGCGTGTTCGGTCTGCGCTACCCGTTCGGCAAGTACGACCAGCTCTTCGTGCCGGAGTTCAACGCCGGCGCGATGGAGAACGCCGGCGCGGTCACCTTCCTGGAGGACTACGTCTTCCGGTCCCGGGTCACCGACGCCCGCTACGAGCGCCGCGCGGAGACCATCCTGCACGAGATGGCGCACATGTGGTTCGGCGACCTGGTCACCATGCGCTGGTGGGACGACCTGTGGCTGAACGAGTCGTTCGCGACCTACAGCAGCGTGCACTGCCAGGCCGAGGCCACCAAGTGGACCGACGCCTGGACCACCTTCGCCAACGTGGAGAAGGCCTGGGCGCTCCGCCAGGACCAGCTGCCCTCCACCCACCCGATCGCCGCCGACATCCCGGACATGCAGGCGGTGGAGGTCAACTTCGACGGCATCACCTACGCCAAGGGCGCCTCGGTGCTCAAGCAGCTGGTGGCCTACGTCGGGGTGGACGCGTTCTTCGCCGGGGTGCGCGAGTACTTCAACGAGCACGCCTGGGGCAACACCGAGCTCTCCGACCTGCTCCGCCAGCTGGAGCGCGCCTCCGGCCGGGAGCTGTCCGGCTGGTCCCGGGAGTGGCTGGAGACCGCGGGCGTCAACACCATGCACCCGGACTTCGAGGTGGACGCCGAGGGGAACTTCACCTCCTTCGCGGTGCTGCAGGAGGCCCCGGCCGACCACCCGACGCTGCGCTCGCACCGGCTCGCGGTCGGCCTGTACGACCGCACCGACAAGGGCATCGTCCGCCGCGACCGGGTGGAGCTGGACGTCAGCGGTCCGCGCACCGAGATCCCCGAGCTGGTCGGCAAGGCCCGCCCGGACCTGGTGCTGATCAACGACGACGACCTCACCTTCACCAAGATCCGGCTGGACGACCGGTCGCTGCGCACCGTGGTGGAGTCGGCCGGCGAGATCGCCGAGTCGCTGCCGCGCGCGCTGTGCTTCTCGGCCGCCTGGGACATGACCCGCGACGCGGAGATGGCCGCCCGCGACTACGTGCGGCTGGTCGTCTCCGGCATCGGCGGGGTCGGTGACGTCTCGGTCGCCCAGATGCTGCTCCGCCAGGCCGTCTCGGCGCTGGTCAACTACGCCGCCCCGGAGTGGCGCGAGACCGGCTTCCGGCTCCTCGCCGACCGGCTGCGCGACCTGCTCACCGCCGCCGAGCCCGGCAGCGACCTGCAGCTGGTCTACGCCACCGGTTTCGCCGACGCCGCCGTCGGCGACGAGCACCTGTCGCTGCTGCAGGGGCTGCTGGACGGCGCGATCACCGTGGACGGCCTCACCGTCGACACCGACCTGCGCTGGACCCTGCTGCGCCGGCTGGTCGCGGCGGGCAAGGCCGGGGAGAAGGAGATCGCCGCCGAGCTGGAGTCGGACGCCACCGCCACCGGCGAGCGGCACGCCGCCGGCTGCCGGGCCGCGGTGCCCACCGCCGAGGCCAAGGCGCAGACCTGGGAGCGGATCGTCCGCGGCGACATGGCCAACGCCGAGTTCCGCGCGACCCTGGCCGGGTTCGGCGAGCCGGCCCACCGCGAGCTGGTCCGGCCCTACGTCGACTCCTACTTCTCCCGGCTGGGCGACATCTGGGAGAACTGGACCAAGGAGTTCGCCCAGTCCTTCGCGGAGATGGCCTACCCGGGCCAGCTCGTCGAGGAGGAGACCCTCCGCCGCACCGACGCCTACCTGGAGTCGGAGTCGCCGGCCCCGGCGCTCCGCCGCCTCCTGGTCGAGGGCCGCGCCACGGTCGAGCGCGCCCTGGAGGCCCAGCGCCGCGACGCCCGCGCCGCCGAGTAGCCGGTCCCGGAACGGCGGCCTCGGAACGGCGGCCGGGCGGCGCACCCCGCCCGGCCGCCCCGACCGGAGAACCCGGTCGGAGAACCCGGTCCGAGGTCCCGACCACTGAGGGGGCGGCCCGCCCGGGCCGCCCCCTCGCCGCGTCTTCCCGCCTTCGCCGTGCCCGGGGGCGCGGGCCCGCGCGGGCCCGCGCCCGCCGTCAGGACTCCAACCAGCTCGGCGGGAGGCGCGGGGCGTCCGGGTGGGGCTCGTCCGGCAGGCCTCCGGTGAGCGGGTGCAGGGCGCGGCGGACCACCGCGGACAGGTGCGGGTCGGCCATCAGCTCGTCGAGCAGCACCGGCTCGCCCTCCGCGCTGGTCAGCGGGATGCGCCAGTTGGGGTAGCCGGTGCTGGTGCCGGGCTGGTTCTGCATCCGGCGCTCGCCGACCACGTCGGTCAGCGCGATGCCGACCAGCCGCGCCGGGGTGCGGACCAGGTAGGCGTGCAGCGCCGCGACGACGGTCTGCGGGTCGGAGACCGGGTCCACCCCCGGGTCCAGCAGGTCCAGCTCGATGAGGAGCCGGCGCCACGCCTCGACCTGCGCCTCGGCGTCGGCGAGCTCCTCGGCCACGGGGCGCTTCAGCAGCCCCAACCGGTCGCGCAGCTCGACGTGCTCGGCGGTGAGGAACGAGGCGACCGGCGGCAGGTCGTGCGTGGAGACGGTGGCCAGGCACTGCTCCCGCCACTCCTCGGGGCGGCGCGGGGCGCCGTCCGGGCCGCGCTCGAACCAGAGCACCGAGGTGCCCAGCACGCCCCGTTCGGCCAGGTGCTCGCGCACCTCCGGCTCGACCGTGCCCAGGTCCTCTCCGATGACCAGCGCCCCGGTCTCCTCCGCGGTGAGCAGCAGCGAGCCGACCATGCCCTCGTGGTCGTAGCGGACGTAGGTCCCCTCCTCCGGGGAGGCGCCCTCGGGGATCCACCAGAGCCGGAACAGGCCCATGACGTGGTCGGCGCGGACCCCGCCGGCGTGCCGCATGCACTGGCGGAGCACCTGCCGGAACGGCGCGTAGCCCTGCTCGGCCAGGCGCACCGGGTGCCAGGGCGGCTGCGCCCAGTCCTGCCCCTGCTGGTTGAACTCGTCCGGCGGGGCGCCCACGCTGACCCCGTCCAGCAGCGCGTCCCGGTACATCCAGGAGTCCGAGCCGCCGGGCCGGACGCCCACCGCGAGGTCGTGCACGATGCCGATCGGCATGCCCGCCGCCCGCGCCCCGGCCTGGGCGGCGGCCAGCTGGTCGTCGAGCACCCACTGCATCCAGCGGTGGAAGTCGATCCTGTCCCACCGGTCCAGGGCCTGCGCGCCGACCTCCTGCCCGTAGGCGTCGCGCAGCACCGAGGGCCAGCGCCGGTGGTCCGGCCCGTGCTCCTCGGCCAGCGCGCACCAGGTGGCGTACTCGATCAGCGGCGCCCCCTCCCGCTCCAGGTAGGCCTGGAAGGCGGCCTCCCGCGACGGGGAGCGCTGCACCTGGAACAGGGACTCCAGGGCGACGCGCTTGGCGCTCCACACCGCGTCCCGGTCGAGCAGGTCGGCGGTGCGGCCGCGCTCGCGCAGCGGCCGGGCCAGCCGCTGCACGGCCTCCCGCTGCGCCGGTTCCAGGCGGCTGTACTCGGGGACGTCCTCGACCCGGATGTAGAGCGGGCTGGCGTAGCGGCGGCCCACCGGCAGGTAGGGCGAGGGTTCCAGCGGCGGCGCGGGCTCGGTCGCGTGCACCGGGTTGACCAGCGCGAAGGCGGCGCCGAGGTCGCGTGCGCTCCAGTCCGCGAGCTCGGCGAGGTCGCGCAGGTCGCCCATGCCCCAGGAGGCGCGCGAGCGCACCGAGTACAGCTGGGCCATCAGCCCCCAGCAGCGCCGGCCGGCCAGCGCGGCGGGCAGCCCGATCCGCTCCGGGACGATGAGCAGCGGGGCGCTCTGGCAGGCGCCGCCGTACTCGGCGTAGAGCGTGTGCACGCCCAGCGGCAGGCCGGGGCCGAGCCCGGTCTCGCCGCCGTCGGCCAGCTCGACCCGGGCCACCGCCCCTTCGGGGAGGGGCGGCCGGGGCGAGCGGCCGGCTCTGGCGACCACGGCCGGCGGCAGCAGCCGGCGGGCCTGGGCCTCCCGGTGCGCCTCCAGCGCCGCCCGCGGATCGGACGGGTCCACCCCGAGGGCGCCCAGGACATGGCGGAGCGTATCGGCGCCCACGCGCACCCTGCGGCCCCGCCAGTCCTCGTAGGCGGTCGCCACCCCGTGCTCTTCGGCCAGCAGTGCCAGGTCCTCATCGCTCACAGCATCCGATGATGCCGCATACGGCCCGCATCGGGACGGGAACGCCATGCCCTGTTCCACGCTGCGGCCGGACCGTATCGGGGGCCCGCCCCGCCCCTCCCCGGCAGACGCCCCGGTCCGCCCCCACCGCTCCGCACCCCGTTCCGCCCCCTCCCGACAGACCGAAACCGCCCGGACACGCCCCGAGCGGCGACGGCAAAGGTGGGGGCGAGGCGAAGGCGGCCACCCGGGCGCGGCGCCCCACGGGGCAAGGGTTCAAGCGAGCGGCGAAGGCGGGAAGGGGGCGTGCCGGCTGGTCGGTCAGGCGCGGCGCCCCACGGGGCCGGGCTTCAAGCAGGCAGCGACGGCAGCGGCGGGGGCGAGGCGAAGGCGGCCACCCGGGTGCGGCACCTCGCGGAGCGAAGGTTCAAGCGGGCGGCGAGGGCAGGGAGGGGACCGGCCGGTCGATCCGGTGCGGCGCCCCACGGGGTGACGGCTCAAGCGGGCGGCGACGGCAGCGGTGGGGGCGGGGTGCAGGCGTCGCCCGGGTGTCGGGCCCCACGGGGTCGGGGTTCAAGCGGGCGGCGAAGGCGGCGGTGGGAACCGGCCGGTCGATCCGGTGCGGCAGAGCAGGGCGGGAGTGGTCGGAGCGGTCAGAGGGGGGCGGGATCGCCGCGCCCGCGCCGCCCCGGGCACCGTGGTCGGCCACCCCTGAAACCACCACACCCCTCTGACCTGGATGAATACGCAGGGTGATGGCGGGTTGGGGCGCCCTGCGCACCGCGAGAGCACCCCGGTGATTCCTGAGCGCGCATCCCGGCCCGGATCGGCCCCCGAGAGGCCCGAATCGCCCCGGCCGGGCCGGTGTTCGGGGGTTCGAGCCGCCCGCAAGCCCGCAAAGCAGGGGGCCGGAACCCGGGAAGAGCAGAGGCGGGGGCGAGATGTCGTATTTGCCCTGCCGGGAGGGCCCACCTTGACCACTCTGGGTAACCGGGGAGGGGGTGGTGAGGGCTTCGGGGCTTACTACTCGCTGGTAGATGTAATCGGGGTGCTGCGGAGGTGCGCAAGGTGCTGCCGCTCCCGCCCGTTCCCTGCCGCAAACCCGGCATAGGGGATAAGGCCCCCTGGTTGGCGCGGGCGGGCGGCCCGCTGCCGTCGCCGCCCGTCTGAACCTGCACCCCGCGAGGCGCCGCGCCCGGGTGAGACGCCCGCCCCGCTCCCACCGGCGCCGTCACCGTCGCCGTCAGCCTGAACCTTCGCTCCGCGAGGCACCGCACCCGGCTGGAGTGCCCGGCCCCGGCCCTACCTTCGCCGTCGCCGCCTGCTTGAACCTCCGCTCCGCGGGGCGCCGCACCCGACCGACCGGCCGGTCCCCCTCCCCGCCCTCGCCGCCCGCCTGAACCTTCACCCCGTGGGACGCCGCACCCGGGCGACCGCCTCCGCCCCGTTCCTGCCTTCCGCCGACAGCGTCTCGCCGGGGTTCCGGCGGGGCTCCGGCGGCCGCTCAGGGGGTGCCGGGGGCCGGCGCGCCGTCGTTTCGCCCGTCATGTCGCCCACCGTGCCGCCCGTCGGGCTCGCTCCCGCCAGGGACTCGGAGCGGCCGGAAAACGGATTAAACATGGGACGACTCTGTGCTTCACTGGGACGGTGCTCATGTCCTATCGCCGTCTCTTCGCCGTGCCCGACGTGGGCTCCCTTCTCTTCTGGTCGCTGGCCGCCCGGATGCACATCGGCGGCATGCCGATCGCGGTCACCTTCCTGGTCGCGGGCTGGACCGGCTCCTACGCCCTGGCCGGGCTGGTCGCCGGCGGGCTGACCGCCGGCACCGCGCTGGGCGGGCCGGTCCGCGGGCGGATGGCCGACCGGCAGCCCAACGACCGGCTGCTGCTCGCCTCGGCCGCGGTGTACGGGGGCGGGCTGACCGCGATGGCGCTGCTGCCCGCGGCTCTGTGGTGGGTCGCGGTCCCGCTGGCCGTGGTCACCGGGGTGTTCCAGCCGCCCGCCACCCAGATCGGCCGGGCGCTGTGGCCCCGGATCACCTCCGGCCCGACCCGCCAGACCATGTTCGCCGCCGAGGCGACCCTGCAGGAGCTGCTCTTCATCGTGGGGCCGCTGCTGGCGGCCGTGGTGGTCGGCTTCGGCGGCGGCCGCACCGGCCTGCTGGTGCTGGGCGCCATCGGCTGCACCGGGGCCGTCGGCTTCGCGCTGGCGCTGCGCCGGGCCGGGCACACCCTGCCGCCGCGCCCCTCCGGGGAGGCGGGCTCCGGGGCGGCCGACTCCGCCGGGCCCGCCGGGCGCCGCCGGTCGCTGCTCACCGACCCCCAGGTGCTGCTGGTGATCACCGTGATCATGCTGATGGTCGCCGGGCTGGGCTCGATCGATCTGGCCATGGTCGCCTGGTCCCGCGAGCTGGGCACGCCCGGCTACGCCGGCGGCCTGATGGCGATCTACGCGCTGGGGTCGCTGGTGGGCGGCCTGATCGCGGGCACCCTGGCCGGGCGGCCGCGGATCCCGCGGCGCGCCTTCGGCACCGCGGCCGGGGCGCTGCTGGTGGTGCCGCTGCTGCCGCCGGTGCTGCACCTGCCGACGCCGTGGCTGATCGGCCCGGTGCTGTTCATCGCCGGCCTGGCCATCGCGCCGACGGTCGCCGCGGTGACCGAGCGGGTGGGCGAGCTGGCCCCGCCGGACCGGCGCGGCGAGGCCTACGGCTGGATGACCACCGCGACGACCGGCGGCATCTCGCTGGCCTCGCCGCTCACCGGCTGGCTGATCGATCTGGGCGGGATCGCTGCGGGCGCGGCCGGGGCCGCCGCTCTGGCGGCCCTCGGCGCGCTGCTCACCCTGGGGATGAAGGTCAGGCGTCCCACAGCGGAGGACGCCGGTCCGCCCACGGACGGGCCCCCTCCAGCTGGGCCGAGAGGGACAGCAGAGTCGCCTCCTCCCCCATCCGGCCCGTCAGCATGACGCCGACCGGCAGCCCTTCGGGGGTCCAGTGCAGCGGGACGCTCGCGGAGGGCTGGCCGGTCACGTTGAACATGGAGGTGTAGGGGGTGAACCGGGTCATCCGGGCGAACTCCTCCTCCGGGTCGTTCCCGGCGTCGAAGTGGCCCACCGGCGCGGGCAGCGCCGCCAGCGTCGGGCTGAGCAGCACGTCGTAGCCGAGCATCGCCGGCATCGCCTTGCGGATGGCCAGCTGCAGCCCGGCGGTGGCCCGCATGTAGTCCTCCACCGAGAGTGCGCGGGCCTTGGCGCGCAGGCTCCGGGTGAGCGGGCGCAGCCGGTCCTCGTACTCCGGCGGGACCGGGCCGGCCACCGCCATCGCCGCCCAGACCACCGAGAACATCTGCAGCATCGAGGCGTCGAACGGGCAGTCGGCCTCCTCCACCTCGTGGCCGAGGCCGGTCAGCAGCCGGGTGGCGTCCTCATAGGCCTCCAGCACCGCCGGGTCGGGCCGCACCCCCGGGACCGGGGTCGCGCTGAACCTGCCGATGCGCAGCCGCTTCGGCTCCCGGCGGGCGTGGTCCAGGAAGGTCTCCCCGGCGGGCAGCGGCGGGGCGGTGTAGTAGTCGCCGGGGAGCGACCCGGACATCACGTCGAGCAGCAGGGCGGCGTCGGCGACGGTGCGGGCGAGCGGCCCGGAGGTGGACAGGCCGATGTAGTCCGGGCGGGCCGGGGCCGAGGTGATCCGGCCCCGGGACGGCTTGATCCCGAACAGCCCGCAGACGCTGGCCGGGATGCGGATCGAGCCGCCGCCGTCGCTGCCCTGGGCCACCGGGGCCAGCCCGGCCGCGACGGCCGCGGCCGCGCCGCCGCTGGAGCCGCCGGCGGAGCGGGAGGCGTCCCAGGGGGTGCGGGCGGGCGGGGCGATGTCGTTCTCGGTGTAGCAGGGGCTGCCGAACTCGGGGGTGTTGGTCTTGCCGGTCATCACCGTGCCGGCCGCGCGCAGCCGGACCACGAACTCGGCGTCGACCGCCGCGGTGTTGTCCGCGTAGGCGATCGACCCGAAGGTGTGCCGGACGCCCGCAACGGGGTCCAGGTCCTTGACCGGAACCGGTACGCCGAGGAGCGGAGGGAGGTCCTCCGGCGCGTCGCGGAGCACCTGGGCCTCCGCCTTGCGGGCCTGTTCCCGCGCCGATTCCGCGGTGACCGTTATGAAGGCTCCGACCTGCTCGTCGAGCCGGTCGATGCGGTCCAGGTAGTGGTCGGTGATCTCCACCGGGGACAGCTCCCGGCGGCGGACCGCCTCGGCCTGCTCCAGCGCCGTCAGGTCGTGAATCCTACTCATGGGCGGAGGCTAGCGCGGCGGGCCCGCCCTGCGGTACCCCGCCGGAGCAGCGGGCGGGCCCGGCACTTCTCTAGAGAGGTCCGGGTAAAGGGTCATCATTCCCTCCCTCCGGTAACGAACACGTGAGATTCCCCCAAGAAGAAGGGAACAAAAGTGTGAGTTTCAATGGACTGGGACTCGCATATGGATGGAACTAATCTGTGCACCGTGGAATCGGCAACCAGTGCGAAGGACGGCGCCAAGCGCCCTGAGGCGGCATCCCTGTCGCCCTTTTTCGTGTCGGCGGACAAACAGAGCGGCGAGGGCTCGAAAGGCGGGCTCCTCGGCACCTACGGCGACCTGGTCACCCCCGAGGCGACCCGCAGGTGGGCGGTGCGCGGCGCGATCGCGCTGGCCGTCGGGCTCGTCACGGGCCTGCTCACCCGGGACTGGCAGATCGGGGCGACGTTCACCGCCGCCGTGCTCATCGGGTTCATCGTCCGCACCGCGCGGCGCCACTCGGAGGTCCCCCGCTGGCGGAAGCCCTCCATGGCCCAGCGGCGGACCGAGGCGCAGCTGCGGGTGATGAAGCGGCTGGGCTACCGGGTGCTGCACGCGCGCGGCACCCCGGGCGGCAACGGCCAGATCGACCACTTCATCGTCGGGCGGCGCGGCGCGTTCGCGATCGACTCCGAGTCGTGGGACAAGCGGCTGCCGCTCCGCAACAAGCTGGAGAGCCTCTACCACGGGCGGTTCTCCAAGAACGAGCGGATCGACGAGGCGCTGGAGGAGGCCCGGACCGCCCAGCAGCTGATCAGCGACGAGCTCGGCCGGCCGGTGGAGGTCCGCGCCTCGCTGGCCATCTACGGCCCCGGGATGCCCTGGGACAGCCACAACCTGCGCGGGGTCGACATCATCCGCGGCACCAAGGTGCGCAAGTGGCTGCGGACCGGCAAGAGCCGCCTCACCGAGCAGGAGATCGAGGACATCCACCGCGCGGCGGAGAAGGTCCTGCCCGCCAAGTACTGACCCGCGGAGCCCGCAACGGCCCGTCCCGGCGCCCGGGGCGGGCCGCCGCCGTGTCCGGCCCCGGACATGTCATCTCAAAATATGAGACATAAATCTTTGGAGTCGAGACACAGGCAGGTGGGCGCCGGGGATACCATCGGTCTGAAACACCGTTCTCGTTGGGAGAATCCCATGCCGCAGCTCCGCTCACGCACCGTCACCCACGGCCGGAACATGGTCGGCGCCCGCGCGCTCATGCGCGCCTCGGGCGTGGAGCGCGAGGACTTCGGCAAGCCGATCGTAGCGGTGGCCAACAGCTTCACCCAGTTCGTCCCGGGCCACGTGCACCTGCGCGAGGTCGCCGACGTGGTGGCCGGCGCGGTCCGCGAGGCCGGCGGCGTCCCCCGCGAGTTCAACACCATCGCGGTCGACGACGGCATCGCCATGGGCCACGGCGGCATGCTCTACTCGCTGCCCAGCCGCGAGCTCATCGCCGACGCGGTGGAGTACATGGTCAACGCGCACTGCGCGGACGCGCTGGTCTGCATCTCCAACTGCGACAAGATCACCCCCGGGATGCTGCTGGCCGCGATGCGGCTGAACATCCCCACCGTGTTCGTCTCCGGCGGCCCGATGGAGGCCGGCCGGGTCACCGTGGTCGACGGGACCGCCACCAAGGAGCGCAAGCTCGACCTGATCGACCCGATGGTCGCCGCCGCCGACGAGAGCGTCTCCGAGGAGGAGCTCGCGGTGCTGGAGGAGGCCGCCTGCCCCACCTGCGGCTCCTGCTCCGGCATGTTCACCGCCAACTCGATGAACTGCCTCACCGAGGCGATCGGCCTGGCCCTGCCCGGCAACGGCACCGTGCTGGCCACCCACGTCGCCCGCAAGCGGCTCTACCAGGACGCCGGCCGGCTCGTGGTGGACGTGGCCAAGCGCTACTACGAGGGCGACGACTCCTCGGTGCTGCCGCTGTCCATCGCCACCCCGCAGGCCTTCGGCAACGCGATGGCGCTGGACATCGCGATGGGCGGCTCCACCAACACCATCCTGCACCTGCTGGCCGCGGCCACCGAGGCCGGCGTGGAATTCGGCCTGCCGGAGATCGACGAGCTCTCCCGCAAGGTGCCCTGCCTGTGCAAGGTCGCGCCGAACACGGACAAGTACCACGTCGAGGACGTGCACCGGGCCGGCGGCATCCCCGCCATCCTCGGCGAGCTGGCCCGCGGCGGGCTGATCGACACCTCGCTGCCCACCGTGCACGGCAAGACGGTCGGCGAGTTCATCGCCGAGTGGGACATCTCCCTGCCCAGCGCGTCGCCGGAGGCGGTCGAGCTGTTCCACGCCGCCCCGGGGGGGCGGCGCACCACCAAGGCCTACTCCCAGGACACCCGGTGGGAGAGCCTGGACACCGACCGGGAGGCCGGCTGCATCCGCTCGGTCGGCCACGCCTACAGCGCCGACGGCGGGCTGGCCATGCTCTTCGGCAACCTGGCCGTGGACGGCGCGGTGGTCAAGACCGCCGGCGTGGAGGAGGAGCTGCTCACCTTCACCGGCCCGGCCAAGGTCTTCGAGAGCCAGGAGGACGCCGTCGAGGGCATCCTGAACAAGCGGGTGGAGCCGGGCGACGTGGTGGTCATCCGCTACGAGGGCCCCAAGGGCGGCCCCGGCATGCAGGAGATGCTCTACCCGACCAGCTTCCTCAAGGGGCGCGGGCTGGGCAAGGCGTGCGCCCTGGTCACCGACGGCCGGTTCTCCGGCGGCACCTCCGGGCTGTCCATCGGGCACGCCTCCCCGGAGGCGGCGGCCGGCGGCGACATCGCCCTGGTCGAGGACGGCGACGTGATCGGCATCGACATCCCGAACCGCGGCATCGTCCTGGAGGTTCCCGAGGACGAGCTGAACGCCCGCCGCGAGCGGCTGCTCAAGGAGCTCGGCGGGTTCCGGCCGCGCACCCGCGAGCGGTCGGTGACCGCCGCGCTGCGCGCCTACGCCGCGATGGCGACCTCGGCCTCCACCGGTGCCGCCCGGGACGTCTCCCAGATCGAGGGCTGAGCCCCGCACCGGCACCGGCGGAGCCCGGGTCCCGCCCGCACGGCGGTGACCCGGGCTCCGCCCGTTCCGGACCGGACCGCCTGCCGGAGAAGGGCCCGCCCCGGTGATCCCGGCAGAGCGGCCCCGTCGACCCGCCCGGTCAAGGCCGCAGCGTCGGGACCACCGCTCGGGGAGGGGCCGGCCCGCCGAAGGGCCGGGCGTGCGCGGTCAGCCGCAGCACCCGCCGCCGCAGCAGCCCCCGCCGCCGCCTCCGGCGGGCTCGGCGGCCATCCCGCCGACGGCCACCCGGGACAGCAGCTTCACCGTGTCGCCGTGCCCCTGCGGGCAGTCGGCGGGGTCGGCGGACTCGGCCATCGGCCGGGACAGTTCGAAGGACTCGCCGCAGGTCCGGCAGGCGTACTCGTATCGAGGCATGGCACCGATGATAGGCACCGGCCGCCCGCGCGGCGCGCCGCCGTCTCAGCCCCGCCCCGCTCCTGGAACGGGCGACGCGCCCCGGGTGGTCCCCCGGGGCGCGTCACGGTGGGCGCTGCGCGGTTCGGTTGTCCTGATCAGGCCGCCTGGCGGGGCATGTACGGCGCCCACTGCGGGTCGCCGTGCTGGTCTCCGTTGATCAGCCGCCAGTGCAGACCTCGTGGAACGCTGGGGGTGATGTTGAGCGTCCACCCCAGCTCGTCGAGGAGACGGTCGGCCTTCTTGTGGTTGCAGGGCTTGCAGGAGGCGACCACGTTCTCCCAGATGTGGGCGCCGCCCCTGCTCCGGGGGATGACGTGGTCGATGGTCTCGGCGCGCTTGCCGCAGTAGGCGCAGTGGTTGCCGTCCCGGCGCATCAGCGCGATCCTGGTCAGCGGAACGCGGCGGCGGTAGGGAACCCTGATGTAGCGGCGGAGCCGGATCACCGACGGCACCGAGAGCACCGTGGTCGCGGAGTGCAGTACCGCACCGGCCGCGTCGCCGTGGACGACCTCGGCCTTGTCCCTGAGCACCAGGAGCACGGCCCGGCGCAGGGGGAGCGTGGTCAGGGGTTCGTAGCTGGCGTTGAGCAGGAGGACGTGCCTGCGGAGTGTGCCGCCCTCCGTGCCGGTGCGGGCGCTCACAGCACCGCTCCGGCCGTACGTGTCTCTACCCCGGCCAGCCGATCGGCCAGCCAGGAGACCTCCTTGTGGGCCGGCCTCGCGGCCGCCTCTGTCGACTCTTCCACACGGACCTCCCGTGGGTGGTTCCCGCAGCGTTTAGTCCCGCATTCAGTTTGCTGGGTCGGACCCGTCCGCCGCCACCCCAATTCTGCGGGCTCGTGGAAAACCCCTGGCTTCCGATAATGGCGCACGGTATGAATCGGCGACGTGAAGCGCGCCGATAGGGTGCGGTCATGCCTCATCACCGCTACCCCGCGGCCGGCCGCTCGGACCTGGTCGAAGATCTGCACGGCCGTTCCGTCGCCGACCCCTACCGCTGGCTGGAGGAGGCGGATTCGCCCGCCTCCCGGGAATGGTCCGCGGCCCAGGACGCCCTTTACGCCCGGATGCGCGACTCCTGGCCGGAGCGGTCCGCCTTCGCGGCGGACATCGCCGCGCTGATGCGGGCCGGCCACGTCGGCCCGCCGGTGTGGCGCGGCGAACGGTGCCTGTTCGTCCGGCGCGAGCCCGGCCAGGAGCACGGGGTGCTGGTGACCTCGGCCCCGGGCGAGGGCGAGCGGGTGCTGATCGACCCCACCGCGATCGACCCGAGCGGCACCACCACCCTGGACGGCTGGTACCCCGACGACGAGGGGCGGCTGCTCGCCTACCACCTCTCCGAGGGCGGCGATGAGGAGTCCCTGCTCCGGGTCATGGACATCGCCACCGGCGAGACGGTGGACGGCCCGATCGACCGCACCCGGCACTCCGCCCCGGCCTGGCTGCCCGGCGGCAAGGCGTTCTACTACGTCCGGCGGCTCCCGCCCGAGCAGGTGCCCGAGGACGAGCGCCAGTACCACCGCCGCGTCTACCTGCACCGGGTCGGCCGCCCCACCGACGAGGACGTACTGGTCTTCGGCGAGGGGCGCGGCATGACCGAGTACTTCGGGGCGGCCGTGGACCGCTCCGGCCGGTACCTGCTGCTGACCTCCTCCGAGGGGACCTCGGTCAGCAACGACGCCTGGATCGCCGACCTGGCCGAGTCCGGCCCGGAGACGCCCTGCTTCACCCCGGTGCAGGAGGGCGCGGACGCCGAGGCCGAGCCCTACGTCGGGCGGGACGGCCGGCTGTACGTCTCCACCGACCGGGACGCGTCCCGCGGCCGGCTGTGCGTCTGCGACCCCGCCGACCCAGGCCCGGAGAACTGGCGCACCCTGATCGGCCCCGACCCGGAGGCGGTGCTCGGCGGGTACGCGATCGCGGACGGGCCGGAGCTGGACCGGCCGCAGCTGGTCGCGGTCTGGGCCCGGCACGCGGTCTCCGAGATCACCCGGCACGACCTGGCCACCGGCGACCTGCTGGGCAGGGTGGAGCTGCCCGGCCCGGGCAGCGTCGGCGCGCTGACCGAGCGGCCCGAGGGCGGCCACGAGGTGTGGTTCACCTACACCGACCACGCCACCCCCGCCTCGGTGTACCGGCTGGACGCGCGGACCGGCGAGGCCTCGCTGTGGGCCGCCGCGCCCGGGGCCGGGGACCTGGACCTGCCCGGGGTCCGCGCCGAGCAGGTCGCCTACGCCTCCAAGGACGGCACCACCGTGCGGATGCTGGTGCTCTCCCCGGAGGGGGCCGAGGGCCCGCTGCCGACCGTGCTGTCCGGCTACGGCGGCTTCGCGCTCTCCGTCACCCCCTTCTACTCCGCGACCGCGCTGGCCTGGGTCCGGGCCGGGGGCGTCTACGCCGTCGCCGGCCTCCGCGGCGGCCTGGAGGAGGGCGAGGAGTGGCACCGGGACGGCATGCTCGACCGGAAGCAGAACGTCTTCGACGACCTGGCCGCCGGCGCCGAGCACCTCATCGCGTCCGGCGCCACCGCCCCGGACCGGCTCGCCGTGATGGGCGGCAGCAACGGGGGCCTGCTGGTGGGCGCGGCCGTCACCCAGCGGCCGGACCTGTTCGCGGCCGCGGTGTGCTCGGCGCCGCTGCTGGACATGGTCCGCTACGAGCGGTTCGGGCTGGGGCGGCTGTGGAACGTGGAGTACGGCTCCGCCGACGACCCCGAGCAGCTGGACTGGCTGCTCTCCTACTCCCCCTACCACCATGTCCGGGAGGGGGTGCGCTACCCGGCGGTCCTGTTCACCGTGTTCGAGAACGACACCCGGGTGGACCCGCTGCACGCGCGGAAGATGTGCGCCGCCGTGCAGCACGCCACCTCCGCCCCGCCCGAGGAGCGCCCGGTGCTGCTCCGCCGGGAGTCCGAGGTCGGGCACAGCTCCCGCTCGGTCAGCCGCAGCGTGGCGCTCGGCTCCGAGCAGCTGGCGTTCCTCGCCCGCTGCACCGGGCTGCGGCGCGGCTCCGGCGGGGCCTGACCCGGGGGCGGTGTGCGGGCGGTCCGCCCGGCGCGGGAGAATCGGCCGGTGGGCGGCCCGGTGCGTACGGGCCGCCCGGGATCGCGGCGGCGGAGAGGCAGGGACCTGAGCAGTGGTGGAGATCGCGACCGAGGCGCCCCCCGGACGGACCGCGGGGGGCGGTGAGCGCCATGTGCACCTGGCCCAGGTCCGCTTCGCCGACCTCGACCCGCTGAACCACGTCAACAACGTGCGGATGCTGACCTACCTGGAGGACGCCCGGATCGCGTTCCTCAAGTGGGACTCCGAGCCGGACGGGGGCGGGGAGCGGCTGTTCGGCGCGCTGGTCGTCGCCCGGCACGAGGTGGACTACCTGCGGCCGCTGCTGCTCCGCCGCGCCCCGGTCCGGGTGGAGACCCGGGTCACCGAGGTGCGCAACGCCAGCTTCCGGCTGGCCTACGAGATCCTCGACGACGATGCGGTCTACCTGCGGGCCGAGTCGGTCATCGTCGGCTACGACCTGGACCGCCAGGCCGCCCGCCGGCTGGACGCCGGCGAGCGGGCCTACCTGCTGCGCTACCGGGACCCGGCGGCCTGATCCGGGTCGGCCGCCCCGTCCTGGGCGGGGCGCTCGGCCAGGTCCCGGCCGCGGGTCTCCGGCGACACCGCGACCGCCGCCAGGGTGAGCACCGACGCCGCGGCCACGTAGACCGAGATCGGCACCGAGGAGGCGAACTCCGCCAGCAGCGCGGTGGCGATGAGCGGAGCCAGGCCGCCCGCGGCGATCGAGGCCAGCTGGTAGCCGATGGAGGCGCCGGAGTAGCGGGTCCGGGTGCCGAACAGCTCGGAGAAGTAGGCGGCCTGCGGCCCGTACATGGCGGCGTGCAGCACCAGGCCGACCGCGGCGGCGGCGAGCAGCGCGCCGAACGTGCCCTGGTCGATGATCGGGAAGAACGCGAACGCCCAGGCGCCCACCCCGACCGCGCCGAAGGCCACCACCGGGCGGCGCCCCACCCGGTCGGAGAGCAACCCCCACAGCGGGATGGCGGCCAGCTGCACCACCGAGGCGACCAGCAGCGCGTTGAGCACCGTGCCGTCGTCGACGCCGGCCTCCTGCACCGCGTAGACCAGGATGAACGCGGTGATGACGTAGTAGGAGATGTTCTCCGCGACGCGCACGCCCATGGCCACCAGCAGCTCGCGCCAGTGGTCCCGGAGCACCAGCAGCAGCGGGGCCCGCTCGACGGCGCCCTCGGCGGCCCGGGCCCGCTCCGCCCGCGCGGCCGCCTCCAGGAAGACCGGGGACTCCGACACCGCCAGCCGGATGTAGAGCCCGATCAGCACCAGGATCCCGGAGAGCAGGAACGGGATGCGCCACCCCCAGGCCTCGAAGGAGGCGTCCGACATGGTCGCGGCCAGCACCGCGAGGACCGCGGTGGCCAGCAGGTTCCCGCAGGGCACGCCGGCCTGCGGCCAGGACGCCCAGAAGCCCCGGTGGCGCGGGCTGCCGTGCTCGGAGACGAGCAGCACCGCCCCGCCCCACTCGCCGCCCAGCGCGAAGCCCTGGACGAGCCGGAGCAGGATGAGCAGCAGCGGCGCCAGCAGGCCGATCGCGGCGTGGCCGGGCAGCAGCCCGATCGCGAACGTCGAGGCGCCCATCATCAGCAGGCTGATGACCAGCAGCTTCTTCCGGCCGATCCGGTCCCCGTAGTGCCCGAAGACCAGGCCGCCGACCGGCCGGGCGACGAACCCGACCGCGTAGGTGCCGAACGCCAGCAGCGTCCCGGTCAGCGGGTCGGATTCGGGGAAGAACACCGAGCCGAACACCAGCGCGGCCGCGGAGCCGTAGAGGAAGAAGTCGTACCACTCGATCGTGGTACCGATCAGGCTGGACGTCACCACCTTCGCGAACGAGCTGCGCGGGGTGCCGTCGCGGGTCGTGGCCATGGGGTTCTCCACCTTTTCCGCACGGTCGGGGGGCAGGGCCCGAGGCCTTCCGGACGCCCGGAGGGCCTCGGCAGCTGCACCGTAGGCCGCACAGTGTGGCCCATGCCATAGCGGCCGCCCACCCACGGTGCGGCGCGCCCATGTATCCGGGGCACACCCCTGGGCCCCGGACGCCGGCGGCGCCCCCGCGGGCGGCCCCCGGGGCCGCGGCCGGCGAGGCATGTCGCCGGGCGCCACTCCCGGGCCGTCCGGCATGGAGGCGGGCCCCATGCGCCGGGGGGCCGGGCCCGCCTAGATTGAGCTGCGACCGCTCCCGCCGGGGCTCCGGCCCCGGCCCCGTGCAGGACCAGGAGGGCTCGATGGCCACCACCGACCGGCGCGCGCAGCCTGCGGCGCCCGTTCCGGCGCCGGCCGCGGCCGGCGCGTCCGCCCCGCTCGACCTGCGCGGGCGGACCGCCGTGGTGACCGGCGCCGCCTCCGGCATCGGCCGGGCGTGCGCGCTGCGGCTGGCCGCCGCCGGCGCCGAGGTCCGGCTGGTGGACCGGGACGCCGAGGGGGTGCGCGCGCTCGCCGAGAGCGGGGCGGGCACCGCCGTCCCGGCCGACCTGGCCGACCCCGAAGCCGCCGAGGAGATCGGCAGGGGCGCCGACATCGTGCTGAACAACGCCGGGTTCCAGCTGGTCTCCCCGGTGGAGGAGTTCCCTCCGGAGGAGTTCTCCCGGATGCTGCGGGTCATGGTGGAGGCGCCGTTCCGCACCGTCCGGGCCGCCCTGCCGCACATGTACCGGCGGGGGTGGGGCCGGGTCGTGAACGTCTCCTCGGTGCACGGGCGGCTCGCCTCGCCCTACAAGTCGGCCTACGTCACCGCCAAGCACGCCCTGGAGGGGCTGTCCAAGGCCGTCGCGGTGGAGGGGGCCGCCCGGGGCGTCACGTCCAACTGCGTCGCCCCCGGCTACGTGCGCACCCCGCTGGTCGAGGGCCAGCTCGCCGATCAGGCCGCCGCGCACGGCCTGGACCCCGGCGAGGTGGCCGAGCGGGTGCTGCTCGCCCGCACCCCGGCCAAGCGGCTGCTGGAGCCCGAGGAGGTCGCCGAGGCCGTCGCCTACCTGTGCGGCCCCGCCGCCTCGTTCGTCAACGGGGCCTCGCTCACCCTCGACGGCGGCTGGAGCGCCGGGTGACCCGGTCGGTCCCGCCGCCGGACCCGGCCGGCCCGGAGAGCGCGCAGACCCAGTTCCTGCGGCTGCTGCTGCGCGACGCGCCCGCCGTGGAGTACGAGCGGCCGCTGATGGAGGCGCGGGCCGCCGGGTGGGACCCGGAGGCCCTGGCCGGGCTGGAGACGGCGAAGGTGCTCGCCCTGGAGGTGCGCACCGTGCTGGCCGACCGGCGGCGGCGCGAGTCGGAGCTGGCCGCGCTGTACGAGACCGCGAACGACCTGGCCGGCATGCGCGACCTGGACCGGGTGCTGCGCGCCATCGTGGACCGGGCCCGCAACCTGCTCGGCACCGACACCGCTTACCTGACGCTGCGCGACGCCGATCCGGGCGACGGCGGCGGCACCGTCATGCGGGTCACCTCGGGGTCGGTGTCGGCGCGGTTCCAGCGGCTGCGGCTGAGCCCCGGGGACGGGCTGGGCGGGCTGGTGGCGCAGACCGCGCTGCCCTACGTGACCGCGAACTACTTCACCGACACCCGGTTCGCGCACACCGACCCGATCGACACCGCCGTCAGCGAAGAGGGCCTGATCGCCATCCTCGGGGTGCCGCTGCAGCTCAACGGCAGGGTGATCGGGGTGCTGTTCGCGGCCAACCGCCGGGAGCGGCCCTTCTCCCGGGACGAGGTGGCGCTGCTCGGCTCGCTCGCGGCGCACGCCTCGATCGCGATCGACAACGCCGGCCTCATCGAGGACACCCGGGCCGCCCTGGCCGAGCTGGGCGAGGCCAACCAGCGGCTCACCCTGCACAGCACCGGCGTGGAGCGGGCCGCGGCCGCCCACGAGCGCCTCACCGACCTGGTGCTGCGCGGCGGCGGGATGGAGGAGGTGGAGGCCGCGGTCAGCGAGGTGCTGGGCGGCTCGGCGGTGCTCTACGACGCGGGCCCGCCCGGGGCCGGGCGCCCCGGTCCGGACGGCCCCGCCGGGGAGGACGCCGAGGCGGTGCGGGCCGCGCAGGCCGGCGGCCGGGTGGTGCAGGTCGGCGAGACCTGCGCCGCACCGGTGCTGGCCGGCGGCGAGCCGCTGGGCACCCTGGTGCTGCGCGGGGTGCGGCTGGACGCCGCCGACCGCCGGATCCTGGAGCGGGCCGCCCTGGTGGTCGCCCTGCTGCTGGTGATGCGCCGCTCGGCGAGCGAGGCCGAGCACCGGGTCCGCGGCGACCTGCTGGACGCGGTGCTGGACTCCCCGGACGACGCCGACGCGCTGCGCCGCCGGGCCCGGCTGCTCGGCGCCGACCTGGACGCCCCGCACGTCGTGGTGGTCGCCGAGGCGCCCGGGGCGCACGCCGGGCGGCTCCGCTCGGCCGCCCAGCACCTGGCGGAGACCGGCGACGGCCTGGCGGGGACGCGGGCCGGCGGCACCGTGCTGGCGCTTCCCGGGAAGGACCCGGCCGAGGTCGGCGCCCGGGCCGCCGAGGCGCTGTCCGCGGCGGTGAACACCCCGGTGACCGCGGGCACCGCGGGCCCCACCGCGGGGGTGCCGGGCTTCCGGGGCGCCTACGCCGAGGCGCGGCGCTGCCTGCGGGCGCTGGTCTCGCTGGGCCGCACCGGGGACGTGGCCTCCCCCGCCGACCTGGGTTTCCTCGGGCTGCTGATCGGCGGCGACCGGGACGTCCCCGGGTTCGTCGAGGCGACCCTGGGCCCGCTGCTCGCCTACGACCGGGAGCGCGGCACCACCCTGGTGGAGACGGTGCGCGCCTACTTCGCGCACGGGGCCAGCCCGGCCCGCGCCAAGGACGCCCTGCACGTGCACGTGAACACCGTCGCCCAGCGCCTGGACCGGGTCGGCCGGCTGCTCGGGCCGGACTGGCAGAGCCCGCCGCGCGCCCTGGAGCTCCAGCTCGCCCTGCGCCTGCACGCCCTGCTCGGCGACGGCCTGGACCTCGACCCCCCGCCCGCCGGCCGCCCCCCGCGCTGATCCCGGCGGTGCGGTCCCGTCAGAGCGGGCGGCCCCCCGTGCCCGACGCGGCACCGCGCGCCGGGCGGGACCCGGCCCGCGGGGAGCGCATCCCCATCGAGGCCCTGCGGAACGGGGTGCACGGCGCCGGAGGGACCGCCCGGCGCCGCACCGTGCTGCGGCCGGCCCGGCCGCAGCGGGACCCCGCCGCCGTCCGCCCACCGGCGGGGGGGGGGGGGC